>JBEKXD010000019.1:0-69935 GCA_049512415.1 Polyangiaceae bacterium
GGGTACAGGATTCCGGACACCTGGACGTCGTCAAGGGCTGTCTTTGCGGGGCCTTCAGCCCTGTAGAAGTCCTCCGCAAGCCAAGCGGCTAGCCCGTGCGCTACTTCGTCTGCTCGGGCAAATACTGAGACAAGAAAGTCGAGGCCTGCCTGCTGATCGGCCGAAACTTGTTCGGGAGCTTTCGCCAGGGGAAAACGGCGTTTGAACTCAGGCGGACCTATGACAATCAGTCGAACCGTCCGCGTCGTGACCCACTTGGCCAGCACGACCATGTCTCCCGGGCGCGTCTGGACTTCCGCAAATGGTGTACTCTCGTGAAGGGCACCATAGAATACCGAGCGGCCAGGTATGTTGGCACGACGTAACCGGGACAACGGTTCAGGCGGGTGCCAAATCTCGCTGATATCTTTCGGCACGCTTTTATGGTGTTTCGTCAATCTGTAGACGACCAGAGGGGGTGGGCACTCAATGGCCCACAACCCGCCCGCGAGCGCTCCCAACCTCTTTGCGTCCAATCTGAGGACTGCGGGATCCCCATCGCGAAGGTGGTCACCAAGGGTTGCCTCAAGTTCCGCTAACGAGCGCTGATCCGCCACGGCTTTCTGTTCGCACATCCCGACGACCTAGGTGAGAAGGACCGGGGCCCTGCTCGAGCACCCGGAAGCGGCCAGCGCGCCGACATTTGTGTGACTTTCCGATCGATTGGACGTCACCATCGTCGGGGGCGGCTCGGGGGTTGCCACGGGCGCGGACACGACTGCGAGGGCCAGCGCCGCCAAGTTCGTCGGCTGGACGCGTATTGCGTTCGAGTAGACCGTTGGTCCCAAGGCCCCCGTCATGCCGATGGTCATGTTGCTCGGGGCCTTCGGCTGGCGCGTGTCGTGGTGTTCGTCGTGGCCGTCGTCATCGTGGGCTGCGTCGTCGTGAGCATAAAGGAGGCTCACGGTGGGCTGCGCCTCGCACGCGAACATTGCCTCCAAGCGATCGCCCCTCTCGACCACGGGTGCCCCGAGGTAGAAACACACGAGAATCACAAGAGCGAAGGGGGGAAGCACACGACGGAGCCGCATGCTGAACGGGTAATCACTCCCGGGCGGCACGCAAGAGTCCGTCAACGGCCGAGGGGCGCGCCTTCTCTCGACCGCGCCGGTAACCCTGGCGCCGGGCCCAATTGTCACACATTTGTCACATCGCCCCAGATTGCCGCCATATCATCGGCAAAACACCGCTTGGTGTCCGGACTTTTAATCCGTAGGTCGCGGGTTCGAGTCCCGCTCGGCCCACCGCGAATGAAACATTTCGCACACTTGCGAGGGGGGCTTTCGGTCCCGGTAGTGCCCGATCCGAAGGGGACACGTACACCACACGTACAGGCAGGCGTACAGGCGGAAGTCCGGAGGTCTGACGCGCGAGCAGGGAACTGACCGCTTCGTCGCGCGGTTTGCCGTACACGCGGTGGAGCATGGTTGTGTCAGCGTGCCCCAGGAGCTTGGCGATCGCCGTGTCGGAGACGCCGCCTTCGACGAGCCACGTTGAGAGGGTTTGACGGAGGTCGTTCCACGTGACTCGGGGAGCGTTGATGGCTTCGCACGCTTTGGCGAGATCGCGGCGGGCGTTCTCCCAAGGGCGGACGAGGAGGCCTTCGGGGCCATCGCCGGTCGCGCGCCGGGTCGAGGCCAAGTTTCACGGCGGCGGAACCTATGGTTTCGAGCGTCGGCGGTGCGGGTTCTTGGCCGGTTGGATCGGTGGGTTCCGGGGCTTGGGGCTCGATTGCGTTGTTCATCGCCACGACGAGCATCCGACTTTGGTTCGGAGACCGTTCGGACTGTGCGGATCGCGTCAGCCCGCCTCTTGCCAAGGCCGGCCGTTTCGACGAGGCCACTCTCGCAGCCATTGCTCGGCGCCGACAAGGTACCGATGGCTCGACTCGGTCCACTCTCGGCGTATCGAATCGCCGACCGTGATCACGGCGAAGCGCTCGTTCGCCTGGTGCCAGACGAGCTTCTCGTTGTCCCACGACAAGCCTCCGGACCGACCAATGTACTGCTTCTCGGGTCCGACGCGGGCTCCCAGTTCGTAAAGGAATACGCCGGCCGGTGGCAACTAGCGGGGAGGCGTCGGCGTGGCCCCGTAGGCGTCCGGGAGCTAGCTGGCGGAGGCAGTCTCGGTCGTCCAGGGAGTGCCGGCCTTTCGACTGCGACGACCCTTCCTTCGCGGACTGCAGTCGCGAAATCGCGCTCCGCGATGGGTCCTTGAAGGATTGACGACTCGAGAAGTTCCTTCGCCGCTCGAACCTCGGCGAGGGTGGTTTCGAACCCCAGGTCTCGCGTCGATTGCCGTCGCAAGCTCGGTCCTTGTCAGGCTGGACTTCACTCGGGCGGCGTCGAGCGCGGACACCAATTGGTCGACCGCGTCGATTTCTGCTCGCGCCTCCGCGTAGTCCTTGGCGAACGTCGGCGACTTCATCTGCTCGTCGAAGTATTTGTCGAACCCGGTCTTCGCTCGTTTCGGCATGGGAGCACCTGGAGATCAGCGTAACATAAAAGTCACGGATTGCAGGTGTCTGGTTGCTTGGTCTTTCTCTGGATGACCGTTCGGAGATTCGAAGATCACGCGAGAAGTGAACGCGACTCTCGCGACTGGTTTCCCTAGCGTCTACTGATCAAGTCGGACGGGCGTTCACATGGCCGACGCCGAAGGACGCCGGGAAGCTCTCCGTCGCGCGCGGTGCGCTCACGACGCCGGCCGCGCATCAACACTATATGGATCGGCTTTGCCTTCCCTCGGCCGGGACGTGGGGAGTGACTCCCGAACTGGAATTCACTTGATCGGAGCACGGACGAATCATCAAGACGTACAAGTCGCCAACTTCTTGATTATCTGGGCGCACCCGACTGTGCCGTCAGGAAAGTCGTCTGAAGTGTAGTCCCTATGAAAGCGCCTTACCCACCAGCGCGGAACCGAACGCGGCAGACAGTGCAGAGGCCATCGGATTGCTGACGCTGATGGTCGAATTGACGCTTACAAGAACAGCACCCGAGACGAGATCGAACACCCGCTGCCATCCTTTTTCGACTACATGTTTTCGGTCGACCGTGTCGCGAAGCATATGTTCGAGTTGCTCGCGAATCTTGGAAAGATCGTCGCGAAGTACTCCGCGGTAGTCATCTGTTGGAATGCGAAATTGACTCCGATGGGATCTTATGCGCGTCACGAGCAATACCTTTGCGTCCTTCGTTAGGCCCGCTCCCTTCAGCGCAACATTCTCTTGCGGGACAAAACGATCCTCGAACTTCGATAGTTCCAGATACTCGTTGTCACCAGTGGTCGGAACCAGGCGATCGATAAGTGCGTCGTCTTCCCGCATCCCTTCGACGGCAGCGAGCGCCTTCTCCAAAGCGCGACGCATCTCCGAGGCACGCAGTGAATGGCGACCGCTCCTTCGTTTCTCCAAGAGCCGGGTGACCTCGTTAAGTGCATGAACAAGCGCATCTTCTGTCGGATTGGCCACGGAGCTTCTTTCGATGCAGATGAACGTCTGGGAAAACGTGCGGCGCGGGAACTATCACGGTTCGCCGAGCCGTTCAACCACTCAGTTGGGTCAGGTGGGCGTTCGCGAAGGCATAGCGAACCCAGGATGCGGACGTGACGGGCCGCGAGAAGCGGTCTGCAACGCCCCTCATCACGCTCAAGCGAACGATAGTACGATAATCTAAGATCAGATTGCCCACTCATCGCGGAAGAACCTTTAGCTCCGCGCGTTTCGTCAGAACCTGAAAGCGATGCCAGTGCGCCGCCGCATGACGTCGAACACCTTCAGGTGTGTACTCAAGCGGAACGTCCCGATGAAACAGGTCGCTCATCGAGTTGCCGAAGATCGTTTGCGCCTTCTTCCAGTGGAGCGGCAACTCGAGCATTTGGGGCTGCAGCGTCATCTCGAAGCCGTTGCGGTAGTTCGCCTGGCCCATCGCCCGGAGCCGTTCCGCCATCCGCTCGGCGTAGCAGTGCTTGCAACCGGGACTGACCTTCGCGCAGCCCGTGACGGGGTTCCAAGTCGACTCGGTCCACTCAATTCCGGAACCGAAAGCCATTACTTGGCTCCCCGCTCGAGCAGGTGGGGAGACTCCGACTTCAGATCCGCCAATTGCGCGCATCGGCCGGTGCTCTGTTCGATGAACATGTAGCGATCGAATCGCGGACTTGTCCGCAATGCGCGACGTGCAGAGCCATCAAGGAGCTTCTGCTGCTCCTTCTTGGCGAGATCGGGAAAGAGCAGCGAACCGCGCGAGGCCTCGCCGTCTTCGTCGTCACTGCGTCGCGCGTCCCGGTAACCGGTGTCCGCAAACGTGTCGATGTACGCCTTCCGAAACAGCCGATCTGCGGAAGGCTGGTTCTTGAGCGCCTTCGTGTAGCTCGCGAGGTACTCGGCGATCACGTGGTGCTTCTCGGTCGTCCAGTCGCCACCGAACCGGTGCGACTTGGAACTGCTATTCGGAGCTCGCTTCCATGCCATGACCGATACTATGCGCGTGCTCCCCTTCGTGCGGTCGTCGCCAAGGAACCGCGGGGTGTCGACTTTTCGCGCGCCCGAGCTGTTCAGGACCTTAGTTGCGCGAGCGTAGTTTCCGGTCGGGAGTGGTTATGCGAGAGCGGGCAGTCACTCTCTCACCCCTCGTCGATCCCGCGCCAGACGCCGAGCTGGCACCGCTCCAACCGTTAGGGCAGGAGGCTGACGTGGAAGTCACTGCCCTCGACATCCACGCGAGCGGACTCAAGCGCCTCCCCTTCAAGGCGGCGCGTCAGCAACTTTCGGCTCAACAGCGGTAGCAACGAATTCGTCAAGACCGCATCGATCATCCGTCCCCCGCTCTCTACTTCCGAGCAGCGGCTTATCACCAGCGCGATCAGCGCCGGATCGTATTCCAGAGGAACGCCGTACTGCTCCTTTATGCGTGTGGCAATGCGACCGATCTGAAGCTCTACGATTCGAGCTAGAGTCGCGTCGCCCAGTGGGTAGTAAGGAATGACCATCATGCGTCCGAGAAGAGCCGCAGGAAATGCGCGCAGGAGCGCCGGCCGCATCAGGGCTTGCAACTCAGCCTCCGATGGGTTGAGCTCTCCATCGCGGCATGCTGCCATGAGCACGTCACTTCCGACGTTCGACGTCAGAAGGATAATCGTATTCTTGAAGTCCACGCGCGTTCCCTGCCCGTCCTCCATCCAGCCTTTGTCGAATACCTGGAAGAAGATCTCGTGGACGTCGGAATGTGCCTTTTCCACCTCGTCCAGGAGGACGACGCTGAAGGGATGGCGGCGCACGGCCTCCGTCAACACACCTCCTTCGCCGTAGCCAATGTACCCGGGGGGCGCTCCCTTAAGCGTAGAAACGGTGTGCGGTTCCTGAAACTCGCTCATGTTGATCGTGATTACGTTTTTCTCGCCGCCGTAGAGCGCTTCGCCCAACGTCAATGCAGTCTCCGTCTTTCCAACTCCAGACGGTCCAACCAACAAGAATACGCCGACGGGTTTGTTCGGATCTTCGAGGCCGGCACGCGCTGTCTGTATTCGCCTCGCTATGGTTTGAAGGGCGTGATCTTGACCGATGACACGCTGAGCCAGGGTCGAAGACAGGTTCAGCACGGCTTCAATTTCGTTTCGCACCATCCGACCTACGGGAATGCCTGTCCATTCGGACACGACGGTCGCGACTGCTTGCTCATCCACCGTTGGCAATACCAGCGGACTCTCCCCTTGGACGACCGCAAGCTCCTTCTCGAGTGCCAGCAGGGTCTCACGCCGCTCTTGCGAGGGACTTGGCCCGCCTTCCGTCGCTCCGCTTCGCAACGCCTCTCTCTCGGTCCGCAGTTCGTTTACCAATGCCGATTCGCGTTGCCACCTCGCCTCGATATCGCTCAGGCGAGCGCGCCCGAGCTCAAGCTCTCGCTCCGCGTCGCTCCGGCGATGTCCAACATCCACGCCAATCAATTCCTCGCGCCCAATCACGGCGAGCTCGTTCGCCGTCGCGTCCAGCGCGCGTCGCGCGGTCTCGACGAGAGCTGGCACGGATTGCTGACTGATCGCAACGCGAGCGCATGCCGTATCGAGAAGGCTTACCGCCTTGTCCGGGAGCTGGCGGTCCGCAATGTAGCGCTTCGCAAGGTGCACGGATGCCCGAATGGCCGCGTCAAGCAGGTCCACACGATGATGCGCCTGTAGGGCTGGTGCCGCTCCCCGTATCATGAGGATCGCTCGTTCCTCCGTTGGCTCTTCCACTTTGACCACCTGGAAGCGCCGAGTCAACGCGGGGTCTCGTTCGATGTGCTTCTTGTATTCTGCCCACGTCGTCGCCGCAATCGTCCGTAATGTTCCACGAGCGAGAGCCGGCTTGAGCAGGTTGGCCGCATCGCCCGTGCCGGCTGAGCCGCCCGCACCGATCAATGTGTGCGCTTCATCTACAAATAAGATGATCGGCTTCGGCGACGCCTGGACCTCCTCTATGACGGCTCGTAACCGGCTTTCGAACTCTCCCTTAACGCCTGCACCAGCCTGCAACAGTCCCAGGTCGAGAGCATGAAGCGAAATGTCCCGAAGTGCTTGCGGTACGTCACCCGATGCAACTCGAAGCGCAAACCCTTCGACAATAGCCGTCTTCCCGACGCCCGCTTCTCCCGTTAGAATTGGGTTATTCTGGCGGCGCCTGGATAGTATGTGAACGATCTGGCGGATCTCGTCGTCACGTCCGACAATGGGATCCAGCTCCTTGCGTCGCGCGCGTTCGGTGAGGTCCACGGCGAAGCGTTTGAGCGCGTCCTGCCGGCCGAACGCCGCCGGGGCCATCGTTTCTTCCGCATCAGCCGCCTTCACGACGCCGACCATCTTGTCCTCCGGCGAACCCGCGGCTATCGAGGGGAGGCGGTCGACTACGTCGTCCGGGTTGACCTTTAGAAACTCACGCGAGATCGACGTCAACACGTTGCGGAGCGCGGTCGTCTTGACCGCCCCGACCAACACGTGTCCAATCCGAATTCGCGTCGCCTCGAACTTCAACGAGGCGTACAGCCATCCTCGTTCGACCCCGTCCTGGACATGGACGGACAAATCCGTAATGGACGTTGCACCCCGCGGAAGGCGGTTGAGCGACTCGATGATATCACTCGCTAGGCGTCCGGCATCGAGCTCGTAGTGACGGACGATCCGATGGAGGTCGGAATCTGGAAGCTGAAGAATCTGATGTATCCAGTGCGTCAGTTCCACATAGGGGTTGCCTCGCATCTTGCAGAATACAGTGGCGCTCTCGAGAGTTCGAAACCCAAGCTCGTCGAGCTTCCCAAAGAGTGCTACGCGGCTGATATCGGCCATGGGGCTTGTCCTCTTGTCACGATCGGTCATCCTCGAAATGCGATTGCGCGCGCCGGGTATTCATCCGTGCCGGATCAAATATGAGGCTGAGCTCGTCGAGCACCGCGCTTCCCAGGCGCGTCGACCACCCCAAGCGAGCCCCCCCGTTGAGACGGGTTTCTGGCATGGACGACGCCTTGAGTCGAAGCACGACGTCCCATGCCCATTCGTCATTCGTATAGTGTCTGACCAGCGTCGCGAGATCTGCCATCCCCGGGGAGCCCGGAAGCATCTGGGCGGCGGCCGTGCTGTCGAGAGGACCGATGAAGATGCGGAACCTGTGGGCACGAGACCAGACCCGTCGGCCCACGACCGTCGTCTGGCCCAGCCGGCCCGTGTCACGCGACACTCCAAGGCACCAAGTCGACTCGTGAGGGAGCGTCATCCACTCACCAACAAACTCCTGAATGCGGACCGGAAGCCCGAAGTGGTCGGCCAGTATGGCTGTGAGGCCGTCAGCGTTGCGCGGTCCGGCCGCCATTCGGCCAGCATAGTGCAGAATCACGGCATCAGAAACCGTGGTTCTTCCGCGGCTGGTGTCGAGTCCCAACCCGCAGAAGGCGCCGACATATCGAGTAAAGGCATCGGATTGCGGACGGTCCGACTGCACCGTGGGCTGTGTCTGCGCCCAAGCTCGATAGAACAGCGACAGCATGCGGTGATGAAATATGTCGGCGAAGCGGGCGAGCGCTGCGTCACCGAAATTGCGCATTCGCTCGCGCGCGTATTCGGTAAGGTGCGTCGGCATCGGCCCCGAGGGTCCCCAGAGGCCGAGAAACCCAACCATGAGCCGGGCCGGGCTGTCGGCTTCCGCGGCTTCGTAGGCCGTCACGAGCCGTGGCTCAAAGCTCAGCGACGGTTTCTGCCCCAGCCGGATCGGCTCGTCACTCGGTCGGTCCGCGGCTCCGATGCGAGGAGCAGAGTCGCTGATGGAGTCGAACCGGCGCAGGGCGACGTAGAAGTCGTAGGCGGCCGGGTCGAGAGCCAGGCGTTCAATCCAGCTCAGATCGTGGGGCGGCGTCCGATGCTCATTGGCCATCGTGCTATCTCCCCGCGCTGGCGCGTTCGCACGACCGTCTCGACGAACGAGTTGATGGATACATACCGGGCAAGAAAACGCGAGAGAATGAGCCCCATCAGGAAGACACTTGTTCCCTCGAATGCGGCTTCATCGCAATCTACGACGAATTCAGTTCCGCGCCCAAAAGTCGGTGGGCCGTCGAACGGCAAGCGGCGCACGATGGCTTGCGCGGTGCTTGCGCTCACACCTGCGATCTGGCGGCGTCCTACTTCGTCGGACAAGTCGGCGTACAACGAAAGCAGCTCGCGAAGCGAGCTAGCTCCCTCGTTGCCAGAACCGACCAATGTCAGATAATTGAGCGACAGATGCCCGATCAGACGCCAGCTCGTCTCGCCGACCGCCTGCGATGGCCTGGGCGCTGATGGTCCCGCCAGGCAACGTATGGATTCCAAGGGTAAACCAGGCGCGACGTCAAAATCGGTCGCCCGGCTTCCGACCGGCATGATCAGCGGAAGATCGCGGTTTGTGCAAAGTGTGTCGACCGAGAGTTGACGAAGGCTGGAACGGAAGGGTCCCTCTCGCCCGTCGACGAGAGAGATGAAGACTTCGCTGCCAAGATAGCCTGCTCGGCTGCCGCGGACGCGTTGGCGCTGCGACGGCTGACGGAGCGTCCGACGGATTGTGAAGAACGCCGAGTCCGCGAGGTCCGGCGCCCGTCCCTCCACCCGATAGAACGGTGTGAAGATTCGGCGCCGATCACCCTTCGCTCCAAACCCCGACGCCCCCAGAACCGAATGGACCTCGAAGTCCATCGGATGCGCGCGGTCGGCAACCACGTTGTACTCGTGATCACGGTCGCTTAGCTGGATTCGATCGGCAGTCCGCGGGAACAGATTGACCGCAGGCGCGCAGAAGAGTGCGACAGCGGAGGCAGTGGCTGCGGACTCGAGAGATGCCGTGTACCGCGACAGTCCCAGCATCAACTCCATTTCAGTCCCGGCACACCCTCGCACACCGCGAGCGAGTCCCTCGATTCGGGCGAACAAGAATCGCTGGGGAAATGCGAAGTATTCATGGAGAAGGCGGTATCCCTGGAAACTCCGGGCACCGACAGGCAGCAGCGCCTCCGAGTCCTCCAGCCCCACCGGGCCCGCACGTGCATCAGCGAGGCGCATCCAGTCTTGGCCCGGCACTCGCGTCGCAACACCGACCGCAGCAGCAGCGAAGAGCTCGAAGAGGCCAAGCCCTACGGGATCCATTCCGCGAAAGAACAGCGTGAGCTCGTTTAGCGCAAGTCGCGAAAAGGGAATCGAAGTCGTCGTGCGAAGGTGAAGCGTTAGAGTGCCTTGGATCCGTGCCCCCGTTCCGAAGTCGACTTCCGGAGATCCCGTGACAGGGCTCAGCCTCAGACCAACGAGCTCAATCGGCCAGAGCGCCACATCTTGACCTGTGCGAAACTCGCATACTGCCGGCTCGTCCGCATGAACCTTGCATTTGAGGGGGGTTCCCCTCGGCACCACAAAGCCATCGGACAAGCCGCCCTGTTGCTGGTCGGGCACGAGCTGGACGACTGTCATCGACGGCGTCGGCCCGAGGTAGTGAGGGCAGACCATATTCAGCAGACTCTCGGTAAAGCGCGGGAACTCGCTGTCGATCTTGAGGTGTACACGCGCCGCGAGAAAAGCGAACCCCTCGAGCAAGCGCTCCACGTACGGATCCGCGCATTCGAAGGAGTCCAGGCCAAGACGCGCGGCAATCTTGGGAAAGTCGCGTGCGAACTCCCCCCCAAGCTCGCGCAGGTAGCGTAGCTCGCGGTTGTAATAGTCAAGAAATCGAAGTTCCACGCGTCACCCCGGGGTGGCCTCGAGCACCCTAGCCTCACCGTCCTCCAAGTTCAGCTCCGCCCGAAACCGCAGCCTTACCGGCGTGGGCTGGCACCACAAATCGCCCACGACGTCGAAGTGAAGGGCCTTTGGATCTCTGTCGGCGTCCCCAATCGCAACGCTGACGCGAAGGGAATTCTCTAGGAGCCGCGGTTCGAATAGGAGGATGGCGCGGTGCACGCTTCGAGCCAGATCAGAAGCATTGATGGCGGACACCGGTCGGCCGGCGAGGTCCGGAATACCAAAGTTCAAGACGGAGGTATCGACGAAAGGATAACCGCTTAGATTCTGCACCGTGGAAAGATGCGTCGTGTTCAACAAGAACCCAAGGTCGCGACGCACCGTGTCCCGAAACTGCGCCAGCGAGAGAACCTGTCGGTCCGAGGCTTCTGTCCGATGTCCAGGATCGTCGTCCCTCAGCCGATCCAATAGACACGGCTGGAGCGCCGAGCTGGCTGTCAGCTCCACCACGTGCAGCCTCGTCGCGCCACGGGATCAGCCGCTGCCCTTGGCGGAAGGCAATTTGCCGACCAGGCGAAGCGATACGGTGAGACCCTCCAGCTGATAATGGGGTCGAAGAAAGAATTTCGACGAGTAATACCCGGGCTCTCCCTCAATCTCCTCGACGACGACCTGCGCAGCGGCAAGCGGCTTTCGAGCCTTCGTTTCCTCAGTCGAATGCGCCGGGTCTCCATCCACGTACTGAATAATCCACTTCTGCAGCCACTTCTGCATCTCCTCACGCTCTTTGAACGCTCCCACCTTATCGCGAACGATACATTTGAGATAGTGTGCAAAGCGACAAGTGGCAAATAAATAAGGAAGCCTTGCTGCCAGCGCAGCATTGGCTGTCGCTTCGGGATCGTCGTACGTCTCAGGCCTCTGAAGCGATTGGGCACCGATAAACGCTGCGAAATCCGAGTTCTTTTTGTGGATCAGGGGCATGAAGCCCGATTTCGCCAACTCCGCTTCACGCCGGTCACTGATGGCGACCTCCGTCGGACATGTCATGTCCACTCCCCCATCGTCGGTCGGGAATGTGTAGGTCGGAAGGCCGAAGACCGCTCCGCCCGACTCAATACCCCGAATCCGAGAGCACCACCCGAAGAGCTTGAAAGAGCGATTGATGTTGACGGCCATCGCATAGGCAGAATTCGCCCAGGTAAACTTGTCCTCGGTGGCCCCCGTGGTGTCCTCCTCGAACGCAAATTCCTCGACCGGCTCGGACTTGGCTCCGTAGGGCCGCCTCGCAAGGAAGCGTGGGAGCGTCAACCCGATGTAACGTGCATCCTCCGACTCGCGGAGCGAGCGCCAGGCGGCGTACTCCGGCGTCGAGAAGATTTTCGCGAGGTCGCGTGGATTGCTGAGCTCTTGCCACGATTCCATCTGAAATAGAGAGGGCGCGGTGGACGAAATGAACGGGGCGTGGGCGGAAGCGCTGATCTTGGCCATCTCTCCGAGGAGTTCGACGTCCTGGGGACTTTGGTCGAAGTAGTAGTCACCCACGAGACACCCGAAGGGTTCGCCTCCCAGCTGACCATATTCTTGCTCGTACACCTTCTTGAAGATTGGACTTTGGTCCCAGGCAGCGCCCTTGTAGCGACGAAGGGTCTTTGCGAGTTCCGCCTTCGAAATGTTGAGAACGCGGATCTTGAGCTGTTGATCCGTCTCGCTGTTGGTGACGAGGTAATGAAGCCCCCGCCAGGCGCTTTCCAGTTCTTGGAAGCTCGGGTGGTGAAGGATCTCGTTTACCTGCTCGCTCAGCTTGCGATCCAGCTCCGCTATGATCGCCTGTATGTTCCCGACGGTGTCCGACGACATCACCGCGGCCCCGGCCAGCGCTTGCTCCGCGAGTGTTCGGACGGCCGATTCGACCTCGGAGCGAGCGCGATCCGTCTGGGGCTTGAACTCCTTGCTCAAGAGCGCCGCGAGCTCACTCGATTCCTCCGTCTGAAGCGGCGCGCCGGGTGCCTCACGATCTTGCAGGGGCTGGCTCATGGGACTACTCGGCCTCTTGGGGCGAAGGCGTGCCGTCGTCCCCGGAAGGTGGTTTGGGTGCAGAAGCGAGTGCAGTTAGGAGGGCGGGGTCCTTGAGGATACGCGCGATGAGCTCCTCCGCACCTGATTTGCCGTCCATATACGTAATGAGGTTCGCCAATTGGGTTCGAGCCTCCAGCAGTTGGCGAAGGGCAGGCACGCTTCGCGCGATCGACCCAGGGGTGAAGTCCTCCATACTTGAGAACCGCAACTCCACACCGAGGGAACCCTCGCCGGTCAGCTTGTTCGGGACTTGGGCAACGACGCGCGGCTTCATGCCGTTCAGACGATCGTCGAAGTTGTCGGCCGAGATATCAAGAAAGCTGCGCTCTGCGACCGGCGGCAGGGGATCCGACGGCGACCCAGAAAGATTGGCCATCGCCCCCATCACGAACGGCAGCTGCACCTTCTTCTGAGCGCCGAGCAGCTCTACATCGTATTCAATCTGGACCCGAGGGGCCCTGTTTCTCCCGATGAACTTCTGGCTGCTCATAGTCTCTCCTGCTGGGTGGGTCAGTCGGTCTTGCCGGCGATTTTCTGGAGATTCGGGAGGCTCTCCGGCAGGAGCTCCTTCAGAATATCGGTAAACGCCATCGTGACCATCTTTCTGCATCGTTGGAGCAAAAGTGGCACCGGGCTCGAGGGCTCACTTCGCGCATAGTATGCGGAGATCGCGTCAATTGCGCGAACAACGTCGTCTCGCGACCGGATCTCACCGTCCCCGCGGATCCCCTCGACCGCGCCCCGCGGGGAGTTCTCGGCCGGCGGCGCGTGCTGCGTCCTCTCGACCTGGCGGACTTCCAAGTGGCTCAGGACCGCCTGATGCGCCTGCTTGAGCAGGCTGCGAAGCTCAGAAAAATCGGGTCCGGCACCGGGAAGCCGTTCCGCCCAAACTGTCGACAGGTTCTGAACCTGGTCGATGGACGCGGCGATCCGCTCGACCGTAATTGTCATGGTCTCGGCGTCCGTATGCTGAAACGCCGCGTCGACCGCAGCCATGGTCAGCCCAGAAGCGGTGGGAGCGCTGCCTACAGTTCCGGCAGGTGAGGCGCTTGTCGATGTCACGGTGGCGGCGCTCGATTTGTTGACTCCGCCCTTTGAAGCCGCAGCCAATTCCACCGATCGAAGGCTTATCGGGCCGAACGCAGGGCTGACGGCCAGCGGCGCGTTCCGGAGAGCCTGAAGGACGTGTCGTTGCATGAGTTCCGACATCGCGCTGACGCGGGCAGTCGCGTCGTTATCGTCGTCCTCATCCAAACGGGGGTGCAGCGTCTGCCATTGGGTTGTCACGAGACCAACGATCAATCGCATGGCCTCGGCGAAGCCGGAGAAGCCGTGGAGCTCCGCTTCGGCACGCGCAAGCGTGACCGCCAGACGCAGGTCCCTCGACGATCGCAGAAGGCCGACGCACTGCTCGTGGACCGAACGCCAGTCCGGTGGCTCCGCTGGGACGATGGTCGCTCCCATCTGCCGCTCGGGCTTCCCCTCGAGTGCGCGTTCCAGGGCGATGTACTCAGGCGAATACCTGAGGTTCGGGCCGCTAGGCTCACCCTGCTCCAGCGGCTGAAGCAGTCCTTGCAAATCAAACATTGCCGAAGCGGACCAATTCGCTGTGAATGTGATGGTGCTTACCTATGCGGATGCCGGCTTGTCAAGGACGGGCGCGAGCGGACATTCTCGGCGGCCATCGCCTCCAGCTGGGACTGCAAAGGCCCGTCGACCTCGATCCCGGAGGCCAGCCTGCCCCATATCTGTATCTGTCCGCGCAGTCCGGCGCGACGGCGGTGCCTTCCGTTCTCGGGATGGTAGTCTGCGAACCATGTCCGGATCGAGCGGGCCAGTGGAGGAAGCGCTCGACGTTCGCCTCCGCGAGGTTGTGAGCAGCGCTCTCTCGCGCTGGCATGGAATGCTCTTGAGCTCGTCGCATAGCGACTCTCTCCGTGTCGCTAGCGAGGCCGCGCGGCTCGCGGGGCATGCGAGCGCCTCCGGTGCGATGGAGCTTGCCTCGCTTTTGCGCAACCTCTCGACGTGCGTGGCGGCCGGGCCGGCTGCCGCGAGCGTCGCCCTTCGGGATGTGGGTCAGTACCTGGCGCAAGCGGGCGCGGCGGAAAGCGTCGGGGCTGGCGGACGGACGGGCGGCACGCTGGTCATCGAACGCCCGGCTGACGCCCCCGACATGCCCGCGGGCCACGATCCGAGGGTGCCTGTTCAACGCGGGCCACAGGAAGCGTCTGTCTTTGGGCCAGGCTCGATCATCGCGCCACCGCCATTGATGCTCTCGCGAGTCTCGGGGCCTCCTGGCGTGGCCCCTGCGCCTGCGTCACCAATGTCTCCGCCAGCCGTTCGACCCGCGGGAATCGTCCCGCCAGCTCCCACACCCGTCGCACGACCGATCCCGCTGTCCCCCCCCAAGGACGAGCCTCCGAGACTGCTCGAGGGTACGTTCTTCGGGTTTCGCGCGTTTGGACGCGGACGCAAGGGGGTCATACCCGGTGGACCCCGCTCCTCGTCACCGGTCGATTCGATCGGAGGACCGTTCCCGTGGATTGCGGGGAGCAGGTCTGCGTCGGCCTGGCCCCCAGCCAGCGACGTCGCTTCGCCGAAGCCCGCGAAGCCAGTCGGGCTATCACAAAGGCCAAAGGTCCTAGACTCGCCGCCACTTAGCGGTTCGGGGCCGCCCGGTCGGCGCGCTCGGTCGACGACTGTACCGGCTGCGATCTACGCAATCGGCGGCGCGTTTTTCCTTCTCGCTGCGATTGCCGTGTGTGTCGTGGCGTCAGGGAGTCGCGGAACGAGCCAACCGATCGTTGCCGCGGGCTCCGCGACCGCAATCGTTGGCGCCGCCAGGGGAGCTTCCTCGGAGCGTCGGGCGTCCCCGGTGGCACCTGCGTCCGCACTCGCGGACAGCACCGCGGCTTTGCTCCGCTCCATCGGGACGGAAACCCCGCAGATGCAAACACTGCTCGATATCCAGAACCGGATGGTCCAGGCCTGCCGCAACGATCCGGCAGCGTGCGGACAGGGTTGGACTTCGCGCGCGCGCGACGCGCTGAGTGCGGTGGACAAGTCGAGCCTTTTTCTGACCCCGCCTCCCGACGAGCCCGCGCCCGCGTGGTTACGCTCGCTCAAGCTCCCGGAGGACTTTCCGATCCGCGATGAGCCGGCGCTGCGCAACCTGTTCGACTTCGGGACAAAGAACATTGCGGGGAGGCAGGGATTCCAAGCGAAGTTGTTCTTGTGCTCCGCTTACGCGGACATCTTCGAGAGCACGCTCGTTAAGTACGGGGCGCCGCACTGGCTGCAGGCAGTCGTTTACCAGGAGAGTGGATGCAACCGGACCGCGACGTCCCCGTGCGGCGCGAAAGGTCTGTGGCAATTTATGCCTGAGTCGGCCCGAGCCTACGGATTGCGCGTCGTCGAAGGGGAGGTCGATGAACGACTAAACCCGGTCAAGTCTACGGATGCAGCCATCCATTTCCTCACCGATCTACAGCGTTTGCTCGGAGGATGGGACCTCGCGCTCGCGGCGTATAACATGGGGCCTTACGGCGTGCTCACGCGTATGGCGCAGGTCGGCGAAAAGGTGGGCTTCTGGGAGTTGGCGCACGCACACCTTCTGCCCGAAGAGACGGCTGGATACGTGCCGGCGATCGAGGCCTACGCTCTCATGCTCAAGAACGTTAGCCGCCTTCAGTTCAACCCGTATGGCAAGCGCCTCGAGAGCACCGCAGAGGTCGTTGTGCGACCAGGGACGCGACTAAGCCTGATCGCTCGTGCTTCCTCTACCACGACGGCTCATATCCGCGACCTCAATCCGGAGTTCTTGCGCGATGTCGTTCCGGACGGAGAGACCACCGCGAGGATCCCAGACTCGGAGGCGCACAGGGCCCAGGCGTTCTTGGACACATGGTTGCCCACAGATAGCCGCGACACGTGCGTGCCCGAGGACTTCGATTGGGGTGTGCTGCAGTTCGAGTCCAGCCGGTTTGCGAAGAGCTGTGCGACATTCAACGGTGCTCCATGACGGGGATCCGCTCGGACAGCTTCGCAGGTTCCACTCGCTGGAAGGGCGCCGCGTTGAGGCCCGTAGCCCCACTCGCCATGGGCCCCGAGTACGGGCGGGAGCCGTCGGGATTCGCCCCCCTCATTTCGTCCCGGCCCTGCTGGCAGCCGCTGTTCGAGCAGACCGCTCGCCGAGCGGTCCGGGCAGAGGTGATGGCCAAGAAGGCAGCCTTGCGGCGCACATCGGCAAAGCCGACGATTTTTCCGCAGGCGGCACACGTGAGCTGGGCCCGGTCGAGAGGCCAGCCCGCTTCGCGGTTGGATTGCCGGACTCTAGTGCGCCTGCGTGGCGATCTTGATGGACGTCGAGACCACTGGCTGGCCCGTGCCGTCGGCAGCCTGCGGCGTATAGTCAATATCGACGGCTGCGAAGTTGAGACTAATGCTCACCAAGGGGACTTCGCCACCGGTCGGCAAAGTGTGCGTCACGTTCGAGACGATGCCACCCGTCATCGTGATCTTGATGTACTCGAGTGGCTGACCCCCGGCTTTGCGTACGGTCAGGGTCGCCTTCTTGAACGGCGTGCCGTTCGCCACCATCGCCATCAGCGTCGGGGTTGACTTCTCGAAGTACGACTCGAAGACCAGGTCCTCGACCGTCGCCTTGCCGGTTCCCGAGCCGCTACCCAACTGGGAAGACCCGGTCTGATGAGCCCCCCAATGCCATCCTTTGACGTCAATGTGGCCCTGATGGACGCTGTCCACTGATTCGCCTTCGATGTCATCGATCTCCATGAACATATCGACCGCCATAGTCCACCTCTCCTCGGTTATTTGTTCCTCAACGACACATTGAGGGCTCCGCGGCTGCTGCCTCCGGAGCCCCGCACCCTGTTTCGTCGCACCCTTCCGTCATCGCACGTCCTCGTGTTAGAAATCCAGCGTAACGAACTTGTCCACCAAACCTCCCGGCCCCCGCCGACCTGCCACGATGATCGGACCTCACGCACACCGCCCGTGTCGTCGAGCGGATGCGCTCCCTCACGGCACTCCCGGCGGCGATGTCCCGTAAGCCCGTATGGACGGAGGGGCTGTTCATCAGCCAGCACCACTTCCAGGCCCAGGATGAGTACATCGAGGACCTCGTGGCGACGCGCATCGCTTGGTCGCGAAGGCTCGCGTGGGGGATCCACGAGGTTGCCGTCGACGAGCGCCTGCTGCCCATGGGACAGTTTGGATTGCGCCGGCTGTCTGCGGTCTGGCCCGATGGACTCGTCGTCGTCTGTGGCCCGAGAGTGTCCGATGGGGTCGATGATCCGCTCCCGGAGCCTCGCCCCTTCGAGGCGCACTTCCGTGGCGACGAGTCGTCCCTCGATGTCCTGATTGGGATCACGCTCGAGGGTGGCAACAACGTCAACCGCCCAGGCGGTACCAACAGCCTAGCGAGATTCACCTCCCACGTCCGATCAGTCCCAGACTTTAATTCCGGTGGAGCGGAGCAAACGGTCGACATCGCCGTTCCCAATCTGCGCATCGTGTTTGGAAGCGAACGTCGCGAGCGGATGGTGACCATGCCGCTCGCACAACTTGTGCGGCAGTCGGACGGCAAGATCATCCTCCGGGACACGTTCGTTCCGCCCGTGCTCACGGTGGGAGCGTCCCCTTTTCTCGTGAGCGGTCTCCACCGTGTAGTCGGTGCCATACTCGCACGCCAACGAGAGCTGGCGGCCGCTCGCAAGCAGCGGAGCCCGGCTGCCGTGGAGTTCCACTACACGGACGCACGACGTTTCTGGCTTCTGCATACTCTCAACACGGCTCTTCCGCACCTGTCTCATCTTCTCGACACCCCAGACGTTCACCCAGAGGAAATTTACTTGGCCTTAGCGAGTCTGGCCGGCTCTCTTTCCACCTTCTCGCCCGACGCCGACCTGTCGAACATCCCGCGATTTAATTTTGCCCAGCTCGGAGACGTGTTCGAGCACCTATTTGCTCGCGTCGTTTCCCTTCTCTCCGTCGATGCGGCCCCGGTCTATGTCGAGATTGCGCTCGAACGAAGGCCGGACGGGATGTTCGTTGGCCGAATTTCCGAGCCTCGGCTCGCCAACTACGAATTCTTCGTCGTTGTGCGCTCCACGTTGCCTGAGCCCGTCGTCCGGGAGCGGGTTCCCCAGCTCATGAAGGTCGCTGGCTGGAGGACCATCCCGGATGTCGTGCGCCAGGCGCGGCACGGGGTGCGCGTGGAGATCGACTGGAGCCCCTCGAATTCGCTGCCTGTCAAACCGGGATCGTGCTTCTTCCGCGTTGTCCGCGAGGGCCCCATCTGGGACGACATCGCCAAGACCTCCACTATCGCTCTGCACCTGCCGGCCGACGGCGAATGGAAGGACGTAGGTCTGTCCGTCTACGCGATCGATCCAACCTATCTCCGTTGATCTCGAGTCGTGACCATGATCGAGCCCGCTGCCGACATCGCGTACCTAGCCACCGCAGACGCTCTGGCGGGAGTGTTGCGGATCGCCGAGCCGCGCTCGCTCGCAAGCGCGGACGTCGTGCGCGAGCAGATGGTTGGAGTTCTCCGCGAGTTCGTCTCGAGGTGCCGGGAAGGCGGGGTTTCCGACCAAGAGACCGCCGAGGCGCGGTACGCACTCATCGCCTTCATCGACGATCGCCTTCTTAGGGCGACCTGGCACGGGCGCGCCGAGTGGCAGAGCCAACCCTTGCAGCTTCAGTACTTCCGGGAGTTTACAGCGGGCGAGAACTTCTTCATCCGCATGGGGGCCCTGATTCAGCGCGGGGGGCCCCTCCCACCCCTCCAGGCGTACTACATGTGCCTCGCGCTCGGTTTCCAGGGCGCCGCTCCGGGCGGGCGGGCGGCGCGCGGATTGCTCGATGCGGCTCGCACGACCCTCCTTCGTGGGCGAATCACTGATCGGGTAGCGCCGAACGCAGTTCCCGCAGATGGAATCGGCCCGCGCTCGCGTCCGTTCCCGGTCGCCGTGCTCGTCGGCGTTCTCTGCGTGCTGCTGTGCGTCGGCGGACTCGGGATGGTCTCTGTCTCCCTCACACGGGCAATCGACGGAGTGCGTGCGGCGCTCGCGTCGACCGCGGTTTCCGCAGCAGCACCTTCGGGTGCGCGGTAGAGCGATGCGTGCGCTTCTTGTCGCGCTGGTCGTTCTCTTCCTCGTCGCCCTGTGGGTCGCGGCTGCCTTTCTACCGGACCTCCGCTTTTTCGCCGAGGCGCTCACCGCGGTCGTTGTCGTCGCGCCGGTTGGTGTCTGGCTGTTCTTCTTCGTGCGTTCCCGGGTGCGACGGACGTCGTCCGACCGAACCGCTGGTCCGAACGCCAAGCGAGCGGAGATCCGTTCCGTCCGCGATCAGCTATCCCGGTCCCTCGCCGACCGACGCCGCGTGCGACGAGGTCGCGGGGCCCCGCTCTACGTCGTGGTTGGACCGGCTGGATCCGGTAAGTCGACGCTCCTTGACGCGTGCGGATTCGTCAACAACGACACCTCTGGACAACGTATCGATGCCCAGCCGGTGCCATTTGCGATTCGCTGCGGAAGCGACGCGGACGCGCTCGACATCACGGGTCAGTTCTTCGACAGCCTCGACCGCGAACCTTGGCTCGCCCTCCTCGATGGAGTGCGTCGTCGGTGCGGATCCCACGCGCTGGCAGGGGTGATCGTGGTCCTCAACGTCACATTGCTCCAAGGAAAAGAGGCCAGAGAGCGTCGTGACCAGGCCGCGCACATCCGTGCACGACTCGACGACATCGTCGGTCGGCTTGAGGAAGTTCTCCCGGTCTACCTCGTTCTCACTCACGCAGATTGCATCCCGTCCTTCCCAGACTTCTGGGCCGGCGGCCGCGAGAGCGAGGAGGGGTGTTTTGGAGCCTCATTTCCGGAGGGTGACGACCGAGTGGCCCGCGAGCCAGCGAGGGCGTTTGCGAGTGAGTTCGCCGTTCTGGAGGACGCGGTCCATTCGCGTGCGATCGATCGACTTGGGCGCGAGGGCGATCCATCCGGCTGCATGGGATTCTACAAATTCCCGTCGGAGCTGCACCAGCTGTCCGCGCCACTGACTGAGTTTGCCGAGGTTCTCGGACGCGGTGGGGCATCGTCCCAGCGGTTCATGGTCCGCGGATTTTACTTTGCGGGCGCATCTTCGGATGGCGCGCGGCAGCCGGTCCCGGGCAGCTCCTTGAGCGCTTTGGCCCTATCCCTCTTTCGGTCTGTGGTCCTCCCCGATCGGGATCTCGCGCGACCGACCGACTCCGCGCTTCGCAAACGAGCAAAGTTCGATCAGTGGGTGGCCTTGGCTGGTCTGATCGTTACCGCTGCGGTCTTGACCCCGGCGCTCATCAGCTACCGGCATAACTTGGAAACTGTCAATGCTGTAGAAGGCGCCGCCGAGGCGCTTCGAACGGCTGGCGCTGCTCTGACTCCCGGGACGAGCCTCGATCCGATAGAGACCGCCCTTGACGCCCTCCGCCAGATCGAGGCCGAGTCGTCCTCTTGGGGCGTGCCCGGATGGTTCGGACCCCAGGCCGCTCGGCGCCTCCGTGACCCGCTGGTCGACGCGTACGAAGGGCGTCTGCACGCGTGGATGACGAAGTCGCTTCGTCCAGCCCTCGAGAAGAAACTCGACGCCATTGCGTGGGGGCCGCCTCTCGCGGACTCGCCGTCCGCCCCCGAGACGAGCACACCGCTGCGGGACGGATACGAGATAGTCAGGCTATTTGCCACGCTTGTCGACCCAAAGGGGCACGCCAGCAGCGCGTGGGCGGCAAGGAAGCTCGCGGACGAGTGGTCTTTACTCCTGCCGGCGGGCCAGGCAGTTGTTGCGGAGCGGCTGAACGAGCACGCCCGGCGCTACCTGGCTGCACTTGAGCGCAATCCCGAGATGCGATGGGCGCAGACTGATTCGCTGACCAACGCTCGTCACCGGATGAGCAAGCAATTGCGTGCTCAGGACATGCCGTACCGTCGGCTCCTCTTGTGGGCACGGGACCAGCCTCCTCTGCGCGCGAGCGCTGTCTTCGGAGCCCCGGCCCTCTCGTTTCTCCAGTCGCGCGGCGATGTGCAGATAGCAGGAGCCTACACCGCCAGCGGCTGGCAGAAGATCCGTGACGCGCTTCATGGGCCGGGGCCATGGCCCCCTGAGGCAGAGGTCGATCGCTGGGTGCTGGACGATGCGAGCATTCCTGTTGACGACGCCGAACTCAGGGTTCAGGTGCGCCAACGCTACCTCGCGGACTACTCGGAACGCTGGCTTCGATTCCTCGGCGAACTCAAGGTCAAGACTCCCGCCGATGTGGTTGCGGCGCGCGATGAGATCACGGCAATCGCCGACGATGACGGGCTGTTTCGACCTCTATTTGCGGCGTTCAAGCTGAACGTGATCCACGATGACGACGTCAACTCGCCCGCGCCATCCCTCACCGAACGTGTCCTTATACACGTGCCATGGTTCGGTGCACCTGGGGCCGACGCGGGCGTCAAACCAGCTCCTCCAACGGCGGTCGAGACAGCGTTTCGCCCCATATTGGCGTTCGCTGGGTCCCTCGACGGCGCTGACAAGAGCAGTGGGCCCGCACCGCTCGACAAGTATCTGGCGATTCTCGAAAAGCTGAAGGCTGCCCTCGACCAGGACCCTTCACCAAAGGGATCTGTGCTGGATGCGCAGGCCCCGTTCATCGAGGCCAAGTCAGCGGTCCAGGAGCTCCTGGACGGGACGCGGGAACCCATTCGCTCTTCTCTTGCACGCCTCCTCATGCCTCCCGTGATGGGGACTGTTCAAGCCGTGAAAGCGGAGGGCGCAAGTTCTCTTGCGGCGGACTGGAGGTCTGATGTTTGGACGGCGTGGAATGACAAGCTGAGTCGTCGCTACCCGTTTCGTTCGGGCACACCTCCGGCAAACTTCGGTGACTTTGCAGCATTTTTCAAACCCGACGGAATTCTATGGGGGTTCGTACATGCCCATCTGGGTGACTCCGTCGAGCTCAAGGGCGACGGGCGATATGCGGCCAAGCAAGGGGCGGATCCTGTCGCCCCTGAGGGGCTCCAGTGTCTGTCGGTGGCTCAAGAGATCACCGACGCATTCTTTCAGGGACAGGACCAGGGGCTGCGCTTCTCGCTCCAAGCCGACTGGACTGCGCCGGATGTCAAAGACTCGAGGGTGGTCATCGGTTCTAAGGAAACGCCGCTTCCGCAAGGTCAATGGTCGAGTATGCTTCGATGGTTTGGCGAAGACGTGCGCATCGAATGGCAGCAGGGAGGACGGCCGACGCAGGAGTTTGGGCGACACTCCTTCGCGTTGTTCGATCTCTTCGGGCACCTCGGCGGCCTTAGATCTCTCCCGTCGAACTCGACGGTCTACGTGAGCGAGTGCCCGCCGCTCACACTGAAGATTCGCGGCGAGGGCCGGTCCGACCCGTTTCGCCCTGATTTCTTCACTCGCCTCCAATGTCCTGATGCGATTCGAGTCGGCAGGCCTTGATGCGCCGCGCAACATGACACCGGGATCGCGCAGGGATTGGCTGAAAGCCCCGGGCCTTCTAGTAGGCTAGCGGCATGGGTGCTGGAGTCCGCGTCACTTTCCGCTCGCGGAACGGAGATCTCCAAGGGGAGCACATCGGTCACGCCTTACCTGTTCGGCTTGGGCGCGCCCAGTCCGAGGACTGCCGGATCGCCCATCCGCTCGTGTCCCAGGCTCATGCGGTCATAGAGCTGGTGGGCACGGACGTGTGCGTACGCGACCTTCATAGTCGCAACGGCACTCAAAACCAAAGAGGCGAGCCTCTGCCCCCGGGCGAGTCCGTTCCTCTCGCGCGTCTTGGAAATGCGTTTACTTTGGCGTGCGCGGTGGAGGTTTCCGTCACCACCATGCCCATGGATTCGGCGGACGCCGGGCCCCCGCTCCGAGTCGACGGATCCCAGTTCGATGACCGTCTCGCCCTGAGCCTTGGCTCGGTTGGAAGCGTGCCGGGGGGCCTGTCGCCGCTCCCGGCTCTCTCGATGGCCGAGCCGCCGCCGGGATACCCGAATCTGCGGGCACCGGGCCGGCGGAGCACGCCGGCGCCAGAGCGCCCGGGCGCGGCGCCGCAGAGCCCGTCTGGCTATGGCACAGTGGACAGTCTCCCGGGGCTCGCGCCCGTCTCCGGACAGTTCGCGGCGGGGCCGTACGCGATGGGCGTGGGCGCGAAGGTCGCCACCCCGTCTGTTTCGCCGGCTGGGGCAAGTCGAAGCACCAGCCACTTGACCATGTCGAACGAGATGCTCGCGCTGCTTGGGCTCCGCGAGCTAGGAGCCTCCTTGGTTCCCGGTGTTCCCCTCGAGACCACGGGCGATGTAGCCCGCTTCTTGACGAAACTGCACGATCTCGTGGAGGCCTTTTGCAGCTCATTCATACTGCTCAGAGACGGTTACTCGAGATCTGTCTCGCTGACGGAGTTAGGGCGCGCGGAGCCTCGTGGGAAAGCGAAGTCAGAGAGCGCGGAGCGCGTCGGCAGGGTGAGCGCCCCGGCAGCCCTTGCCCTCGCACTCCTCGACTGGCGCAATCAGGAATTCGACACCGCCGAGACGGTAAGAGAGACGCTCGTCGACATAGCGGCGCACGACGCGGCGCTGACCGAGGCCGTCCTGCACGGAGTCAAAGCCGTGCTCGACGAATTGGCGCCCGAAGCGATCGAAAGCGCGTGCGGTGTGCCCAGCCTCGGAGGCATGCTGGGCCGTCACCGCGCTCTCTGGGAGCACTACAAGACACGGTATGATGAGCTCGTCGAGAAGGTGCGACGCGGGAGGTGATCCGGCGCGCCAACCTGGCCGCCTACTTCGCCGACAAGGACGGGATCTGAGCCCATAGGGAGTCCTGCTGCGGCGCCAACCGTCCCCCAGCGACGAGGGTGAACACGCGGTCGCCTTCGGCCTTGCGCACCTCTTCTTGATTCGCGTCGCGCACCAATAGCTTCTCGTGCACCCGAACTGTCGGTCCATCGAAGACAGGAGCGTCCGTCGTCAGGCGATACTGAAATCGTCCCTGCCCCTTCGCGTTGGCGTACTGAAGGCGTTGCTCCGGGGAATCCGCTGCGGCGGCGAGTTTTCCGCCTGCCGCAATATAGAATGTGAGCACGCTGTCGCATTCGACATCGACCTTGACGTCGGCGCATCGTCCGTCGTGTCCGACGACGACTTTCGATGTGCCCAGCTGTCCGAGTTCGAAGCGAGCATGGTGGACGCTGCCGCGGAAGCGGCCGATCGCGTAGACGTCCATCTCCGAGGCCCTGCCCCGAACGAGAGCGAGCGGACCGAAGCCCATGCCGTCCGACTGTCGAAAGGCTCGCAGCCACGCCGCCTGCATTCCGTCGTCGGGCGCCGAGAGCACCAGGTCATCCTCGGCGACCGACCAAGCGGGTCCTGCGGGTCCCGACAGCCCTTGGTCCGGTCGGTCCCCAACGCAATCGATGTCGCTCGGGCGAATCGGAAACCCGATTCCACGAAAGCCGGGCAGCACTACCTTCCAGTATGCATCCGACCGGGCAACGCCCGCGTCGTCCGTATCGCTCGGGTCGAGCGGCTTGCGGCAGATTGCGATTGGCACATCGAGGCGCGCCTTGTCCTCGATTCGAGAGATTGGCGGAGAGCCTCCACAAGCACTGGCACTCGCGATCGCGAGCAAGCTGACCGACGGGGCCCACGGAAGCCGATAGAGGCGCCGCATCGCTATTGGACCTCCATGCGGCGCAGGATCTCAAGAATGTCACCAGCGAACCGCGAGAGGTCTTCCTCAGTCGTAACGATTTGAACCAGCACGACACTGTGATCGCTTCGGAATAATATCTCGCGGCTACGGCTCAGGACGGGCACTTTGCTGTTGATCTTGCGATCGATTGTGTAAGCGCGTCCCTGGTTGATCGCAGTGGATACAGGCACACGCTGACCAATCGCCTTCGCCCCGTTTCCGGAGACGTCGGCCTCGTAGTGGGCATACACTTCGGACCATGGCTTCCCGGAATCGTCGCCCCGCTCGTAGATCGCAAACGAGTATGCGTCCGGCGATACGTACCGGACATACGAGCGGCCCGGCTCGAGGCTCGCGTCGCGTATTGTCCATCGCGACGGCCTTGAAAAGCGGACGGTGTCGCGAAGGACCGACACACCGATCCAGCGTTCCTGGCCGGTCGTTGCCCCGTCGAGCGGCGTGTACGGTCGCTCAACGTCCGGGTTCGCAGTGATGTCGACTGGCAGACCGGCTCCCGTCGGATCAAACACCGTAGCCCGCGAGCCACTGCCTCCCCCGCATGCTGCGAGGAGGGAAGGAATGCCAAGGGCCATCCACCCCGTCGCTCCCCATCGCCGTCGAACATCGATCATGGCTCCGCGTACCCCCCTGGGATGACGACCGCGTCGCCGCCCTCCGCTATGGTAAATGTGCCCCAGCACGCGAGGCGGGTCTTGGCGGCAAACGCGAGGTCGTCGTCCGGACTGCCGGGTGGCCCCAGGACCGCGACGTTTGCGCGGTGGACGCCCCACACGCCGGAGCCAT
Source organism: Polyangiaceae bacterium (assembly GCA_049512415.1). Classification (GTDB taxonomy): domain Bacteria; phylum Myxococcota_A; class Polyangia; order Polyangiales; family Polyangiaceae; genus Palsa-1150. The sequence goes on from JBEKXD010000019.1 coordinate 25,885, forward strand.
GCTGCAGAAGTGCGTCGTACAAGTCACGGCCAGCCTCGTCCGGAGTCTTCAGCATGGCCACGCGAAGCGGGATGGTCTGGGAGCCCGACGGCGCCGAAACGAACACGAAAACGAGCTCCGGTTTGCCCGGTTCGACAGGCTGGCGCTCGACGCGAACGCTGAGCTGCTGGCTCTGAAGGAATGCCACGAGACTTGATTCATTCAGAGTTCCGTAATCGGGTCTCATGTCGACGCTTGAACAGACATCAGGACGCCACGCGACACCTGTCGCGCCTGGCCGATCAACCGCGAACTGTCGCCAGTCAGGCCCCGCTGGCATCTGCGAAGGTCGAGCGCAGCTCGACAGGCCGGCAAGCAAGACCGCAACGATCAGGGTGCGTGTCAGCATTCGCATCGCGCAGGCTACCCGAGACCCTCGCGAGAGCCCAGCGAATGCGCGCGCTGAGCAGACAGTCTCCCCAACCGAGGTCCGAAACCTGCGCCGCGGTCGGGAGGATCGAGCCCGACGCGCTCTCGCAGCAAGTCGCTGAATCCTTCTATCCTGCGTGGCGCCATGTTCCTTCGCGCGCTCGCAACCCTGATGGTCGCGACGGCGTGCGCTCTGCTCGTCTATACCTTCCGACCTCATCTGACATGGCCCCCACCGCGGATCGCGCCTCGGCCCGCAGCGGCGGACAGCTCCAAGAAGGTGGATGCCGAGCCGCTGACAGACGACGCATCCGCCAGAGGGACTGAAGGCTCATCGCGCATCGTGGCCCTCGCGGCCGCGTACAGTCACACGTGCGTGGCGCTTCGAGGCGGGAGCGCCAAGTGTTGGGGCAGCAACAGCCACGGGGAGCTGGGCATCGATCCGTCCGCCGTTCGCGACGTCCCGTACGAACCCGTCGGCACCGGCAGATATCCGCACCCGATGTGCCTCGGCCCCGGGGAGGCCGCGACCGGGTTTGGAATCTCTCGGCACTCAATTTGCGTCGCTCTGGCGTCGGGCAGGGTCAAGTGTTTCGGTGCCAGCGTCGCGGGCTTGCTCGGCGATTCCGGCGCCTCTCCCGCGGGGCTGTGTGGCGACCTGGGCGACAGCGTCGCTGCGGTCGACTTGGGCGCGCGACAACACGCACTGGAGGTCGTCTCGGGAGCTACACACCAATGCGCGCTGCTGGCGACTGGTCGCGTCAAGTGCTGGGGGTCGAACGGATACGGCCAGCTCGGCCTGGGAGATCTGCGAAGTCGGGGTGATACGCCGCATTCGATGGGAGACAACCTGCCCTTCGTAGACCTGGGCTCCGGTCGCACCGCTCGCAGGCTATCGGCGGGTCTCGCCTTCACGTGCGCGCTGCTTGACGATGGCCACGTGAAGTGCTGGGGGCGGGGGGATCGCCTCGGGCTCGGCTCGACATCCAATCGCGGGGGCGCACCGGGCCAAATGGGCGATGACCTGCCACCGGTCAACCTTGGTGCCGGGCGGCTCGCGGTGTCGCTAGCCTCGGGCCCCGTCGCGACGTGTGCCATCCTGGATACGGGCGAGATCAAGTGTTGGGGGCTCGCGTGCGGGGCGATGGGTTCGTGCGACCAAGACGCGACCGGCGATGAGCCGGATGAAATGGGCGACGCCTTGGCTCCGCTCGCGCTCGGGACGAAGGCGAGGGCTACGGCTCTCGCGGTCGGGATGAACGGCGCCTGCGCACTGCTCGACGAGCATAGTCTGCGGTGCTGGGGCCGGAACGTCGACGGGGAGCTCGGACTGGGAGACTGGCGTGCTCACGGCTGTGGCGGAATGGGCGGCGCACTCCCATCGGTCGACGTTGGACCGGGTCGTAGCGTACGTCGGGTCGCCGTTGGCTTCGGGTACACGTGCGTCGTCCTCGATTCGGACGAGCTGAAATGCTGGGGCTGGCAAGGACTCGCCGCGGCGGACATGCCGTGGCCAGACAGATTCGTCCCGATGCGTGTACCGCCGGTCGAATTCGGCGATTGAGCGCGGACATCGCCGGGCGAGCCCTCGAGGTGCGCGAGCCGTGGTAAGGATCGATCCCGCGTGGGCGGTCGCGGGCGCGGGACGGGCCACTCACCGAGGAGAGTTGCTGCACCATGCCGAAGCTGGTCGTCAAAGGAGCGAGTCTTTCGTGTTCGATGGGAAACGCGCCTTCGCAACTCGCGGTCCTTCCGACCAACGCCGTAGAGGGCGATTCGCAACCCGCCGCGACGATACAGGACATGGTCCCGAACATGAACATCGCCCCGTTCGGCATGTGCATGTCGCCGGCAAACCCGCAGGTCGCCGCCGCGACGGCGGCTGCGATGGGCGCCCTCACTCCGCAGCCGTGCATGCCGATGACGCCAGCGCCTTGGACGCCAGGTTCTATCAGCGTAACGATTGCCGGGAAGCCCGCCCTCAACGATTCGTCGCAGCTCGTTTGCCAATGGGGCGGTCAGATCCAGGTAACGTCCCCCGGTCAGACCGATATCGAGATCGACTGAAGATGGCACGCAAGGCGCTTCGACCCACGCGGAAACCGGTCCCACCATGAACGCTATTCAATCGGGGCCCATCACGCTGCACACGCCGTTCGGCGACGACGTCACGTTTCGTGCGATGGACGGTCGCGAGGCGATCTCTGAGTCGTTCGAGTACACGCTGGACGTAGTGAGCACCCAGGCGGACTTGAAGGCGGCGGACGTGCTCAACGTAGCGGTAACCGTGCAACTCGAGAGAACCGACGGGGCCCCACAGCCGCGGTACTGGAATGGGCGGGTGACAGAGTTTCAGTATCTGGGTACCGGAGACGACGGGTATTCGCGCTACCGGTTCGTCGTCCGCGCCTGGCTCTGGTACCTATCGCAGGGGGCCGATTGCCGCGTGTTCCAGGCCATGAGCGTCCCCGACGTCATCGCCAAGGTGTTCCAGGACAGGGGCTTCTCGGACTTCGAAACGGCGCTTTTCGAGGGCTACCAGTCGCGTGAGTACGTCGTCCAATATCGCGAAACAGACCTTGCGTTCGTGTCGCGCCTGATGGAGAGCGAGGGCATCTACTACTTCTTTCGTCACGAAGCGAACCGGCATGTCCTGGTGCTCGCCGACTCGCCGAGCGCACACGATCCCGAGCCGGGGTGCGACACGCTCGCGGTGGCCGCGCGCGACCCGCATCGCGATGCGACCACTCAGTACATTCGGCAATGGCAAGCGCTTACGGCCCTGGCAACAAGCCGATTCACTCATACGGACTACGACTTTCGGGGGCCCAGAACGCCCCTTGAGGTCACGCGCGCCGCGTCGGACCGAGGCGCGAGCCCGGACTGGGAGCGCTACGATTATCCGGGCGGATACACCTCCACGGACGTGGGCGAAATCTACGCTCGCGTGCGCGTGGAGCAGTGCCGAGCGGGCGTTCAGCGCTGGGAAGGCGAGAGCAATGCCCGAGGCCTGACCGTCGGGGCTACGTTCGCCGTCGATCACTATGAGCGCTTCGACCAGAATCGCAAGTACCTGGTCATCGGTGCGGACTACCACATAAGGGGCCAGGACGTTCTCACTTCCCCTGGGGCGACGGATGAGCCGTTCTCGTGCGCCTTCCAGGCGATCTCCGCGGATGCGGTCTTTCGCACGCCGTACAAGACGCCGAAGCAGGTTGCGCGCGGCCCCCTGACGGCCGTTGTGGTCGGGCCAGACGGGCAGGAGATCTGGACCGACAACTTTGGTCGGATCAAGGTCCAGTTTCACTGGGATCGCACTGGAAAGCGCGATCAAACGAGCTCTTGCTGGATGCGCGTCGCGCAGGCATGGGCGGGTACGGGATTCGGGGTGCAGTTCATTCCGCGCATCGGGCAAGAGGTCCTCGTCGATTTTCTCGATGGCGATCCCGACCGGCCGCTCGTCACCGGATGCGTGTACAATGGCACCCACGATCTGCCGTTCAAGCTGCCGAACAATCAGACGCAGAGCGGGGTTCGCACGCGGAGCTCGCCGGGCGGAATGCTGAGCACCGGCAATGAGATTCGCTTCGAGGACGCGATCGGCGCGGAGGAGTTGTTCGTCCAGGCCGAGAAGGACATGAACTTCCTCGTGAAGAACGATGAGACGGTCACGATCGTCAACGACCGAACGGATGCGGTCGGCGTCGACGAGCAGCGTTCCGTCGGAGCCAATCGCACGCGGAGCGTCGGGATCAACGAGTCCGTCTCGGTCGGTGCGATCCAGGCGGTTACCGTGGGTGCGGCGCAGACTGTGACGGTCGGTGCGATGCAAACGGTGACCGTGGGGGCCGCACAAGCGGTCACAGTCGGCGCAGTACAATCCGTGACTGTTGGAGCCGAGCAGACCGTCGCTGTCGCCGCCGACCGGACGCTGACCGTTGGAGGCAATGAGTCGACTACTGTGAGTGGAGATCGGAGCATCAAGGTCGGCGGAGATCTGCAACGGACCGTAACGGGAGACGTCAGCGCCGAGACCTCGGGAAAGACCGACCAGACATTCACGCTAGACTACACCGAGCGCCACCTCGGGCACCGAACCGTTATCGTAGGCACCGGAGACGCCAGAAGATCCTCAGTCGTTCACGTGGAAGGAAAAGGACGAGCGTACGCGTCCAAGTCGTTCGAGGTGGAAGTCCTCGAAGGCTTCACGCTTCTCTGCGGCGACAGCCAGATTGCGGTTACGCCGAGCGGAATCACGCTGACCAGCCCGAATATCTCGCTCGTCGGGAAGGAAGTGGACATCATTGCGGACGCGCTCAAGGCCACCGTGACCAGTGATCTCATGATGGGCGCAAAGACCGTCACGCTGCAGACCGCAGGCGCCAAGATAGCTCTTGACGCAAGCTCGGCCAATGTGACGGCGTCGCAAGTCAAGCTTGCCGGAGGGAGCGGGTCTTCGTCCCAGACAACGAGTGAGCCCGTCAAGGTCACGAAGGTCCAGATGAAGGACCCGCAAGGGAAGCCGCGCGCCAACGCGCGCGTGCTCCTGACGAAAGGCGACGAGCAGCGCATGACCGTCCTCGACGCGGACGGTATGTTGGAGCTCATTGGCGATGCCTCCTACACAGTTTCATTTCCAGATGATGGCAAGACGAAGTGACCGCTAGGAGGTAGAACGCGGGCCGCGAAGTGGCCCTCGCCACACCAGCCGTGGTAATCACACTTAAGGAAGAAAACTATGGGTACCAAGACTGTCGCGGTGTTTGCGTGTGCTATCAGCGGGATGATTGGGTTCGGGTGCTCGGGCTCGAATTCCGCGCCCCCTCCCGATGACAACGTGACCGCGTTCTGCGCGGATTACGCGAAAGCGATTTGCCAACTCGGAACCGGTCCCTGCGATTTCGACCCGAACGCATGCGCGACGTACCAGAACGCGCAGTGTATGCAGCTTGTCGCCAGCGCGCAGGCGACCGGGAGCACTCGTCAATACAGTCAGAGCGACGGCGTCGCTTGCGTCAACGCGCTCAACGCGGCGTACGGAAGTGGTACCACATCCATTTCGGCATCGACCTTGTCGTCCGTGGCAGCGACGTGCAGCCGGGTCGTCGTCGGCACGCAGTCGACCAACGAGCCGTGCACGGGCGACGCGGATTGCTCGGGAAGCCTGATCTGCGCGTCTCTACCGTCGGGAAGCGGATCGGTCTGCGCATCGATAACACCGCAGGACGCGGGCAACTTCTGCGGAGATCCCGGCGACCAGTGCCAGGGCGACTCCTATTGTGCGCTCCAGTCGAACGGAGAGTGGCAATGCGTTTCTACGCTCGCGACCGGCGCGGCGTGTGCCAGTAGCTCCATGTGCGGTAGCTCCGACCACTGCGATCCGGCCACCAATACGTGCCAGCCGCGTGCCGGCGCAGGGGGAGTTTGCTCGTCGGATGATGACTGCGCCTCTTCGGCGCCATATTGCGACACCTACCCTCCGGCAGCGTGCACCAATGGCCTTACATTCGCCCGCGGATCGATCGATTGCAACGGGGTCGCGGGTCTCGACCAACCGGACAGCGGCTCTTCGCCACCGGTGGGCGACGCCGGGGCGTCGGACGCGCCTTCGGGCGGGTGAGTCGACGCGGCCTCCGTCGTGAGAGCGCCGGAGGCCACATCGAAGATGAACTCGTATAGCGACGTCGGTCTGGAAACCCAGCGAGGGTCGCGATGAAGAGGCGATTGGGCACCCCTGTGCGCGCGCAATCGCCTTATGAACGGGGCACTTGCTGCACGACCGGCCGGTCTCTACAAACAGAGCCCCGGAAGGAAACAGGAGGACACCCCGCACGATCCGCTCATGCAAACCGTCCCGGACGGGCATACGAGGCCGCATCCGCCGCAGTTGCTCGAGTCGTTATCCGGGTTTGTGCACCCGCTCATTGGCAAGATTCCTACCACCTCCGGACACCAAATTTCCCCGGTGGGGCAAACAGACTGGCAGGCGCCTTCGACGCATGAGCCGCCTCCAGGGCACACATTGCCGCAAGCGCCACAGTTGCTCGAGTCGGTGAGCACGTCCGCGCACCCGTACCCGTATACTCCCGGCAGGACGGACTTCGTCGCGCACCAGCGGTTGCCGGCCGGGCAAGCGGGGACCGTGCAGCGTCCTTGCAGGCATTGATCGCCCGCCGTGCATTCATTGCCGCATGCTCCACAGTTGGTCGTGTCAGTCTGCAGGTCGGTGCACACTTCCAAGCCAGGAAGGGGTAGCGGGCACGAGAGAGGGGTGCAGGCGCACGAGGCTTGGCCGACGGGGCAACCGGGCGCGCTCACGCCGCCGCCGTCGCTTCGGGCGTCTGCTGCCGAGTCGGCGCCGCTATCGGCCGTCGCGTCGGGCCCACCCGCATCGGGGAGCTGGCCCCCACTGTCCGCCGCGGTCGCGTCGTATTCGGCCGCGTCCCCGGGGTTGCTGCCATCGGATAACCCAGTCCCACCGTCGTCCGCCGAAGAATTGGCAGCACTGCAAACGTAGGCGGTTTCTTGAACTTCGTTGGCGTCGAGAACGCCGTTGCCATTCAGGTCGATTCCGGTCTGAATCTTTTCGCCCCCGAAGGCGCAGTGGCTTCCGGGAGGTTCGGGCGTCATCAGAATAAGCGAGGTCAAGCCTGCCAACCCCGTCGCACCGGTGCTGCCGGCTGCGCCGGTAGCTCCAGAAGGTCCAGTGGCTCCAGCGGGGCCTGTCGCTCCTGTCGCGCCCACGGGGCCAGTGGCGCCCACCGGGCCGGTTGCTCCAGCCGTTCCGATGGCACCTGACGCTCCCGTGGGGCCGGTCGCTCCAGTTGCCCCGACGGGTCCAGTGCCTCCCGCCGCTCCGGCGGGCCCCGTCGCTCCTGTTGCCCCCGCCGGACCGGTGGCTCCCGCGAGGCCTGCTGGGCCTGTCGGTCCAGTGGCACCGGCTGCTCCGGCGGGACCAGTGCCTCCCGCCGCTCCCGCAAGGCCGGTCGCCCCCGCTGCGCCCGCCGGACCGGTGGCTCCCGCGAGGCCCGCCGGGCCTGTCGGTCCAGTCGCTCCGGCAGGACCCGTGGCACCGGTAGCTCCGACAGGGCCGGTCGCGCCATCCTGTCCATTGCTCACGACTGCAGAAGTCGAACCGCAGGTGATGAGCTTTGTGTTGTCCGGTTGCGCTGCAATGACGCAGGAAGTTCCGTCGGCGCCTGGCGCACCATCGGAAACAGTGACCGTGGTCCCATCCCCGCACGCGATGGTCTTCGTCCCATTGCCGTTGTCCGAAACGCTGCACGAGCTTCCGTCTTGACCAGGGGGCCCCGGGGGTCCCGCCGGACCATTGCAAACGTAGGCAACACCGTCGACCTCGTTCGGGTCGAGAACGCCGTTGCCGTTGGCGTCGACTCCCACCGAAAGCTCGGTCCCACCGGTCGGGCAATTCGCATTGCCGCTCGAAAGCTGAGTCAGGGAAATTAGGCTGTTCGCCGTAGAGGTCGAGCCGGATTCATTCCAGCAGAGGGTCTTTTCGCCTGAGAGGCAGCTCTCGTTCGACGGAGGAACTCGGAGAATATCGGCGAAGCTTATGCAAGCTCGTATTTGATTCGGTGAGGAGCCGCATGTCGACAACTGCAGTTCGGATTGCCCTACCGTCGACGTTTCCTGCGGTGCACCGGACGCGCTGAAACATCCCGCAGTGCCCACTAGAATGATCCAGGAAGCACGGAAAAACGACTTGACCATGACAAAAATACTCTCCTCCAGGGCGTCCGCCCCAAGCACCGTTGCACGGGTTCACGAATGCTCACGAACGCGCGCCGCCAGTGCACCTCAACCGATACCCGCGCCGTTTATCGCACAGGTGAGTTCGCTTGCGTGACATTGCGGCAAACATTCTGTTTCCGATATGGAAGCGGAAAGCATCGCGAGGTCGAGCGCGGCGCCTGCTCAGAAGCTTCTTGAGCGCTAACGTTGCACAATCTGACTCTTGCGTGTTCCGCCCCATTGAGGCTTGTTGATGAGTGCTTCCCGAACAGGGACAGGTTCCGCGCGAAGAGAGCCGAACGCGGGCTGGCCTGACGGTCCATGACGATCTCTCCACTGCTGACTCTGACGATGATCGTGAAGGACGAGGCGCCCAGTGTCGCGCGCACGCTCGAATCCGTGCGGCCCTACGTAGACGCGTGGTGCATCCTCGACACGGGGTCCACGGATGCAACGCCGGAGATCGTGCGCAGCACGATGCGCGGTGTACCGGGCAGCATTCACGTGGAGCCCTTCGTCGACTTTTCCACGTCGCGCAATCGCGGTCTGCAATTGTGCGGGACTGACGGGGAGTTCATCCTCTGGTTGGACGCAGACGATGTCCTGTTGGGTGGGGACGCTCTGCGTCGGCAGCTGGATGCGGAGCGCAACCAGATCGGCCCTGACCGCGAAGCGTATTACGTTCGCGTTCAGACTCCGGGGGCCGCGTTCGATTCCGCTCGCGTCGTACGCAGCCGTGCGGGTTGGCGATTTGTAGGGGCCGTACACGAGGTTCTGATGCACCCAGACCGAGCCCCGCCTAGCGTGCGTCTCGAAGGAGTGACCGTTCGTCACGTGCCCGACCGAGCGTCCGGCGAGCGCTCGCGAGCCCGCTGGGAGCGAGACGCCCGCCTGCTCGAACAAGAATTCGTGCGCGATCCCAGCGCCGCGCGCGCTGCGTTCTACCTGGGCATGACCTACCTCTGGCTGGGCCGGTATGCGGAAGCCATGACGGCACTCGACCGGCGAATCGCGCTCGGAGGTTGGAGCGAAGAGGTCTTCTACGCCAAGTTGTCGAAGGCGCGCGCTGCGCGGGGCGCGAACCTTCCCTGGCCGCAGGTGCTCGCGGCGTACCTCGATGCGCACGCGGCCGCAGCGCACAGAGCCGAGCCGCTCGTCGACATCTCACTGCACTACGACGCCGAGAATCACCATGCGCTCGCGTTTCTTTTCGCGCGTCGCGCCTACGAGCTGCCCTTTCCTTCAGCCGACACCCTGTTTGTGGAGGAGGAGGCGTACCGCTGGCGCGCGGCAGATCTCGTGGGCGCGCACGCGTACTGGATCGGAGAGTTCGAAATCGGCGAGCAAGCGGCGCGCAAGGCCGTTCAGGCGAGACCGGGCGACGCTCGCCTTGCCGCGAACTTACGCTTTTACGTGGCGCGCAAGGGTGATGGATGAGGCCGAGAGGGGCCATCAAGAGGCATGGGAAAACTTCCATTCGTGTTTGGGGTCGTCCTCATCGGCTGCAGTGGCGACGCGGAGCCGGACGTGCCCGTCTCACCGCTGGACGCTGCGGCCATCGACGCGACACCGGCCCAGGACGGACCCGCGGCCACCGACACGCTCGATGTGAGGGTCGTCGACGCGATGGATGCGAAGGCCGTCGACGCGATGGATGCGGAGGCCGTCGACGCGCTCGATGCGGCGGATGTCGATGCGGCCACGACTCGTGTGGGGGACGCAGACGCTGCCGTGAACGAGGCGGGCGGCGACGAGGAGGCGTGCGCTGAGCCGACCGCGACCCCCTGTCCGTTTGGATATGCTTTTGAGTCGTGCTCGTTTGCCGCACAAGACGCTGGCTATTGCGGCATTCCGGCGGATCTTTGTTACGTCGCTGTGGCGGACGCAGGCGCTTGCACGTTTTACTGTTGCCTACCTCTGCCCTAACTGTCGAGCCCCTGCTGAGCGAATGGAGGAGGACGATCCACCCCGTGGCCGAGGTCAGGGGAAAGTAATGTCACGGCTTTGACGGGATTGCGTCATCCCTGCGCCGCAGCGTTAGCTGGAGGACGATGCCGCGGTGGACGTTGTGCTGGACGCGCCCTGCAGAGTCTGTTGCAGTGTGTTGAGCGCGCTCTGAAAGGCCTGCTGGATACTGCTGGCCTGACCGGACGAGCTGCCGTGGTGGTGATGATGATGGGACCCGGAGCTTCCGCTGTTCTGTGCCGCCTGAGTAGAGTGGATGGCCTGCGCGGTCTGGTTGGCCTGAACGCTCTGAGTGCCTTGAGTGTGCGTCGTGCCCTGCGAAGGCTGCAGACTGCCCGTCTGAGCCGCCTGGCTGAATTGCTTGGCCACATGGGTCAGAAACTGCGCCTCGGGCCCGGTCGCCTGACTGGCGGCGCTCTGGAAGGTCGAGGCCAGGCGAGTGGCCACGGTCTTGAAACGGGCGGGATTCTGCTGCGACAGCTGCTGCATTTCGCTGAAGAGCTGTCCGGGCGTCGAGATCGTGGTCGCCCCGGCGCTCCCCGGGGACGTGCCCTGGCTGGCGGAGGCCGTCGTCGCGACCGCTCCTACATACCCAACGTTTGTCAGCGGCGAGGCGCCGACGGACCCATAGAGGCTGTTCACATTCATCACATACGCTCCGTACTGGGCCGTACTATGCGAGGTTCGCGCCAAGGCAGCGTTCGCGGCGCGAGGCGTCGCATGGCTCCGAGAAGCGAGTTGCAATAGGGCTCTCCCTGCGGAAATACGGACGATTCGCTCGCCTGCGCGGACGAACGGGATGGCCGACATCGGGCGCGGGTGCTTGACTCGGCTCCGTGGCCGCGCGACCCATGGACCTTGGGCTCACGACATGAAATTGGCGGAAGCGACCGGTGCCTGGTTCGGAGGCGCGCTCGCCAGCGCCGTCGTGGCGCTGGGCGGTGGGTGCTCGCCGGGCGCATCGCCCCTTCCAGCGGAGGGCGACTGCGTGTCCACCAGCCAGGCCACGTGCTCCGTTTCCCACTCGGTGGGCGTGGGACCAGGCGACGGCGGCGGGGACGCCATCGCGTGCGCCGTCAACTCGGCCCAGTCGCAGTGCGACCAGTGTGCGTTCGGAAATTGCTGCGAGCAAGTGAGCGCATGCCTCTCCAGCGGTAGTTGCACCAACCTATACAACTGCACGGAGGCATGCGTTGACGTCCCAGCCTGCCTGACGTCCTGTCGGGACCTCTATCCGGATGCTGTGGTGGCGCTGCAGACCATCGAGTCGTGTGTGACAATAGACTGTGCAGTATGTGACGATTTGGGAGTTGGCGATCCCTGTGGCGCAGGCGCACTCTGCATGATTGGGCTCACGTGCGGCGGCTTCTGGTGCACGAAAGCGTGTCAAACGGCGTCGGATTGCGCCGGCATAGGTCCCAATGGCGGCAACCGCGCAACTGGCATTCCGAACGCTTGCATTGCCACATCCGGAGGTCTCGCGTGTGCCCCGGGGTGCGCAGCCGACGCAGACTGCGTCCTATACCCCGGCACATTTTGCGAAGCCACGACCGCGGCGGACGGATCTGCCGTTTCGATTTGCGAAGCTCTCCCGGATGGGGGGTAAGGCACGCGACTGCCCGTGCACCCCTCGGGGCAATGGGACCTCGTCTCGGCTGCTACCGGGTCCTAGCTGAACCGCGGCGCTCCGTCACCCATGAGCGAACAACCACTCCCCACGCCAGGACCCCAGCGCGCCAAGGCTTGGCGAGGCTGTCGTTGGGCGCGGTGGGCCGTGCGATTGCTCCCGGTGACGCTCTCGCTCGTCGCGGCGGTCGCGCTCATTCTCCAGGTGCTCCTGCATTCCCTTGACCATCCTTGGATCAAGGCACGGATTCTCAGCTTGGCGCACGCGTCGCTGGGCGTCGACATCGACTACCGGGCCGCGCGAGTCGACTTGCTCTCGGGGGCGGAGATCGAAGGGCTGGTGGTCCGGTCCCCAGGGCCGGTCCGCGCCTTCGCGCCCGACATCCTTCGTGTCGGGCGTGTGGCTGCGCGGTGGTCGCTGCTCTCCTTGCTGCGCGGTCGTACGCCGGTCGTCGGTCGCGTCGCGATATCGAACATTGTGGTGACCGCCGTGGTTGACGAAGAGGGAAGGACTTCGCTCGATGCCTTTTCGTCCTCCCGATCGACGGCACCCCCGAAACCGGTGGCCTTCTCTCGCCTCGCAGCGAAACTTCTCGCGACGGCGCCGCCCGTCGGCGGGCTGGATGTCGACGATGTGGCTCTAGCTCTCGTGCGCACGGAGCACGGGGAGGCAGCCGAGCGAATGGATCTCCGCGGCCTCGCGGTGAGGATGGCGGCCGACGCCGCTGCGCCGCCGATCGGAGGTTGGCGCGTGCGAGTGTCTGTCGGATCGCCGGAGAGCCCACTCGAATTGGCATTGACGAGAGCAACGCCGGGCGCCCAGGCGGCGGCGCGCCCGAGGCTGTGGGTCGCTGTCGAGGCAGACTCGGAGACTCTGACCGTGGCGCTCGACGTGCGCATGACCGATCAGAACCTCGTCGCGCGCCTTGCGGCTCAGCACTGGCTCCACGCCGAAACGCGGTTCCGCTTCGATCCTGCGGGCGGACGCACCGAAATCACGCTTCACCGTGTCGAGGCGGCAGATGGGTCTGCGAGCGCCGAAGCGTTGGTCGACGTTGCCGATAGCGGGGATGTGCTCGTCCGTCGGTGTCGAGCGGATATCGACTTGGCGCGGCTGCTCCGATGGCTTCCTACCGACCTCGTCCCGGTCACGGCAGAGCACGCGACGATGCATTTGCAGGTCGAGTCCTTGGTCGCCGGGGCAGCCCCGCGGTTGTCCGACGGTGGAGCCGTCGACGTGGACGTCGACGCGTCGAATGTGGCCGTCGGGGGTTCTGTCGGACCGATCCAATGGGCGGGTGGGGCGCTGTCCGTCCACGCCCAGGCAGAGGAGGGAGGAGAGATTGCGGGCCGTGGGTCCGCGCGTCTCACAGGGGTGCGGCTCGGATCGGGGGCAGGTTTGGTTGTCGCCGATGGTCTTGCTGTCACGTTCGATGGCCGGCGAGGGGCTGACGAAGGGGTGAGCGCTCGTGTCGAAGCGCGGTTCGGGAGCATCGAGCGAGGGGCCCACTTCCCACTAACCGCCCGCGACGGGCGTCTCGAGCTCCGCGTGGACGGCGTGCACTTGGACGCTCGGGAGCCGCTGGCTTCGAGAGGCGATGTCGATGGATCGGTCGAGGTGGTCTCTCTCCTCGTGCCCGCAGCCGGAATGCGCGCGACGCTGGCCGGACTGACCGCGCACGCGCACGCGTGCATGACGGGCGGCGCCCCGTACGCGGCCCAGTTCGAGGCGCGGGCGTCGCGACTTCACGTTGCTGGGGTCGATGGAAACGCACTCGTGGATGCGCCCGCAAGTCTCAAGGCGCGAGTCAGGGAGGTCCAGCCGGACCCCGCGGCTCCGGAGGCGAGCCGCGGGGTCGTCGAGGCCGGGGTGGACGTGGGCGAGGTGCACGCATCGATCGAAGCAACCAAATCGGCCGATGCTCTCGACTACGCGGTGCAAGGCGCAGCGCGAAGCCTCAAGGCTGTTCGGCCCTTCCTTCCGCCAAGTCTTGTGGATGCGGTCCCCTGGACTCGAATGGCTGTCGCCTTGCGGTCGAGCGGCCACATCGAACGCCGCAGCAACGCGGGGAGGTTCGAGGTCCAACAGGCGACCGAGCTCGACGTCGAGAGCCCTGCGTTCGGTAACCTGGTCGCGCGGTCGCTCTCGCTGGCGCTCAAGTCGCGTGGGACCGCACTCTACCACGAGGCCGAGGTCGACCTGCATGCGCTTGGGCTCTCGCTGGCCGGCGCTCGGCCCGTCGACGATCACGTTGCGCTCTCGGCCACCGTCGACCAGGAGCGCAAGTCGTTGCAATTTGGGTTGCAAACAGAAGGACACGCGGCCGTCGCACTCTCTGGAGCGCTGTCCTTCGATCCCGAGCGACGGGCCGTGCGCTACGAAACTGCCGGGCATCTCGCTGGCCTTGCCCCCCTCGCGTCGATCGCCCGGAAGGTGGGGGGTCTGAACGCCTTCGATCTCTCCGACCTGTCCGCGGACCTATCCGCACGAGGGACGCTGCTCGGGGTCGTCGCGGCCGTTGCACGAAATGGCGCTTTCAGGTTCGAACCGAATCCGGCTGTCACTGGCGCCATCGAGGGGAAGGCGGACATTCATGTAAACGGCGTGCGGTGGGGGCACGAAAATGTCGGGATTGCAGTGCCCGCTCTCACGTGGCACGGCGACATGAGCGTTTCCGGGGGACGTCGAGTGCTAGGCAGTCGGCTCGACATGGGGACGCTGCACCTCGACATAGGGGACCATGACGTCGCGCTCAGCGGGCTCCACGACGAGGTCAGCGCGTCGATCGCCGGCGACCTGGTCGACCCGGAGATCGAACTCACTCAGCTTCTGGCGTTGGATGCAGTCGAGCAAGACTTCGTCCCCGGGGTCTTGCTGGGCAAGATCGGCGTCTCGTTGTCGGCCGAGCGTGCGCCGGACGGGATCGTTCACCTCTCGGAGATGAGGCTGACCATCGGTTCGGGGGGGACCGTGCTGACGCTCAACGGTAATGTCGACCTCGGCGAAGGGCGCCGATCGCTCGCCATCACGACGTCGGCCACGCAAGATCTCGAGCGATTGCCGAACCTGCCCGGTCGCATCAAGGGACAGGGAAAACTTGCCGTCGAGGCGAGCGTGACGTCGCCAAATCTCGCGTTGTACGAAGTGCGGGCCGCCGTGAAGGGCGCTGGTGTCAGCGTCTCGGTTCCCCCCATCGGAGTGGCGCTGGAGAATGCCAACGGGGAGGTGCCTATCTCGGGCGTATTCGAGGTAAGCGACCACGGGGTCAACCTCCGGCGGAGCATGAATCGGAGCCCATACTCGATGCTCCGGTTTGCCGACCAACACCCCCTTCTCACGCGCAGCGGCTTCTTGTCGATCGCGCGCCTCGTGACACCACTCGTGTCGATTGCGCCGCTCGTCGGCAACCTGGCCGTCGAGCAAAACGTGGTATCTCTTCGTCAGTTCGAGATGGGAGTCCGCGGCGGGACCGTCACCGGACAGTGCAGCCTCGACTGGGATGGGCCGAAGTCCACTGTGGAACTCCACGTGCGCGCGAGTGGCGTACGCTCGTCGCACGGCGAGCCGTTCGACGGGAATATTGCCGTTACGGCCTCCGCCGCCGACCGCACCATCGAGGGGCGCGCCGAGATCCTTCGGATCGGTCCCCGACACCTGCTCGACTTGCTCGACCTTGAGGACCCACTCCGGGTGGATCCCGGCACGAACCGCATCCGCAGCGCTCTCAACTTCGGATACCCGCAAAGCCTGCGCCTCGTATTCGACCATGGGTTCGCGAGTGCCCACCTGGAACTCGGTGGGCTCGCGCGCCTGATCAGCATCGGTGAGCTGCGCGGAATCCCGGTGGGACCCATCGTCGACAAGGTGATCGCGTCCGTGGTCGACAGGCGCGAGACGAAAGAATCCCAATGAACCGAGCCCCCCCTATACCCGCACTCCTGGCAATCCTCGCCCTTCACGCTCCTTGCGGTTGCTTCAAACCGCCCGAGATCGTCATGGTCGATCGCGCGACGGCCCTCGAGCAGCAGGCGTCGGGCTCGTTTGACGAGCTGGAACGACAGCTGGACCGCGCGGCGATCGAGCCGCGCCCGGTGCCGCTCACGCCCGATCAGCTCGAAACCCTCGGCGACCGCCCGACGCCTCTCATCGACGAAAGTGACCTCACGGACGCCGATCGGCTGGACGGCCTGCTCGCGAGGCACTGTCTCGGCGAGGGGGTGGACGGATCGATCGTGGACACACGCGACGCCTGTGCCGGGGCGGCTGATGCCCAGGAGCTCGAGCTCCTCGTCGAACGGGTCAACCGCGCCCGCAGGCGGCTCTGGCGATGGATGCACGAGCAGCGCACTGACCTATCGGAGCAAGACCTGAAGCGGGCGTGGCGAGTCAACCATCTGCGCAACGTAATCTGCGGCGGATGGATCGAGGGCGTCGACGGCAAGTGGCAGGCAAAGTCGTGTTGACGCGGAGGAACTTGGTGGCCGCTGCGCTCTCTCTTGGCGCGTTTTTCGTCGGAGCACGGGCATTCGCGGACAACGTGGACGACGACGACCTGGTGAGGCCGCAGCGACTGACTGTCGACGTTGCGGACGATCTTCTCGGCCAGCTCGGACCGGGCGGCAAGGCTCTCTACTTTGTGTCAAACCGCGATACGACAAATCAGATTTTTGTTCAGAGCATGGCGGATGGCCGGGCGCACCCGCTCTTCGACGATGGCGCGGACGTGACGTGGCCGCGGGTGAGTCCAGACGGCCGTTCGCTTCTCTATATCTCGTTCCGGGAGAGCGCATCGGGACAGCTTTGCGTCCGTCGCCTACCGATGGGCGACGAGCGGAGGTGCCTCCAGGATTCTTCTGCGGCGCTGCAGGCAGAGTGGATCGACGGGGGTCGCATTGCGTTGGTCAGTCGCCGGTCGATCGAAGGGGATCTGCGCATTTTGGAGGTGACGGTCGGTCCTGAGTTCTCGACACGCCCGCTGCTCGACCGCAATGTCACCAGCCCCGCGGTATCGCCGGACGGGCGCTGGCTGGTCTACGTCCCGGTCACAAGGACGGTACCCACCGTCGGGCCGGCATTCGCCGCCCACGCGGCTCCGTATCTCGAGGCGGTTCCCCTGGCTTCGGCCTCGACGGCTCGACCCTCGAAAATTCTCCCGGCGCTTCCTGGACAGACTGGGCAGCCGGCGTTCGCCCGGGACGGTCACTCGCTCTTCATCGTCCAATTCTTTGCCGATACGAATCACGACGGCGCCATCGATGCGAGTGACCACGGCGTCCTCTTTCGCGTGCCGATCGCGTTCTCGGGTGCGGAGCCGGTCGCAGGACCACCCGAGCAGCTCACCGAGACATCGTGGAATTGCGAGTACCCCATGCCCTTCGACGACCGCCTCATCGCCACATGCTCGCAGGATGCCAGCCTCGATGTTTACTCCTTTCCGCTGGACGGCGAAGTTCCTGCGGACTGGACCATGCCGCAGCTCGTGAATGCCATCGACGACGCGGACACGCGCGTCGAGGAACAGCTTCTCGTGAGCCGTCGTCTCGCGCGAGAGTCCACCCCGAGTGGACGCCGCCTCGCGATGCTCGCGCTGACGATGGTGCATCGAGAGCGAGAGGAATTCTCGGCTGCCATGTACTACGCGCAGCAGATCGACACGCTGCGCGACGCGGAGACGGCAGGAATCTCGCTCCCGCTCCGAATGATGGTGGAGGAGCGGCGGGCTGAGCGCCGTCAGGAGCGCGGGCGCATGTCGGAGGGGATTCGCATCGACGTGTCGGCGCGACTCACCCAGCTGCGCACCGATGCGTTCGAGAGTCCCATGGCCGAGGACCTGACGCACCTCGCGCGCAGCGAGATCTTCGATGCGCTCGGCGATGAGGACAAGGCCCGGAGCGAGCTCGCGGCGGTGACCGTCGACGAGACGACCCCTGCTCCCATCGTGGAGGCTTACTACCGGGACGCCGACGCGCTGTATCGCCAACTCGACGACCGCGAGGCGCTGATCGCTGTGTGTCGACAGCTCTCAGTCAACGCCTCATTGCGACCCGACGAGCAGCTGCGGTACGCACAGGCTGCGGTGCGAGCGATGGTGCGCGGACTCCCGTACTCGGACGCGTACGCCCGCCTCGCGCGCGAGCGACTCGGCACGTCCTCACGCGAGTCCGAGCTGACTTTCGCCCTGGACCTCGCGCGCGACGTTCTCGCTATCCGAGATGCCCACGCGCCCCCGGCGGTCGGCGATGCGCTTCTCGCTCTCTATGCCGCGCAGACGCGTCCGGGTCGCCGTCGGGCGCTCATCATGGACGCGGTTCAGCGAGCCGACGACACGGATGCGGACGAGGTCCTGGACGCCCTGCTCGAGCGGGACATCCGGGACGTCAAAGCAGGAACGCACGAGCGCGGAGAGGTCGAGGATATCTACGAGCGCTTCATCCTTGCTCGTGCGTACGAGCGCGCTGCGGCGAAGCGGTACGCCGATGCGAGAGACGATTTCGACGCGGTCGCCTCCCAGACGGGGTCCTTCGAGGCGGAGGTCGGGGCGATCGATATGCGGCTGAAGTTGGGGGAAGCCGTGGCCTCCATCGATGCGCAATATGGTACGCGGGGCACGCCGGCGGCGCGCGCGAACTTCGCCAAGGCCTATTTGCTCGCACGGCAGCTTCCCAAGCTCGAAGGCGAGGCCCATGCAAGGGCTGCGCGCGACGCCCTGGCGGCGCTCGACGCGTCTTGGCCCGAATTCAAGGTGGAGCGCGTTCCGCAGGCCCTCTTTGGTGCCCTGCTCCATGAGCAGTACCTCGAGACGGGGGACCTCGATTCGGCCGAAGAGGCGAACGCACACTACCTTGTCGCGCTCGAACTCGTCGGGGACAATCTCCGCCTGCGCGCGATGGTTCTGGGCGAGCTTGGGCTTTTGCACACCGACGTCGGGAACTATCGCATTGCGCTCGGATACCTGCTCGAGCGCGACAAGCTTCCTTACAGCGACGACTCGGAGGGGCTGGACGTCCTGCTATCGAAGGCCCAGGCACTGCTCCACGTCGGGCGCGACGCCGAAGCCGCAGCCGCTGGCGACGCGGCCCTGGCGATGATCGCTCGGCATCCGGCGCTCGCCCGTTACCGACTGCTCGCACTCGACTGGTCTGCGCTCGACAACCTCGCAGCGCACCAGTGCGCTCGCTCCCTCACCCTTTACGATGAGGAAATACCGCTGCTCGACGCGCCGAAAGGACCTGCCTCCGAGCGGAATCGGACGGTAACGCGCCTTGCCAGGGCATCGGCGGCGGTCGGGGCCTTCAAGCCGATGCGCGCGCTAGAGGACCTCGACTTCGTCGACAAACGCCTCGACGATCCTAGGGTCCTCGAGACGCTGCGCTGGCCTCACGCGACTCCGGACGGCGTGGCCCGTGCGTACCGACTCATCGCGGCCGGCCTGCGCGCGAACGCCAATCGTGAGCTTGGCCGTCTCGACGCGGAAGCGCAAGCCATTGCTGTTCGCTGGCGCATTCTCGATGCCGAGCGAAAGGAGACCCATCGAGAGGAGATTGAGCGGCAGGAGATGCTCGCGGAGGTGCAACTCGCATGGAACGCAAGCCAGCGTCGTGACAAGGCAGCTGCTGCGTCATGGCTCGAGAGCGCCCTCGCACGAGCGGACACACTGCGGGCTCGAGCGAACGGCCTCTACGACAAGCCGCAGCTCGACGTTCTCTGGTTGGCTGCGAGCCTTTCAGTTTCGATGAGAACGACGCTTGCTCAGGACCTTCCTCAGCGGCTCGAGGCGGCGTTGGCGGACCTAGCTACGCGGCGAGAGCCCTCCCTGAGATCCTATAGCCGCTGGTTTGAGGTGTACGGTCCCTTGGCAGCCCCAGCGTTTGTCCGTTCGGGGTTGGCCGGCTCGGGAGGGGCTCGCGAGGTCGAGGGTGACGCACGAGCGCCGAACGGTCTCCGAGCCCGATAGGTCGCGCGAGATCCGGGGTCGAGTTCCGTCGGGGGCTTGCAGGGGACCCTAGCGCCCACGGTGACGCAGTAGGTGTAACTCGTACACGCGTCCGGCCCGGCAAGAACCAGGAACGGAGCGGCGAGCCCCAGATGGATTGGCGGCCCGGCTGATCTCGGTTTACTTTTGAACCAACGCAATGGCGGCGTCGATGCAAAGCACGTGGCCTCGTACGGTGGGGCGGTACGTCCTATACGGCGAGATTGCATCCGGGGGGATGGCGACGGTCCATTTTGGTCGTTTGCAGGGCGCTGCCGGCTTTGCTCGTTCTGTTGCAATCAAACGGTTGCATCCGCAGTACGCAAAAGACCCCGACTTCGTGGCCATGTTCTTAGACGAGGCTCGGCTGGCTGCTCGGATATCTCACCCCAACGTCGTCCCGACGCTCGACGTCGTTTCTCAGGCGGATGAGCTCTTCCTGGTCATGGAGTACGTGAGGGGCGCCCCGCTGTCGCGCTTGGTCCGAGCGCTGAAGCAGAGCGGCGACAGGATGCCGCCGCGGATCGCATCTGCCATCGTTTCGGGGGTATTGCACGGGCTGCACGCGGCTCACGAAGCCAAGAGCGAGACTGGCGAGCGGCTCGACATCGTCCACCGCGACGTTTCACCGCAGAACATACTTGTTGGTACGGACGGGATTGCTCGCGTTCTCGATTTCGGTGTCGCCAAGGCGGCCGGTCGCATGCAGGCCACGCGAGAAGGGCAGCTCAAGGGCAAGATCGCGTACATGGCGCCCGAGCAAATCACGACGGGTATCGTCTCGCGCAAGACTGATATCTACGCCGCGTCGGTCGTCCTCTGGGAGGTGCTGACAGGCCGGCGACTGTTTAGTGCAGAGAACGAGGCCAAGGTGATGTCCGTGGTCCTCGACGGGGACGTGGATGCTCCCAGCAAACTACTGCCGATGCTCCCTGTGGGGTTCGATAGCGTGGTGCTTCGTGGTCTCGATCGAGATCCCGCCAGGCGTTTCGCTACGGCGCGAGAGATGGCTGCCGAAGTCGAGTCGGTGGTGGGCGTGGCTCCCCCTACCGAGATCGGGGAGTGGGTCGAGGGGGTGGCGGCTGAAGAGCTGCGTGAGCGTGCCCGGCGCATCGAGGAGATTGAACGCAGTGTCATCGCGGATGGGTCTTGGCCGAGCGGTGTTTCGTTCCAATCCCCGCAGCCGCTCGACGCTCCGACGCCCGTAGGGCGCCGCGTCGACGAGCCGCAGACTGTACAGCTCGGCGGAAGGGCGCAGACGCCTCCCGCGCGGGAGGTCCCGTCTCAGGTCTCGAATCTTTCGATGGTCCACACCGAGAGGCCTCCGGGGCGCTCTCGCACGCGTTCGGCCGGAATATTGGCCGCCGTGTTCATTCTCGGGGGACTGACCGCATTCCTCTTCGTCGCATACCCAGGGGTCCTTCACCCACGCGCGGGGTCCGGAGTAGCGGCGCCGATGGCCCCGACGGTGGTGTCCACGGGGGGGGGCCTCGCAGTGATTTCCGCTGATTTGGTCGACGCTGCGATTCCAGCGAGCGCCGATGGAGGCGCGGAAACCGCGGAGTTTAGGGGAGCAGGTTCTTCTACTTCGGGGGAGCTCGAGGGGGGTCGCGAGGCGCCCCCCTCGTCGATTGCGACTGCCGCGATCGAAAACAGCCTTGCCGCGGGCCCCGTTCCCATCCAGGCTGACTTCGCTCCGAAATCCACCCCGCATATGGCCCCGGCGCGCCCGGTGGACTGCACGCTACCCTACACGACAGACGACAAGGGCCACGTGCACTTCAAGCCTGAGTGCATCTGAGCCGCATCGCGTCGGCTGTCCGACCGGGGGTCAGTCGATTAGCGATCCCTTAGTGGATGGAATGCCCTTGGCGCGGTCGTCCACCTCGACGGCGACGCGAAGGGCACGCGCCAGGGCCTTAAAGCAGATCTCCACAATATGGTGCATGTTTTCGCCACGTTGCAACGCGAAGTGGAGGTTACACTGAGCGCCTCGAGCGAACGCCTCGAAAAAAACGGGTGCCAATTCCACGTCCCACGTGCCGATCCTGGCCCCGCGCGGCAGTTCGACGTCCCACACGAAGTAGGTTCGGCCTGACAGGTCTACAGCGCAGCACACTCGAGCCTCATCCATGGGCAGAGTGGCAGCCCCATACCTCGAGATACCGGTCTTGTCGCCGAGAGCCTTGGACCAGGCCTGTCCGAGCACTAGGCCCAGATCCTCCGTCGTGTGATGCCCGTCGACCTCCACGTCGCCGTTGGCCCGTACTGTCAGGTCCACGAGCCCGTGGCGTGCGAGTTGCTCGAGCATGTGGGTTACGAACGGCAGGGGCGTTCGGATATCGCCACGTCCCGTGCCATCCAAGTCGAGGACAACCTCAATATCGGTTTCCTTCGTCGATCGCGAAACCGTGGCGGCGCGGCTCATCTGGCGCCGTGAGTATGGCTCATGGGAGCCCCCGGGCGCCAGCTCGACAACGAGTTCTCTCTGATCATCCGTACAGGCATAAGGCACGTCGCAGTGCGTGATGGGTTGACGCGGCGAAGGGACCTTTGGTAAGCCGGTAATGTCTGGTATCCGTGGCGTTCTTGCAACGTGTCCGTGTTCTTCCTTTCCTTGGCCGCGGTTGCATGTTCTTTGCGCTCGCGTTTGCGGCGTGCAACGGCAAGAGCTCTAGCGTTCCCAACACGAGTCCGGAGCGCCAGAGCGAAGCCGAATATGACGTGGCCCGCGACTACTTCTACCGAGGCGACCCGAGACGGGCGCTCGACCATTGCCGGAGGGCAGTGGAGCTGGACGAAGAAAACGCCAAGGCTCTTTATTTTGCTTCGACGATCCATCTGTTCTTTTGCTCCGGCAAGCTGGCGCTCCTCGATCCGGACTGTCGGCTGGCCGACGCTGAAACGTACGTGCGACGCGCCTTGAAGGTGGATGACCGGTTTCGAGAGGCGCGAAATACGCTCGGACAGATTCTGATCCTCGAGAAGAAATACCTGGAGGCAATCGCGGTGCTCGGGCCCCTAACCAAAGACCCTGCGTTCGAATCGAGCTTCCTCGCGTGGGGGAATCTCGGCTGGGCTCAGGTTCTCGCCGGACAGCTTGACGCTGGGATCGCATCTCTCAAGAATTCGATTGCCGAGCCGCGATTCTGTGTGGGGCACTACCGTCTCGGCGTTGCCTATCAGCGCCAGGGCGACTGGCCCGCAGCCGAGCAATCTTTCACAAATGCGTTGAGCGTGGATTCACCGGATTGCAAAACTATGCAGGATGCGTGGGCAGAACGAGGGCGCACGCGCGCTCGCCTCGGCAAGGTCGGGGAGGCTCGCGCTGACTTCACCCGGTGCCGCGATTTGTATGTTGATTCGCCGGAAGGGAAAGCATGCGGAGACGATCTCGCGAGGCTGCCACGATGAGAGCCGCGCCGACGGAATTGCCGAACGATGGGACGTCATGCGAGCCGACGTCGAGCGGTCCGGTGTCGCACGTCCGCTCGATCTCGGCTGACTCGGGGCTCAGTCTAGGGACCTCCCTGCGCCAGCACCGGGAGCGATGCGGCATCGGTCTTGCGGAGGTGTCGAGAGTCACTCGCATCCCAGTAGTTTCGCTGGATGCAATCGAGCATGACCGATTCGACGAGCTGCCGGGCGAGGTCTTCGTCCGCGGGTTCCTCAAGGCGTACGCCCAGGCCGTCCGGCTGGACCCCGCCGATGTCCTGGCGCGATATACGTCGAGTCGGCGCGGAGTGCACGTGACGCCTTTGCCGGTCCCCACGGCTCTCCAGGTCGTCCACGACGGACAGGGTCAGCGATTCGGCGTGGCCATTGCGTTCGTGTTGCTGCTGATCTTGCTCTCGCTCGCGCTTTCGATAGTCCTCAAGCCGCGCGGGCGCGACATGCCAGCGGAGCTGTCCCTGCGTGTTCCCACCCAATCTCGCGCCATAGATTCCCCCGTCGCACAGTCGCGGCGGGCCGTCGTGGCCACGCGCGCGGGGTGACGCGAGTCGCGAGCGCCGCATTGGTCGCCCGTGTCGTAGAGGTTGGGGAATCGGATCTCATCGCCACGCTGATTACGGAAAGTTGCGGCAAAGTGAGCGCATCCGTTCGCGGCGGGAGGAGGTCCTCGAGGCGGGCAGGGGGCTCTCTCGAGCCGTTTCACACGATTGAAATCGACCTGGAGGATCGAGGGGGTGAGCTCATGGTACTGCGCGAATCGCGGATTGTTCGAGTGCGTGCGCGGCTTGCCGCGAGTCTGGGCGGGCTAGAAAGCGCCGGGCTCGCACTCCGCTGGGCGCGTCATCTCTTTCCTCCGAGAGTCCCCGAGCCTGACGGATGGGGTGCCCTGCTCGACCTTTTGGATGCGCTGGACGTCGACGACGCCCATTCGCGCCAAGAGCTCGCTCGCGCGGGCTTGAGGATCCTCGCGGCGGTCGGATACGGACTGGATTTCGAGCGCTGCGTGAGTTGTGGGCGGTCCTGTCCGGACGGGAAGGCGGCGGCGGTCGACCCGACTCGCGGGGGTCTGGTGTGCAGTTCGTGCGGGAGCGCCCGCACATTTCTGACAGCCGGATCGCGGAGGGCAGCTCGCGCGCTGGCGGAGGGTCGGACGGGCGACGTGACGTTGGGGGACGCCGATTCCGTCCTCGCCCTCGTAGCAGACGCCATGGCTTTCCACGCGGGGTTCGAAGGACCCCAGGTGCTAGGGTACGCTCCGAGACCACCTCGATGACTTCGAACAGCGCATGA
This sequence comes from Polyangiaceae bacterium, assembly GCA_049512415.1. GTDB lineage: Bacteria > Myxococcota_A > Polyangia > Polyangiales > Polyangiaceae > Palsa-1150. Next base: position 50,352 of record JBEKXD010000019.1, read on the forward strand.
CCAAGGATCGGCGGCACAAACCGATCGCAATCCGCTCGCCTCGGGGCGGGCGTGTGACCGAGATTGATTGGGCGGACGGCCACACAGGAGTCTACCCGCACGAGGCGCTGCGCGGATATTGCCCGTGCGCTGCATGCCAAGGTCACGGCGGGCCGATCCACTGGATCGAGACGAAAGACGATCAGCGGGAGCTCGAGACCATCGAAACGGTTGGGGGCTACGCCGTGGCGCTCAAGTGGTCTGACGGCCACGCGAGCGGGATCTACTCCTATGCCTTCCTGCGTGCGCTCTGCCAGTGCCCCGAGTGCGGCGCGATCGATCGCGGCGAGCTGCCGCGGATGTAGCCGCGTGGTGCCCGCGCATGATCGACTGAGCGAGCCGAGCCGGGCGGCTGGGGAAGGCGAACGAGAGCGCGAGCGTTTGCTCGGTCGCGCCGCAGTCGTGGGCGCAGGGACGCTCATCTCACGTGTGCTCGGCCTTTTGCGTGATGTGACGCTGGCTGCGGTATTCGACCGCGAGGCGACCGACGCCTGGTGGGTGGCCTTTACCATCCCCAACGCGCTGCGCTCGCTGCTCGGCGAGGGAGCGGTGACGAGCACCGTGGTACCGCTTCTATCCCGCAAGCTCGAAATCGATGGGGAGCTCGCAGCGCGACGGTTCTTCGCTCGGGTGCGTGGGGCGTCGCTGGTGGCCCTTGGGGTGGTCACGAGCCTCGGGATGCTTTTCGCACGCCCGCTTACGGAGCTTTTCGCCGGAGGCTATCGAGCCCGACCCGCCGAGTTCGAGCGAACGGTCGCGCTGACCCGCGCCGTCTTTCCGTACATCTTCTTCATGGCAACCGCGGCACTCGGGATGGCCGCGCTCAATGCCAAGCGCCGCTTCACCGCTGCCGCGTTCGCGCCTGCCCTACTCAACGTGGGGCTCATCGCGTGCGCTCTCACGCTCCCGGCCGCCTTCGCCGCGCGCCACGTCGACCCGGTCCTCGTCCTGGCCGTCGGCGCCCTTGCCGGCGGTGCGCTCCAGGTACTCGCTCAGGTCCCGTCGTTGCGCGCCATCGGTTACGCTTCGAGCCCGCAATTCAAGGTCGACGCAGACGTTCGATTGGTCCTCCGTCGTCTCGTTCCACTGACGTTTGGAATTGGGGTCTACTACATCGATCTGGTCCTCTCCCGGCGGCTCTTGTCCGGCCTCGGCCCCGGCGCTCAAAGCTATTTTTCGTGGGCGATGCGCCTGTGCGACTTCCCGCAGGGCATATTCGTCATGGCGCTTTCGACCGCCGCGCTGCCGTCGCTCTCCATCCTAGCCGCCAAGGGGCAACGAACTGAGCTCGCGAGCGCATGGGCCCACGGCCTCTGCATCGCCCTGTTCTTTGCGATTCCGGCCAGCGTGCTTCTCGCGTCCCTGGGCGAGCCCATCGTGGTCTCGCTCTTCGAGCGCGGTGCGTTCGATGCCATCTCCGTGCGCGAGACGGCGCGGGCGCTCTTATGGCAAGGATCCGCAATCTGGACGGTTGCAGCGGTCAGGCAGACGATCCCGGCGCTCTACGCCCTCGGGGACACGCGTACGCCGGTAGTCGTCAGCGCATTGGACTTGATGGCGTTCATCGGGCTGGCGCTCGGACTCCGACCCTCGCTAGGCCATGTGGGCATCAGCGCGGCTGTTGCGGGCTCGAGCGCCGTTCAGATGCTGCTGCTCCTCGTCGGATTGAAGTGGCGTCTGGGAACGATATGCCTGCGGACCTTGACGATGTCGGCGTTGCGCACGCTCGCTGCTTCTCTGTTCGCTGGGCTGGCGGGTAGGGCCGCCGTACACGCTCTGGCACAGTGCGTCGCGGGGTCTCCATCGCTACGTGCTCTGCCCGGTCTGGGCGCGATCGGCGGTTTCATGGTTGTGTTTCTCGCAGCCATGTGGGCGCTCCGTGCGCCGGAGTTCGTGGAGATTTCGGGCGCGGTGCGGCGCCGCGGGAGACGCCGGCGATGAAACAGACGAAACAAGACTCTGCCGAAACGCGCGTCGTCGAGGCCAAGTTCCTCGCAGGGGCGGTTGACGCTGCGTCGTTGCCGCCGCCCACGTCCCTCGAGATTGCCTTTGCGGGACGGTCCAACGTCGGAAAATCCAGCCTCCTCAATAGTCTCATGCAGCGCCACTCGCTCGCGCGGACGAGCGCCACGCCTGGATGCACCCGCCAACTCAACGTCTTCGACGTTCGCTTCGCCGACGGTCTGACCCTGCACTTCGTCGACCTGCCCGGCTACGGTTGGGCGCGTCGATCGAAGAGCGAGCGGTCCGAGTGGCAAGGGATGATCGAGGGATACCTGCGCAATCGAGTGGGCTTGCGGGCTGTCGTGCTCTTGACAGACGTGCGCCGAGGGCTCGAAAAAGAGGAGATCCAGCTCATCGAGTTCTTGTCCGACAAGCGTCCTGTAAGCGAGAAACGAGCCGTGGACATCGTGCTCGTGGCGACCAAGGTCGACAAGCTCGCTGCGTCCGCGCGGCGGGCGGCGCTCGATGTGGTGCGAACGAGTGCTAGGGATGTCGGGATCCAGGTCGTCGTCGGGTTCAGCGCCGTGACGGGCGACGGGCGGGAAGCCCTTTGCGCCAGGCTGAGGGACGTGGCTCTCTGAGGCCGCTGTAGCGGTGGGTTGCTTGCCTCGACCCGCCGAGTGAGGTACTGGAGTAGTCCTTTCCGGTTCAGCCGGGCGCATAACTCAGCGGTAGAGTGCGTCCTTCACACGGACGAAGTCGCAGGTTCAAGTCCTGCTGCGCCCACTGGAATCACACGCGTCTCTGGTCGGGCCAGGAGTCGAAAAGACATGCGCCGTGTCTTTTGCCCTCTGAACGGGTGACGGCGCCCGCGGCGCCCGACCATCCCAGGATTTGGGCGCATTCATCCAATGGGTTGAGCCCGTGATCCAAGGGTATGGGCGCACGCATCCAAGAGGAGGAGCCCGTGATCCAAGGGTATGGGCGCACGCATCCAAGAGGAGGAGCCCGTGATCCAAGGGTATGGGCGCACGCATCCATGGGGAGAAGCCCGTGATCCAAGGGTATGGGCGCACGCATCCAAGAGGAGGAGCCCGTGATCCAAGGGTATGGGTGCATGCATCCAAGGGGAGGAGCCCGTGATCCGAGGGTATGGGCGCATGCATCCATGAGGAGGAGCCCGTGCTCCGAGGGTATGAACGCGCGCATGTATGGGGAGGAGCCCGTGATCCGAGGGTATGGGTGCACGCATCCACTGGGTTGAACCCGCGATCCAAGGGTATGGGCGCGTGCATGCATGGCGAGGAGCCCGCGATCCAAGGGTGTGGGTCCGTGGCTCAAGAGCATGGGCGCATTCATCCTCTGCGACGCGCACCCGATCCCCCTCCGATAGCGGGCTGATCATCGGCACGATCGAGGCTGAACCTCGGGGTGACTCGCGCGTACCGAACGCTCGAGCTACTCCACGTCCCGCCGCGCCGCGTCGACCAGATCCATGGCCCAGGCGCGAATCCGGTCTTCTTGCGGGCCTTCGATCATGACACGCAGCTTCGGCTCGGTCCCGCTCCATCGCACAATCACGCGTCCTTGATCTCCCAGTTCCCCTGCGACTTGAGACGTCAGAGAGGAAAGTCGGGCCATGTCCTCGAGCGGTCGCCGTGCGCTCAGCGTGACGCTCTCGAGCACTTGCGGCACGCGATCCATGCACCGTGCAGCCAGCTCCGAGAACGGTCTGCCCGTGCGCAGCATGACGCCGAGAACTTGGAGCGCGGCGAGCATGCCGTCGCCGGTCGTTGCTTGGTCGAGAAAGATGACGTGCCCCGACTGTTCCCCGCCGAGGTTGTAGCCGCCCTGGCGCATGGCCTCGACGACGTACCTGTCTCCAACCTGCGTACGCAGGAGTCTGGCATCTAGGCGCTGGAGCGCGTGTTCGAGCCCGAGATTCGACATCACCGTCGCCACGACCGTCTTCTTGCGAAGCCTGTTGGACTGCACCATGCTGCCGGCGCAAATGGCGAGAATCTTGTCGCCGTCGACGACCCGCCCCTTGTCGTCGATGAGGATAACGCGGTCCGCGTCGCCATCGAGTGCAATGCCCATCGCTGCACCTCGTTTGAGCACTTCGTTGGCGGCGTGATGCGGATGGAGCGCGCCCGCCTCTTTGTTGATGTTGATCCCGTTGGGTTTCACCCCAATGGCCGTGACGCGTGCGCCAAGCTCCTGGAGAACCATGGGGGCAACGCGATAAGCGGCGCCATGTGCCGCGTCGACAATGATTCGTACCCCGTCGAGCGACAACTCTCTCGGGAACGTCTGCTTGAGAAATACGACATAGCGTCCTCGCGCATCCTCGAGCTTTTCGGCCCGCCCGATGTCCGGACCGGTGGCTCGCACTTGGTGCGCCTCTCGCGCTTCCATGAGTCGTTCAATCTCGCACTCCGCCTCGTCGGGGAGCTTGAACCCATCCGCGCCGAAGATCTTGATCCCATTGTCTTCGTAGGGATTGTGACTGGCGCTGATGACGATACCGGCGTCCGCCAGCATGCTGACGGTCAGGTGCGCCACGGCAGGCGTGGGCATCGGGCCGCACAGCATGACACGCCCGCCCGAGGCGCAGACTCCGCTCGCAATGGCGGTTTCGATCATGTAGCCGGAGAGGCGGGTATCCTTGCCCACGAGAACCCTGGGAGCGTGCCGCTTCCCTCGGCCGGCGACGAACGCCACGGCTCGCCCGAGCGACAGCGCGAGCTCCGGTGTCATGGGGTGCTCGTTGGCAACCCCTCGTATGCCGTCGGTCCCGAAGAGGTTGCGCGCGGACTTCGTCGCAGCGCTGGGTGCGAGCGCGGTGGCTTTCGACATGGGTCGGCTCAATCGCGGAAGTTTACGAATTGGAGCTCAATCCCAAGATCCTGCTCTCGAACCATGTGCATGACCGTCTGGAGATCGTCTTTGTTCTTTCCGGTCACCCGAACTTGGGCATCTTGGATGGACGCCTGCACCTTGAGCTTCGAATCTTTGACCAGCTGAACGAGTTTTCGGCCCACTTCCACCGAAATCCCTTCCCTAATCTTCATGACGACACGCACCGTCTTGCCCGATGTCTCGGGCTTTCCCACCTCGGTGAACCGGAGAGAGACCTTGCGCTTGACGAGCTTCTCCTGGAGGACGAGGGTGGCCGCCTTGGCCCGATCCTCGCTGCTGGACCGAACCGTGATGGCTTCGGGTGTCGTCTCGAAGGACGTGTCCGTGTCCTTGAAGTCGAAACGCTGCGCCACTTCCTTCTGGGCCTGTTGAAACGCGTTGTCGACCTCGTTGCGCTGGACTTTCGAGACGATATCGAAGCTCGGCATGTTGGGCGCTGCCAATCTAGCGGCAGACGCGCTCTCCATCAAAGCGAGACCGTCGGATCGGTAGGGAGATTCAGCAGAATCGCCCTCGCACGACCCACAAGAGCGAGGGAGCCCGCGATGACCGTGAGCCGTGGCGCGAGGGAGCGAGCGAGGTCGATTGCCTCTTCGGCTGTGGAGGCGGTCAGTCCCGGATGTCGCGCCGCCATGACATCCGGCGGAATGCTTGCGCGGGACCCGCTCTGAGGGGCGATGTAGATGCGGGTCGCCGCGCTCGGAGCGAGCAGCGCCAGCATCGAGCTCCAATCCTTGTCCGCCAGCGTCCCGAATACGAGGGCAGTCTCTTCGGCTGGAATCCCGAGAGAGTGCATGTGCCGCGCGAGGGCTAGGGCGCCATCGGGATTGTGGGCTCCGTCGAGAAGAAACGCGTCGACCCGCTCGAGCCGCCCAGGCCACCGTGCCTGCGCGACCCCGTCGGCGATCTCAGCCTTGGCTGCCCCGATGCGGGTACCCAGGGCGGCGGCGATGCGGGCGTTGTCTCGCTGGTGTTCGCCAGCGAGCCCTACGATTGGGGGAGCCCACAGGCTGTCGAACGTGCTCGTGGTCGCTCCAGACTTGCGCGCAACTTCGTCGATGACCGTGCGCACGGCGGGGGCGATCGGTCCAAGCACGAGATCCAGGCCGGGCTTGGCGATGCCGGCTTTCTCGCGTGCAATGTCGAACAGCGTGGGGCCGAGGCGGTCCGAGTGGTCGAGCGCGATCCGCGTGATGGCTCCTGCGACAGGTGTCGGAAGAACGTTGGTCGCATCGAGGCGGCCTCCTATTCCTACTTCGATGACGCCGAGGTCGACGCCCGCATCGCGAAAGGCAAGCCACGCGGCCAAAGTAGCCGTCTCGAAGAAGGACAGGGGAGGATCGATGGCGAGCGCGCGCGAAAGGCAATCGGCCAACCGTTCGTCGTCGATAGGTCGGCCATTCACCTGGATTCGCTCCGCAAAGCGGCAGAGGTGCGGCGACGTGTAAAGGCCAGTTTTTAGCCCATGTCTCCGCGCGATAGACTCCACCATCGAGCAGACGCTCCCCTTGCCGTTGGTGCCCGTTACGTGGACCGCGCGGAAGGCTCGCTCCGGGTGCTCGAGCCTGGCGCAAGCGTACTCCATAGGCTGGAGGCCCAGTCGCATTCCCAGCGCCGCACGGTCGTAGATGCGAGCGAGACACTCGGACAGAGGGGACAAGACGCACTCGACGAGCGGCTAGATGCCAGCGGGCCGCGGGATCGGACCATCGCCGGCGCGGCGGTCGATCGGAGGACTCAGGTGTCCGAGGATCGCGGCAATCTCGCGTTTCATGTCCAGCCGACCCACCACTCGGTCCACCATTCCGTGAGCCAGCAAAAACTCCGCGCGCTGAAATCCTTCGGGAAGCGTCTGCCGTATCGTTTGTTCGATGACCCGCGGTCCAGCGAAGCCGATGAGCGCACCCGTTTCGGCAAGATTGACATCGCCAAGGAAGGCGAAGCTGGCCGCAACGCCACCAGTGGTCGGGTGCAGTAGTACGCTAATGTAGGGCAATCCGGACGCCTTGTGACGCTCCAGAGCGGCCACCGTCTTGGCCATCTGCATCAGACTCAGAATCCCCTCCTGCATGCGAGCCCCGCCGCTCGCTTGGAGCAGCACCACTGGCAGGCGTAGCTCCGTTGCGCGCTCAAACAGTCGCGTAATCTTCTCTCCAACGACCGAGCCCATTGAACCGCCCATGAAGGAAAACACGAACGCCCCCCAGCCGACACGCCGGCCGTGGATCGTGCCGCAGCCCACGTCGATGGCCTCACGGCAGTGGGACGTCCGCTGCGCGTTTTCGACGCGTTCAGGGTAGGGCTTGCCGTCGATGAACTCGAGCGGGTCGACCGGCTGCAGGTCGGCGGCCCACGGCTCGAAGTTGCTGTCGTCGAGCAGGAGATCGCGCCAGCGTACGGGGCTGAGCTTGTGGTGTTGACCGCAGAGAGGACACACCTCAAAATTGGCCGCCATGCTCTCGGACGGCAGCGTCTCGCCGCATCCGTCGCACTTTCTGAAGACGCCCTTGCCGACCGTCCTCTTGTCGGCCGCGTCCAGCTCAGGCAGCTTCTTACCGGGCCAGCTCATACTGGGCGCATCTCCTTGAGATCGGGTCCGATTTTCAGGGTCGGCTCCGTGTGGTCTTGCACGTCCCGTGCGCTGACGCCAGGAGCCACCTCCCGCAGGATGAGCCCGTCCGGACCGACGTCGATCGCCGCGAGCTCGGTGAGCACCCGGCGGACGAGCGCGCGGCCCGCAATGGCCAGCCCGCATGTTCGTACGATGCGAGGGGCTCCATCGTGCTCGCAATGCTCCATCAGAACGACAAGTCTCTGGCCGCGAGGTCCTTCGGCGCCGTCATGCGTGAGGTCGGTGGGTTCTAGGCCCGTCCGCGCGGACGTTCCAAGGTCGCCCGCTTCGCTGACCTGCAGCGTTCCAGCGACAAGTACGCTCGAACCACCGTTACGGCGCGCCACGAGGTCGAGCTCGGAGTGGCGGAAGCTGGTCACAAGCGTCAGACTTTCACTGCCGTCGCTCGGTGCGTCGCTCCCTTCGAACTCCGCGGCCGCCCGTCTCGCCATCTGATCCTTTGTGAGCGCCATCCCACGTCTTTCTCGTCCGGCGAAGGCCCCTGCAGCTACCCGCCGTGGAACGCCAAACACTAGAACGGCGGACCTTACCACGGCGCTGAAGAAGGGAGAGCTCGCCGCCCAGACTCGCAGGGACGCTCGGCTCGAAGAGCGCCGAGATCAGCCGTCGACGTCGTCGATTCCAGCGCGGACCTCGAGGGGCGGAGGCGATGGCTCAAGCAAAGGTTGGGCCATTTCTGACGAGTCAGGTGTCGAGATGTCGACCGCTCGGGCATCAGGGACGGCACGACGAGGCGGGGCCGCGGTTGCGGGGGCCGAGGCGGTTCCGCCACGGCGGGTTCGCCCTGCGAGCGCGTGCACGGGGCCTGAGGGTCGGGCGACCGGGTTCTCCACGCACCTCTGCATTCTCTCCGGACAGGCGATGCGCACGTGAAAGTGATCGTCGTGGGGAAGAGAACCGCGAGGCTGATGCATCGTCTCTGCGGCACGGAGCCGCAAGGCTTCGGCGGCTCCTATCCGCTCCGCGTATGCGAGGAGCCTGGCTCGGAGCGGTGACGCGACGAAGATGTGAGTGACGTGGGCTTCCGGGTCCTCGAGCAGCGCGGATACCAGAGCCCAGTTCTTCGCGTCGTCGAAGAAGGCCCCAGGCCAGGTCGGCGCGGTGCCGTCCGCGCGAAACGGGACGAAGTTCGTTTCGAGCACTTGCCGGCCGGAAGCCCTGCGAACGAAGAAGCCCACGTCAGCATCTCGGCCGCTCTCGTGGGATCGATGGCGGTCGAGCTCCCCTCCGCCCTCGCGTGACAGGTGACCGACCGATAGCGTGGCGTCGGAGTACTGTCGGCGGACCGACCTCGCGGCCCGGTCGAGCATCGCCACCAGCGGTTCGACGCCCCAGCGGACGTCGCCATTCCCGTAGGCCGGCAGAATGCGCAAGTACGATGTTTCGTCTACGCGCATCCCGCCAATGAGGCGACCATCCGTCGGCGAGCCCAAACTTTGGCCGTAGCGCGTGGCCGCCGGGGTCAGCGCGGCAACTCGGGCCACGCTTCCGCGGCCAGCCTTCGAGCCTCCCAGCACGGGTGACCCCGACAAGACCGTGAGGACCGTGACGATGGCGGCGGAGATGACATCGGGGCGCACGGGGTTTATGGACCGAAACCACGCGCCAGGCGACAGGGCCAAGTTTGTGAGGATACGCCAGGACGTCGAACGGGGGTCTTGCGGTGTGGTGGGCGGTGAGCGGGTTGGTAGCGGGGCTTTTCTGCGCCTGCTCTTGCAGACCCGCCCTCTTTCGCGCCCATTTTTCGTACAAGGCTTCGGTCTGTGCGCGTGTTCGTCATGAAGGAGCGTCCTGGGGTATTGTTGCTTCACCGTGTCCAACGACAGCTCCTTCCCGTCCGGACGATTCCCTGTCGGTGAGCGGCGCGCTTCTCTCGTCGGTCGCGAAGCGGAGCTCGCTGAGCTCGAGAGGGCGTACGGCCTCGCCCGCGATGAGAAGCAGGCTCGCACCGTGACCGTTATCGGGGCCGCGGGCATAGGCAAGACTCGCCTCGTGCGCGATTTCATCGCGCGCGTTTCCGAAGAGGGTCGAGCGCCCCGGGTATTTCGGGGGGCAGCGCGCGAAGGCGGGCCAGCGCACGAAGTATTTACGCGCCTCTTGAGATCACGATTCGGTGTTGTCGAGGGAATGGAGAGCGCAGCAGCCAAGGCTCACGTGCGCACGCATCTTGCGGCCGTCCTCGAGGATCGCAAGGTGGGCGACGTCGCGTATTTCCTGGGGCAGCTGCTCGACGTCGACTTTCAGTCCTCTCCGCTCGTCAAGGCTGTCGAAGGCGACCCTCGCCAGGTGCAGGCGATGCGTCGCACGGTCATTAAGAGCTTCCTCGAGACGGACGCGCGGCGAGACGACGCGCCGCTCGTGCTCGTGCTCGAAGATCTCCAGTGGGCCCACGACGACTCACTCGATCTGCTCGCCTATCTGGTCGAGAACCTGCGGGGTCCGATCATGCTCGTATGCGTTGCCCGTCGAGAGGTCGCCGCGCGCCGTGACGACTGGCGGGCGCACGGAGGAAGTCGCCACGCGGTCCTCGAACTATCCCCATTGGGAGACGCCGAGGCCACGGCGCTGATGCGGGACCTTCTCGCGCCCTGTGGGGACGTCCCGGACGTCGAGGTGCTGGTCGACCAGGCTGTGGACCTGGCCGGGGGGCACCCGGCACTTCTCGAACAAATCGTGCGCATCTATCACGAGACGGGCGTCCTCACATCGGCGCCTGGCTTCGACGAAGACCGCTGGAAGATCCGTCTGGACATGGTGTCTCAAGTCAAGCTTCCTCTCACGGTCGAGGATGCCATTGCCGCTCGGGTCTCGGCCCTTGCCCCGCGGGAGAGGGAACTGCTCGAACGGGGAGCGGCGATGGGAAGCGTCTTCTGGCTTGGGGGGCTCGTCGCCATCCAGCGTCAAACTCAGACCGCCCCGAACATTTGGGAAGGCGGAGAGCCTGAGGACATCGTCTCGGTGCGCATGTGTCTCTCAGAGCTTGTCGACCGAGATTACATCCTCAAACTTCCGGACAGCAGCATCTCGGGCGATGAGGAGTACGTCTTCAAGCACAATCTCGAGCGCGAGGCGCTCGTAGCCATGACGCCCGCGGCTGCGGCGCGCCAACATCACCGGGCGATCGCGGAATGGCTGGCCTTCCGAGAAGAGTCTGCTGCGGCGAGCGAAGAGCACCTCGAGATGCTGGCGCGACATCGCGAGAAAGCAGGAGCTGTGGCCGTGGCAGCGATCTCGTACCTGCGAGCGGGCGACGTCGCACGGTCGCGCTACGCCGCGGCGAAAGCCGCGGAACTCTACGCGAAGGGCTTGAAGCTGTTCGAGGGGAGCGACTTCGACGACGAGGATTTGCGTCTCCAGGCGCTCGAGCGCCAGGGGGACGTCCTTCAATCGCTCGGCCGCAACGACGAATCTCACGCTGCCTTCGTCGCGATGCTCGCGGGCTCCTGGCGCCTCGGCCTGCTGAGCAAGGGTGGAACGGCGCACTCGCGCATTGGACGCCTGTTTCGCGCGCGCGGACGTCTCGAGGAGGCGGGCAGGCACTTTACTGCGGCCTTGGCCCTCGTCGGACAAGCGCACGACGAACGAGGAGTGGCCTATGCGCTCGAAGATATCGGCAAGCTGCACTGGCTCAAGGGGGACTACGCCCTGGCGCTGGAATATACGCTGAGAAGCCTCGCGGTGCGCCGCAAGGTCGGCGATCGGCGCAGCGTCGGGTTGTCTCTCGCGACGCTCGGGCTTGTTTACCAGGACGCCGGCAACGTCAAGGGCGCGGTGGACGCATTCGAACAGGCCCTCCGAATCCGGCGCGATATCGGCGATGTGGTCGGTATGAGCCAAGCGCTCGGCTATTTGGGTAACGTCGCGCGCGCGGCGGGAGACGACAAGAAGGCCCTTGCCCACTTTCAGGAAGCCTACGAGGTCGCCAAGGAGACAGGCGATCGCAATCGGCTTGCGGGCCTGCTTGCGAACGTGGCCGCGGCACATCAGCGGCTGGGCGACGCTGAGCGCGCCGGACTAGAACTCCAGCAAGCGCGTGAACTCACAGACGAGATGGGCGACCGTCTTGGTCTTGCCGAGGCAGTGCGAACTCTCGCTCGAGCTGAACTGGAGCGCGGAGACGCGAAGAGCGCGCGGGTCAGCGCTCAAAGGGCCGTCGATCTGTTCGAGGAGGCTGAGAGCCGCGTAGAGCTCGGGATCACGCTAAGGCTGCTCGGCGAGGCCGTTGCCGCCGACGTAGACGGGTCACCCGCGTCCGTGAGGTTCGCTTCGGGCGTCGATCACTTGCGCCGGTCCATCGCCCTGTTCGAGAGCGTGCACAACGACGTGGAACTGGCGCGGAGCTGCCGGGCGTGCGCGGATTTGCTCAAGCGGTCTCCGGAAGGGGGCGCGAACGCCGCCATTGGCGAAGAGATTGCTGGGTTGCTCCAACGAGCTGAGGGCATTCTGGCTAAGGCGCGCACGAGCGTGGGCGAGCTCGGCGAGCAGAATGCTCTCTTTGCAAGATGAATGTGGAGTGACCTGCTGCTTCTGGGGTAGCTCGTGTCGAGGATTCGCATGCAGACCTGGCTCCTCACGCGGGGCCATTGGCACTAGGTTGGCCCTGTTTCACCGAGAGAGGACGCCTTGAATCTTCCGCATCCTGAGCCCCTGAGCTTGGCCCCTTACTCTGCCGTTGAACTGGCGCTCACGAACGACGAAGTGATCCTGCTCGACCAGCGCAGGCTTCCGCGGGAGGAACACTACGACGTGCTCCGAACCCTCGAGCAGGTCGCAGTAGCCATCGAGACTCTGGCTGTGCGCGGGGCGCCCGCAATCGGGATCGCAGCAGCTTACGGACTCGTGCTCGCTGCTGCGCACGCTGGGCAGGGCTCCTTCGTGGGCGCGATGGAGCTCGGGGACGCGCGACTGCGTCGGACGCGACCGACGGCGGTCAATCTGGCGTGGGCACTCGACCGCATGCGCCGCGCCGTCGCCGAGTTGGAGTCGCGCTCTCCGCCCGATCGTGTCGCGCAACTTGCGGCGGAGGCGAGGGCCATCCACCGGGAAGACGTGGCCTCCTGCCGCGCCATGGGCTGCATCGGAGCCGCGCACGTCCCCGACGGCGCGACGGTCCTCACCCACTGCAACGCGGGCGCCCTGGCGACGGGCGGCTACGGAACCGCGCTCGGAGTCGTGCGGGCGGCACGCGAGGACGGCAAGCGCGTGCGCGTGGTCGCGTGCGAGACGAGGCCAGTGCTCCAAGGCGCTCGCCTGACGGCTTGGGAGCTCGTCAAAGACGGGTTCGACGTCACGCTCATCACTGATTCGATGGTGGGGCAGCTCATGAAACGTCACGGTGTCGATCTCGTCGTCGTCGGCGCCGATCGGATCGCGAGAAACGGCGACGTTGCCAACAAGATCGGTACGTATTCTGTGGCGTGCTTGGCGTCGGTCCACGAGGTGCCGTTCTTCGTGGCCGCTCCCTGGAGCACTGTTGACCTCGATTGCCCGATGGGCGACGCCATTCCCATCGAGCAGCGCGATGCGCGTGAGGTGCTGACGCTGGCCCAAGTGCCCATCGCGCCCAGCGGTGTCGGGGCCCTTAACCCCTCGTTCGACGTGACGCCTGCGCGTCTGGTCGCGGCTCTGTTCACCGAACGCGGCGAGGCGAGCCCGCCGGGCGAGGCTTCTCTGCGACGGCTAGCCAACGTCGCCGTGCTAGATCCGAAGCGTGGCTAACGCCAATGCAATCCGATTTGCGCCCAAGCCAGCCTGGCTCAAGGTCCGGGCGCCGGGCGGTGAGCGCTATGGCGTTCTAAAGGAAACGTTTCGCGCGCTCGACCTCCACACCGTCTGCGAAGAAGCCCACTGCCCGAATGTCGGCGAGTGCTGGAGCGAGGGCGTAGCGACGGTCATGCTCCTCGGCGATACGTGCACGCGCGGGTGCCGGTTCTGCGCCGTACGGACAGGGCAGCCGAGAGGGGCCGTCGATGTCCGGGAACCCGAACACGTGGCCCAGGCTCTCGGTCGAATGCCGCTCCAGTACGTCGTGATGACCATGGTCGATCGCGATGACCTGCTGGACGGGGGAGCGAGCCACGTGGCGACGACGGTTCGCCGTCTCAAAGAACTCCGCCCCGAGATGCTTGTCGAGACGCTGCTCGGCGACTTCGGCGGTCAAATGACCGCGGTCGATGTCACGCTGCAAGCAGGACCAGACGTTTGGGCGCACAACGTCGAGGTGGTCGAGCGACTCCAGCGGATCGCGCGCGACGCGCGGTGCAGCTACGGCGGCTCCCTCGGCGTCCTTCGGCACGCGAAGGCGCAATCTCCTGCGACGGTCATCAAGAGCTCCATCATGGTGGGTCTAGGCGAGACCGACGTCGAGGTGTTCTCCGCGATGAGGGACCTTCGATGCGCGGGGGTCGACGTGCTTACGATTGGCCAGTACCTGAGGCCGACGCCGAAGCACTTGCCGGTCGAGCGGTTCGTCACTCCGGAGCAATTTGGCGAGTACGCGAGCCGCGGGCGGGAGATGGGATTTGCGTTCGTAGCGTCGGGCCCGCTCGTGCGAAGCTCCTACAAGGCTGCGGAGGTCTACTTGAACAGTCGGCTCCGCGCGGGCGATCAGGCGAGCACGGGTGCGAGCCCGCACGAACTCCGGGTGCGGCTCGGCACGGACGGCGTTTGCGAGGATCGGACGCTGGTGCGGCCCGAGAGGTTGGTCCGACATTAGGAATACGCCGACCTTTTTCCAGTGGTCTCGAATCGTGGAGCGAGAGGCCGGTCCCCACCGCGACAACACGCCGCAGGCGTACGGCGAGGCGGATTCGCTATATCTCTGGCCAACCGTTTGGCCGAGGGACGCTGACTATGCTCGTACGATGTTCCCACTTTGGCGGTCGCGGCGTTGGCGCACTGGCTGCCTCGATCCTGTGGACGATCTCCTGCTCGAGCTCCTCGACGCCGAGTCAGGCAGGTCCGTCTGCCACCTCGACGACGTGCGCGTCTCCCGGATCGGCCACCCAAGGTCCGGCTGACACGCACTGCCAAGGCCAACCGCCGCAGCCGGTCGATGAAGCTTCGTGCTCGGTCACCGATGCCGGCGACGACGGCGGCATGAACATGGGTGACGACGGCGGCATGGGTATGGGTGATGACAGCGGTAGCGCGGACAGCTGCCCCTACGGCGCCACCATGTACGGCCAACACGGAAACGACGACGATTGCAAGTACTGGGTGGCCTGGACGTCGGACCCCATCTGCGAGGGCTCGGGTGGGGTTCAATTCACGGTCGCTGTCTGGAGCAACGTGGACGGTTCGCCGGTCACTGGAATCCCCAACGGGATTGTCGTCGAGGCGTTCATTCCGGCGAGCCTCGACGCGTCGTGCGACGACGTCAGCCATCACGAGAGCCCGGGCTCGGCGAGCTCTCCGTATCTCACCGAGGTCGAGGCTGGGTCGGGCATCTACAAGGGCCCCGTCGTGTTCGACGCTGCCGGAGAATGGACGGTGCGCTTTCACATTCACGAGGAATGTGCCGATGTTCTCCCCACGTCGCCGCACGGCCACGCCGCCTTTCACGTGACGGTTCCCTGATGCGCGGCGGCAGAGGCTACAAGGGCTTGCCCGCGGGTTGCTCGCGGTGCCGCGATGGGCTCGAGCGATGCGAAACCGCGCGCTAGCCCGTGTGGCCGTGGCGTGCCTCACGACCGTCGCGTGCGCCGCATCGCCTGCACGCGTGTCCGACGTCCCGGCGACGACCTTGATCGCGGGGGATGGGTCCACCGTCGACGCAAGGCGTCTCGCAGGATCGGCACGGTGGACCGTGCTCATTTTTTTTGCACCGCACTGCCACTGCCTCGATGCCCACGATGCGCGCATCCGTGCGCTCTACGAGGCGTACCATCCGCGCGGGGTGGAGTTTCGGATGGTCGACTCGGAGACACGAGGTTCTCGCGAGCGCGACGGCGCGGAGGCCCGCAGGCGGGGCTACCCGTTTGCGATCCTTTTGGATCCCGGTGCCAAACTCGCCGACGCTCTCGGCGCCGAGTACGCGACCTATTCGGTCGTCGTCGATGCCGAGGGACGGGTCAGGTACCGCGGCGGCATCGACAGCGACAAGATGCATCTGCACGACGATGTCCGGCCGTATCTCCGGTTCGCACTCGACGACCTGCTTGCCCGTCGTGCCGTCCGAATCCCCGAGGCCAAGACACTCGGCTGCGCGCTCGAACGATGGTGAAGTGCGGCCGCCGGCCGGGACCGGTCTGGACGGTCGCCGCTCCAGTCGCCCTGGCGCTCGCTTCTTCGTGCGCGGTCACCCGTCCGGCTCGGTTCAAGACGGCCGATCGGCCGTGGCAGGCCATGACGAGGGAACAGAGAACGGCAACCATGAAGGAAGTCGTCACGCCCCAAATGAGAGCCCTGTTTCGATCCTTCTCGCTCCACGCATACGCGCGGATGGATTGCGTCACGTGCCACGGTCAGGGGGCGAGGGCCGGACACTACGAAATGCCCAATCCTGATCTTCTACTGTCCCAGGTGGACGTGAAGTTGGCTTGGACGGATACGGCCAGCGCGATGGACGCGTTCATGGCTCGCAAAGTGGAGCCCGCCATGGCGCGGCTGCTCGGACAAAAGCCCTACGACCCGACGACAGGGAGGGGATACGGTTGCTTCGGCTGCCACTGGCCTGACCGGTGACGCGAGGTTCGGGGAAGGCCGTGGGGGGCGCGACGAGTTGCCACGCTGACGGAGCGCGGTTCTTGCGCTAGGAGCCGTACCGATGTCGGACGGCGCGCTCGGCTTGCCATTTCTAGTCCGGCTCCGCTGGGGGGCGGTGCTCGGGCAGATTGCTGCGCTCGCCGTGGCGTTCATCGGGCTCCGGCTGCACCTGCCATGGGGCGTGCTCGGCTGCATCGTCGCCCTCGGGGCGGTCTCGAACGCGGTCGTCACGTCTGTTTCCGGACTCGCCCAGCACGAGAGCACGGTGACTGCGCTCCTCGTGGTTGACGTCGTGCTGCTGACGGCGATGCTGGCGGAATCGGGTGGACCGACCAATCCGTTCACCGTCTTCTTTCTCGTCGAGGTGGCGCTCGCTTCTCTTTTGCTAGGATCACGGGATTCTTGGGCGATCGCTCTACTGTCAATCGCGGGGTTCGGATCGCTCTTCTTTCTCGGCAATCGCGACGTAGGGGCCCCTGCGGGGCACGGGCAATGCGCTCCGTGGTCACTGCACCTCGTGGGCATGTGGATCGCCTATGCGCTTTCTGCGTCCTTCGTGGCGCACTTCGTCGGGCGCGTCTCTCATGCGATCCGCGAGCGAGACCGCCAACGCGCCGCGATCGAACGCATGGCCGCCCAGAACGAACGCCTCGCGACGCTTTCGAGCTTCTCCGCGAATGCAGCTCACGAGCTCGGCACGCCCTTGGCTACGATCGGACTTGCAGCGAAGGAGCTCGCTCGCGCCGTCCGTCAGGGGAGAGTCGAAAGCGGGGTCGTATCGGACGCGGAGCTCATCGGCCGCGAGGTCTCCAGGTGCAGAGCGATCCTAACGGAGCTGACCTCGCGCGCGGGCGAGTCGATTGGAGAGATGCCTGTGCAAACCACCACCGGGGCCATTGTCGGCCAACTCCGGGCGGAGCTCGCGGCCCACCGCGAGTCCGATCTGGTGGTGGAGTTCTCCGGTCCAGAGACGGAAACCGCGGTTCTCGTGGCGCCCGCGCGTACTCTCGCGCAGATGCTCTCGAATCTTGTTCGAAACGCGTTTGATGCACACCACGAGGCGGGCGTCGACGCGCCCGTACGTCTGCGGGTCGACGTCGGCGATCGCGTGGCCTTTCATGTCCTCGACGAAGGCGGAGGACTTCCGGCGTGCGTCGAGGCCAGACTCGGTGAACCTTTCGTGACGACGAAACCGGGAGTGGGCGGACTGGGCCTGGGAATCTATCTCGCTCACGCCTTCGCAGAGCGCATGGGAGGGCAGTTGCGGTATGCCCGACGCTCGGGCGGTGGGACGGACGCTGGGCTCTATCTACAGACCGGAGCGGTCGCGCGATGAACGCGCTGAGCGCCGTGCGCAGCCGTGGCGAAGGCAGGACGGTCCTCGTCGTCGACGACGAGGAAGCCTTTCGTGCGAGGCTCGTGCGCGCGCTCGAGGATCGGGGCTTCGAGGCGTGGGGAGCAGCGGACGGCGCCGAGGCACTCGCCCTGGCCGAGCGCGAAACACCCGAATGTGCCATCGTGGATCTTCGCATGCCACGATCGTCGGGTCTGTCCGTCGTCCGGCGACTGTACGCCCTGGATGCGACGACGCGAATCGTAGTACTGACGGGATACGGCAGTATCGCCACCGCGCTCGACGCCGTGAGGTCGGGGGCCACGCACTATCTCACCAAGCCCGCCGACATCGACGAAGTGCTTGCTGCATTCGACCGCGACGACGGACCGGCCCAAGTCCTACCGGCCACCACCGTCCCCTCGCTCGATCGCGTCCAGTGGGAGCACATCGAGCGCGTGCTCGCTGACTGCGAGGGAAATGTCACGCGTGCCGCGCGTCTCCTCGGCATTCACCGCCGTTCGCTTCAGCGCAAACTGGCCAAACATCCTTCGACGCGGTGACAGCGGGGATCCCAGGTACCAGCATGAGCACTCGTCGCGCGTGGGTCGCGTTTCTCTTCGGTTGGCTTGTCTCGGGATGTTCTTCGTCTGCGCCGCCTTTGGGGAACACCACTGTCATCAGCACCTCGGGCGCGCTTCGGATCGTGGCGCGTACGATTCCAAGTCCGCCGACGCGAGGGACCATTGAAGTCGATTTGGAGATCACCGATGCGGCGACGGGAAGCCCTCGAGATGGACTCACACTCTCGGTCACGCCCTGGATGCCTGCGATGGATCACGGAACGTCGCTCGTTGCCACGGTTGCGCCCCAAGGGCAGGGCCTGTACGACGTGACGAACGTCGATCTCTTCATGAGCGGAACGTGGGATTTGAACCTCGCCGTGTCGGGGCCCGTGGCAGACAATGCGGTTGTCGAGTTCAACATTCCGTGAAGCCCTAGCGGCATGGCTGACGGTGGGGATCGGAACTGCTCCGCGCCTGTCGCTGGCGCAGGCGTGCTGCGCAGGTGGGACCGCGGTGACGCCCGGTCGACTCGCACTCCATGAGGATGCGCTCGTCGGACTGCAGGTCCGCGCAGCGGCCGCAGTTGGGTCCTACGACGCGACCGGGCGCTACTCTCGCTCGCCAACCGGAGATAGCGAGACCGATCTTGAACAAGACGTCTTCGGAGCGATTCGTATCGCGGGACGCGGCCAATGGGCGCTGCTCGTTCCCATCGTCGAGACGACCCGGTCGACGCCGCAGGACGGCACGCACTGGGGCGGCGGTCTTGGTGACGTCAATGCGAGCGCGCGGTATGATTTTGTGCAGGCGGGGGAGTCGAGGGCGGTTCCCGGACTCGCGCTGCTCGGAGGTCTGACGCTCCCGACGGGAAGAAGTCCGGATGCTGCGGTCGCGCCCCTGGCGGTCGATGCAACGGGCGTCGGAGCGTTTCAAGGGAGTCTGGCTATTGCCTTGGAGCAGACATTCGGGCCGTGGCTGGTCAACGCGACCGCGATAGCGGCTAAGCGGTTGCCGCACGGAGGCGAGACCCTCGGCACCCAATTTACGCTTCTTGCCGCCGGCGCCTATACGTTTTCCGGCGACGAGGCCCTGGCTCTATCGGTTTCCTACTCATTCGAAGGAAACGCCAGCTCGAGCGACGGCAGCGCGATCCCATCGAGCTCCAAGCGCCTGACGACCATCACGCTCGCAGGTCTCTGGCCTCTCACCGACACGTGGCGACTCCAAGGCGGTATCTTCGTCGATCCACCGGCGAGCGGCTGCGCGAGCAATCAGCCGGCGTACACGGGCCTTACCGCGACGATGATTCGAGCGTGGCTCTAGAAGGCCGGTGTCTTTCGGCCGATCCCTTCGGTGCGCCAGGAAAAGCCTGGGTGAGGAGGAAGCGATGTAGAGCGACTACAGAAGCAGAAACCTCACGGAGCAATCCAGCGGGTTCGAAT
>JBEKXD010000020.1:0-68641 GCA_049512415.1 Polyangiaceae bacterium
CAATGTTCTCGCCCGCGACGCTCTCGTACTCGCCGATCGAGATCGACCTCCAGCGAACCGGCGTCAGCACTGTGCGCGCTGTGCTCGTGCCGCAGACGGGCATGGCACGTCTGTTCTCCAAGCTTCCGTGAGCTCGCGCATGACCGTATCCAGCCACTGTTCCAAGGGCGACATCGACCGCCGCGCGGACGCGCGACGCAGCGCACGCGGTTACACGGTCGTCGAAGTGCTGATGGCCATCGTCCTCATGGCGATAGGCACCGCGGCCGTGATGAGCATGCAGAAGGCGAGCGTCCAGGGCAATCTGGACGCGAGAAAGACCGATCTTGCGAACTCGATCGCGCGCACGTGGATCGACCGCCTGCAGCGGGACGCGATGGCGTGGACGCAGGGAGCGAACTCGACGGCCGCGTTGAGTCTGAGCCAGACCACGACGGTGCTGAACACCCTCGTCAACAAGAATGGAGGGGCATGGGACTTCGCCACGCCCATTCCCGTGGCCATCGCGAACTCACCCCTCAGCCCCTGTTACGACATTTTCGGGAGGGAACTCGATAGCACGAGCATCGGCACGGCTCAGTTTTGCGTCCACGCCCGTGCGAGTTACCTGTCGCCTTCGCAAGACCTCCTTAGGGTCGACGTGCGCGTCGTCTGGCTTCGAGGCATGACCGCAGTGGGTGGCTCGGTCCCCGCGGCCGTGACGGACCCCGCCCTCGCGAAGTCCGACAACCCGTCATCGCTCAGCTATCACGCCGTCTACTCCACGACGGCCGTCATGGAAAGCCCCGCTCAGGCCGGCCCGGGCCAAGGGACGCCCGTTCACCCATGATTCGAAGGCACTCCCACGTCGGATTCACGCTGATCGAGCTCGTGATGGCTCTCACCGCGGGTCTGATCGTCGCCATGGGCATCGTCGCGCTCTCGCGCGAGGCGACCCGCACGTTCCACGAGGAGGTGCGGTCGGCCGCTGCCGAGGCCACCCTTCGCACCGCCGTTGACCGGCTGCGCGCCGACCTCCAGCGCGCCGGTTTCATGAGCACGGCGAACTTCACCACGGACCCCCTGATCGCGAGGTCCTCCACCGGTATCGTTTGCAGTACGTACTGGGCTATCTGCAATCTTGCAGCGGTGCACGTGACCGATAGCGGGTCCGTTCAGCA
This sequence comes from Polyangiaceae bacterium, assembly GCA_049512415.1. GTDB lineage: Bacteria > Myxococcota_A > Polyangia > Polyangiales > Polyangiaceae > Palsa-1150. The sequence continues at coordinate 1,161 of JBEKXD010000020.1, forward strand.
GACTCCATTGTCAGCGGTTCAGACGCCGGCCCTGGCGCCGGATTACGTCGACATCGCGGGCAACATGACGTCGGTCGAGCAGTTCGAAGTGCAAGCCGTGCTGCCCGTCACCAATGGCCAGAACTGTCAGACGATTCTCCTCTCTCAGAGTTCAGCCACCTACGCGCGCGTCGTGGCGGGGGCCGGGGCCGGCAATACGGCGGCCATCCAAACCGACCTTCAGAACATGTTCGCGCCCGATAGCGCGTCGCAGTTCATCGTGCGCCTCGTCGATGACACGGGCCGCAGCCAGTTTCTCGCGACGTGTCCAGGCAACCCGGCGGGGCTCCAGAACGGTCAGCCCTACGTGAGCGTCTCCTCGGATACGGCTGTCGTGACCGCGAAGATGACCGGGAACGTCGGAGGGGTCTCGGGCTTCGCCGCCGGCCGGGCGTGGGTCAATCCGGTTCAGATCGTGCGCTGGCAGATCATGCCTGCAACGCTCGAACCTCCGGCGTTCCAGATCGGGCTGGGCGCCCAGTCCCTCGGGGGAGCCGTCGACCCGAACAAGTACGACCTGGTGCGTTGGTACTTGGGCATGAATGGCTCCGGCATCGCGAACACGATGGAAGTCGTCGCTGAGTATGCCGTGGACCTCGATTTCGCATTCTCGTTCGAGATGGGAACGGCGGCCGCGCCGGCGAGCCAGACCTACTGGTTTGAGGACACGGTCCACAAGACGGATTGGGTCGAGTGGTCCAACACCGGCACCCAGGGGGTGCCAGCGACCGCGATTCCCCAGAGGCTGCGTTCCGTTCGCGTTCGTCTGGCGACGCGGGTAGCCCAAGCCGACCGCTCAGTGAACATTCCAGCCAATGCCGGCAATTTCATCTACCGGTATTGCCTCAACACGGCCGGCTGCCCGAGCCCGGGTGACCCGAATGCCCCGATGTGGGCGCGCACGCGGACGATCACGACCGAGGTGTCCCTGCCGAACCTAGCCACGGAATTCTACCCATGAGGAAGCGAATGCAAACACGGTGGACCCGACGAGGGCAGGAGGGGGCGGCGATCTTCGTAGTCACGATGATCCTCTCCGTGCTCGCGTCTGTCGGGATCTATGCGCTGGCGGCTGCGGCCAGCGAGGTGCGGACGAGCGGCAACGAGCGGCAGTCCATGCAGACGCACTACATGGCGACCTACGGCATCGTGGGCACCTTGCACGAGATGACCGCGACGACGGCGCAGTTCTATCTCGGGCTCATGCTCACGCAGCCGTCCACGTGCGCGTCCGTTCCGTCCGTGGACATGTCAGCTCCCCTCGCTACTCCGCAAACCCTGGCGTGCAGGAAACTCGCGTCGACGGAGATCGGTCAGCCCTGGATTAGCTACGGGCAGCAGATCACGGTTCCTTACAGTTCGACCACGCCGCTGCTCACGACCATGACCCCTGGCAGTTTTGGGCCGACACCGGTTTCGGGCAACTTCTCGGTCGAGCTCTCCGAACCGACCCAAGCCGGGGCGGCGGCGCGCTACGCCAAAGACTTAGGCTTTTGCTTCGTCGTGATGACGGCGACTTCGTACGGTACGACGCAACCAAGCGTCGTCGGTACGACGTTGCCCGTGGGAATCGGGACGGAGACGCAGCGAGCGCGTCTCGTCGTCGGGCCGATTCAATGCCCGAGGTGAGACCATGAAAACGTCGACCAGATTCGCCTTCTCGGTGTTCTCCGGGCTCCTCTGCGCGTTGGGCGTGGTTGCAAGCCCCTCGACCGTCTTCGCGCAGCCGGTCGACGCCAATCCGCCGCTGCCCAACGTGCTCCTGCTGCTCGACAACTCGGGCTCGATGGACCGCATGATCGACGGCACGCTGCCGGAGGACACTCCGGCGAATGCGTGCGACTGCAACGCGACGACGGGATCCTGTACGTGGGTCTCGCCGGCTAGTCCCAATCGTTGGGGGCTGATGACGCAGGCGATGACCGGAAACTTCTCCAATGGATACCACTGCGCGGCGATGCCGCGGACGCCGGGCAGCCTCTTCGCCCAGGAATACCAGATTGGGGGCGTTGCCCCGTACGATATCAACTACTATCTACCATTTCACCGCCCCATCGCCGAAGACACCACGACCGCGACGCAGCCGATGGCCTGTGTGTACGCGCCGGGAGCGCTGCCGGGAGCGGCATCCGGTCAAGGTGTGGGCCCGACGGCTGCAGGGGCTGGCGGCAATGCCACCGACTTCCCGAGTGGCGCGATCGTGACGCACTCCTACGGCGTCCAGAACACGACAGCGTGCGCATTTGCTCAAGACGCGAGCGGCGCCCTCGATACCGCCCGGGACCTCATGCGCTTCGGGCTCATGACGTTCGACCAGGACCCAAGCCCGGGAATCGGAGTCACGACCGGGGCCAGCCCTCAGGTCCTGAGCCCGCCGTTCAACGGGATGTGGTCGTATTTCCCAGGTTGGAACACGGGTGCCGCGTGCACTTACTACGGCAATCCCGCCAGCTGCACCACGCAAGACCTCTTCGCCGTGGGCGCTCGCAATCCGGCGGCTCCCCCGTGGGAGGGGCGCATGATGCTCTTTCCCTCCACGAACGAAATTACGACCCAAGAGCAAGTCAACAACCAGATTCAGCAGGTCATTCTGGCTACGCGGCCCTACGGCGCGACCCCTCTCGCGGGAATGATGGTCGGTGCCAAATACTACTTTTGGACCGATCCGCAGGGGCCGCAACAAACCGACGGATATGTCCAGGGCAAGTGCCGAAACGAATTCATCATCGTGATCACGGACGGCGCCCCGAACCTCGACTTACAGCCGTCGTGCAGCGCCGCGGGCAGCCCGCCGGGACACTGCCCCTTCCCTACGCCGGATGTCACCGCCAAGAGCCTCTATCAGCCGGCAGCGAACTCGAATCAACAGGTGGTCACGTACGTCCTCGGGTTTGCCGTCTCGTCGTTTACGGATCAGGGCACGCTCGTCAACTGCTCCAACCTGGTGACCAACGGCACGCTGTCGACGACGTGCAACTCCACGGACCCATCCGTTCAGGCCCTTTATGGCCCCTGCTGCGAGCTGCAGCTCATCGCCCTCAGCGGGGGCAGCGGCCACGCCTACTTCGCCGATACGCCGGGCGATCTCAACGCCGCCCTCGGGTCGATCCTCGCCGACATTGCCAAGAACGCGACGACGCGCACGACGCCGGCGTACTCGCCGGTGACGACGAACGTGGTGGCGAACCCGGATACCCCGGTGACCAACGCCTCTATCTTCCTTGCGTCCTTCACGCCGAGCGTGGGGAGCCCGTGGTCCGGCGATGTTCAGCGGCAGCGCTACGAGTGCACATATACCTCCGGCGGGGGCGGAGACGCCGGCGCGGACGCCGGAGCGAAGTCAGGCTACACGGTGCCGCCTTCGAGTATCGACGTCACCAAGGGCGACGACTTCGCCACGAACCTCAATCAGCCGGGCGCGACGCGCACGTTCTATGCGTTCATGCCGGACAACTCCCTCGGCCCCGCGAACGCTTCGGGCACGATTCGGCCTTACGTCGATCCTGCAGTCGGCGACGGCATCGGTCAGTACAAGGCGACGACGATCGTCGGAGCGGCGTTGCCGGTCATCCAGATGATTGGCACGGACGCGCTCGGGGTGACCAATACGTCGTGCGGGTACACTCCGACTGGCAGCACGACCGTGCAATATCTCTCGGCGGCCGATTGCCGGACCATGCTGCTCGACTACAGCTTTGCGCAGCCCACGTTCACCGGATCGGCCTCGAACTTTCCGTTCGTCTCGCGATACGGCAACGCCTTTGGAGACGTCTACGACGCGATCCCGATCGCCGTCGGTCCGCCGGGTTCGCTCCTCGGCGATGACGCCTACGTCGCCTTTCGCAGCGCGTACTCGACGCGGGAGCAAGACCTCTACGTCGCCACCAACGACGGTCTCTTGCACGCGTTCTGGGCCGACGTGGCTACGAAGACGAACAACGAACGTTGGGCGCTCATGCCGCCGGCCGTCATGCCGAATATCTTGAGTTCCTATCCTTCCAGCCACCAGTTCTTGCTCGATGGCTCTCCCATCGTCCGGGACGTTCCCTGGACCCGCTCTCAGGGGGGGGACGCCGGCGCGGTTTCTGCCAATTGGCGTACGACGCTCGTAGCGAGCTTCGGCTCGTACCAGAAGGGCTACTACGCGCTCGACGTGACCAACCCTTGCCCCAACTGTACGACCTCGACGACCTCGCTGCCGCCTGGTTCGCTGTCCAACGTTAACGGGGGGATTCCGGACGAGACGGCCCCGCCGATGGGCCCAACGTTTCTGTGGCAGCTGACGACCATGCCGAGCGGCAATGCTCCGCTCTTTGCATCGCAATCGGCCACCCCGGCGATCACGTCTGTGGCGATCCTGGACCCAGTGACCAGTATCCAGGAGGAGGTGGGCGTGGCCATTCTGCCGGGTGGCCAGGACCAGGCGCCGTCCAATTCGGGTCAAGGGTGTCCACGGGCGGTCAACACAGCCGGCTCGACGTACCCGGCGAGCGACGCGACTCCCCTCAACGGGTTCCAGGCGCGAACGTCCGTGCGCTCGTGGAGCAGCTCGTGTTCGACTCCCGTCGTGGGACGTTCGGTTGCGGTCGTGCGCCTGGACACCGGCGAGATCCTCGCCGTCTTCATGCGCAAAGGGGACGTCCCCGCCACCGATACGCTCCTGAGGGCCGCGAAGTCGCGCATCATCGATACGCCCCTGGATTCGCCGATGACTGGAACGCCGATCGTCTATCCGAACGATGTGGGCACCGACGCCACCAAGTTCTTCATTGGCGACGCCGACGGCACGGTGTGGCGATTCGACCTGTCCAATCCCGATTTCACGCAATGGAAGGGCGAGCTTTTTCTCGACCTCTACAACCAGACGGCGGACACCAACGCGAGCGCGGTGACTGACGGGCAGCCCATCCAAGTGAGCCCAGTGCTCTCGGTCGACCCCGCGGCGCACATCGTCCTGAACATTGCGTCCGGCAGCCAGCAGACCTTCAACACGACCGCCACGAACTTTCTCTATTCGGTGACGGAAGAAGTGCAAACCGACACGAGCGGCACATCGAGCTTGCGCGCGGTGGTCAACTGGTACCTCGGCCCGAGTGCGAGCACCGTGTGGGCCGCCGGCGAGTGCGTGTCGGGCCCGATGACCGTCTTCGACGGCGTGCTCTACTTTGCGACGTATGCGGCCCCCGCAGCGAATACTGCCGTGTGCGGTGGGGGGACGGCCAAGCTCTGGGGTCTCGACTACGTGAATCCGTTGGATCCGAGCGATCTCTCGCAGGGAGGCGTCGCTCGTCTCCTACCGCCGTCCGGCCAAACCCAAACGCTCACGCAATACATCACGCCCGGCTTGATTGACTCGAGCATCGCGGGCAAGGTCATCCCCGGAGTGTCCATCAACGCGACCCCCGCGTGCGCCGACCTCGGCGCTGCGGACGCTGGGACGGCGAACTCAAGTGGGGTTCCACAAAACTTCACTCCTGGTTCCTATTCGCTCTTCACGCAGATCGGCGCCCAGGGGTCCGGCGGGGCGTCGACCAAGCAGATCAATGTCCAGGTTCCCACCCCGTCCAGTCCGACCCTGGTCGATTCGTGGGCTGCGGTGACGGAATGATCGGCACCTCGCGAGTCTGTCGCTATCCGGCAGGGAGCGCTGCCCTCCTGCTCGCACTTTCGATCGTCGCCTTCGGAGCGGGCTGTCGCCACGCTCCTGCTCAGACGGACGCACACGAGCATGGACCGCCTCCTGCGCAGGCTGCGGCCGTTCCGATCGACCACCTCGCTCCAGGCGAATTGCTCGAAGGGCCGGAGCAGGCCTTTGGAATTGCGCTGCCTCGCGGGATTGGGGTCGATGGCGCGTTCAGTCGCGTCGTCCACGCGAGCGGCCGAGGGTCCGTGAGTGCCCTGACGAAGTATTTCGAGGCGCGCGTGTCAGGAGGAGAGTTTCGCGACGGGCCCGAGAGTGCGACCTTCGAGCACGTGCGGTCCCCAACCCGCCCCGACAGGGACTTACGGATTCACATTCGTGCGTGGGGGTCTGGAGTGACCGTGGAGGTTCGAGACGTGACCCCCCCGCCGACGCCCGACCTACCCAATGAGGCGGCTCGGTGGCGTCAGGTAGGACTCACGCCCGACGGCAAGCTCGCCGATCCGACGCATCTCGAGTGAGCGTCTGGTATAGAAGCAGCCCCGCGCGTGCCCGAGCTGCTGCGCGGCGGCATGCAGGACGGCAATCTCACATCGACGACGGACCTAGGACGCGCAGGCCGCTCCGCGGGGCGGGGTGGGCTCGCCGTGCTCGGGGCGAAGGTCTTCTTCCTTCTCGTCGGCTTTGCCCAGCAGCCGCTCTTGCGTCTGGTCGTGGGGCTCCATGATTTCGGAGCCCTCGCGCAGGCGCTCGTCGTAGCCAATACGGTCAATAACGTCGTCGTGGCGAGCGCGACGCAGGGTGTGAGCCGCGCGGTGGCGGGAGCCGAGGGCACGGAGCACTTCGCGTTTCGGTCCACGCTCAAGGTCCACATTCTCCTTGCGTTTGCCGTGGCTGGACTCGTTGCCGCAACCGCCCCTCTCTACGCACGTTTCGAGCGCGCCGAGGACGTCGCGCCGCCGCTCGCCGTGCTCGCCGGTGTGGCTTTCTGCTACGGCGTCTATGCGCCGCTCATCGGCGCCCTCAACGGCACACGGCGGTTCGGCCGGCAGGCGCTGCTCGACGTGACCTTCGCGATTCTTCGGACCGGGGGGATGCTCGGCGTCGGCTGGGTCTTCGTGCACCGGAGGCAGTCGGGCGTGCTTGGAACGACGGTGGGGTGGCTCGCCGCCTCCGTCCTGATCATCCCCATCGCAGCCGGGGCTCTCCCACGATGGGGGCGTCCTTCGACAGCCGCGGTGCCGAGGGCGACTCGGAGCTACTTGGCTGTGCTCGGTCCGATCGCTGGCGCGCAGCTTTGCACCAATCTCCTGATGCAGATCGATCTCGCTCTGCTCGGACGATTCTTGAGCGAGCGGACCGCCGAGTCGGCCCTCACGGCCGGGGGGGCACGCGACGCGGTCAAGGTCTGGATCGCGATCTACAAGGAGTGCCAGACCTACGCGTTCCTGCCGTATCAGCTCCTCTTCAGCGTTACGCTCGTGCTCTTTCCCATGCTGGCGCGAGCGACCGCGGACGACAATCGTGCGGACGTGCGCGCGTTCGCTGCGCGCGGCGGAAGGCTCGCCGCCATCTTCTGCGGTCTTCTCGTGTCGGTCATCGTGGCGATCCCCGGTCCGCTTCTGACATTCGCCTACGGTGCGGCCGACGCCGCCCGCGGCGCGGACGTCCTTCGGATCATGGTCCTCGGACAAGGTGCTTTCGCGATGCTTGGCGTGGCCACCACTGTGCTCACGGGCATTCGAAGCGAACGGGCCGCGGCGCTCATCACGTTCCTGGCTGTCCTCGTCGTCGGAGCGGCCTGCTACGCCTTCGTTCCGAGCGCGCCGACGGGGCACTCCCAGCTTCTGCGATCGGCGCAGGCGTCGGCGAGCGCGATGGCCGTGGCGCTGATCGTGGCGGGCGCGGTCGTTCGAGCCCGCGCAGGAGCGTTCGTGCCCGCGCTCACGATGGTGCGCGCGGGAATCGCGACCATGGTGTGCGCCGCCGCAGGGATGTTCGTGCCCCCCGTCGGGCGGGTGCTCGTCCCGGGTTTGGCGCTCGGCGTCGTGGCGCTCTACGTGTGCGTGCTGGTTGTCACCCGAGAGCTTGGCGGAGCGGACCTGGCGGCGGTTCGAATCGTGGCGCGTGGATCAGCGCGACGGCAGTAGGAAACCGGGCAGCCGCCGTCATTGCGATCGGACGACTTCATCGCCACATGTCAAAGTTTCAAGACGTTGGCACGGCCCGATCCGCCATGGTCGTGAAGCACATCGCGTGTGTCGACGATGACGCGAGCTTCGTCGAGCATTCGCCGGTAGTCGATCGCGGCGTGATGCGTGACGATCACCACCGCATCGTAGGGAGCGAAGCTCGACGACGGGTCGACCGAACGCATCTTGACGTCGTGCTCGTCGACCGCGCGAACGTGCGGGTCCATGTACGCAACCTCGGCTCCCATTCTGCGGAGCTGGAGGATGATCTCGAAGGCGGGGGACTCGCGCACGTCGCTGACGTTGGCCTTGTACGCCACGCCTGCGACGAGCAATAAGGATCCATTGACCGCCTTGCGGTCGCGATTGAGGGCTTCGACGACCCGGCCGACCACGTGCATCGGCATCGCGCTGTTGATGGCATCCGCGAGCTCGATGAACTGGGCCTGAACGTTGAGAGACCTCAGTCGCCACGACAGATAGAGCGGATCGATCGGGATGCAGTGGCCACCGAGTCCCGGCCCCGGATAAAATGGCATGAAGCCGAAAGGCTTCGACGCCGCAGCCCGAATCACCTCCCAGACGTCGACGCCTAGGTGATGGCACATGACCGCGAACTCATTCACGAGCCCGATATTCACGGCGCGGAACGTGTTCTCGAGGAGCTTGACCATCTCGGCGGCGTCCGTGCTCGAAACCGGCACCACGGTGTCGATCACTTTCGAATACAGAGCCTTGGCGACTTCCAAGCATGCGGGCGTCCTTCCGCCGATGACCTTCGGTGTGTTTCGCGTCCCGAAGCGCGTATTGCCAGGGTCGACTCGCTCCGGCGAAAACGCGACGAAGATGTCGCGACCGACGGTGCCCGTTTCGGAGAGGCGAGGGCAGACGAGCTCCCGTGTCGTGCCTGGGTAGGTCGTCGACTCGAGCACGACGAGCATACCGGCGTGCTGATGCGCGACGATATCGTCGGTGGCCGAGACGATAAACCGCATGTCCGGCTCCTTCGTCTTGTTGAGCGGCGTCGGGACGCACACGACGACGACATCCGCGTGCTCCAATGCGCTCGCTTGGGTCGTGGCATCGAGGAGTCGACCTTGGACGAGAGGCGCCAACTCGGCGGACGCGATGTCGCCTATGTAGGACTCGCCCGCGTTGAGCCGGCGGACCTTCTCCGGGTCCTTGTCGTAGCCGGTCACGTGGTAGCCGGCGCGAGCGAACTCGACGACGAGTGGCAGCCCTACGTAACCGATGCCTATGACGACGATGCGAGCGGTCTTGGCCTCGATTTTGTCGATGAGCTGCGAGGGCATGCTGCGGATGGTAGTCCCTCGGCGAGTGCGTGCGCTCTACTTTACCCCGCCGGGGCCGGAGGGCTCCGCGCAGTAGCCGTTCAAGCAAAGGTACCCGGCCCCTGCTCCGCAGCAGTCGGCCGCGGTGATGCACCTTTCGAACTCATTGGCGCACCCGATGACGCCCTTCATGCACACCAGGCCCCCGCCGTCGCCCGGGCTGCGGCAGAATCCGTCGCAGCACTGGTCCCCCGTGCTGCACGGGCTGCCATCCGGCCGGCACGGCTGGACGACCCAATAGCCCTTCATGTCGCCGGCGTTGAGCTCTTGGCCCGGCAGGTAGAAGGCGGGATGGCTCGGGTCCACACCGCTCGTCGGATTCTGGTCGATCGCGGCGACCCAGAGCTTCTTGGTGATGGGGTGGTTGACTGGGGAGTACTGGGCGCTGTCGGTGTAGGGATCGCCCGTCGCAACGTTTCCATAAAGTCGGCGGGTCGTGAACACAACCCAGTAGTAGCCGCCCGACGCGATGGGGTTCACGGTCGGCTCATAGTTGTAGACCGTGTCGCTCGCGTGATTCGTTCCGGCGTCGGGGAGATACGATGTCGCGCAGTCACTCCCCAAGCCGTTGAGGGCACAGAGGACCTGCGGCGTCATCTGCGAAGTCTGCCGCGCGTCGGCGATCATCAACTGCGCCGTCCCATTTTGGTACGTATTGAGCGCGGAGCCTCCCCCTGAGGCAGTGATCGTGCTTTGAAATACGACGAAGTTACCATCCGGCGAGAAGGACGGCCATCCGGCGTAGCGCTTGGGATTGTTGTAAATCTGACGAAGGTTGGTAAACGAATAGGGCGGAGCGCCGCACGTCACGCTGCCCGCCGTCGCACCGCAATCAAAGTCCATGACCGCCAGCGACCCCTCTCCCGGCGTCGCCCCCGCGTCGGCGTTGGACACCCCTTGCCGGAAGTTGAACGCCACGTGCTGACCGTCCGGAGAAAAGGCCGGCGTGACGGCTTGCTGCACGAGGCTCTTGAAGCCCGTCGATGGAATCGAAAGTAGCGTGCCGCGATCGAAAATGTCCGAGTTGCTCGTGTAAGCCCACCAGTTGTCGTTGGAGTTCGCCAGGCCAAATGTGCCGTCCGGGTAGAGGCCCGAATACGTGAATATTCCTTGAGCGTAAGGATTGATGAGCGCCCCGGCGTTCGTCAGATCGTAGGAGCCACCATTGTACGTCCCGGAGGTGTTGTACTGGCCGTAGGTCGCGAACAGACTCGACCCGTTGGCCGACACTTCGTGGCACACGTGACAAGTGCCTTGGAGCGACGGGATCGCGAGCGTCGGGGCGGGAGCTCCAGGCTGGATCTGCAGCACTGCGCCTTGGGGTACGCCCGCATCGCTGACGTTCAAGACCGTGAGGTACGAGGCGTAGTAGACGACTCCCTGTAGGATATCTGGGGAGATGATCCAGTTCTCCGCGATCGGACCGATGACGCCGTCGGCCGCCGCAATCGTGACTTCGGCGTGCAGCTGGTCGCCCTGATTGCCGTGCGTGGCTTGGTCCCAGGCCGTCTGGTCGATCGGCTGGCGCATGAGCTGCGGGCCGGTGAGACCCGCGGCGAACGTGTAATAGCCCTTGAAGTCGAAATCGGTCTGAGACAAGTGGATGTAGACGGCCGTCGCCGTGTGAGTCGTCGTCCACTGGAGGAGCGGAGCCTGCAGGCCGCGCGGCCAGACTGTCTTGTCGTACGGGTAGAGGAAACTCATCTCCGCGGCGGAAGCGGGAGGCGTGACGGTGCCGCTGAATAGGCTCGGGTCGGCTGGCCCGCCAGGACCCTCGCCTCCGACACCCCCGTAGCCCGCCGGCCCGATGTTGCCGGCGGGCGTGCCGCCGTGATTCGTGATTGCGATCTGCACGGTGACGGTGGTCGTACCGATGTGGGCTCCGAAGGACGCGGTGACGTTTGCGGTGCCAGGGAGAGTTCCGCTGGCTGTAAACGTTCCGCCGGTGTCGATGGCACCAAGGTCGCCGCGATCGAGAGACCACTCGGCCGGGTAGGTCGTCCCGTTGGCGCTCGCGGTGAAGGTCACGGAACTGCTGGTCACCGTGCCGTCGACGATGGTGACGCTGAGGACGGGATTCGCCGGTGTGATGGTCAGCGGGAGACCCCCGCCGTCGTCGCCGAGCGAGCCCGACGGACCGTCGTCGCCCTGCTGGACGATCGAGCCGGTGTCCACCGCCACGATGGATGAATCGTATTCTGCGCCGCTCGAGCCGTCGGTCGAAGTCGACGCATCCTTGGACGAGTACGTCGACCCGCCCGTGTCGTCGCTGGGACCGCCGTTTGCGCAGCCGAGCGGCGCGAGCAGGACCGCCGTGACCCATAGCGGCCAAGCGAGCCACGAGAGAAGAGCGTCGAGAGATGCGATTGGCTTCATAGGGGTGACCCGCTTCCGGTCTACGGTCGTGATTGCGAGCTAAGAAGGTGCAGACAAGGGTGCGGATGTTAAAAAACCTTGGTCGGGCTTGAGGGCTCCGAGCAGTATCCGTTCAAGCAGAGGTATCCGTCGGCAGCTCCGCAGCAGTCGGCGGCCGTGATGCACTTTTCGAACTCGTTGGCGCAGCCGGGGACGACCTTCATACAGACCAGTGCCCCGCCTCCCGCCGGGCTGCGGCAAAAGCCTCCGCAGCACTGGTCCCCAGACGTGCACACGCTGCCGTCGGGTCTGCATGGGTCGACGACCCAGTAGCCTTTCATGTCGCCCGCGTTGAGCTCTTGGCCGGGGAGATAGAACGCGGGATGGCTCGGGTCTTTGCCCGCCGTCGGGTTCTCGTCGATCGCGGCGACCCAGAGCTTCTTGGTGAGAGGATAAGTGGACGCACCGTACTCGTTATCATATGGCCCGCTCTGGGCAATATTGCCGTACGCTCGACGCGAAGTGAAAACGACCCAGAAATACCCGCCCGACGCGACGGGGTTCACGTTCGGCTCGTAGTTGTGGACGGTGTCCGTCGTGTGATCCTGCTTGGGTACATCGTTCGCCGAGGTGTCGAGCGGCCCGACCACCGGCAGGTAGGAGGTAGCGCAGTCACTCTGTAGGCCGTTGAGTGCGCAGAGGCGTTGCGGCTGCATCTTCGGCGGCTGCCGCGTGTCGGCGATCATGAGCTCGGCTGTAGCCCCGGAGTACGTATTGAGCACCGAATTGGTGGGGTAAGGGGGGGAGTTGCCGTTGTTCACCGACGGGTTGATGGTGCTTTGGAGCACGACGAAATTGCCGTCGGGAGTGAAGGACGGCCAGCCGGGATAACGGGTAGGGTCGCTATAGATCTGGCGAAGATTGCTGAACGCGTAGGGCGGTGCGCCGCACGTTACGCTCCCAGCCGACGCGCCACAGTCGAAGTCCATCGCGTCCAGCACATGCCCAACGCCTGTGACTCCACCGTCGATGATTTGAGTGGGAGGGTAGTTGAACGCGACGTGTTGCCCGTCCGGCGAGAAGGACGGGGTCACGGCCTGGGTGATCAGGTTGGTGAAGCCGGTCGAGGGAATGGCGAGGAGAGTGTCTCGCGAAAAGATGTTCGAGGCCTCTCGGAAGGACCACCAGTTGTCCATCGAGTTTGCGAGCGCAAACGTTCCATCGGGGTAGATACCCCCATAGGTGAACTTACCTTCGACGTCGTAATAGCCAATTCCATTGCCTTCGGCCGTCTGGTCGTATGCTTTGATGAGCGCGCCGCCGTCCGTGAGGTCGTACGACCCGCCCAGGCCGTAGTCCCATGTCAGTCCGTTGGCCGCAAACAGCGTAGACCCATTGGCCGACACCTCGTGGCACACGTGACACGTGCCCTTGAGCGATGGGATGGCGAGCGTCGGCGCCGCCACGCCGGGTTGAATCTTCATGACGGCCCCCTCTGGATTGCCCGCATCGTCGAGATTTAGGACGGTGCTGTACGTTCCGTAATAGACAGTGCCTTGAAGGATATCGGGGGAGATAATCCAATCCTCTGCGATGGGACCGAATACGCCGTCGGCCGCGGCGATCGTAACCTCGGCATGGAGCGCGTCGCCCTGGTTGCCGTGCGTGGCCTGATCCCACGCGGTCTGGTCGATCGGCTGGCGCATCAGCTGGGGCCCCGGCGTCAGCCCGGCCGCGAACTGGTAGTATCCCTTGAAGTCGAAATCGGTCTGCGACAAGTGGATGTACACGGCGGTGGCTGTGTGCGTGGTCGTCCACTGGAGAAGGGGAGCCGCTAGGCCGCGCGGCCAGACGGTCTTGTCGTAGGGGTAGAGAAAGCTCAGCTCCGAGGGAGAGGATGGCGCGGTGACCGTCCCCCCAAATACGCTGGCGTTCGCGGGGCCGCCGGGCCCCTCGCCCCCCACGCCACCGTAGCCGGCCGGGCCCGAGTCGCCCGCCGGCGTCCCTCCGTGATTTGTTACGGAGAGCTGCACGGTCACCGTCGTCGTGCCGAGGTGGGCTCCGAACGACGCCGTGACTGTGGCGACGCCGGGAAGGCCGCCGCTGGCCGTGAAGATGCCGCTGGCCGCGTCGATCGCGCCGATGGCCCCCTGGTCGAGAGACCACACCGCCGGGACAGTCGTGCCGCTGGCGCTCGCGGTGAAGGTCACGGAGCTCGCGGTTACGATGCCGTCGACGATCGTGACCTCGAGGACGGGGTTCGCCGGCTCCACGTCCAGTGGGCCGCCGTCGTCGCCGGAGGGGCTCGTTTGACCTCCGTCGTCGCCCCCGTAGACGATGCTTGATCCCGTGTCGGGGGGCACCACAATCGTCGCGTCGCCCCCTCCGGAGGACGACCCGACATAGCTCGACGAGCCGTCGGAGAAGCCACCGCCGGGCTCATCGCCGCTCGTCGCACCGGTCGCGCAATGCGGCGCCGCTGTCCCCACAAACAGGAGAAACAGTGCATATTCTAGCCATGCGAGAACCCCGTGTGACCGCGTTCTGGCGTTAGATTTCATAAATTCAGCAGGCTCCCGTCGCTCGTCATCATATCTATGTGCCGGCTATCGGCTAGGTTGGCTCAACTCGCTTGGAGCCAATCCGCCCCGTGCGCCACTCGTGATGAGGGCCGGGAGCGCCGAATCTTTGGAACGTTCCCACGCTCCGGTGGCGTCCACACCAGGTCGCGACGGCCGCAGCCACTGGGGACCGAATTGAGACGAGACGAGGCCACTGCACTTTTCTTGTTGAAACGGACGAGCGGCAAGTAAGGCGGTCTGCCACAAATTGCGTTGAGATCGGAAGATTACCACTCTGAACTAGGGTATCTTATGCTTCAGCGTAGTTTACGCGTGCCGTTCGCCAGCCCGAAAGCCGCTCACTTGGAAGGACACATAGAGATGCATGCTCGTACCGAGTCACTTCCGCTTCTCGCGGCCCTCGCTCTCATTGCCGGGCTCGCAGCCGGTTGCGGGGGAGGGGGAGCGGCGCCCGCACGTGGCTCGGAATTCGGTGACGCGTCCTTCGCGGACTCGGCTGCCAGCGCCTTGGATGCTTATTCGCAGGACGAATGGCAGGGGCTGATCGCGCCACCCGATTCGGGGGGTAGCGACTCCGCGACTCCCGCTTGCGACGGGAGCTGTTCTTCCGGAGTGGACTCGGCTTCCGCCGGCTACTGCGGCGATGGCATCATCGAGGCCGGGGAGCAGTGCGACGATGGCAACTCGGTGCCGGGTGATGGCTGCTCGGGCACGTGCCAGATCGAGCCCGGATACACGTGCCCGATGCAGGGAAAGCCCTGCGTGCTCACGGTGACTCTGACGTGCGGCGATGGCAAGATCGAGGGGAGCGAGGAGTGCGACGATGGCAACCAGACCTCGGGCGACGGCTGTTCGTCGACCTGTCAGGTCGAACCTGGCTGGGCCTGCCCAACTCCGGGCCAACCGTGCGTCCGGATCTCGACCCTCGACGCGAGCGGGCCGACGTGCGGCGATGGCATAATCGAGTCGGGCGAGCAGTGCGACGACGGCAACACGGTCTCGGGCGACGGCTGTTCCAGCACGTGCCAGCTCGAGCCGGGCTACTACTGCCCCGCGCCTGGGCAGCTTTGCAAGCTCGAATGCGGCGACGGTGTTGTCGAGTCGGGCGAGCAGTGCGATCTCGGCGCGCAGAACGGCGTGACGGGGAGCGGTTGCACCTCGACGTGCAACATCGTCCCAGGGTACGCGTGCCCGCTGGCGGGCCATCCCTGTGTCAAGCTCGGCCAGCCTACGACGTGCGGAAACGGGGTGCTGGACCCCGGAGAGCAGTGCGATCTCGGATCTCAGAACGGAGTGGCCGGAAGCGGCTGCACGGCCAATTGCTCGATAGCGCTTGGATACTACTGCGATGCGGGGACCTCGTGTGCTCAGGCGCCGCCGAACACCTGCGGCAACGGAGTGCTGGACCCGGGCGAGCAGTGCGACCTCGGCTCTCAGAACGGAGTGGCTGGCAGCGGGTGCACTGCAACGTGCACGATTCTCGCCGGCTACTCTTGCTCCGACGCGGGCACCTGCGTGCTAAACCAGCTCGACAAGTGCGGCAACGGCGTCCTCGATCCTGGTGAGCTGTGCGACGACGGAAACACCGTGCCGGGCGATGGCTGCTCGGGCACGTGCACGATTGAGCCAGGCTGGTCGTGTCCCGACGTGGGCCAGCCTTGCGAGCGCGTCTGGGTCTGCGGAAACGGGATTGTGGACCCCGGCGAGCAGTGCGACTTGGGGCTGCTCAACGAAGGCGATGCCGGGACGTCGACGAGTGGATGCACCTCTTCTTGCCAAGTGGCGACCGGCTACACGTGCACCAGCGCCTCGGCCGGCGGGGGCGGCGCTGACGCTGGGACGGTGGACGCGGCCGTGGTCGACGCGTCCGTGGTCGACGCGTCCGTCGGCGACGCGACGGTCGGCGATGCGACCGCAGCGGATGCTGCCGCGGCCGACGCGGCGGCGGTCGAAGCTGCCGTGGTCGATGCGGCCCCCGCCGGCACGACCGACGCGGGCAGCGTGTGCACCAAGATCAACCTGTGCGGCAACGGCGTGGTCGACGTTGCGGCCGGAGAGCAGTGCGACACCGGGCCTCTCAACGGAACCGGCGGCTGCACGACGTCCTGTACGATCGTGTCGGGCTGGACCTGTCCGAGCGGAGGGCACTTCGCTTGCACCACCGTGTGCGGTGACGGGATCGTCGCCGGCTACGAACAGTGCGACTTCGGTTCGGCCAACGGCAGCACCGACGCCGGCGTGAGCGCGTGCACGACCGCGTGCACGATTCAGTCGGGGTATGCGTGCAGCAACAAAGGGCCGGCGACCAGCCAGGCCGATTGCCACGTCACCGTCTGCGGCGACGGAACACCGGAGGGCGCCGAAGAGTGCGACGACGGCAATCTCCGGCCATACGATGGGTGCTCGCCCTGGTGCAAGATCGAGCCGACGTGCGCCAAGGGCAGCTGCACCGCCGTCTGCGGAGATGGACAGGTGACTTCGCCGGAGGAGTGCGACGATGGCAACACGGTCTCGGGAGACGGGTGCAGCAACGTTTGCAAGATAGAGCCCGGGTGGACCTGCACGACCGTTGTCGAGCCGCCCGGCGCCTCGATCATCGTCCCCATTCTCTTCAGGGACATGCACTACTGCAACGCGGCGGACTGCGGCCAGCAGGGCGACGGGTACACGTCAGCCAACACGCTCCTAACACCGAACACGCCGCCGAACGGGCACCCGGATTTCAATCGAGACTCGTACGAACCCGGGACCACTCCGCGAACCGGACTGGTGGCCCAGCAGCTAGGCACCGACAACGAGCCGGTGTTCGCGTCGACCACGGGGGATGACCCGACCAGCCCGGCGCTGACCGGAGCCGTCCCCTTCTGCTGGTGGTACCACGATACCGGCTGCAGCGGGGCCGGCAGCACGAATCCGTACGCCATGGACGTCTGGCTCGATGCCGTCCAGAATCCGATGACCCTCCAGCTCACGCCCCAGGTCGCGGGCTCGACAGTATACGAGTTCAACAACCAGGCGTTCTTCCCGCTCAACAACTTGGGCTGGGACAACCCGAGCGCCACGCTCAATCCTTACTGGTACAACGACCCGCAGACGTCCGCGGGCAAGGACGGCGCGGGCAACGCGGTAGCCGGAGTCCAGAATTTCTCGTTCACGAGCGAGCTCCACTATCGCTTCACCTACCAGGCTATGTTGGCGGCCAGCGCCAACCCGCCGGCTTTCACGTTTACCGGCGACGACGACGTCTGGGCGTTCGTGAACGGTCAACTGTTCATGGACCTCGGCGGCATGCACCCGGCCAAGTCGGGGTCGGTGACGCTCAACACGACCGAAGGCACCGCGTTGGGGCTCGTCGACCAGGGCATCTATTCGATCGATGTCTTCCAGGCCGAGCGGCACGTGACCCAGTCGACGTACCTGCTCACCATGCAGGATTTCATTCACCAGATCTCCCAGTGCACGGCGTCCTGCGGGGACGGTCTGCCCGCGGCGGGCAAGCAGTGCGACTTGGGCGCTGCGAACAATACGGGCTCCTACGGCGGGTGCACGAAGACGTGCACCCTGGCGGGCTACTGCGGCGACGGCATCGTCCAAAATCCGCCCGAGCAGTGCGACTTGGGCGCTGCCAACAACACGGGCGGCTACGGCGGGTGCAACGCCAACTGCACCCGCGGACCCTACTGCGGCGACGGCAGTGTCGAGCCGCCCGAGCAGTGCGACTACGGGACCGCGAACAACACGGGCGGCTACGGCGGATGCACCGCCAATTGCACGCTGGGGCCCTACTGCGGCGACGGCAAGATTCAGCCCCCGGAACAGTGCGACGATGGTACGGCGGGCAACACGGGCGGCTACGGGGGGTGCAACGCCAACTGCACGCTCGCGCCCTACTGCGGCGACGGAGTGATCGAGGGCACCGAACAGTGCGACGACGGGGTCAATAACGGAACCGTCTACAGCGACTGCACGACTCAGTGCCAGACCAAGTGCACGACATGCACGGTGACGGGATTCTGCGGCGACGGCATCCTCCAGCCGCCCGAGCAGTGCGACTTGGGCACCGCGAACAACACCGGCGGATACGACGGCTGTAACCCGGACTGCACACTCGGCCAGTACTGCGGGGACGCCAAGGTCGAGACTCCGCCCGAGCAGTGCGACTTGGGCACCGCGAACAACACCGGCATCTACGGAGGGTGCGAGCCGAACTGCACGCTCGCGCCCTATTGTGGCGACGGGACCGTGCAGCCCCCGGAGCAGTGCGACGACGGGGCGGGCAACGTTCCGCCGACGGGTGCCTACGGCTACGGCCTTTGCACCACGAATTGCACGATTGCGCCGTTCTGCGGCGACGGGACCGTGCAGGCGCCTGAGCAGTGCGACGACGGCATCGCGAACGGCACGGCGGCGAGCAACTGCGACACGCAGTGCCGCACCAAGTGTGGCAACGGCATCGTCGACCCCGGCGAGCAGTGCGACTTCGGGACGGCGAACAACACGGGCGCCTACGGTGGGTGCAAGGCCGACTGCACGCTCGCGCCCTATTGCGGGGACGGGACCAAGCAGGATCCGCCCGAGCAGTGCGACAACGGCAAGAACAACCAGCCGGTGGCGACCGCCTACGGCGCCGGAGTGTGTACCGCCGCGTGCACGAACGCACCGTTCTGCGGCGACGGGATCGTGCAGTCTCAGTTCGGCGAGGTCTGCGACAGCACGCCGAACTGCACGAGCACCTGTACGTTCAAGAGCGGCGTCAAGTAGAAAGACCTAGACGACCGGGGAAACCGGTTCGATCCTGCGCGTGGTACACCGCGGCTTGTGAGGTGCGTCTCCATGCGAATGAGCGTTCCGGTTATGGCGCTTTCGTTGGCTTGTGTTCTGTCCGGGGCCTGCAACTCGCCCAGCTCCCACGGAACGCCTCCTCCCCCGCAGCCGGCCCCAGCCAGCGACGCGGCTGCAGAGCACGCCGACCTGTGCGCCGGGGGCGGAGGTCAAGACATCGACGCGATAAGCGCTCCCTTCGTTCCGCGCGCTGGCGGCGGCTATTGCCTCGACCCACAGGGCGAGCCGAAGACGTACGGCGACAAGGGAAAGTTTTCGATGGACGAAGTGTGCACGACCGCCTTCGACGGTGAGTGCGATGTATACAAACGCTTTGGCCTGGATCGGCTCGTGTTGCTCCGTTACGTGGACGGATCGGGGGCCCCGAACAGCGTGGAACTCAGCTTGTCGCGGTTCGCCACGGTCGACGGAGCCTACTCGATGTTCACCAAGCGCGTGGTGGCGGACGCGGATCCGGCGCAGGCTAGCGTCAAGCCGCTCACGGCCGGCGGCGCTGCGGCCCTCGGAAGCAGCAACGCGTACGTGTGGCGGGGCGTCTATCTCGCCGAGCTGACGTTCGTCTCGGAAGACCCGAAGATGACCCCGGCGATGATCGCGGCCGCGAACGGGCGGTCGACGGCTCTCATCGCCCGCGAGATAGGATCCAAGCTCCCTGGCCCCCTCGATCTCCCTGCCTCCGCGGCAGCCCTTCCGACCGCGTCGCGGATTGCGCTCGGCGTCGCCTACCATCCCAAGGATGCGCTGGGGATTTCGGGAATCGGTCCGGTGGCGGTCGGATACTACCGGGAAGGCGACAAGCGCTGGCGCTGTGTGGCCCTAGTGCGCTCGGACGTCGAGGGGGCGAAAGAAGCGATGCGAGCCTTCAAGCTCAAGGGCGGCGGCGCTTCGATCAAGGGCGTGGGAGACGACGCGGTATTTGCGATGCTCCAAGACGCCTCCGAGCGCTCCAGGACGGCCTACGTCATTGCACGCAAGGGGACACTCGTAGCGGCCATCGGCGATGAAGAGTTCGCCGCGGGATCGGAAATCGGCGGCGATGCCGCCCCCGCGATCAAGCTTTCGAAGGAAGAAAAGGTCGCGAAGCTCGCGAGCTGGGTGAAGTAGTCCCCGTCTTGCCAGGTCGCTCGAAGCATTCGCGAGGCAGCCCACTTCTCTGCCGCTCGAGGCTCGTGCCCTGGATGAAACGCATCGTCTTCGGGTCGCCATAGCCGCTCACATCGGGGAGCGAGGCGTCGCCCTGCCTGTGATGTCGAACCACCCGAGCCATCAGCAGGTCGCGCACCCACTTGCCCGCGAGCGAGGCCATGGCGACCAGCGCGTGGGAGCTGTCCGCATCGCGCACGAAGGCCAGTCTTCCAACGCCGGCGACGGCGTACGCGCTTCGCGCTCGTCCCTCTTCGAGCGGCGAGCAGTCGAAGCCCTTCAGCGGGCCGAACGCAGGGCCATATCGATCGTACCCGCCGACTTTGCCGCAGGTGATGTCGACGTCGCCGCCCGCGTCCCGACGGGCGTCGAGCGCCAGCCGCTCCATGGCGTGCAGGTCCACCTGAAGTCGGGAAAGCCCGCGGGCGTCGGCGTCGTGTAGTCGGCGAGCGCACGTGATGACGCACGCGGCCCGCGTGACGTCGACGCCCCTGTCCTCGATGTCAGCGAGGTCGCGCTCCACCGAGGCCACGAGCTCGTCTGGCGCTCCAAACTGCTCGCCAAGAATGGCCCAACATTGTTTGGCGTGCTCATCGGGGCACGGCGCTAGCAGAGCAGCCGGTCCATCGAGGGAGAGGGCGCGAACGACGGCGTCAGGGGTTCGCTCATCCGATCCCATCCGTCGGACGATCGCGCGAGCCCACGCTTCGCCCAAGGCGTTGTCACCATATGAAATGAGGCGTTTTGAGTCGTCCAGGCGAACGCGAAACGCCCGGCGGGGGAGCTCACATGCCTGGCCCGCGGTGTGGGCGCAGTGCGCGGACACGGCCGTGACCACGAGCGGGCCTAGCCGTGGGCCGAGGCCGTTTTCATCGATGCCTACAAATATCAATACTCACGCCTCCTGGTGTACATCAGGCCCGCCGGGGCTCGTCGCCCGAATGCGCGGGTCGGGGCCTCGCTCCACTGGACTTGTCGCGTCCGGATGCTTAGGCTGCTCGGCCCTCGATTCCGTAAGGGCGTTAGCAGCTGTAGGTGTACCTGCCGACGATTGGATCAAATAAACCGTCATGATGGGAGCGATCCGAGCGTGCCGGACGAGAGTCACGAAGTCCGAAATGGCCCGCACGGCAACTCCGCCCCGGGGAGCGACTTAGTGAACAAGGCCAGCCTCAAGAAGTTTAGGACGCTTCTCATCGAAAAACGCGGCGAGATCCTCAAGAAGGCCAAGCAGACTCTCGAGCAGGACATGTCCCTGGATACGGACGACCTGCCCGACGAGATGGATCTAGCCTCGAGCGAGTACCTCCAGTCGTTCACGTTTCGACTGCGCGGGCGTGAGAAGAGCTTCCTCGACAAGATCGACAAGGCGCTAAAGAAGCTCGACGAGGGCAACTTTGGCGTGTGCGAAGAATGCGGCGAGGAGATCTCTGTGAAGAGGCTCGAAGCTCGCCCCGAGACCACCCTCTGCATTCGCTGCAAGGAAGACCAGGAGCGCCTCGAGAAGGACTACTCATAGTGTCGCGCTGGCAGTCGAGTCCGGGCGTGCCTGCGACGCTCGGTCAAGCACGGCACGAAGGTACGGCGCGGTGTGGGAGCGCTCACTTCGCGCGACAGCCTCGGGCGTACCGGCCGCCACGAGCTCCCCTCCTGCATCGCCCCCTTCGGGACCGAGGTCGAGCACCCAGTCGGCGCAGGCGACCATGTCGAGGTTGTGTTCGATGACCAGGATGGTGTTGCCTTGGTCGCGCAGGTCGAGGAGAGCCGTCATGAGCACCTCGATGTCGGTGAAGTGCAGACCCGAAGTCGGTTCGTCG
The DNA here is from genome assembly GCA_049512415.1 of Polyangiaceae bacterium. Taxonomy (GTDB): domain Bacteria; phylum Myxococcota_A; class Polyangia; order Polyangiales; family Polyangiaceae; genus Palsa-1150. Next base: position 23,124 of record JBEKXD010000020.1, read on the forward strand.
AGCACGTAGAGAGTCGCTCCGGTCGCTTTGCGCGCCAGCTCGCGTGCGAGCTTCACGCGCTGCGCCTCGCCACCGGATAGCGTCGTGGCTGGCTGTCCGAGTGTCAGATAGCCGAGGCCGACCCTACGGAGCGCTTCGAGCTTGTCGGAGAGCTTGGGAACCGCGCCCAATAGGTCCGTCGCTTGCTCCACTGTGACGCCGAGCACATCCGCGATCGACAAGCCTCGGTACTTGACCTCGAGAGTCTCCCGATTGTAGCGACGGCCGCTGCACGCGTCGCACGTGACGAACACGTCGGGCAGAAAGTGCATCTCGATGCGCAGAACGCCGTCGCCCTGGCAGGCTTCGCACCGTCCCCCTTTGACGTTGAAGGAGAAGCGCCCAGCCTTGTACCCGCGCGCGCGCGCTTCGGGCAGACTCGCGTAGAGCTCCCGGAGTTGGGCCGAGATACCAGTATAGGTCGCGGGATTCGAGCGAGGCGTGCGGCCGATCGGGGCCTGGTCGATCGACACGACCTTGTCGATCTGGTCGAGTCCCTCGATCTGAGTGCATTCGCCCACTGGAGCTTTGGCGCCATAGAGTTTCATTCGAGCGGCGGGCAAGAGTGTGTCGACCACCAAGCTCGACTTTCCGCTTCCGCTCACGCCGGTCACGCACGTGAAGACGCCGAGCGGCACGTCCACGGTCAAATTCCTCAGATTATGGGCGCGGGCTCCGACGATGCGCAGCCGCGCTGGGCCCGTAGCCTTCCGCTTCTTCGGGATCGGCAGCTGCCTGGCTCCGCTCAGCCACGGTCCGGTGATGGACCGAGGGTCTCCCATGATCTGCTCCGGCGTGCCCTGCGAGACGATCTCGCCTCCGTGAACCCCCGCGCCCGGACCCATGTCGACGACGTGGTCAGCCGACAGAATGGCGTCGCGATCGTGCTCGACGACGACGACCGTGTTGCCTAGGTCACGAAGGCGCGCTTGGGCCTCGATGAGGCGCGCGTTGTCTCGGGCGTGAAGACCGATGCTCGGTTCGTCTAGGACGTAGAGGACGCCCACGAGAGCCGCACCGATCTGGGTGGCGAGTCGGATTCGCTGCCCCTCTCCGGAGGACAGCGTCTGAGCGCTTCGGTCCAAAGTCAGGTAATCGAGACCGACGTCGATGAGGAAGCCGAGGCGAGCGGCGACCGCCTTGAGAAGCGGTTCGGCGATCGTTCGCTCGCGCGCGCCGAGGCCCTCGGGTGAGCGCCCCCCCCCGAGCGATTCAACGAACGTCTTGACCTGGCGAAGAGGCATGGATCCGACTTGGGCGATGTCCCGTCCGCCGAGCGCCACGGCCAAGGCTTCCGGGCGCAGCCTCTTGCCCTTGCACGCATCGCAGACGCGAGTCGTGAGAAACCGACCCAGCTCGTCGTCTGTGATCCCGCCGTCGCCGGCGATTTCGTCGTCCTCCTCGGGCCGCTCCAGGGTGGCATCCGCGCGCGCGGCGATCCGATTCGCCAGCCTTGGAACGATGCCGACGTACGCCGAGCGCTTCGGGTCGCGCTTGCGCGCGCGTCTGGGCTCGTGGCGTCGCTGCTCTGAGCCGGCAAGCGTCACCTCCGGCTGCTGCCCGAACAGGATGGCCTCGCGCTGCGCCGCGGGAAGGTCCGACCACGGCACGTCGGGACCGACGCCCAGGCTCTCGACGGCGCGCGCCAGTTCCGTGGCGAGCGCTACGCTGGCCCGCCGGCCCCAGGCCAGGACGACGCCTTCGCGCAGAGTGTGGCGTTCGTCCCCGGTGCAGCGTTGAGGATCGACGACGTCGCGCGCGCCGAGACCGTCACATACCGGGCACGCGCCGTGCGGTCCGTTGAACGAGAACATGCGAGGCTCGATCGGGGGAAGCGATATGCCGCAGTCGATGCACGCGAACCGCTCGCTCATCCAGACCGGCTCCTCGTCGCCGGATTGCACAAGCAACCGGCCCTCGCCGAGCTTGAGCGCGAGCTCCACGCTGTCGGTCAGCCGGTTGGCGATGCCGCCCCGCAGTTGCAAGCGATCGACGACGACGTCGAGATCGTGAATCTTGGAGCGGTCGAGTTCAATCTCGTCGCCGAGGTCGAGCACCGACCCGTCGATGCGAGCGCGAACGAAGCCATCGCGCCGCAGACGCTCGATCTCGAGCTTTAGTTCACCCTTTCGCGCGCGCGCCAGCGGCGCCAGCACGCTCAGCCTCGTGCCGTCCTCCAGCGCCAGGATTCGGTCGACGATTTGCTGGACGGTCTGCGCCTCGATGCGCTTGCCGCACTGGGGGCAGTGCGGCACTCCGACTCGCGAGTAGAGAAGTCGAAGGTAGTCGGCGATCTCGGTGACCGTGCCGACCGTCGACCGCGGCGACTTCGACAGGGGACGCTGTTCGATGGCAATGGCGGGGCTAAGTCCGTCGATGCGTTCGACGTCAGGCTTGGCGAGCTGCTCGAGGAACTGCCTCGCATAGGCACTTAGGGACTCGACGTAGCGGCGCTGGCCTTCCGCGTAGATCGTGTCGAACGCGAGCGACGATTTGCCGGACCCGCTCGGTCCCGTGAGCACGATGATCTTGCCACGCGGCAAACTGACGCTGACGTTCTTGAGATTGTGCTGGCGCGCGCCGACGACTACGAGACGATCCACCGTTTGGGAGACGGTTAGCACGCGGCGCCGATGGAACGCCGTGGAAAGCCTATCGGGTTGCATTCGCCCGTGCGAGCAACGATCTCGTCGCGCTCGAGACGGCGATGCTGGCGGCCGCGCAAGGCGGCTAGCACAGCCACCGCGCGGTGCGCGGATCGTATGTTCGCGCGCCCACCCCCGACGCCAATGGGGCGCCGCGCACACATCCCGGACAAGCCTCGACCATCGCCGATCGAATCCTGCGCCCAGCTGAACTTCGGTCCCCACTCTTCACTGGCGGTCCGCATGATACGTTTCCAACGAGCGGATGGTGAAGGTCGACTGCGAATCGTGCCGGGCGCCGTACCAGATCGATGAGCGCAGGATTCCCCCGGCTGGCCTCAAGATGAGGTGCCCGAAATGTGGGCACTCGTTCGTCGTGACGCTCCCGCCCGCGTCGACGGAAGGCGGAGCGGCCGCGCTTCCCGAACGTCCGTCGGTCGACACCAAGAGCATCCTCGCTCGCCCAGCAGTTGTCCCTCGGTCGTCTCCGGCCGAGCGCGCGCCGACCGCGCCGGCTCCGCCCCCGCTGCCAAGGTCGCGTCCGGCACGGCCCACCATTGTGGGAGTTGGCGCGACGGCACCTCCGCCCGTGCCGCGGGGGCCTTCGCCGCAGTCGGTCCCACTGGGACTTGCCGCCACGCAACCGGCGGTCCGCCCATCTCCGGCGTCATTCCCTTCGGACTTCCCAGCGACTCTTGGCAGTCTCGACGAGCCCGACCTTCCGGTGCCATCCAAGGGCCTGGCCGCAAGCGGAAGTCCAACACCCACCGCGCCGGACAGCCTTGAGCTCGACCTGCCCGTGGTGGCCGATGACTTGCCGGCGCTGTCGCCGATGGATGTCCTTCACGGTACGGCGGCCGCGTCGGCGATCGAACTCGACCTTCCCGACGTCGCAGAGGCGGGGCTTCCCGTGGCTGCGGGGCCTGCCGACCTGCCGCTCGTCGCGGCATACCTGCCCGCGTCCGTGGGAGGAGGGCTGCCGGTCGTTGCGGCTGGACTGCCCGTACCAGCTGGCGCGGGGCCGCGGGCTCGCGGCGATGCCGAGCGACGCGGCGGAGCCGTTGGGGAGCAGGACCTGCCGAATCGGGCGGAATCGCTCCCGGTGGTGATCGGTTCGAATGCGTACCTGCCCAGCCGCGGCGAGACCCTGCCGACGCTGATGGGCTTGAACGCGCAGCTTCCGAATCGGGCCGAGTCGTTACCGACGGCCATGAGTCCGAGCGCGCATTTGCCCAGTCCCGCCGATCTCTTGCCCACAGTGGGCGTCGGCGACTCCCGCGGTTCAGGGCCCCCTCGCGCCGGGCACGACAGCGGTCACTTCGGTGAGATTGAGCTCCCGGCGGAAGAGGGCGGGCGAAGGGCGTCCGCGCCGCCGGGGGCCGGCCCGGAGCTCGTCACGGGGCCGAAAACGTTGACAACCGTTTCGAGCCCATCGGCTGTTCGCCGGGAACTGTCTGCCACCGCGAGTGGAGGCATGTCGTTTGGGGAGGTGGATCTCACGGCCGACGCTGGCCCAGACAAGGACATCAGCGTGGTCGCTACGGTGCCGAGCGGAGCTGCTGCCGAGCCACACCCGGCGACCGACTCGGCTTCGGAGGAAACGTTTTCCGCCGCGCCCGCAGCCGTGCCAAGGCTGAATCCGTTGACGGGTTCGCTGCCGGTGCGAAGGCGGCCGACGCCTGCGATATCCCGTCCGCGCCCCCTGCGTCCGCGCATCGTGGCGGGGCTGATCATGATGGCGATCGTAGGCGGATGCGCACTAGAACTCACTCCCTATGGAGCGTTCGGCTACCTCACGGCGAGCGATTGGCTCCATGCGGGGGCTTACCAGCGCGCCACCCTCGCGACCGTGCGAGACACGGAGCAGCGTCTGGGCACGGATACGTACGACGTCGCGCGAGCCGCATCCGACGCAGCGGCGGCGTCGCATGCGGCCGCTCCGCGCGCGAGGCCGCTGACCGCGTATGTAGCGCTGGTGGATTTCGCGCTCTCCGTGAGGTTCGGTCTCGACGCCCAGCGGCGTCCGCGCGGTAAGCAGCTTCTCGAGGAACTGCCTGCGAAGGACGGCGTCCGCTACCGCAACACGGCCAGCGCGGCTCAGATCGCGGAAGGCGGCGATATTGCGCGGGCGCTCGGCGTGCTCGCCACGGTTGATGGGGCTGCGCCGGGCGATCCGCTCGAGATCGAAGTCACGACTCTTCGCGGCAACCTGGCGCTTATGGCCAAAGATGGCGTCACCGCCCTCAATGCTTTCCGCCGCGCGGCCAGTTTGGCAGGCGACGCGCGGAGCCACTTCGGTCTGGCGCGGGCTTACGATCTGCTCGGGGATAGGGCCAATGTCACCAAGGAGGTTGCTGCGACACTGGCGACCTCGCCGGACCACCCGGGAGCGCTGATCCTCCGAGCGCGCTATTTGGCGTTCGAAGATGAAGAGCACGCCATGCGCGACCTGGATCGTGTGCTCTCCGGTTCGTCGCGGCCCAAGGCCTCTCCAGCCGAGCTCTCCCGCGCGTACGCTCTGCGAGCGGGCATCGACATGCGACGCGGGAGCACGAGCGAGGCGCGAGGAGCCTTCGCGGATTCACTGCACCTCGATCCGCGTGACATCGAGGCTCTCTGTGGAGAGGGCCGTTTGTTCCTCGGCGAGTCGCGTCCCACCGAAGCCCTGTCCCGTTTCGATGCGGCGCTACAGATCGACCCGACGTCCGTGGATGCCGTGGTCGGCGACGCCGCGGCGAAATTGGCTGCCGAGCGCCCCGGGGATGCCAAGGAGCAGCTTCTCGACGCACGCGCCCGATATCCCAAGAGCGCCGATGTGGCGCTTTTGCTCGGCAAGGTGGAAGAGCGCGTTGGCAGCCGGGAGGATGCGGAGGCGGACTATCGATCGGCCATCGCCCTCATCGACCCGAAGCGACCTGACGCCGTGGCTCCGTACGTAGCGCTCTCGGAGCTATGTCTGTCCCGCGGTGCGTATTCCGAGGCCATGGCGGTACTGGATGAGGCTCGCCAGCGACTCTCTCCTTCGGTAGCGCTCGACTGCGCGTTTGGGGAGGTCGCCGAGCACCAGGGCAACTTGGCGGAAGCGGTCGCGCGGTACAGGTCGGCCATCGCACGCGACCCACGTGGGGCCATGCCGCGGTTCCAACTCGCTGTCGCGTTGCGAAAGGCGCATCAACTGGCAGAGGCGCGTGCGGAGCTCGACCAGGTGGCCGCTGTCGATGCGGATTATCCCGGACTTCTGCTCGAGCGCGGTCAGCTCTTCGAGGAGCTGGGGGAGATCAAGACGGCCGTCGAGGAGTTCCAGCTGGCGCTTGCCAAAGCTCCGGACGACGCAGACCTGCAGCTTCGCGTCGGGAGCGTGCTCCTCGCCGTGGGGCGTACCGACGAAGCGCTGACCATGCTGCGCAAGGTGCTCGAGAAACGTCCGACGAGCGCGCAGGCTCACCACTACATCGGCCGCGCGATGATGGAACAAGGTCCGGGACACGAGGCCGAGGCGCTTAGGTATCTCAAACGGGCTGTCGATCTCGACGCAAACCGGGCCGAGTACCACGTCTACGTCGCCTGGGTTGCCAACGAGATCACGCCTCCGCAGCTCGAGCTGGTGCGCGACGAGGTCGCCAAGGCTCTTGCGCTGGATCAAGGCAACCCGGAGGCCTACTGGCAGAGGGGAGTTCTCGAACGCATGCAGGGGGCGGTCGAGGACGCCATCAAGGACGAGAAGCGCGCGCTCGAGCTGCGCCCGTCGCGCTACGAGGCCCACGCCGTCCTTGCGGAGTGCTACGGGGACAAGAATAACGACTCGGCAGCTGCCGCGGAGTGGCAGCTGGCGCTGGCGGGCGAGCACGCGCCGACCGCCGCGTCGGACGTGGCCCCCCACCCGTACTGGCGATATAAGCTCGGACGACTCTATTACGACCACGGGAATCCCCCGGCTGCCTTGCCGCTGCTCTTGTCGGCAGCCAACGCGCTTGAGCATCAGAGCACGCGCCCCGGTTGGCGCGCGTCGCTCTACTTCATGACCGCAGAGGGATTGCGAAAGACCGGTCGAAACGCGGAGGCCCTTACGTGGTATCGGCGATTCTTCGACGTGGCGCCTGTCAATTCGCCCGATCGCCTCGACGCCCAGACGGCGGTCGCGCGGCTCACCGGGAGCCCTGCGGGTAGATAGACACTCAGAACATTCCGCGGAGGGCAAGACCGCCGCCGTTGCGCGTGGTCCAGATCGTCGGGACGGCGTCCAGTTCGAACCCCGAGAGGGGCGCGGGCGGGGGACGGTCGTACTTGTGAGGATCGTCCACGGTGAGCAGAAGCACGGCCCCCACGACGGCGCCGGCGGCGCCGAGCCCGATCGCGCTCCAGCCCGCATAGTCGCGCGTGTTGGCGTCGTTGACCTGGGCGTACGCTGCGTTGATCGGGTCGATGCACTGCTGCTGATACTGGGGCGTGCTGGTGTCCTGCGCCGAAGGATCGCAGGACGATTGGCTGTGGGGAACGATGGCCGCGCTCAGACGAGCCGCCGTGGCGTTCCCGTCGTGGCGCTGACCCGCATCGTACGCGACCAGGGCCGCGCCGCCTGCCGCCAACGCCGCGCCGCCGACCACGCCGATCCACCCCCACGTGCGCTGAGTTTGAGCGCGCTGGGCAAAGCGCGTGCGGTACTCAGGAGTGGGCTCGAGGACTATGCGAAGTGTCGTGGTCCTTCCCGCCGCGATCGACACATCGCGTTGGGCCGGCACGAAATCGCCTCGCTCGACGAGAACATGGTGCGGTCCCGCAGTGACCCGGATCGGCTCCGCGTAGACGCCTCGAGCCTTTCCGTCGATCGCAACGACCGGCGACGACTCCGACACGTCGAGCGCGATCGCCCCGCCCGACGACGCGACCGCGGCAGGATCCTCGGTCGGCTCCAGAGTGACCTCGCCGATGGCTCCGTCGCCGAGCGTGACCCAAGCGCTTGCGGTGGCGTAGCCGGGGCGCCGCAAGTCAATGCGGTGCGCGCCGGGTGTCAGCGACAGCGACGCGGCAAGAGGAGTGCTCCCGACACGCTGGTCGTCTGCGAAGATGTCGGCTCCCGGAAGGTGCGTCTCCACGGTCAGATGGGCCAATCGGCCTTGCATGGCGACAAGCTCGAACTCCAGCGATCGCTTGTCGCCTCCAGCCATCGCGACTTCCTTGCGCTGCGGCGAGTATCCCGGGGCGACGAGGCCGACGACATGTGTGCCGCTCGTGAGGCGCAGCGGCGCGGCCAGCGGAGTCGTCCCCACCTCGATACCGTCGACTTCCACGCGCGCGCCGTCGATGCGGGTCTCGATGGCCACGGTCGCGATGCGCGCTGCCTGTTCATCGCGGGTCTGGCGTGCAATGGCGAGGCGCTCGGGCGAGAGCTGACCTGGGTTGGCGAGGACGCGGTCGAGCGTGTCGGTCGCTTCGACCGCTCGCCCCGTCTGTGCGTAGACGAGGCCAATGTTGTAAAGGACCACCGTGTTGGCCACGAGATCGTAGGCCCGTCGGAACTCGACGAGTGCCCCGGCGTTGTCACCCGCGTTGAACAGGCGCAGGCCGCGGTCGAAGCGCTCCCGAGCCTCGGCGCGCGCAGCGTCGCTGGGCGCCGACGGTTGGGCGCTTGCGTCGCAGGGCAGGGCCGAGGGGGCCATGAGACTCAGGGCAAACGCGAGGGCCAACGCGCGTCCGTTCATTGGAACGGGTTCTCGCCGGCAAGGCCCGTCTGGTCAACGCGGCTCTTCGCGGTCCCCGTCGCGGCCGGGACCGGCGTCGACGCCTGGGGCCGTGCGCTGGCCACCGGCGCCGCCGAGGCCCGCGCGCTTGGAGCCGCCTGCGTGGGACCACGCCCCGAGCCGACTGGAGGACTCGAGGAGGCAGCCGGTTTCGCGGCGGACGCCACCTGCTCCCGCCCCGGCATGGGCTCCGCGGCGCTGACGGCCAAGGGAGCCAAGTCCATCACTGGCGCGGCCGACGCTGCGTCGAAAGCCCGGCCCACGTCCCCCGACGGGACCACGCGAGGCCCATGGACCAGACGTGTCGCCGCGACCGCCGCACCCACGCCGATGGCCAAGGCCGCTGCGCCCGCGGCTCGCCCTGCCCAATGCCCTGAACGTCGCGTCCGCGCCGCGTTCGAGCCCATCGTGGCCGCGAGGCCGGCATCCGTCGAAGGCGGCAGCCCCGGGATGGCCACGGTCTCGGCATCGGAACGAGGTGGAGGCGAGGAACGTACCAGAGCGCGGGGTGGCGGGGCATCCGTCAGGGGCGTTCGGATGGTGCGCACCCGCAGGGGAGCCAGCGCATCGCCGAGCGCCCGGGCCGTCTCGAAACGCCGCGCGGGCTCGCGTGCCATGGCCCGATGAACGATCGCGCAGAACTCGGCCGGAAGCGAAGGATTCCGCTCCGACAGAGGTCTCGGCTGGCCCTCGTGGATGCGGACGGCCAGAGCCTCGATCGACTTCGCGTCGAAGGGGACCGAGCCGCAGGCACACTCGTACAGAATAACCCCGAGCGAGTAGACGTCGGTCCGGGCGTCGATGAGCGAGGCCCCCCGGACCTGCTCGGGCGACATGTAATACGGCGTCCCGAGCATCATGCCCTCGGTCGTGATTCCGAACGCCCCGGTTCGCCCTTCGTCGAACTTGGAGATGCCGAAGTCGAGGATCTTCACGAACGGTGCGCCGTCTCGCGTGGTGACGATGAGGTTCTCTGGCTTGAGGTCGCGATGAACGATACCGGCTTCGTGGGCGGCATGGACGCCCTCGCAGGCTTGGAAGACGAGGTTCGCGAGCTCGCCCGGGCTCATTGGACCCTGCTGTTGGAGACGCTGTTCGAGCGTTTCGCCGTCGACGAGCTCCATCAGCAGGTACGGCTCGCCGCCGTCCAGTCGCCCGGCGTCAAAGGTTTCGGCCACGTGGGCGCTTCCGATTCGGGCGGCCGCCGTGGCCTCGCGCAGAAAGCGCTCGAGCACGCCTGGATTGGCCGCCGCGCGGGGGTGCAGCACCTTGAGCGCGCGACGATGCTTGGTGAGTTCGTGCTCGACCTCGTAGACGACCCCCATTCCGCCGGACCCGACCACGCGTACGACGCGCAGCTTGCCTGCGACGACGGTTCCCGACGGGAGGATGCGGACCGAGTCCGAGGACGACAAGATGTGGGCTCCGCGTCAGTGGACGCAACGGACATAACCAGAACCCGACGCCGGCACCGTGGCCGAGCTCCAGTTGTCACCATGGGCGAATTGAACGTAGTAGTTGTATCCGTTGGCGGGAACGATCGCACTGGACGTCCAAAAAATGCCACTTGGGGCGTTTGGAAAGGCGCTTGTGTCGATCGCCGGATTGTAGAGAATCGGGTCGACGAGCGTCAGCAGCTCCTTGAACAGCGGAACCCGGAAGCCGCTGCCCAGTCCGGCGCAATAGGTTTCGGCCTCGGACAGGTTGAGATTTCCGCCGCCAGGCGATCCTCGCTCCCAGGTCAACCCTGTCCAGTTGTCCGTGACGGTGTCTTCGACCACGGCGGCGTCACCCGTGCCGGCATCAATGGCACCTGGGTTGATTGTGTAATGGGCTGCGGCTGTCGTGGCACTGATGCCCGTGCCATGAACGCACCGGACGCTGAACGAGCTGGAAAGCGCTTCCCAGCTGTCGCGGCAGTCCAAGAACCGAACCGTCCAATTGTTGCTGGTGTTCTCCTCGAACGTGGACGCGGTCCAGAACTCGGTTTGGGGGGCCGGCAGAAACGCGTTGGCGATCGACGGCGGTTGGGCGTGCGAACAGTCGAGAATGGACTCGAGCTCGATCTTCGTGGGAACTCGCCAATCGGTCACCCCACTGAGGTTCAGGCTGGAGCAGTAGGCCGCCGCCTCGGAGAACGTGCATTCGTCCGGGGCGGTCGCATCGGGACCCGCGTCCGCTGGAACGCTCGCGCACCCGTTCGCCGGCGGGTCGAGCTGCCACACGAGCTGCGTGACCTGGTCGGTCACCGTTCCGGCGTCCGGGTCCGTCGCGAACGACGGCAGCATCGTGGGACCGGCGACGGGAGCCCCGGGGTCGCTCACGGGCCATTCCGCGAATTGGCCGCGACAGGCTTGGCCGGGCGAGGCCGTGGACTGGCACGGGTACTCGGGTGTGCACAGGTTGTTTGCGAGGCACGAATCGAGGACGGTGCACGTCTTGGTTCCGGTCCCGGCGTATCCCGAGTAGCAATCGCACGCGTAGTCTTGGATTCCACTCACGCACGTGCCGTGGGGGCACGCTCCGACCGGGCAGTAGCTGCACGCTCCGTCGGCGAGCACGGACGCGTCGCCGCAGTCCGGGGGCGGCTGAGTCTCGCCATCGGTTCCCAGTCCCGGGCCCGTATCGCCCCCCGCATCGCCCTGCGTCTGGGTCGTCGAATCGACGCTCGCATCGCCTGCGGCATCGTTTGCCGTTCCGGTCGTTGAATCGGCTCCCGCATCGCCTTGCGCCGGGGTCGTCGAATCGCCAGCCGAGTCGCCGCCAGCTACTCCATCGGCCAGAGCCGTCGAGTCAGCCGATCCATCGTGGGGAGCTGCGCCGTCGCCGAGCAGACCCGCCTCGGCGAGCTCGGCGTTGTCGACGGAATCCGCGGTCGAGTAGCACGCGCTGACGCCGCCAGAGGCGACGCACACCTGAGAGCCGCCAGGGCAGTTCTGCGATGTCACGCATGGCATTCGGCACTGCAGGTCCGCCCCGCAAATCTCGGTCGGCACCGCGCATGGAGACGACGCGGTGCACGTGCTTTCGGTCAGAAGCTGGCACACGCTGGCAACTCCCGAGTCCGCTTCCGAGCCTGCGGTCGTCACGCACCGCTCGTCCGTCGGACAGTCCGTAGACACGACGCATGCCGTGTGGCACCGCGAAAAGACGCAGACGAGCGGCGAGTTGCAATCGCTGTTGAGCGTACATCCTGGGGCGGCAACCGGCGTGGAGCTGGAACAGCCTGCCATGGCGAGCGCCGCCGGAAGGACCACCGCTAAGTACGTACGTGCAGTGCGGGGCGTGCCCCATTGCGAATGGATAAACACTCGAGCCTCCGATCGAGGCACGCTGCCGGAATCGGGCGTCACTGTCAACGAGCGCGCTCTCTCCATTCTCTCTCTGTCTTTTCAAGCCGGACGCGACGGAGATTCGCCCAGCCTTTGGCTCATGTTTTGGGTCGGATCCGCACTCGAGCCACGGCCGGCTTTTCAACAAGACTATTGGCTCGCTCAGTTCGCTCAGCCAAACGGGATGTTATCGCGCGACATTCGGATTCACGTCGGCGTCGATCGCGGCTGCCATTTGCGCGAAATCCTGGACATCCAGCGTCTCCCCTCGGGCGCTGAGGTCGACGCGAGCCTCGGCAGCCGCGCGGACGAGCGAATCGACGTCCCGGGCCAGGCCAGTCCAAGCGTTCCGAAGCGTCTTTCTCCGCGCCGAGAAAGCCCCGTGGACCAGCGCTCGAAACGTCGGCGTCTCGGCGGCGTGGGCCTGTTCGAGAGGAAGGAGCTCGACCACCGCGCTCGTCACCGCGGGGGGCGGGAAGAACGCCGCCGCGCCCACTCGCCGAATGCGCTTTACGTCGAAAACAGCCCTTACGAAGACGGTCAGCGCTCCGTAGTCCTTGGTCGCGGGCGACGCCCGCAGACGCTCGGCGACCTCGTCCTGGACCATGAACACCACACGCTCCAGGTGCTGCGCGCATTCCGTAGCGCGGCGCAGGAGCGGACCCGTGATAGCGTAAGGCAAGTTTCCGCAAAGAACGCGTGGCGACCGCTCGTCTCTTGGTCCCAAGAGACCTATCAAATCGACATTCTTGGCGTCCTCCTCGACCACACGCACGCACGGGACGGCTCCGAATTCGCGGACGAGCAAAGGGACGAGCTCTCGGTCGCGCTCGATCGCGCACAAAGACTGAGAACGCTCGGCGAGCCACCGTGTGAGCGCACCCGTGCCCGCACCGATTTCAATGACGCGAGCCCGCCCCCATTCCCGCATGGGCACACAGGTTGCTGCGATCTCGCGCGCGACGGTTTCCGACACAAGGAAGTTCTGACCGAAGGTCTTCTTGGGTCGCAGCCCGGCATCGTTGAGCACACTACGCGGATCGCGGCGCTCGTGCGGGGGCCGCGAGCTTGGGGCGTCTCGCTCTTGGCCGGGTCTAATGGATTCCTCGATTCGGACGTTCTACGGGTGAAAGGTGCGCGGACGAGATTGACCTTGGCACCTTGATTGCTACCATCTTAGCTGGATCGTCGTGCGCCGCCCGCCGAATTCTCATTCGCATCATCCCTACTTGTCCCATGGATTGGGAGGTCGATCATGTTGCCTCCGTTCATCATCGAGCAGATTCGTCGAAGAGAAGAGCAAGAGCGTGCTCGCCATGAGCACCGTCAGCCCTTCCTCGAGGTCCCCGTCGATGCCCCGGAGCAGCATGCGCCCAGGGAGCCAGAGGACGATGGGAACCGAGGCGTTGTGATCATAGATCTAGGTCGTCTCGACTGATTCAGTGGCACAGCGGGGCGGGGGAACGCTCCCACGCTCGAGTTCGCGAAACCGTGTCGAGATGTCGAGAAAGCCTGGGTATTTCGGCCGGAACCGAGCGAGGCTGGAGGTGAGGCGCGCGGAACCTGCTTCCTGTAGGCATGCGCGCTCGCGGCCGGGATCGCGAAGGGATCGGCCGAAAGACACCGGCCTTCTCGACACTCGCGCTCGCGCTGGCTAGGCTCGCGGCCCTCATGGCGCTATTTTTGCGCAAATCGCGCGCATTGTTCGGCGCTGCTGCTGTCTGGACACTGGCGTCCGGGTGCTACACCACCGGCGGGGGCGGAACCGATCCGCCCGCTCAGAGTTTGTATTATCCGGTGGGGCTCGCGGTGTCGCAGCCCGCAGGGCGGTGGCTCGTCGTCGTGAACTCGGATTTCGACCTCCAGTACAGCGGGGGGACGCTCCAGACCTTCGACCTCGCAGGCATTCGGCAGGACGCGGTCTACACCATCGCCTACAGGACGAATCCTGCCGCAGTGAGTTGTTCCGCCACGCCTCCCACGGACGGCTGGCTCGGCCTGGCCTGCGCTCAACCCGCGGATGCGGCTCCCGGAGTCTATTGGGCGGATCCAAGCCAATATTGGAGGAGCACGCTCATCGTCGGTGCGTTCGCCACGGACCTGCTCGAGCTCTCGGTCCCCGGGTTGAGCCTTGACCCGATTCCGCTGTTCTCGCCAATCCGCGGAACGACCGCGGTGCTCTCTGCGACGCTCGATCCCGATCCCGATCCCAACGCCGGGGGGGGACTGCTCACGTGTGGCGACGGCAACGTAAGTCGCTGCGGGGCCGGCAGTTACGTGGGCAGCGATCCGAATGCGCTTTACGACACGCGCCAGGTCGTCTTGTCCGGAGAGCCGTTCGGCATTGCGCAGACGCACGACGGAACCGCTTTCCTGGTCACGTCGGAGAGCGACACGACGACATCGGTGTTCGCGACCGACGAGCTGACCGACGTGGGCACCCAAAAGCTAGCGGACTCGGGCACCCCGATCCCGTCGCTCCAGTTCGTGCTGAGCGGCCTTCCGGCGGCCGGAACCGGGATTGCCGAGATCCCTCACGACCCGGGGACGGCGCCGACTTGTAGTCCTACGTCGGGCCCGTCATGCGTGCGCCCGGCCTTCCTGGAGACGAATCATAGTACGGCGCAGATCGACCTTCTGCGGTACTACTCCGATGACGGGACGGCGTCCGACGGAGGCATTCAGAGCCCCGGTGGGCAGCGAGCGTTCTTGCAGCTCGAGGGAACCCTCGCGCTCACGGCGACGACCGGCAGCGACGAGCGAGGCATCGTCATCGACGATTCGCCGCGGGCGATCTGCCATGCCGCGGCTCAGGCTGCCGAGGTGGCTTCCGGTTGCGATGCCAACTGCGTGTCGAACGCGCAAACACAAGACTTTAACTGCGGCTTTCTCCCGGCGAACATGTACGTCGCAAGCCGTACGCCCCCCGCGCTCCTCCTCGGCCAGGTCGGCAACCAGTACGACCCTGATGCGCTCTCCATCCAAGGCACAATTCCGCTGCCCGCGGGTCCCTCGAGGGTGTACCGAGCGCCGGTCATCGCTTCGGACGGCACGTACTCCTTGCGCATCTTCGTGACGTGCTTCGATTCGGACGTCGTCATCATCTATGACCCGGCGACACAACTCTGGGACACGGTCCACGTCGGGCAGGGACCGTTTGCGATGACGTTCGACCCGTTTCCGACGACCTGTTGGGGCAAAACCCCTGCGGCGTGCTCGCAGCAGATGACGTACCCCTATCGGTTTGCCTACGTCGCGAACTTCACGCAATCGTTCCTCGAGGTCATCGACCTGGACAACTCACAACCCACCGCGCAATTGACGTACGAATCCGTCGTCTATGCGATCGGCCAGCCGACGGCTCCCAAAGGCCAATGACCATGAGAATCCGGATTTCCGGGGGGCTCGCAGTCGTTGCGGGCAGCATTGTCTTCATTTCGGCGACGGGCTGCTCGCAGACGGTCAACCCCGGCGCTCCCCGCACGATGGCGCAGCCGCAGAAACTGGACGTCGTCTGCATAAACGTCAACGGCGCGAACGACCTGCCCATCCTGCAGCCCGAGCCGGTCCCCGAGGACCTCTGCTCGCCGATCCCGGCGAACACGAGTTCCTCGGCGATGCAGTACCATCTCTTCGCGGTCGTCACTCAGCGCTTGCGCGGGGAGCTAGCCGTTATCGACGTCACGGCCGCCACAGTCGTCGATGAGGATAGGACCACACCCGGCATCAACTTCATCCCGGTAGGCATCCAGCCCACCGATGTGGTGGTCGCGCCCGATGGGCGGCTCACGTTCGTCTCGACCGCCGCCGACGGCATGGCCGGCATCGACGTGATCGACAACCGCCACCTTCTCGGTGACTGGACCGGCACGGGCCAATATCCCATTGGCCTGTCCGACGAGATGGGGTGCTCGCTGCCCGGGTTGCCGATGGCGCTGGCGACGGTGCCTGCCCCGGCGTCCGCGGATCCCAGCGCATCGACCTACCAGATCGTCGCGCTTCTTGCTGGCTCGGGCGCGTCCCCCGCAACGATCGTGACGATCGACCCGACCCCCTTCGAAACGGAGCTCACGGAGGACGGCGGTGCGGTGCCCGGAGCGGCGGTTCCAGGCGCGTTTCCTCCTTGTTCTCTGGTCGCGCAGTGGCCCATGACGTCGTGGACGACGACGGGTCCGCTGACTCCCAGTTCGACTTGGCCCGACGGCGTGCCCTACGCGGACGCCGGGGACATGAGTGACGCCGAACCGATCCTCGGGCCGACGTGTCCGGGCGGAGTTGCCGCGGATGCCGGTACCGATGCAGGGGCGTCCAGCGGCCAGGCGGCCCAGTCGCTCGCGATTGCGGCGAGCGGGATTGTGAAGCCGCCGTCGATGGTGGTTCGCAATGACGACGTGCGCGTGGCGTACGTGGCCGACGGGACGCTTCCGGTCATCCACGTCATCGATCTCACCAACCCGGCCAATCCGACCGAACTCCCTCCTCTCCAGGCGACGCGCGTCGCCACACTGACCGCTCCCGCGGAGGTCGTTCCGGTCGGCTGGCTGGCGCTCAGTCCCCCGACGCGGGACTACAAGCGGTACCTCTACGCGATCGACCAGTCTGACGGCTCCATCATGGTCTACGACGTGACCCAGCCGGACACGACGAAGGTGGACGGCTCGATGCGGGTGCCGCTCTTGCGCCCGCATGCGGAGCTCAATCCACTCGTCCCGGCGGACCGCATTAAGTTCTCCGCGCCGGCGGCGTCGGTCGTCTTCGCGCAACACGACTGGCCGATCCTATCGCCGGCGAATGGTTCGGCCGACACTGTGCACGAATACACGGGTCTTCTGTGCAATCCCAACCCGAACGCATACGACGTCGCCAGCGGGGCAGTCACCGACTTGGGCGCGTACTACCGCTGGGATCAAACCAGCATCGCCCAGGCGCAGCAAGTGATCGCGCCGACATTTCCCTATCGACTGCGGGGGGTCTTCGGATTCGTCATGTTGTCGAACGGGGAGATGGTCGTCGTGGATGTCGACGACTGGGACGCGCCCTGTCGGCGCCCGGACCCGATGTCGTCCGACCCGACCTCGGGGGATGGCGGTTATGGCGTGACCACCGGAATGACCGGACAGCTCGACCTGCCGGAGCCACCTCCAAGCGGTCCCACCGACCTCGATCCCTACCACGCGCCGCTCGTCTACCAGGGGGCGGCCTCAGGCACGCCTTTGCCCGACACGACTGGCGTGACGCTCGAAGCGTTCTTCCCGATGTCCGCGCCTCATCGCGCGCGGTCGTCGGTGGTCCTGACCCCGAACCTCACCGGAGGTTCTCTGATTCCGACAGTCGTCGGTCAACCCCAGCTCTTCGACGTCAATGGAGCCCCTCTACCGACTTCGGGAGGTGGCGAGATAGGTCAGCACAATCCCCTGATCCTCGCGTCGCCGCTTTCTGCGGGATTCTACGACCCGACGTACGTGACAAATCCCTCTGAGCCGTACCCTGGCAACCGCCAGGCCCCTCAGCTACCTACCGTGACACCCGAGGCGCTGCCGCCGCCGAGCGTGCGCATCTCGTTCGACGACCCCACCGTGCACCAGACGCAGGATTGGACCGTTACGTACGAGGGGACGCTGCCGAACACGACGGGAATCTCAGCGGACCTCATTCTCAACGGCCCCGACTTTTCCACGATGACGTTGAGTGCGCCGGGCGCGGGATTGTGTGAACGAGGCATCGAAGACTGGGATCTCGGTCAAGCTCGTGCCGCTGAGTATCTTGCGGAGTTGGGGAGGCTGGGCATTCCCGCCGGCGCGAGCGACGCGGGTGCCGACGCGGGTGCCGATGCGGGCGACGCCGGAGGGGGGCCGTCCTTCGCGCTGTCCGAGATCGGGCAGTGGACGGCGGACTACGTCGAGATCACCGACGACTTGCTCCAGGTCACCGACCCGTATTGGGCCATGAACTCTCTGAACCCATCCGACGACGCGGGGCTCGACAACGGATGTTGGAACGACCCGGGCTTCGATGACGGTCGCCTCGCCGATACCGATCCTAACGCTCTCGCGAGCCCGCACGCGACCGATCGATATAATTACTGCTTTGCGACCTTCGACGCAGCGGTCAACGCCGATACGCACCTCGCGCGGGACTTCCCAATCCTCCAGGCGTTCGATGACTATCTTATCGTCGGGCGCTTCGGTTGGGGCCCGTCCACAGTGGCCCAGGAAGCCGGGGTTCCGGAGATCGCCGAGACGGCCTCCAACCGGGTCATCGTGGGCGCGACCGCGGACCCGAACAGCGCGCCCTTCCTCAAGCAACTGCGATGCTGCTTTCATCGCCAAGCAGCGTTCAAAGTCCGGACGGGTGGCGAATGGGTGACCGTCGGGAGCGAGAACATCGGGCTCTTGCACCACGTGGTGGCGGACCGGAACAACGGGGGCCGGTGCGTGCTGTCGTGCGATCCGCAGTACGCACTGATGAACGCGCGGGCGTTTGGCGTCCCGTGGCCCGATTCGTCCTGCGCCGCCCCGTCCAACTCGAACGGCGGAGCAGCCCCGCCGCCGGGCCTCGACCGCAACAGCCCCCTGGCGATGCGCAATCCGATGTTCTCGTTCGTCATGTGGGCCGGCTGTCCGTACGATCACAGCTACGATGCCCGCGACAACGTCTGGCGATTTTCGGTCTCCCCTGGCTTCTCTCCGCTGCAAGTGACGTTAGGACAGTACGCGACCTCGCCAGCGAGCCCGCAGGCGATGCGGTTCGTCGATTCGCTGGGGCAGATCGCAGTCGTCGACGGGTCTCTCCAAGGAGTGGTTTTCTACGACCTCAATACGATCACGCCCGCGAGCGGTCCCTATTACTGAAAATGGTACGCACCTCCCTCCGATGTCCAAGGCTTCCGAGACGCCGGTCATGCGTCAGTACCTCGCCGCGAAGTCCGCGCATCCCGATGCGCTGCTCTTCTTTCGCCTCGGCGACTTCTACGAGCTCTTCTTCGACGACGCCGTCGTAGCCGCCCGCGCGCTCGATCTCACCCTGACCGCCCGCAACAAGGGCGCCGAAGACGAGGTCCCCATGGCGGGCGTGCCGTACCACGCGGCGAGTGGTTACGTGCAAAAGCTGCTCGAACTGGGCCATCGTGTCGCTATCTGCGAGCAGATGGCTGACCCGGCCAAGGTGAAAGGCATCGTTCCCCGAGAGGTCGTTCGCGTCGTGAGCCCGGGCGTTGCCTATGACGATGCCGGCCTCGATGCGCGCACCAACCACTACCTCGCATCGGTCGAAAGGCCGGCGGAGGCGGGGCCGCTCGGGGTCGCGGCGCTCGACCTGTCGACCGGAGAGCTGCTCGCCTGCGAAGCCCCGGATGAGCCGACGGCCCTGGCGGAGCTGTTGCGCCTCGAGCCTCGCGAAGTGTTCCTGGGCCCGCTCGCGCACGGCCTCGCCAAGTCGCTCGCGTTGGCCCGTCCGGCGGTTGCCCTTCGGACGAGCGTGGTCATGGTCGACTCTCCGTCGGCGGTCTTGGACTCACAGCTCGGAGCCGGCGAAGCGTTTGCGTCCTGCCCCTCGGAAGCGGGGCGCCTCGCCGCCGCACGATGCGTGGTCGCCGCGCGAACGAGCGAAGCAGGCCGCTCTCTTCCCGTCGCTCGCCTCGTCTTCTACGACCTTGGGGGCACGCTTGCGCTCGACCAAGCGACCCAGGCCAATCTGGAACTCGTACGTGGGATCGACGGCGGCGAGCGGGGGTCGTTGCTCGCCATCCTCGATCTCACCGAGACCGCTCCCGGGGCGCGGCTTCTCCGGAGGCGCCTGCTCGCTCCTCTCGCACAGGTCGCGGAAATACGGCGCCGCCACGATGCGGTCGAGCTGTTCGTGACCGAGTCGGCGGTTCGGACCGAGGTGCGCTCCGCGCTGGCGAAGATAGGCG
This sequence comes from Polyangiaceae bacterium, assembly GCA_049512415.1. Classification (GTDB taxonomy): domain Bacteria; phylum Myxococcota_A; class Polyangia; order Polyangiales; family Polyangiaceae; genus Palsa-1150. The sequence continues at coordinate 42,790 of JBEKXD010000020.1, forward strand.
ACATCGAACGCCTCGCCGTGAAGATCGCGGTCGCCCGTGCAGCGCCTCGCGACCTCGTCGCGCTGCGAAGGTCTCTGTCGTCCTTGCCGGCGCTCGGCGCCGCTCTTGCCCGATGTCCGGATGGCGCAGCGCGCAGTGCTCTCGGCGTCGCCGACGGGGACCCTTGGGTCGACGAGTGCACGGACGTTCGCGAGCGTCTCGAGCACGCCTTGGCGGACGATCCGCCGCCGCGCGCAACCGACCCCGGAGTCATTCGAGACGCCTTCGACCGGGAGCTCGACGACGCTCGCGCGCTCATGAAGGGTGGCCAGAATCTGATCGTGGCGCTGGAGTCGCGGCTGCGCGATGTCTCCGGGATCGCCACCCTCAAGCTTCGCTACACGCGCGTTTTCGGCTGGTACATCGAAGTGACGCGCGCCCAACTCACGAAGGCTCCGGGCGAGTGGCGACGTAAGCAGACAGTGGCCGGTGGGGAGCGCTTCACCTGCGACGAGCTCGACGACCTCGCAGACAAGCTCGCGCACGCCGAGGAGAGAGCCAGCGTGCGGGAGTCGCAACTATACGCCCAGCTCGTGACCGAACTCGGGGTTTGCGTCGAGCGGATGCGCGCAGTGGCCGCGCGCCTGGCTGTGTGGGATGTGGCGGCGGGGCTCGCCGAGGTTGCGCATCGCGAGGACTGGGCCCGCCCGGTCGTGGACGACTCCGAGGATCTCGAGCTCGAGGATTGCCGCCACCCGGTGGTGGAGAAACTCGCTGCCCATGGACGCTTCGTGCCGAACGACGTGTCGCTCGGAGCTGGGACGGGGCGTCCGCGGCTCTGGCTGGTCACGGGGCCGAACATGGCGGGCAAGTCGACCTTGATGCGCCAGACTGCGCTGGCCGTGCTCCTGGCGCAAATGGGATCCTTCGTGCCAGCGCGTCGGGCGCGCCTGGGCGTTGTGGACCGCGTGCTGACACGCGTCGGCGCGAGCGACAACCTCTCGCGCGGCGAGAGCACGTTCATGGTCGAGATGAAGGAGACCGCGAACGTGCTGCGGCGTGCCACCCGACGCTCCCTCGTCGTGCTCGACGAGATCGGACGCGGCACGAGCACGTACGACGGACTGGCGATCGCGTGGGCCGTGGCCGAGCACCTCCATGACGTCGTAGGGTGCCGAGCGATGTTCGCGACGCACTATCACGAGCTCACCGAGCTCGCCGAATCGCGGGTCGGAACATGCGAAAACTGGAGCGTGAGCGCCCGTGAGCACAACGGGGATCTCGTCTTCCTCCACAAGCTGCAGCGGGGCGCGGCGTCGCGCAGCTACGGCGTGGCATGCGCCCGGCTCGCCGGTGTTCCCGAGCCTGTCGTCGCCCGCGCGCGGGGGCTGCTCGATCAGTTCGAACAGGGGGGGGGCCGATCGAGCCGGCCTTCGCCGGCCCACGCTCGTCCCGCGGACCCGAAGCCACAGCTCGAACTGTTTCACGTCGCTGCGTCGGGTCCGACGAATCATCCCGCGCTCGACACCCTCCGGGCGATCGACCTCGAGCGGGTCACGCCGCTCGATGCTTTTGCCCTCGTCGTCACGCTAAAGAAAATGGCCGCGGCCCTGTGAACCTCACTTCGTCGCGAGCCTTCCCGTACGCGGTCGTGTCCCTCGCTGCGTGCACCTGGGGAACGTGGGCCCTGGTCCTTCGATCGGTGGAGGCGCGGTGGTCCATGTCTCCCGCGACCGAAGCCACCATGACGATGGCCGTCATCACGATCGTGAGTGGCCTGGCCATGGTGGGCGACCGGACTCACCAGCACGCACCCTGGTCGGCGCGCGCCTGGGTCGTATGCTCTGGGTTCGCGGATGCGCTGAACGTCCTGCTCTTTTTCGAGGCCTATAGGCGCACCATCGCTGTGTCCGTTCTCACGCACTACTTGATGCCGGTCTTCGTGGCCGCGGCCGCTCCGTTCGTCCTCCGCGAGAAGCTGACTGCGCGGGCGGCGCTTGCGATCGCGCTCTCGCTCGCGGGTCTCGGCGCAATGGTCGGGCCGTCGATTACGGCGGCGAGCGGGCACCTTGTGCTCGTCAGCGCTCTGCTCGGAGCGGGTAGCGCAGTCTTTTACGCGACCAACGTGATTGCCAACAAATTCGTCGCTGGATCCTTCTCGACGAACGAAACCCTCTTTTGGCACGGGCTTGTCGCGACGCCCTACTTGGCCGCCTTCGTTCCACCCGGCGCTTGGGCTTCTCTCGCCCCACGTGGCGTCGTCGTCTTCGGAGCGTTGGCGGTGTTCCCCGGTGCGCTGGCCGGCATGGCCTTCCTCTGGGGCCTGAGGCGGGTGCCCGCAGCTCACGCGTCCACCCTCGCGCTGCTCGAGCCGCTCGTGGCGACGCTGCTCGGCACGATATTCCTAGGCGAGCGCGCCGGGCTCGGTGCGTTCGTAGGTGGACCTCTCATTCTGTCGGGTGCGGTGCTGGTGTTGGGGCAACCAGCCGTGGCGCCGAGAGGCCGCGCGCTCGAGGGTCGGGGCCATTCCAAAAACTCGGACTCAGCGCGGTAGGAAGCGAGGATTCGAACCTCCCTCCGGAGCCGCAGGCGTCGTCGCTTGGGCTACGCGTACGCGGCGACCATGGCACCCGGAGCGGCCCACGCGGGGCGGGTGTACGCTCGTGACGCCCGCGTCGTCTTGCATCGCGAGTCACTCAGCGACTCGAGGGCTTCCTCTAAGAGCTTCTGGGCGTGCAGGAACGCTTGATGGGAGCCCCCGGGGCGATCGGGGTGGGTCTGGAACGCTAGACGGCGAAACGCTCGCTTGGCCGCGTCGATGTCGCAGGGAAGCTCCACACCCAACTCCTCAGCCCACGGGGCCTGCGCCACGAGCGACGGCGCCAGCTCCGGAAGCGCGCTGACCAGGCGTTCGAACGCCTCGAGCGTGGGCTGTTCCGAGAGCCTTGGCACCGGCGTGGCGGACCCCGTGGGCTCGATTTGGAGCGCCTCCTCCAGCCAAGCAGCAAACGTCCTCACAGACCTGGGGAACGGCGGCGGCTGTCGGACCTTGAGGCGCCGGTCCTCGATGGCGCCGAGGGCGGTGTCCGGACTATGCGAGCAACCCCGGCTTCGTGCGCAGGGGCGGAATCGAACCGCCGACACGCGGATTTTCAGTCCGCTGCTCTACCGACTGAGCTACCTACGCGAATCGCCCGAACGCTCGGGAGGACGGGAGCTAAGCGAGCTGCGGCGGCTCTGTCAAGCGGCCCCAGCTCGCCGACCGTGCGGAGCCGGGCCGTGCTTGCTCCCTTGCGCGCGGCGTCCTAAGGACGTTTCCCATGCGAACCGAGTGGGTGTCGAAGCGTGCTGGCGACGCGGTGAAGACGCAGATGCACTATGCCCGCGGCGGCCTAGTCACGGAGGAGATGGCTTTCGTAGCCGCCCGCGAACGTATCGAACCGGGCACCGTCCGCGATGAGGTGGCTCGGGGCAGGCTGGTGATCCCCGCAAATGTCCACCACGCAAGTCTCGAGCCCATGGGCATCGGGGTCGCCCTGTCGTGCAAAGTGAACGCGAACATTGGCAACAGCGCGGTCACCAGCGACGTGTCGGCCGAGCTTCGCAAGCTGAGCATCTCGCTCAAGTACGGGGCTGACACGGTCATGGATCTGTCTACGGGAGGCGATATCGACTCGATTCGAGCCGCCATCGTTGCCGCGTCGCCCGTCCCGGTCGGCACGGTACCGATATACCAGGTTCTAACCGAGCGCAAGAAGGTGTCGGACATCCGCGCAGACGACATCATCGACATGCTGGAGCACCAAGCCCAACAAGGCGTCGACTATTTCACCCTCCACGCCGGCGTTCTGCTCGAGCACCTGCCGCTCGTACAGCACCGCATCACGGGGATTGTCTCACGCGGTGGCGCGATCATGGCAGCGTGGATGATCGAGACCGGCAAGCAGAACCCGCTTTACGTCCATTGGGACAAGGTGCTCGAGATCTGCGCCCGATACGACGTCACCGTGAGCGCTGGCGACGGACTGCGGCCCGGTTGCCTGGCGGACGCCAGCGACGCTGCGCAGTTTGCCGAGCTTGCGACGCTCGGAGATCTTACGACGAAGGCATGGCAGAGAGATGTTCAGATCATGATCGAAGGGCCCGGGCACGTGCCGTTCGACCAGATCGAAATGAACGTCCGCAGGGAGATCGAGCTTTGCCACGAGGCGCCCTTCTACGTCCTCGGTCCTCTCGTCACCGACATCGCGCCGGGGTACGACCACATCACGAGCGCGATCGGGGCTACGATGGCAGGTGTGTCCGGGGCCGCCATGCTCTGCTACGTCACGCCGAAGGAACATCTCGGCCTTCCGGACGAGAATGACGTGCGCGCGGGACTGGTAGCTTACAAGATAGCCGCACACGCCGCGGACATCGCACGCCACCGTCCGGGGGCTCGCGACCGTGACGACGCTCTGTCCAAGGCGCGCTACGCCTTCGACTGGAAGGAGCAGTTTCGGCTCTCGCTCGATCCGGAGACAGCCGAGGCCATGCACGACGAGACGCTCAAGGACGAGTATTTCAAGACAGCGGAGTTCTGCTCGATGTGCGGTCCAAGGTTCTGCAGCATGCACATCAACCGTGCCGTGACGAGCTTCAACGAAAGGGCGGAGGGCGACACGCCGGCCGCTCGCCGCTCGCTCGAGGTGCTGATCCCTTGACTTCGCGGCCCGCATGACGTCGAGAGACTCGGGTCTCGCCTGCCGAACGAGCAGCCTGTCCACATTCCGCCGGTTTCTTGCTGTCGCCGCCTGCGTGGGGCTCGTTTCGATCGCCGCCAACTGTGGGAAGAAGACTGCGCCGGAGGTATCGGTCGCGTCTCTCCTGTCCTCGGCAGACCCCGAGGCCGAATCGCTGGGACCTTCGAATCCGATGGATCCAGGGGAGGCAGCACTGTGGGCGGCGGCGAAGGACGGGGAGGCCGAGGATCTCATGCGCTTGGGCGACCGCGTGGGCTGCACGGGCCTCCGCGAGCGGGCGACCGTTTCAGAGCTGCGATTGACGGCCGTGCGGGCTATGGAGTTCTGTGGCGACTTGTCCGAGCTGGAGTGGCTTGCTGAGATTGCGGCGATGGCCAGCGACGATGTGGCGCAGGCTGCCCTCGATTCCATCGATGCGATCGCGGCGCTTCCGCGCCGGCCGGTCGATCCGGAGGATGCCGAGGACCTGAGGGCGGGTTGCGAGCGATTGATGAAGCTGGCCCGGTCTGCGGGCGCGGCGAAAAATCGGCGTATCGAGGCGGTTCGGGCGCTGCGAATGCTGAGCGATCGAGGCTGCGTGCGTCGAGCCGACATCCCATCGGACGTCGACACTCACTAGTTCTCGCCGGGGAACGCCCAGACGGAGAGGGGTTCACAGGAAGGGCGGAAGGCGTGAATGGACGGGAAAAATTGCTCAGATTACCGCTTCCGATATCCCGACCTTCCTGTGAATACTCTCTGAGCGTGAGGAGGTACGACTGCAGTGTGGATCAGGCCGACGTCGTCCGCGGGAGGAGGGTGCGTTCGATGCTCACCAGGATTGCGGGTCCGCTCCGCCGTCCACTAGCTGGCGGGCGGCTCTCACAAGCTCTTGTACGGCCGCGTGTGTCCTGTCGCGGAGAGTTGCGGATCTGGAGCTGTCGTCGACTACGATAGGTGTGCCCACGCACATGGCGACGGTGGACGGGGGTGCGGCGGCCATTCGCAAAAGGTGGGCGCTGAAAGTCTCGTCGACGAACGCGGCCTCCGAGCTGCTGGCGTAGGCGATGCCCACCGGAACAATGTCGATCGGCGTGTGCATTGCGGCGACGAAGGCTCCGGCGAAAAACGGCCGGACGTCGTCTCCGGGATAGGTCGTTCCCTCAGGAAAGAGGATGACGGTGGCTTTCTCTCGCAGCAGGGATCGGATCGTCCGGACCGCGCTGGCTCCGCTGACAGCGTCCGACCGTTCGACGAACACCGTCCCAGCAGCTTTGGCCGCCCGCCCGATCAGCGGCCATCGAGCGAGATCGGCCCTGCTGACGATAGGGCCTCCGAAGGCGCGCAAGAGGAGAAGAATGTCCGCCGCAGATCGGTGATTCGCGACGACGAGGTGTCCGCGGTCGGTCGACACCATGGGTCCGCGAGCGAGGACACGGACCGCGAAGAGATCGAGGAGCGTCGACGCCCAGAGTCCCACCCACCGCGCGCGCACTTGGTCCCGGTCTCGCGGCGCCACAAACCGGCGCCGAACGAGGTACGCCGAGAGCATGGCTGACGTCACGCCCACCAAGCCGGCGATTCGAGCGGTCCGCCGCATCTCCCGTGCGATGTCGTGTAGGGGAGATCTCACCCGATCCTCCTCCTTGCAAAGGCCAGCCGTCGCATCCCCCGCCAGGTCCCGGGCCGCTCCTCCCGCGCGCGCCGTCCGTCCCAAAGCGGGTGCACGGCATCGCCGCCCGAGCGAAACCACGGTGCCGCGACATCGCGAGGCGGGATGGAATCGCCAGCGACCACGACGTCACGGGAAGGAGAGCTCAGGATTGGCAACGGCCGCATTGTAGGACGTGGCGTTCGACTTCGTGCTGCGCTCCACAGTAGGTTAATCCCAACATCTATGGTCGCGATCGCACTCGCGCTCACTTCGGAGGAACGCGACCGCCTTGGGTCCGACGTCACGCTCAGGGCGATTGCAGTGCGGGCATACGAGGAGGCGTGGCGCGAGCGCTGGCCGTTCTTGAGCGATGTGTTCGCCCGGGTCCTCCGGGGCGTTCATGAAGAGGAAGCGGGGATCGTCGCCGCCGCGGTGCACGCACTGGTCAAGTACCACCGGCTCCTCGGGTTCGCGTGCGGGGATGCCGCAGGGCAAGCTGCCAAGTTGGAGATGCTCTTGGCGCTCGCTCGCGGCGAGTGCCGGGAGGTCGATGCCCGCCTGGACGCGCTCGAGGGCGAGACCGAGAGACTCGGCACGGCCTATTCGATGCCCGACTGGTTGGTCGATCTCGTGCGGACCGAGGTGGGGACGTTGGCATTCAAAGCAGCGCTCGCTCGGATGAACGAGACGGCACCTCGCGTGGCGCGGGTCAACACGTTGAGGACGACCCGGGACGACCTGCGGACTGCCTTGGCGGGCGAAGGCCTGGAGACTCGCTCGACCCAGACTGCACAAACGGGGCTCGCGATCGACGGCCGGCGTTCGCCCTTTCGCACGCAAGCCTTCGCGCGCGGGGACTTCGAGATGCAGGACGAGGCCTCCCAGATGGTCGCCGAGCTCGTGGCGCCCCCTCCTCGGACCCGCGTCATTGATGCGTGTGCAGGAGCGGGAGGCAAGGCGTTGGCTCTCGCAGCACTGCTCGACGGAAAGGGAGAGGTCATCGCCCTGGATCCGTCGGGCGATAAGCTCAAGGAACTGCGCCGGCGCGCGCGTCGGGCCGGCGCAAACAACGTTCGGGCTCTGGAGTGCGACCTTCTCGCAACAGACGACCGCATCCGCGGGCTCCAGGCGAGTGCGACGCGGGTTCTCGTCGACGCTCCGTGCACCGGTGTGGGAGCGATTCGACGCAACCCGGAGGCTCGCTGGCGTCTCGGCGTCGACGAGTTAGTTCGCCTCCTCGAGCGGCAGCGGGCGCTCCTCGATGGAGCCGCTCGCCTCGTGGTGCCCCATGGCCGCATCGTGTTTGCAACGTGCTCATTCCTGCCGAGCGAAGGCTCGAATGTCGTCGAGGAGTTTCTGGCTCGGCAAGCCGGGTATTCTCTGGTGACTGCGCGCGAGGTCTTGGGTGGTGGGCGAGCACGACCGATGGTCACGACCGATGGCAAGTATCTCTCGACGTGGCGATTCGACGGCGCGGACGACGCGCAGTCCGACGGATTTTTCGCTGCGGTTTTGCGCAAGGCGCGACCGGTACCGCGGTAGTGGAAGTGGTCCGGCGAGACGGACCGGGCTTCCCAAGCGTCGTCGGTCAACCGTCTGCCGAACTCGGCGCGATTGCCCGCGATTGGGATACATGATCGCGCCGACCACCCCTTGCAGTCGCCGACCAAACGGCCGTTCTGCAGTTCGCAGAGCCCGCCGACGCGATGACCCACGCCCGGACGGATCCCAATTCTTTATCACGGGATAGGAAATCGTGTCAGAGCCCGCAAAGATAGCGATGTTCTTCCTGGCCCTCGACAACGACTACCAGGACCTACAGAGAGACGTCGCGCGCGTTGCTGCACAGAGGCACCACTTCACTCTCAAGGAGGTGAGCGCGTTCAACAACGGCGAACGTCAGGTTACGCAAGTTAAAGAGTGCCTCGCCGAGCCGGAGGGCGTTCGCGCGCGCGCGATCGTGGTCTGTCCGGTTGCCGATGTCCTGATGCGGCCTCTGGCCGAAGACGCGGCCCGTCTCGGTGTGGCGTTCGTCGTCGTCAATCGCCCGTGCGACCACCTCGCGGCGCTGCGAATGAAATACCCGCGGGTGCCCCTTTTTGGGGTATCGCCCGACCAGAAGCACGTAGGCTGCATTCAGGGCCAGCAGTTCAAGAAGCTCCTGCCGAGGGGGGGATCCGTCTTCTACGTAAGGGGAGCGGTGGGTGCCGCGTCGGCCGAGATGCGTCTGGAGGGAGTTCAGCGCGAGCTTGCCAACACGGACATCAAGATGGTGATCGAGAACGGGGACTGGTCCCTGGTGAGCGGGGAGCGCGCGATCCAGAGTCGGCTGCGGACCCCGGGCGCGTTCACTGGCTCGAATTGGATCGTCGGCGCTCAGAACGACCTCATGGCGGTGGGCGCGCGCTCCGCCCTTCAAGCGGCGGCGGCGGAGTTGAAGAGACCCGAGCTCGCGGAAATACCCGTCACCGGATGCGACGGCACGCGGACCTACGGTCAGACCATGGTGAGAACGCGCAAGCTGGCCGCCACGGTGGTCTTGCCACCGACGGCCGAAAGGGCCATAGACGACCTCGCTCAAGCATTTTCGAGCGGAAAGACGCCCACGGTGGACGTGCTCCTCGAAGCGGCGTCGTTCCGGGCTCTCGAGCTCATAGGAGCGGGTGTTTCAGGCGCAAGGGTAGCGGAAGGCCCCGGGCCGGCGAGATCACCCGTCGCGCCCGCCAGCACAGTAGGTGAGCGCTTGCCAGACGGGTCAGGCTCCGAGCGTAAGCGTCTCGCGTTCAAGGCCCGGGCGACGTGACTCTCGGCGCCTCCCCGCTTGGGAGGCGCGCCCGGCGCCGAGGGCAACGCCAGACGTCTTCGAGGGAGGCTGCCTTGCGTCGACGGAAGCGCTACTCCGATCGATGTAGATGCCAACCTGCTCGATGGAGGCGCCGCTCCGCGCGAGGAAAACGCCACTCCGATCGCCGAACTCCCGTCAATCTTCGCTTTGCCGTGCTCGACACTAGGACGGGCACAGCCCTAGCGAGCTATGGAGCAATAATGAGGGTGAACGCTTGTCCGACCCGTGTCGGCGTGTGAATATTCCCGCCACCTGCGGAGAACACGTAGTCGCTGCGGCTTGTCTGTCGGCTGAAGGGCTCGGTCCAATGAGGTTTCTGTCGAACGCGGGGTGGATCGCGGCTGGGCTTGTGGTCGGAGCCACAGGCTGCGTTGGGTATGCGTCGGTCGTCGCGGAGACCGACGATGCCATGACGACGGATGCGAAGTCATCGGGCGACGGTGCGCCCAGTGCTGACGCCACGAGTACGGACGGGAAGGCCGACGGCAATGCAGCAGATGGCATGATCGACGCCACATTCGATGGACGCACTGGAGCAGGCCAAGGCGACGGGGGTGAAAGCGAGGCTGGCTTGCCCGACGTGGGGCCGAATTCGCTGACGGACGTGGAAGCTGGCCCCGCGTCGACGTACCCGGACGGAGCGCTCCAGGACGTAACGACGACCGCGTGCAGCGCCGGGGCTCTGCGGTGTAACGGACTGCAAGCGCAAACGTGCGACCCCTCCGGGACATGGCAGGACACCGGGGCGACGTGTCCCTACGTTTGCGGTGCAGGGGCGTGCACGGGGACGTGTGTTCCAAGCTCTACCCAGTGCAGCGGTTTGCAGCCTCAGACGTGCGATGGTGCCGGAGCGTGGCAAAATCAGGGGGAAGCCTGCGAGTTTTCGTGCGGCGGAGGAGCCTGCTCGGGCTCGTGTACTCCGGGCGCGAGCCAGTGCAACGGTCCGCAACCTCAAGCGTGCGCCGACGGTGGCGTCTGGCAAGCAACCGGGGACAAGTGCAACTTCGTATGCGACGGCGGCGTGTGCGGGGGCGATTGCACGCCCACGGCGGCGCGGTGCAATGGGCTTCAACCGCAGAGGTGCGATGGGAACGGCACGTGGCAGAACGAGGGCACCGCGTGCACATCGTTTTGCAGCGGCGGCAGCTGCGTCGCGTGCACGGCGGGGGCGAGCCAGTGCAACGGGTTGCAGCCTGAGACCTGTGGCGACGCAGGTGCATGGGTCAGCTCAGGCGCGTCGTGTCAGTTCGTCTGCGACGGTGGCTCCTGCTCGGGTGCGTGCACCCCAACGTCGCTCCAGTGCGACCAGCTCCAGCCGCAAACGTGCAATCCAGCGGGTACGTGGGTCAATAAGGGCAACCCATGCCCTTATGTCTGCAACGGGGGGGCCTGCACTGGGGTCTGTACGCCGGATGCTCTCCAGTGCAATGGACTTCAGCCGCAGACGTGCACGAGCGCAGGTGCATGGGCAAACACCGGCGCCGCATGTCCATTCATCTGTTCCGCGGGCAAGTGCGCCGGAGTGTGTTCGCCGGACGCCGTCCAGTGCAACGGGCTCCAGCCCCAGACGTGCGATAGCCAGGGTGCGTGGACCAATAACGGCTCCGCGTGCCCCTACGTCTGCTCGGCGGGAGTGTGCTCAGGAGAGTGCATCCCCCGCGCGGTCCGGTGCAGCGGGCAGCAGCCGGAACTCTGCGTCAGCACCGGTACGTGGCAAACGAACGGGGCCCCTTGCAGCGGGTGTTACACCTGCTCGGATGCGACCGGCTCGTGCGCCGCAAGCGTTGGCAGCTCGTGCAACGACCAGAATGCCTGTACCCAGAACGACACGTGCCAAGGCAATGGAACGTGCGCGGGCACCGCGGTCATATGCCAGCCGCTCGACAACTGCCATGTGGCGGGCACGTGCAGCACCTCGACAGGCTGCTCGAATCCGGTGGCGACGGGCGTCAACTGTCCGACGAACGGCCCTGCCTGTCAGCAGTGGTATCCGGACTGCGACCAGGACGGCTTTGGAGACTCACAGAAAGCGCCCATCTGGTCATGCTCGGCGCCTCTGCGCGTTCCCACCTGTTCGTCCGGTTTCAATGGCACCTATGTCAACAACAACAGAGATTGTTGTGATATCGATCCGGGCGCTAACCCGGATCAAACGAACTACTCCATTGTCCCGGACGCGTGCGACGGCTCTTTCGATTGGAACTGCGATGGTGTCGAAACGCTCCAGAGCGACGGGCCGAGCGACTGCGATCCGCCGAACCTTGCATGCCCTCAAGTGTCTGGCTGCCCCAACCCGACCCTGCCTCCCGACTGTGTCGACGGGATTGAAAGTGAAACGCCGGCCCTTTGCGGGCAGTATTGGCAGCTCTTCTACGCAACTTGCGCCCCAAGCCAAACGGGCACTGGTTGCGATCTGATTGCGGGCACCGCCAATGGGGGGACACAAGCCTGCCTGTGATACGTTCAGAAAAGTGGCCGGCCGGGAGTCGCGTGTGCCAGCGAAAGAATTTTGCAGCACGTGTGCAAGTGTGACTGCTACATCCAGGCGTCGAGGGGAGCAGGGAAGAACCACCTGACGACGACGACGGGGTAAGCTGCGCGAGTCTGGATCCCCTAAGACCCGCTCGCCGGTGGGCCTCAAATCAGCCGGAAGGGACTCATATCTATGTCGTCGCGAACGCTCTCCGAGACATCTTTCGTCGTCATCGCACTCGCGCTCCCCCTCTTTGGATGCCAGAGCAGCAGCGACGACGACGCCAACGCGAATTCTTCGGACGCCAGCACCGGCAGCAGTTCGAGCTCGTCGAGCGGAGGTAGCAGTAGTTCGAGCTCGTCGAGCGGAGGCAGCAGCGGCTCGAGCTCGTCGAGCGGAGGCAGTGGCAGCAGCTCGAGCTCGTCAGGCGGCGCAACCTCGAGCAGCTCGAGCTCGTCAGGCGGCGCAACCTCGAGCAGCTCGAGCTCGTCAGGCGGCGCGACCTCGAGCGGCTCGAGCTCGTCAAGCGGCGCAACCTCGAGCAGCTCGAGCTCGTCAGGTGGAGCAACCTCGAGCAGTTCGAGCTCGTCAGGCGGCGCGACCTCGAGTTCGTCGAGCGGCGGTCCGCTCGATGGAGGTTCTTCGGGCGAAGGCGGAACCGGGGGATGTCCGGGCGTGCCGATCACTCCCGACGCGACCGGCTACGTGGCTCCCGGCAGCAACTCTGTTGCAATCCACGGATCGTTCTTCATGTACAGCGATTGCAACGACGGCATCAAACCGTGTTCGACGATCACCACGCCCACCTCCACGACCTCGTTTCCCAACGTGGGTGGCTTGATGTGTACGTCGGGCACCACGGTGACGGAGACGGGGACGGCGGCGAACGCGTGGGGTGCGGGAATGGGTCTCGAGCTCAACGACGGCCCGCCCCAGCAGCCCTACGACGCGACGACGTATAACATCAAGGGATTCTGCTTCGTGCTGAGCGGCCCAACGCTTCCGAGCACGGGGCTCCGCGTGGCGTTCACAACGAAAGAGAACCAGGACTACGCGCCGTTCGAGACAGTTACGACCGCCGGGGTGACTACCGTACTGTTCTCGAACATCGCCCAGGGCTCGTGGGTATCGAAGGCCGATACGTTCACGTTCGACCCGACCGAGGTGATGTTGATGCAGTGGCAGGTTCCGGGAAACACCACAGCTCCGATACCGTGGGATTTCTGCGTCCAAGGGGTGACTGCCATCACGGAATGACCGAGCCAGCCCCAGCAGTGGACCGGTCTTCAGGACTCCGCGTCGGCGTGCCCATGGCCGTGATGTAGGTCTGGCGCGTGGGCGTGAGCGTGTTCGTGAGCCTCGTGGCAGTGCACGTGATTGTGCGGGCCCACCGCCGGAGCGTCGTGGAAGTGGTGCCCGTCGTCGTGGCGATGGAGATGCTCGTGCTCGGCGCGCTCGTGGCGGTGCCTGTGACCGTGCGCCTCCGTCAACTGAAGCGCGACGCCGGTCGCAAACAGGACTGCCGCTATGCCTGTCCACTCGTTCGCCGGGCGTTCGCCCAGCATCCATGCCGTTGCCGCTCCTACGAACGGGGCCAGAGCGAAGACCGATCCCGTTCGAGCGGCCCCGACATGTCGCTGCGCGAGCAGATAGAGACGAAGGCTCAGGCCGTAGCCTATGGCGCCGCACGCGACCAGGCCCAGACACGCGGCCATCCGTGGGAACGGGCTGGAGAACGCTAGGCTCAGTACGACGCCGGACACCATGCCGAACATTCCCTTCCACCGGACGACCTCGGTCGGGTTCAGGTCCGCGAGCGGCCGCGAAAGCGTGCTGTCGAGCGCCCACCCGAGGGTTGCTAAGACGACCGCGATTGCCCCCCATCCGAAACCTGTCGCGCGCGAACCGGCGAGGACGAGGCAGGTGCCTCCAGCGACCATCGCGGCGAGGCCAAGGGCTACGCGCGGCCCGACGGACTCGCGATAGAGCATCCACGCGAAGAGGACCGTGAAGACCGCCTCGACGTTCAAGAGCAGCGAAGCGCCCGCCCCGTCCGTGTGCTGGAGGCCCCACGTGAGACTCATCGGGGCAGCCACCGCGCCGAACACCGCCGTGATGACGAGCCGGGGCACGTGAACCGACCGGACATGCGCTTCCTCGTCCCTCGCTCTGCCGGGCAGCGAATTGCCTGACGCAAGGGCGGCGCCCGCGTAAAGGAGGGCCGCCGAAGGGGCAGGACCAATCCCCTGACCGAGGCGCTGAATCAGTGGAGTCGTCACGCCGAACGCCAGGGCCGCCAGGACTGCAAAACCACCGCCACGGAGAATGGGGCTCGGGGGCAAGCGGCTCGTCGAAAACAGGCTCTGGCGCGCGCGACGCCACGCGGGACCTCGAGGGGGGCCGCGAACCGCCCCGCTCCTCGATGAGTGCGGGCTCGGAGAGTCGGTCTCTGTGCGATTCCCGTGCGACTCCATCTGGCGTGTTCGACGTCCTGCTCGGCGGTGTAGTTGCGCGTGCGACCCTTCTCGGCTAGAAATCACCGCACTCACGGCAATCGGCGAGGTCGCGTCGCTCTTGGGCGGCGGGTCCATCGTACGTCTCTTCAGTGGCGCCCGCGACTTCGGGTCGGCAAGGAAGCGTGATGGCACGGTCCGCGTTCGGACCGGTCGCGTTCGTCCGCAGCGTCGGCAGCGTGGGCGCCTACCGTAATGACCTTTGCCGAGAGAAAGATCTCGAGAACCCTTGAATTCCGCTTCCCCGCGCCCCCGTCGTCCCTTCGGGCGGCAGGCGCCGCGTCCGCACCATTCGCATTCCCCCTCAATCGCACAACACGAATCCCGGAATCGCCCCAGTGGCTTCCGACCCGCCTTCGAGCGCTCGGGTCGTGGTGACGAGACGGCTCCGCCCAAGACTCTGAGCCGTCCGTTCAATCCCGCTCCGCCACCGCGCACGCAGCCGGTGGCGATCGAGTCTCTGCCGGCCGCCACCCCAGCCGACTCGGCCTTCGCCGCGCTCGGCCTCAATGCTTCCCTCGTCCGCGCTGTCGCTCAGGAGGGATACACGACGCCGACTCCCGTCCAATCGCAGGTCGTGCCCCACGTCCTCGCGGGCCGCGACGTTCTCGCATGCGCCCAGACGGGCACCGGCAAGACGGCAGCGTTCGTCCTACCGCTTCTCCAGCGCCTTTCCGCACTTCCGAAGGACCGGGGTCCTAGGTCGATACGCGTGCTCGTCGTGACGCCGACGCGCGAGCTTGCCTCCCAGATCGATGCTCGCGTTGCAGCGTACGGTCGCTTCCTCGGGATAAAGCACACAGTCGTGTTCGGCGGAGTGAGTCAGCGCGGCCAGGAAATGGCCCTGCGATGCGGCCCGAGCGTGCTCGTGGCCACCCCAGGTCGGCTGCTCGACCTCATGAGACAGGGCGCTCTGCGGCTCGACGCGGTCTCGTACTTGGTCCTGGACGAGGCGGACCGGATGCTCGACATGGGCTTCGTTCGCGACATATCGGCGATCTGCGCCGCGCTTCCCGCGGACCGCCAGACGCTTCTGTTTTCGGCGACGATGCCCTCGTCGGTGGGCGGATTCGCCAGGTCGCTGCTCAAAGATCCGGTGAGCGTGTCGGTCACGCCGACGGCCACGGCGGCGCCGTCGATCGCTCAATCGGTGGTCTACGTGGAACGACCCGCCAAAAGGGGCCTTCTCGAGAGGGTTCTGCGCGAGAAGGGCGTGCTCCGCGCGCTCGTGTTCACGGCCACCAAGCATGGCGCCGAACGCCTCGCGGAGCAGCTCACGCACGCGGGCATCGATGCGGCCTCGATCCACGGCAACAAGTCGCAGGGGGCGCGTCAACGAGCGCTCGAGGCCTTCCGCAGGGGCGCCGTTCACGTGCTCGTCGCGACGGACGTCGCGGCCCGTGGAATCGACGTGACGGGGATCTCGCACGTCGTAAACTTCGATCTGCCGAACACGCCAGAAACCTACGTGCACCGCATCGGCCGTACGGGTCGCGCTGGGGCGGATGGCGAGGCCATTTCCTTCTGCTCTCCTCAGGAGAGGGCGCTGCTGCGCGACATCGAGCGCCTCGTGCGTCACCGTCTCGACGTGCGAGGCGACCTACAGCCGGCCACCCCCGACGTTCGACCGGCGCAGTCCGACGTTCGCCCCAAGGCGTTTCCTCGCAGGGGAGGCTTCTCGCCCGCTGGATCGTCACCCGTGCGCGACCGCGAGTTCATCGGCTGAGTGCTCTCGTGAGGCGGGCGGCGCTGCTGGCGCGAAGCGCGGCGCACGCCTTGGCCAATTCGATCGCTGCGTCGAGGCGCCGCCGGAGGCCCTGGATCTCGGGAGCTGACGACGCAAAGAGCTCTGTGGCGTTGGCTGCCCCCTTCGCGTCGCACTGGGCCCCCACGGCATCGACGAGGAAGCCGTGGCCGACGGCACTCGGCGCTCGCCGAACGAGGTCATCCCAATGGTCCTTCTCCCAGGCGAGGACGACTGACCGGCCCGCACGATGGCCTAGGGCCGCGGCGAGCACGATAGAAATCTCTGAGGCTCTCACTTCCGGCGTGAGGACGAGATCCAAGGCCTGACGCAGCAGGGTTGGGTCGCCGAATCCTCCCATCGCTCGGAGGGCGAGCTCGCGCCCCTCGAGCGTCGTGGCCTTGCTGGCGGCAAGTCTCAGTTGCTGCAAACGGGTGGCCCCTGCGGCGATCGAGGCTACGGGGACGGCGATGTCGGCGGTGTCGCTCGGAACGCTCGACGGGTCATTGAACCAGTTTGCGGCGTAGGTGTCCGCCTGCGCCATCGTAGCGGAATCGCGCACAAGCTCGCCCATGGCAGTCAGGACCGCGCGTCTCGTCATGGCTCGGTCGTCCGCCACAGTCCCCATGTGTGTTCGGGGCGCCGGCACCCACCCGAGAGCGGCTTTGCGCGGGGACAGTCGCGCGCGCACATAGCGCTCGAAGCCAGGCCGCGCGGCGTCCTCCAGCAGGGCGCGGTCGACTTCGTAGAGCGTGCGCACAATGGCTTCCACGACAAACCGGGAGTCATCGCCATCGAATCGCGCCAGCACGTCGAGCAGCGTGGCCGGGTCGAGGGTGCCACTGCGAACCTCGGCCCACGCGTTGGCGATGAGGCCCGCCCGATCGGCCGGTGGTAGCTGCCGCTCGTCCTGGGCGAGGGCGAGCAGGTGCGCGGCGTCGAGCCTGAAACGATAGTACCCGGATTGATCGGCGTTCGGATAGACCCAGGCGGGGCATCGTGACCCGAGGTCACGAGTCGCGGGCTCGGCCCCCAGAGTGAAGCAGCTATCGGCACGCTGCGTCGGATCGCGCACGCACACGGGCACGGTCCAGCGCCCGGTCGATTCGACCGCCGAACCGGCAGCGCCGCCCACCCCCGTGGCATGCCAGCTGAACTCGCGCAGGGTCAGCGCGCTCCGGCCAGCTGGGTTGCACTTCCAGTTGGCGCGCACCTCGGGCACACCGGGGTGGTCCAAGAAGCCGCTCGCCATCTGTCCGACGTGGAACGTGGACACGTAGTCGAGAGCGGCAAAGAGGTCGTGCGCAGTAGCTGCCGCCCCCGCGTTATCGCGCAAGTACTTTTGGACGCCGCGGCGAAATATCTCTGGGCCGACCCAGTGCTCGATCATATGAAGGATGGCGGCGCCCTTCACGTAGGGCATTTCGTCGAACGGCTCGCCTGCTTCGGTCGGCGATCGGACGGGTTCGCGGACCGAGTGCGCGTGCGAGAGAGCGTCGAGGTCCATCACGCCGTCCACGCGTGCGAGCTGTTCGAGTCCTGCGCCGAATCCCGGTTGCCACTCGTCGACGACCTTGGTTTGCGCCCAGGTGGCGAACCCCTCGCTGAGCCAAATGTCGTCCCACCAGCGCATGGTGACCAGGTCGCCGAACCACTGGCGTGCGAGTTCGTGCGCTATGACGAGTGCCTGCGCGCGTCGAAGGTGCGTCGAAGCGCGCGTCGGTTCGGCGAGCAGAATGCTCTCACGGAACGCAATGAGCCCCGGATTCTCCGTCGCCCCCGGCGCGAAGTCAGGCACCGCGAGGAGGTCCAGCTTGGCGTACGGGTACGAGATGCCGAGGTAGTCTGCCAGGCGGTCTACGAGCGCTGCAGCCGTCTCCAACGCCGTCGCGGAGAGCGCGCCTTCGCCCTTGGGCGCAACGACCCGGATAGGAAAAGGCGCGCTCCGACCTTGTACGATGTCGAAGTCACCGACCGCAAAGGCGACGAGAAAGCTAGGCAGCGGCGCGGTGGTCTGGAAAGCGTGGACGATCGTCCCCTCCGGTAGGATGCGCTTCGATGCTTCCGGAGCATTGGCGACCGCCGCCATCGTGGGCGGCGTGACGAGGACAACATCGTAGGGGGTCTTGATCCCGGGCTCGTCAAAGCAGGGAAACGCACTGCGCGCCTCCGTGGCCCCAAATTGGGTGAATGCGTAGTCGCGGTCTTGGTGGTGGACGCGATACAATCCCGACAGGCCCGTCGCGAAGGGCGCATCGTAGTCGATGACCAGTCGAAGGGTCCCGGCGGGCAGACGCGTTGGAAATCGCAGGCGTAGCTCGTCGGGCGCCGCGCCATTGCGGACGCCGCGCAGCCAAGGAGCCGCGACCAACTCGTGGTCCCCGACATGGGCCAGGGCGCGGCTGACGTGTATGTCTCGTGCGTGCAGAACCAGAACGCTCGTCGTCTCGGCCAGCGCGACGACGATGGTCACTTTTCCGTCGAAACGTGGCTTCGACGGGTCGACGTGCAGCTCGAGCGCATAGTGCAAGGGGGTGACCGTTTGCGGCAGACGCCCCTCGGGGTTCGCAGCCGGGGCGGCCTCCGGACGGTCTTGGTCTGGCGGCGTCGCCAGCCTTCCTTGGGTGAGATCCGGTGCCGGTTGCATCCCGCCGCATGCGGCGTTCATCGACGCAATGCTGGCGAAGAGAACGCCAAGCGTCCCGGGCCGACGTAACATGACCGCGGGTTTACTGCGGGTCTCGTCCGACGGCCATCACTTGGACGTTGAGATCCAGGACGAGGCGCAGCAAAGTCGCTCGCTGTTCTTGCGTGGGGGGTCGCACGGTCCATGTGTGCAATGCCCGAGCGTACCCTTCCGCCTTCGCGCGCAGCTCGCGAACGATCGGGTCCGGAGGGAGCTCACGCAGACGTTCGATCGTGTCGTCGAGCGATTGCTCGACGATGTTGAGTCGTGTGGACAACGTCCTCGAGGCGCCAGAGGCCATGACAAATCTACGATAGCTCGCCGCGGGGCCGTGTGCCTGTGTTCGGCGGGATCTTGGCTCGTTATCGCGAGTATGTATGCCCAATAGAGCCATGGCCCTCACGAATGCGAGTTCGTCCGACCTTTAGGCTCTTTTGGCGATGTGCAGGTTACGAGTTTCTGGCTTGCGGCGGGGATTTGGCTTCTGCAAAGCGAAGGGAGCCCTGGCATCCTCCGCCTTTGGACCCGTTCGCGCAGATGGACTGTTCGCTTGAAGATTCATGATAATATCCGTCTCATGCCCGGTCGCGTCTTGCCGGAATGGACCGCTAGGCTCGGCCGTGCGGCGCGTCCAGAGTTGGCCTCTCAGGTCAATGAGAGTTCCCGTTCGAGCACGGACGCGGGATGGGGCGGCATCTTCGAGCTGCGGATCGATTCCGGTGAAACGGGGTGCTCAGGGGAGTGTCGAACGACGCTGGGGCGCGAGCGGAGCGCGAGCCCCGAGACGCTCGAAACGCTAGAGTCGTTTATCGCCCTGTTCCACGAGGACGACCAAGAGCGGCTCCTCGACCGCATTCGCGCTCCAGCTCCTCGCTCCGCGCAGCTCGGTGAAATCGAGGTCCGCGTACGGGCGCGAGATGGTTCGTATCGATGGGTGCACTTGATGTGGCGGACCGTCGAGACCAGTGCGGATGGATGCGTCCGGCACCTCGTGGGAGTCATGACCGACGCGGCGCCCGGTCGCGCCGAGCGCGCTTTGCGGGAGGACAGCGCCACGCGTCTTCGGCTCGCGCTGGCGGCATCCAATCAGGGAACGTTTGAAGTTGATTTCACGACGGACGTCCTGCGAATTGACGCGAGCCTTGCGACGATTCTCGAGCTGGAGGCCGCCGAGAGGGAGGAAGACCTCGCTTGGTTCATCGATCGGGTTCACCCCGATGATCGCAGTCGGGTGGCAGCGGCCATGCGCGTCGATTCGGCGACCGCGAGAGCCGACCACACGTGTGAATTCCGCGTACAGATGTCCACCGGCGAGTATCGATGGCTCCTCTCCCGCGGCGCGGTCGTCGAGGGGGATGCCGACGGGCGTCCAGTCCGGCTCGTCGGAACGCAAATGGACGTCACCGACCAGCACCGCGCGATTCTCGCCAAGGAGGAACTCGAGGCGCAGCTCCGACAAGCCCAGAAGATGGAGCCAGTCGGTCGTCTGGCGAGCGGCATAGCTCATGACTTCAACAATCTCCTCTCCGTGATCCTAAGCTACGCGAGCCTTGCTCTCGATTCGGCTCGGGACCCCGAGATGCGCGAGGATTTGCATGAAATCTGCCGGGCGGCGGAACGCGGCGCCAGCTTGACGAGGCAGCTTCTGGCGTTCACACGAAAGCAGGCGACGGACGTTCAGCTCGTCGACGCCGGAGCGCTGGTAGGCGGCATGGAGACGATGCTTCGGCGTACGCTCGGCGAGCGCGTCGTCGTTCGGACCGGGGCGAGTCCCGGAGTCCCGCCCATACGAATCGACCCCGTGCAGCTCGAGCAGGTCCTTATGAACCTTGCCGTGAATTCACGCGACGCGATGCCTGCCGGCGGTGAACTCGAAATAGGCGTGGACCTCGTCGCGTGCGCGTCCGCCCCCGAGGGCACGTTGCTCGAGCCTGGTACGTACGTTCGGATCTCTGTCAGAGACACGGGGTGCGGCATGGACGAGGAAACACGGCGCCACGCCTTCGAGCCATTCTTCACGACGAAGGCGGGGGGCACTGGCCTGGGTCTGGCGACAGTCGGGGGAATCGTTCGCGACGCCGGGGGCGCGATCGTTCTCGACAGCGCCGTAGATGTTGGAACCGCGTTCGCGGTGTACTTTCCGGCGTTAGTCGGCGCCGAACCGACTGTTCCTCCCACAGCGCGCGGGGATTCTGCACGCTGCGGAACGGAGACCGTCCTGGTCGTGGATGACGATGATGCGGTTCGCGGAGCCGCCGTCGCGGTGTTGCGCAAGCACGGTTACCGCACCCTTCACGCCAACAGTTCCGCGGGAGCCTTCGAGGTTGCGGCGACCGTTGCTGGGGATGTCGACGTGCTCGTGACGGATGTCGTCATGCCGTCAGGCGGTGGAATCGAGCTGGCGCGGCGATTGACGGAAGTCTGGCCACGCCTCAAGGTCCTGTTCGTTTCGGGGCACACCGAAGACGTAGAGGTCGCCGGGCTTGCCCATGAGGTGCCGTCCGCGTTGCTAGCCAAACCGTTCGCCGTTCAAAGCTTGCTCGAGAACGTCCGTGCCGTGCTCGATGACGGGGGATTCGTGCGCTCCGGGACGCACCCGACCGCCGCGGCCACCGCAGCCGGGGACGCGGAACAGCCGACCGATCCCATGGGCCAGTCCACGATACCGGTCGACTTCGCCATCCAGGGAGGTTCGCGCAGGTAGGCTTGACGGTCGGTGTATTTCGGTCGAAACCGAGCGAGCCTGGTGGCGAGTCGCGCGGAGCCGACTCCCTGGACAAGCAGGTCGAAATGGAAGAAGGAGGGCACCCATGCTCTCCATCGATCTTTCGGGCAAGCGTGCATTCGTCGCCGGGGTGGCGGACGACGCGGGTCTCGGGTTCGCCATCGCCAAATCGCTCGCGGAGGCGGGGGCTACGGTTTGCGTTGGCACGTGGCCTCCGGCACTCGGCATCTTCGAGACGCTTCTGCGCCGTGGCAAGATGGACCCATCCCTGGCTCTATCCGACGGGCGCAAGCTCGCCTTCGAGCGCATCGTGCCACTCGACGCCGAGTTCGACACGCTCGAGGACGTGCCTGTCGACGTACGGGAGAACAAGCGCTACAGAGATGTGGGAGACTTCACGATCCAGGGTTGCGCCAACAGGCTCCGAGAAGAGTTCGGTGAAACCCCCGTAGACATTGTCGCGCACGCGCTGGCCAACGCTCCGGAGATTTCCCGAGGCCTTCTCGAGACGAGTCGCCGCGGCTATCTCGCAGCCCTTGGGGTGAGCTCCTATTCGATGGTGTCGATGGCAAAGCGCCTCGGTCCCCTGATGCGAACGGGGGGCTCTTACGTGAGCCTGACATACCTCGCCAGTGAACGAGTCATTCCGGGGTACGGCGGTGGAATGTCCAGTGCGAAGGCGGCACTCGAGAGTGACACGCGCGTGCTCGCGTGGGAGGTCGGTCGACGATGGGGGCAACGCGTCAACTGCATCAGTTCGGGCCCGGTGGCCTCGCGCGCTGCCAGCGCCATTGGGCGAGCGAACCCAGGGATCGACTCCGGCACGAAGGCGCCCGCAAAACCCTTCATCGAACAGATGATCGACTACGTCGCGACGAATTCTCCGGTGCCCGTTCCGATCGCTCCACGCGAGGTGGGTGACGTCGCCGCCTTTCTGTGCTCTCCCCTGGCTTCCGGGATCACCGGATGCGTGATCCACGTCGACCACGGCTATCACGCGATGGGCAAAGGGGCATAGGCAGCTCGAGGAGCCAGGGGTAGACGGACGAGCGTTGCCTTGTGGGGTGCTGGCGGCGATGCTACTCGCCGCCCATGGCGACTCCCTTTTCTCCACCCCCCCACGGTCAGCCCATCGTCATGGGGCCCAACCGAGTCCTGTCCGTCCCCGATCGACCCATCATCCCATATATCGAAGGCGATGGTACGGGGCGGGACATCTGGCGTGCGAGCGTTCGGGTGCTCGATGCGGCGGTCGCTCGAGCCTACGGAGGGAGGAAGACGCTCGCCTGGTATGAAGTCTTTGCGGGCGAAAAGGCGTTCAGGCTCTTCAACAACTGGCTTCCTGACGAGACCGTGGAGGCGTTCCGCACGCACCTCGTCGGAATCAAGGGCCCTTTGACGACGCCGATCGGGGGCGGGATGCGCTCGCTGAACGTCGCGCTCCGGCAGCTCCTCGATCTCTACGTGTGCCTCCGTCCTGTCCGGTGGTTTCGAGGTGTTCCAAGCCCCGTGAAGCGTCCCGAGGACGTCGACATGGTCATCTTCCGCGAGAACACGGAAGACATTTACGCGGGCATCGAGTTTGAGGCCGAAAGCGACGGCGCCAAGAGGGTTCTCGCGCTTCTGGAGCAGGAGTTCCCCAAGGACTTCAAGAAGATCCGGTTTCCCGCGACCACCGGAATAGGCCTCAAACCGGTAAGTCGCGAGGGCACAGAACGTCTCGTTCGCGCGGCCCTCGAGTACGCTATCTCTCACGAGCGAAAGAGCGTCACCTTCGTTCACAAGGGCAACATCATGAAGTACACGGAGGGAGCCTTCATGCGATGGGGCTACGCACTTGCCCAGAGAGAGTTCGCCGATCGCGTTTATACGTGGGAGCAGTGGGAGGCGACCAAGGTGACGTCAGGGGAACAGGCCGCCAACGACCAACAAAAGGCAGCGCTCTCGGGTGGGAAGATCCTCGTGAAAGATGCGATTGCCGACATCGCGCTCCAACAGGTCATCACTCGCGCTCGCGAGTTCGACGTGATCGCGACTCTGAACCTGAATGGGGACTACTTGAGCGATGCGCTCGCCGCACAGGTGGGGGGTATCGGGATCGCTCCCGGCGGCAACATCAACTACGTCACCGGGCACGCCATCTTCGAGGCCACTCATGGCACCGCACCCAAGTATGCGGACAAGGACAAGGTCAACCCCGGATCTGTGGTCTTGAGTGGTGAGATGATGCTCCGCCACATCGGGTGGAACGAGGCCGCGGACTGTGTCGTGCGAGGGATGGACGGAGCCATCGCAAGCAAGAAGGTGACGTATGACTTTGCGCGCCTGATGGATGGGGCGACCGAAGTGAAGTGTTCCGAGTTCGCCGACGGTGTCATCGCCCATATGTGATCGAAGCGCTCTGAGGCGCTGGAGGTTGTCATGTCCGTACGCAAGAGGATCGGATTGATCGGTGCTGGAAACATCGGCGGTGAGCTCGCCCGCCTGTGTGCGGAAGAAGAGCTGGGAGATGTCGTGCTCTTCGACGTGCCCTCGCGTGAGAACCTCGCCAAGGGCAAGGCGCTCGACCTGGAGCAAGACTGCGCCCTGCGCGGCCGCGACGTGAGCATTCAAGGGACCTCGAACTGGCGAGATCTCGAAGGGGCCGACGTAGTCGTGATCACGGCGGGAGTCCCCCGCAAGCCCGGCCAATCTCGCGACGACCTCGTGGCCACCAATCTCCCGATCATTCGCAATGTCGCCGCCAACGCGAAAGCCGTCTGTCCGGGCGCCTTCGCGATCGTCATCAGCAACCCGCTCGATGCGATGGTCTACGAGTATCGGCGCGTCACCGGGGCGCCGCGGAATCTTGTCGCGGGTATGGCGGGGATCCTCGACGGATCGCGCCTCGCGCTGTTCGTCGCCCGCGAGGCGGGCGTGAGCGTCAAGGACGTGCGAGCCATGGTGCTGGGAGGTCACGGCGACGATATGGTTCCGGTCTTGTCGATGACTACCGTTCACGGAGCTCCCGTGGCGGCGGTGCTCAGCCCGGAGAAGCTGGCTGCCATCGTGGTCCGCACGCGAAAGGGCGGTGGCGAAATCCTGGCTTTGATGGGCACGAGCGCATATTTCGCGCCTGCGTCCAGCGCGATCGCGATGGCGCGCGCGTATCTGCGAGACGAAAAGCGCTTGCTGCCCTGCGCGGCGTATCTCGACGGACAATACGGCTATCGGGATATCTTCATGGGGGTTCCCGTCGTGATCGGCGGTGGGGGCATTGAGCGCGTTGTGGAAATCCCGCTCACCTTCGAGGAGAAGTCGATGCTGGACAAGAGCGGCGAGAGCGTGAAGTCGATCGTCGAAGTATGCCGGCGCACCTTGTAGCTGAAGCAATCTGTGCGCCGAACTTGACGTGGAAGGGCTATTCGCGCCATCACAAAGGGGCTATGCGTCGCCGCAGTTTTCTTTCGGGTCTCGCCGCGCTTTCCCTCCTGCCGCTCTCGCGCAGGGCTCGCGCCGACGGTGCGACGCGCCTGAAGTACATGGCGAAGGAGGCGATTGGCACGACGTTTTGCTTCGGCCTCGACAATGCGCCGTTTCCAACGCCGGGGTCCGCGTACACGGACGACACCGTGCTCGTATTCGTGCCGGCGCACTTTCGATATCGTCGCGAAGAGGGTGTTCCGTTGCTCGTGCATTTCCACGGGCACAACACGACTGCCGAGCGCGCCCTGACCCAACACGAGCTTCATCAGCAGCTTGCGGACAGCAAGCAGAACGCGCTGCTCGTGGTGCCGGCGCTCGCCACGATGGCGGCCGATTCCGCATGCGGCAAGCTCGAGTCGGCCGGTGGTCTGACTCGTCTGCTCGCGGAGGCCGTGGAGGCAACGGCGGAAGATGGGCGAGGGACGCTCGGCTCGGCCGCGTTTCCACGCGATGCGCCGCATGGAACCGTATGCATTTCCGCTCACTCCGGGGGCTATCACGCGGCTGCGAGCTGCATACGCGTGGGCGGACTCGACATCCGCGAGACGTATCTCTTCGACTCCCTCTACGCTGAGCACGACGTCTTTCGCGATTGGACGGTGGCTGGCAGGCGCGCGTCGATGCTGCGCCGGCACAAGCTCATCAGCTACTTCACGCCCGGTGGCGCCACCGAGTCGCTCAACGGCACGCTTCGAGCGGACTTGGAGCACGCGGGCGTCCTCTGCGCTCTGGAATCCCAAGAGGGATCGCTCTCGCGGCACGAGCTCTCCCACGTCCAGGCGGTTTTCGTCCGGACGGATATCGGGCACTCGAACGTCACCTGGGAGAACAACGCGTTGCGCGACTGTCTGTTTGCTTCGGCGCTTCCGCGACACTTGCGGTCTACCTGGTTCGCGCGCGAAGGCGCCCGTCCGCTCGAACCCCGCCAATAGAAGGCCGGTGTCTTTCGGCCGATCCCTTCGGTGCGCCAGGAAAAGCCTGGGTGAGGAGGAAGCGATGTAGAGCGACTACAGAAGCAGAAACCTCACGGAGCAATCCAGCGGGTTC
>JBEKXD010000021.1:0-68118 GCA_049512415.1 Polyangiaceae bacterium
GCACTTTCTTCGATACCCGCAACAAAGCCAACGTCACCAAGCGCCTGCTGCGCCGTCTCGAAGACATGGGGGTCCACGTCGCCCCCGTACCCGCCCCGACCTGAGTTTCGTTCTAGGCCGGTTATTTTGGCCGATCCCCTCGCGATCCCGGCGTCGAGCGTGGCTAGCGAAGTACGCGCCGCGCGACCAGCCGCCGGCCTCACTTGGACAAGTCCGAAGTACGCCGGCCTCCTCGGCGACACGTCCCGCGACGGCTCGCCCCCGAAGTCATGGATGAGCCCGCGCGGGCGGCGGACTCCGTCCTTGCCCTAAGAGCGAGCGCAGACTACGTTGCCGCCCTCGACAGGAGCACTTGGATAGCCACCATGACCAATCCGCTTGACGGTATTCGATCGATCCGGGACCTGCCGATCGACAACCGAAGGGTTTT
The DNA here is from genome assembly GCA_049512415.1 of Polyangiaceae bacterium. GTDB lineage: Bacteria > Myxococcota_A > Polyangia > Polyangiales > Polyangiaceae > Palsa-1150. The sequence continues at coordinate 431 of JBEKXD010000021.1, forward strand.
CGTCCGGGTCGACTTCAACGTCCCGGTCGACGGTAAGAAGATCACCGACGATTCGCGCATTCGTTCCGCGCTCCCGACAATCCACCACGCGCTCGATCGCGGGGCACGCGTCATTTGCGCCAGCCACTTCGGTCGACCGAAGAAGGGGCCGGACCCGAAGTACTCTCTCGAGCCGTGTGCCGAGCGCCTTGCGGAGCTGCTCGGCAAGGAGGTTGCGTTTCCCGAGGACTGCATCGGCGACGCCGCCAAGAAAGTCGTCGCCGATCTGCGGACGGGCCACGCGTGCCTGCTCGAGAACCTGCGTTTTCATCCGGAAGAAGAGAAAAACGACGACGCGTTCTGCCGGGAGCTCGCCGATCTCGCCGACGTGTACGTCGATGACGCATTCGGCTCCGTACATCGTGCGCACGCAAGCGTCTACGGTGTGGCCAAGCTGTTTCGCAACCGAGGATGCGGCTTTCTCCTTGAGAAGGAGATCGCGTCGCTTGGCAAGATTGTCGACGCACCGGAAAAGCCGTACGTGGCCGTACTCGGAGGCGCCAAGGTCAGCGACAAGATTGCCGTGGTCGAAGCCCTGCTCGAACGCGTGACGGCGCTGCTCATCGGGGGCGCGATGGCCAACACCTTCTTGGCCGCGCTGGGCCACAACATGCAGGCCTCGCTTGTCGAGACGGACAAGCTTCCGCTCGCCCGGACCATCCTCGAGAAGGCTCGGGCAAAGGGCGTGGACATCGTCTTGCCGCAGGACGTCGTTGTGGCAGCGAGTGTGGACGCCGCGACGGGCCGGACCGTCGAAGTCGATTCCGTCCCGCCGTCGTCCATGGCGCTCGATATCGGATCGAAGTCGATCGCTCAGTTTTCGAAGTACTTCGTCGACGCGAAGACGGTGTTCTGGAACGGCCCGATGGGCCTCTTCGAAAAGACGCCCTTCTCGACCGGCACGTTCGCGATCGCGCGAGCCCTCGCTGACTCTCCTGCCTTCACCGTGGTGGGAGGAGGTGACAGCGCGGCCGCAGTTTATATCGCAGGCGATGGCGTCGCCGCTAAGATCAAACACATCTCGACAGGTGGCGGGGCGTCCCTGGAGCTCGTCGAGGGCAAAAAACTGCCGGGCATCGAGGTATTGCGCGGTTCGGAGGGAAAGTGAACTCAGCTCGTCGTCCGCTGATTGCGGGTAACTGGAAGTGCTTCCTGGGAGGTGCCTCCGGGGTCGCCCTGGCCTCCGAAGTCGCGAAGATCGCTCCGGGGCTGCCCCACGTCGACCTATTGATCGCGCCGCCCTTTACAGCCCTGGCTGCCTGTGCGCGCGCCTGTGCGTCTCACGCCGTTTTCGTCGCGGGTCAGAACCTTTATCCACAGGACTCCGGGGCGTATACGGGCGAAGTCAGCGCTCCCATGCTCGTGGAGGCCGGGTGTTCGTGGGTTATCCTCGGCCACAGTGAGCGGCGCCAGATCTTCCACGAGCCGGACGCCTTCATCGCGGAGAAAGTCTCGGCTTCGCTGGCGGGCAAGCTCCTGCCCATCGTGTGTGTTGGCGAGACGCTCGCCGAGCGCGATGCAGGGAACACGCTGGCGGTTGTCGAGCGCCAAGTGCAGGCATTTTTGCCCATCCTCGCGAATAGTCCCTCTTCTGTGGCCATCGCCTACGAGCCCGTCTGGGCAATCGGGACTGGCAAGAATGCGGGGCCTGCTGAAGCTCAAGAAGTCCATGGGAACATACGCGCGTGGTTGCGCAAGAGCTCGGACGGACTCGCCCAGCGAACGAGGATTCTTTATGGCGGTTCCGTCAAACCCAACAACGCACGGGACCTCCTGGCGTGCGCCGACGTCGATGGCGCGCTCATAGGGGGCGCGAGCCTGGACGCGAAGTCGTTTGGCGCCATTGCCGAGGCCGCAGAAGCCCTCGCCGCGCGGTAGATCCGGGGCGCAACACAGTACCCATGCTGACGATATTTCTCGACATTCTTCACGTGTTCGTCTGCTGCTTCTTGATGCTGGTCGTGCTCTTGCAACAGGGCAAGGGTGGCGGCATGGGGGCTGCGTTTGGTGGCGGCGCCACACAGCAGGTGTTCGGCGGTCGAGGTGCCGGCAATCTCTTGACGCGTGCCACGGCAACCTGCGCGACGATCTTCATGTTGACGAGTATCTCCCTGGCCTGGATGTCGTCTTCGGGAGACCGAGATCTCAAGGCCCGTGTCATCCAGGAGCAGCGCAAGGGCAAGGGCAATGAGGGGACAAAGGTCAAGGCCGCCAAGCCCAAGCCGTCCGCGACGTCGAACGAAGGGGCGCCGCCTGCGGACAGTGCCCCCGCGGAACACTCCCCAACGCCGTAGCGCGTTCGCCGGGTCGCGTGGCTCGGAATATCGGTAGTTTACTACGGATCCCTGCCTGGGCCGATCCGCTCGTGCTGGTCGCCCTGAAGCTGATAGTGGACGCGTGGATTCTCCGCCAAGGGTTTACGCACGTCTCGGACGACGACTACTCGCGAACGACAATCTCCGAGCTCTTCGCCAAGACTCCGCGCCTCGATCCGAGCGGCACGAGCTGGCTGCCCCTCCCCTTCTGGGTCGAAGGCGGCATCCTGATGCTTTTCGGGCGATCGCTTTCCATGGCGCGAGCAGTCGCGATCGCGCTCGGCGCAGCATGCATCGTCCTTCCGCGCACGGCCATGCGCGTGGCGGGGATGCGGCGCCGGGTCGCCCTTGTCGCCACGGCGACCGTGCTCGTCTTGCCATGGAACGCCTGGCTGGGCGTAGCCACCGTTCCCGACGGCTGGACAGGGGCCCTCGCCGCGGCGGCGGTGATCGGTGCGCTCACAGATCCGAGCCACCGAACTGCGTGGGCGGCGGCATTGCTCGCGGCCGCCCTATCGCGGTACGAGACATGGCCCGCCTGCGCGGTCGTTGCTGCGTTCCTGTTCACCGACGGAGCTCGCGCTGGGAGGCTGCGCAAAGCCTTGCTGCCCATCGCGCTGTGCGCAGCGGGCCCGGTGGCTTGGATGGCATGGAACGCCCACGCGCACGGAAGTCTGGTCCACTTCCTCACTCGCGTGAGCGCATTCCGGCGAGCGAGTGGTGGCGCCGCAGTACCGCTATCTCAGAAGCTCTTCGGCTATCCGAGAGCCCTTTGGGCCGACACGCCGGAGGTGGTTGTCCTTGGCGTCCTTGCTCTGCTCGGATTCGGTCTGGTCCCTGAGCTCCGCAAGCGATGGGGTCGCGCCACCCTCGTGGCCGGCGCCGTTCTGTTGTTCCTCGTGGCGGGCGACGTTGGCGATGGGGCTCCGACGCACCACCCCGCGCGCGCACTCGTGATGACTTGGTGGATTCTCGCGCCAGCTGGAATCGAAGCCATCGGCAATCTTGTCCACCGTCTGCCACGTTGGGGGCGACCATTTCGGAGCGCGACTGTCAGCGCCCTCTGCGCAGGTGCTATCGCCTGGTGCATCGCGCTTCCGACGCGTTGGGCCGCTTCGCCAGGACGTACGCCGTGGGACGACCGCCGACCCCAGATCGCCCGAGGTTTGGATCTGCGTGAGCGTCGCGTCTCCGGAGTGACCATCGTGCCGTGTCAGTTCGAGCACTTCGCTCTGCTTGCTGCGTGGGGGCAGCCTGAGCGGGCTGTGCTCCTGCCTCGGAGTGGGGCACCGCCGGGGCCAGAATGCCCTTGGGTACAAGAGAGCGACAAGCCCCGTTAGAGCGTTCGCCTGGGCGCCGAGCGTGGCATGGTTGCAGCGGTACTTCCCCGAGGACCAGAGGATGGGGCCCGCGTCCACCTCAATACCCAGGTTGACCGCTTGCCGAGGCGGCGGGTGCGGGCTGCTTCGGCCACCCGGGGATCATCAGACCGGGGATGGATGTCGGAAACCCCGAGGGTAACGCCAGCACGCCGGGAATCGTCGGGAGGGCGGACGGCAATATAAAGGGCGGCGGGGGCGCTTCTGCATCCCTGCTTGACGCCGTGGGCGCAGGCGAATGCCCGGAAGGCACGGGCCGAGGCGGCGATGGCGTCGGACTGGAACGGGTCGGTCCTAGGGCGGGCACATCGCTCGACCCCACGCTCGAAACGGGGGCTGCCAGGACGGAGGACGCAATTACGTCGCTTTGAGACGGGTTCGCGATCGACGTGAGATTGGGCTCGGGAGCCGGCAGTGCGATCACACCAAGACCAATCAAGATGCACACCATGGCCGCGCCGAGTACGAGGGGAATGAGCACGAGGAGCACGGTGGGCGCCCGACGGCGGCGCGTCCGCGTGGGCATCGGGGGTCCGGGGATGGCAGGGGGATACTCGGGCCCTGCGAGTGCGCTCGCGAGCGGCGCAGCCGCCACGGTCCGCTGGCGCGGTTCGGGCTCACGACTGTCCACGGCAGAAAACGGCGACGCTTGCTGGAGTGCGACCATCGAACTCCCCACCGCCACGGTCGACGTTCCCTCGGCGGCTCGATAGGCCATCGGCACCATCGCCAAGGGAGAGCCGCCCATCAGCCGCGCGAGCGCCACACGCATCTCGGTTGCAGTCGCAAATCGCAGCTCGGGTTGAACTGCCATCGCTCGATGAACAAGCCCCGCGAGCTCGCGCGGCACCTCGGGGGCGGCACGCACGAGCGGTTCTACCTCACCGCGTTCGACCCGGAGAGCGACGACGCGGGCGTCGTCCCCAGTGACCGGGCGACGACCGGCCAGCATTTCGAACAACATCACGCCAACCGCGTAGATGTCCGCCCTCGGGTCGACGCGGTCCGCGCTGCGGGCTTGCTCGGGGGCCATGTACTCGGCAGTCCCCATGGCGACCCCAGCCACGGTGAGACCCTTCCTCGCCGGGTCCGCTCGCAGCGCCTTGGCAATGCCGAAGTCGATCAGTTTGAGCGTTGCGACGCCACCCGAGAACGTGACAAACACGTTCTCGGGCTTCAAGTCGCGGTGCACGATTCCGAGCGCGTGAGCGGCCTCCAGCGCGTCGAGGATCTGGCGGGCGTATTCGCAAGCGGTAGGCACCAGGAGCTTGCGCTGCTTGTCGAGTACGCCCGCCAGAGACTCGCCCTCGAGCAGTTCCATTACGATGAATGCCTCACCCTCGGGGGTTCGGTCGACGTCTAGAACCTGAACGACGTGCGCGCAGCGGATCTGGGCAGCTACCCGGGCCTCTTGAAGGAATCTTTCAACAAGCTCAGTGCGCCGGACCATCTCTGGATGCAAGACCTTGACGGCGACCCGTGTCCCGAGGACGACGTGCTGCCCTTCGTAGACTGAACCCATCCCGCCGTCGCCGAGCGCACGGACGAGCCGGTACTTGCCCTGAATGACGGTTCCTAGTCCAATCACGAGTGCGCGCACCAGGGTAGCACCGACTGCGTCCAAAGCGCCTGCGGTCAGTCCCCGCTGCTGGCAACCTTACGTCGCGAGCTCGGGGACCAGCTCGGGCGAAGCGAGCCCTCTAAGCAAGGGGCGACGCCGACGCGACGCGACGAATCAACGCGCGGTACGGATGAAGGCGTCGTCGGACGTGGTGTCCGTGCTCCCATGGTTACGATCCAACGCGCATCGCATAGAGATCCCAAGTCCAAACGGTCTAGCTCGCGTTGGCGCCCGTTTGTAGCCACGCGATGTATCCGTTTCCGGCCCGAAGGTGAACGACCGAATTCGACAAGGTCACGAGATTTGTCGCCGTCGTCGAGTTCGTGGGCTGGGAGGCGACGTACACGACGCCGTCGGCATTGCTTGAATACGCGAAGTAGATGCTCGATCCGTTGAAGGCCAGGTCGTCGTCTTCCGTGTAGTACTTCCCTGACGCCACGACAGGAGTGAAGAACGTCGTAGGCGTTCCCGGAGACCCGAGCGCGATTCGATTGATGCCCGGTTTGAACGGGGCGGTCGTAGGTCCTACATCCCACCAGTAGACGTAGGTCCCGTCGCTTACCATGGGTCCCCAGTTGCCATTCCATGGATAGGACCCCGCCGAGGGAGTAACTAGCACGTCGGCGTTGCCGTTGACCAAGTTGTAGTCAACGAGCACGTTGTTGTTGTTGTACGAGGCCCCTGGCACGATCCAGAACATATACGGAGGATTTGTTGCGTTCACTCCAAGGCTCGTGCCCATGAAATAGGGAAGCCCCCAATTCTGGCTCGGCAGTACATAACTATTCGAGCAGCCTCCGGTGCCGACGATGCACGTGTCGTATTGGATGCCGCTCCCCGCCGAATCGTCGAGCTGAGCGTATGCCAGCAGCTTGCCCGCACTCGATACACCCATGGAGAGAAGCGATCCGGTCGTGCCCAGCACCTGACTGGTCTCGGCCTGGTTGGGCGTCACCGCGTTCAGATAATACAGTTCGCCGGAAGCTGTGTTGTCCCCCTCGACCCAAGCGACAGTACCATTCTTTACACCAACCATTTCGTACAAAGCCGTGGCACTTTGCGTCATATTGGAAATGACCGGATTGAAGATATTGGTGAACCAAACCCCATTCGGTGAGTCTTGACCAATCGTCCAAGCGTAGGTCGTCCCGTCGAAGTCGGCGTTCGCGATCGTGTTGGAGCAATACGAACATCCGGCCGTCAGAGTGATCGTCGTCACCCTCCACGCCTGGCATGCGCCATTGACGCATGCCCCGTTGCCGCACGAATGGCCGCACGTTCTAAGTTCTGCGCATCGCCAGTGCAATGCACGTCGTAGAACTACCACCGTAGGTGGACGTGCCCGAAGGGCACACGCAACTTCCATTCGAACAGACCAAGCCGGAAGCGCAGACATTTCCGCAGGACCCGCAGTTGTTGACATCACCGGTTTCGTCCGTGCAGGCCGATCCGCAAACTGAATTGGAAGCCGTCTTGCATTGGTAAGAACACTTGCCAGTGCTGCAAACCGGATTCGCGTTCGGCACCTTCGATGGGCACACGTTTCCGCACAATCCGCAGTTCTTGACATCCGAGGCGTAGTTGACGCAGGCACCATCGCAGACTTGAAGTCCGCTCGTCTGGCATGCGACGTTGCACGTGCCTCCGCTGCATGTGGCAGAAGCCCCAGAAACAGTCGTCGAACACGGCATGTTGCAGCCGCCACAGTTGTTGTCATCCGGCTGGGTATTGACGCACGTGTTGCTACAGGCCACGTAGCCGGTGCCAGTGCAGCCGGAGGACGCAACGGATCGGTTTGCTCTACTACGACCGCCCTGGACCAGTACAACCAAGGAAGCAACTTCAACAACATCGGCGTCGGCTTTCTCATCGGTGGCGGCGTCGCGACCGTGGGCGGGCTCGTGATGTGGCTCACCTCCCCGCCTGCGAGCGCGAGCACCGGAAGCGAAGGGCTGGGCGTGCGCGTCGGGCTGTCTCCGACGCCGGCGGGTGTGCTCCTGCGAGCAACGTTCTGATCGGCTTCGTATACGAACGCGGTGATCCCTGCGTATGCGTCCACGACTCAAGGGCACGAACGCAGTCATCCGTCGGTATCCGTCCACGATCCAAGGGCATGCACACAGTCATCCCTGGGTATCCGTCCACGATCCAAGGGCATGCACGCAGTCATCCGTGGGAATCCGTCCACGATCCAAGGGCATGCACACAGTCATCCCTGGGTATCCGTCCACGATCGAAGGGCATGCACGCGGTCATCCCTGGGTATCCGTCCACGATCCAAGGGCATGCACGCGGTGATCCTCGGGCATTCGTCCACGATCGAAGGGTATGAGCCTGGTCATGCACGGGTATGCGTCCACGATCCAAGGGCATGAGCCCGGTCATGCACGGAGCGGGACCACGATCGAGGCGGATGGGAACCTTCTTCCGGTGGGGGAGAAAAGGCATCAAGCGCGTCGACAAGCCCAGAGGCCAGTCGGAGAGAAGGCCGGTGTATTTCGGTCGAAACCAAGCGAGGCCGGTGGCGAGCGCGCGGAGCCTACTTCCCGTAGGCGAGCACGCTCGCCACCGGGATCGCGCAGGGATCGGCCGAAATACACCGGCCTTCTAGGCGGCGGTCTTTTCGAGTCCGCCTTCCCCTCGGAGGAGCCTGCCTACCGTTTCCGCGTCTGCGATGGATGCCAGCACCGGGCGAAGCGCGTCGTCTCGGTCCCTGCCTCCGAATGCGCCGCTCGGAGCGAGCGCCCGGGCCTGCGGACCGTCGAGCACGAGGAAAACGTCGTGGAGCCCATTCGACGGAGCGTCGATGACGTAGGCAATCCGCGATCGGTCGAGGGACAGCTCCTCGTTTCGACGTCGTATGAGCACCCTGCTATCGGTCACCAGATACCGCGTGTCCCGCGCCAGCCGGGACGGCAGCAAGAGCGCAACGTAGCCAAAGGACGCCGCGATCCCCAACATGAGCAGCATCCCCAGGGCAATGCCGCCAATAAATACGGCCACGAGCTGCGACGACAGCGCGTGTTGGCGGAGCACGCGGCCGAGCCAGTGGGTCGAATTGAACAGCGAACGAAGAAACGCGATAGTCACGAGAGCGCTCAAGACGGCCGTCATCGCACGCCGCGTCGTCCAAGGCGAGGCGAGCGGGCCTCCCGACCAGAGCACTCGCTCGCCGGGATCGAGGCGCTGCGCGAGCGGGCGATCGGCCGTGCCGAGCGGAGCACCGGGCTCCAAACCTCGAATGAGCGCCCACACTCTGTCGGGCGCCTCGATGCCGTGCAGCGTCAGCGACAGAGTTCGCCGTAGGGCCCCCGTCGGAACAGCCCGGACTATGACGAGGTCGCCAATGGACGGATCGCTCCCGTTCCATCGAAACAGAGCGTAGCTCGTCTGGCGGATGTCGATGGTCCGGCGTAGCGGCCCCCGCCTCCAGATGACATGTCCGTCGGTCACGATGTACTCGAGCTTCGAACGCCACCAGATGGGGAGGCGCCAGGCCCCGAGTGCGAGGGTCGCGCACCACGCCGCAAAGACAATCATGCCGCCCACCTGGACGTGGAGCGCTCGCGCGACGACAACGGCGTTGCATAGAGTGATGATCGAGATCACAGACGCGACGATGCCCCCAACCCTATGAGCGAAGGGGACCGTCAGCGCTCGGCAGCGCCCCGTCCAGACGATACGCTCGCCGAACAGCGAATCACTGGCCATCGTACGATCTTTTCATGAGCACCCCTCCTAGGGCAAGCGTGCGTCGCCCTCGCGTCGATGTCCAGCAACGGCGATGAACTATGGTTGGAACAATCCCAGCGCCACTAGGAGCAAGTGCCGCAACGCGCCTCGGCGCAGGCCTCAGCCAACTGATGCTTACGACCTGCGACCTAGGACACACCCGGTAGGGCGCGGCTTGGCTGACGGTGTGCCACGCCACGCGCATGAGCATGCAACACCAGCGCATCACACAGTTCCCACATGGCAATCCCCTGTCGTTCTGCTGCCTCCGGAAACAGACTCGTGGGGGTCATGCCCGGAAGCGTGTTCACCTCGAGCAGAGTCAGGGTCGAGCTCGAGCCGTCATCCCCCACGACAAAGTCGACGCGGGAAAGATCGCGGCAGCCGAGCGCCCGGTGAGCCGCGACGGCCGTCCGCTGGACGCTTTGAGTGAGATCCGCAGGCAGACGTGCGGGGCACGTGTGGACGCTCCGACCCGGAGTGTAGCGAGCTTCGAAGTTGTAAAATGGGTCGTGTGGCGTGTCGATCTCCGTTGGAGGAAGCGGAGTGCACTCGCCCAGGTCGAGCACGCCACACGTGACTTCGCGTCCTTGAGCAAAGTGTTCGACCAGGGCGACGCCATCGAGCGCCCACACCGATCGGATGGCCGCGACGACTGCCTCGATGGGAGCGTCGGCTTCGACGCGCGTGACTCCGATCGCGGAACCGTGCGACGACGGCTTGACGACGAGCCGGTCCCCGAGCCCGCGGCGAGCCATCTCGGCCGCTTCGCGCGCGGAGGGGCCCTTCTCGAAGGCCCTGCCCTCTGCGATGGGGAGCCCCGCGCTCGCAAAGATGGCTCTCGCTGCAACCTTGTTCATTGCGAGCGCGCTCGCGAGAACACCGGAACCAACGTATGGAAGTCCGAGCACTTCCAAGAGGCCTTGCAAGCAGCCGTCCTCCCCGACCGCGCCGTGGACGACCGGATACACCACGTCGAAGCGCCCGGTCCGCAGGGACTCCGCCAAAGCGCCATCGAGCTCGTGACGCACGACTCGGTGTCCCGATCGCTCGAGAGCGCTAGCGACTCCGGCCGCCGAAGCACGGCTGACCTCCGCTTCGCTCGACGGCCCGCCTTGAACAACCGCCACCGCGAGTCGCCTTGTCGATGTCATGCAGCCTCCGGAGGCTTGTTGTGCGACATGTCGACGAGCTCGATACCGAGCTCGGAAGCCACGCGAAATATTCTTGGATCGCGATAGAACTCGCCGAAGCACACTCGTTCGATACCCGCGTTTGCGATCAACCGGAAGCAACCCCAACAAGGGCTTGCAGTTACGTACACGGTCGCGCCCTCAATGCGCACTCCCTGGCGAGCCGCCTGAACAATGGCGTTGGCCTCGGCATGTACGGTTCGCACGCAGTGCCCATCTTCCATCCAATGTCCAGCATCGTCGCAATGCGGAAGACCGCGTAGGCTCCCGTTGTAGCCGGTAGCAAGGATGCTCTTGTCCCGCACGATGACCGCCCCGACAAACTTGCGGTCACAGGTCGACCGGGTGGACACCTCGCGGGCGATGTTCATGAAGTACTCGTCCCAGGAAGCGCGTGCGCGAGCCATTGGATCCGCCAGCGCCACCCTTAGCGCGCCATCCGGCTCCTTGGAAATGATCCCGCCGAGCAGCAGGATGCTGCATTGGAGAAACCGCGCTCGACGTACACTGCCTCGCGCGATGCCACCGCCGCTCCACGCCGAACCGCGTCAAGCCGAGGCGATCCATGCGGCGTATCCGCCCATTGACCTTCACGCCGACACGCTCATGTGGGCTCGTTGGCTCGGGTACGACCTCTGCTCGCGCCACGAGCCCCCGCTGTGGCGCGCAGCCTTTGGGGGACACGTGGACCTTCCGCGCCTCAAGGAAGGCGGCGCGGGGGGTCAGTTCTTTAGCCTCGTGAGCATTCCATTCTCAATCTCCATGCGCGGCATGGCGCGCGTGATCCGCGAGCAGATCGACGTCTTCGAGGCCGCGCTCGCCCGTGCGCCCACTGAAATGCGACTTGTTCGCACCGCCACAGAGCTCGAAGCGTGCCGGCGCGACGGCTCCATCGGTGCCCTCCTCGGAATTGAGGGGGCCCACGCGCTCGACGGGGACTTCGATCAAATGGAGCTCTTCGCTCGCCGCGGCGTTCGCTACCTGGGCCTTGTTCACTTCACCGCCAACGAGGCGGCCTGCCCCGTTCAGGGCGTTGGCCGGCACGACGCCAGCGGACTGACGCGCTGGGGCCTGGATCTCGTCCGACGCTGCGAGAGCATGGATGTGCTCGTCGATCTGTCGCACGTCAATCGGCGCGGGTTCATGGACGCTTGCGCGGTGGCCACGAGACCCGTCATCGTCAGCCATGGAGGCGCAAAGGGGGCCTTCGAGCATTGGCGAAACCTCGATGACGGCCAGCTGCGGGCTGTGGCCAAGACCGGCGGCGTGGTCGGCATCGCCTTCTTTCCCATGTATATGGGAGGTGATGGGTACGGTCCTATTATCAAACACTTACAGCACATAATTGATGTGTGCGGGGAAGACACTCCGGCCCTCGGCAGCGATTGGGACGGGCTGATCGTGCCCTCCAGGCCGCTCCGGGATCCGCGAGGGCTGCCGCACCTCACGCGGGCCCTTCTCGATGCGGGGTTGAAAGAGACTGCCATCGCCAAAATCCTAAGGAGCAACGTACTCCGAGTTCTCGATTCTTGAACGATCACGATGACCTAGTGTCCCATCTCTGAAGTGTCGTGACCTTTGTCGAGCCCGTGATCTTTGAGGGAACCGCGTGCGAATCGGGCGACGCTGGCAGGGAGCAGCGTGCCCAGGTTCGCTCCACTCGGAGACGGGACACTAGAAGTTCCCACCGTCCTACTACCGCACGTCGATTCGTTCTACGTCTAGGCCGCGCGACTTCAGTCGCTCGGCGATGCGTTCCGGCCAACCCGCTACCTCTACCGAATTTGGCATATCCATGTCCACGCTGACGCGTCCACCGTCCGTCATGACGACCAGCGTGGCCCCTGCGAGGCGACCGACACCCACCTCGATGCGCACGGCGCCGCGACGGCCATCGTTCGACCACCCAACCCGCCTGGCGACCGCCGGCAGCAGCTCCTCGAGCGAGGCGTGGGCCCGCATTTCCACGGGCGTGGACGACGGTGGCTCCACGGTGGCTGCCGCAGCGGGCGGGGCCAGGTGCGCGGCCTGGCGGACATATGGATCGAGGAAGCTTGCCGCCGACGTCGGCCCGCCGACTGGTTCCCCGCGCTTTCGCTTCGCCAGGGACGCGTGTTCTGTCGCACCACCGACCGCTGTCGTGGAATGCAGATCGATTGATTCTCGTATTCCTCGAAGGAGTGCGCTCCGGAACACTTGTCCGAAAGGCTGCCCGTGCAGTCCGGGCCGTCGTATTCGGACGTAGACGTCCCCTGGCGATGCGCTTGGGATGAGCGTCGCCAACGGGGTCGCCCCGGCGACGCTGACGGAGGTCATGCACCCCCGTCGGTTTGAATGCCGAAGCGGTTGTGTCCTACGCTGACGGAATTCGAAATGACTGACCTGCCACGCCCGCGCGCCTTGGAGCTCCGGTCACGAGGTGCGCCTTCGAGACGGCCTCGACCTCCATTCGGTCTGTCCAGCTGGAGCGAACGAGCCGAGTCCATAGCCGTCTTGCTCGACGCATCAGCCATCGACACCGTCGAGGCAACTCAGATTGCCGATCAGATTCCCCGCGCGGAAGAGCTTCCGCGTGAGACCGCCGTCTACGTTCTTCCCGTGGCCCTTGCACCCCGCCAAGGAATCGCACGATGGCTCGGCGATCGTGCGGTCCCCGTATCCCGCGAAGCCCGATGCGGAGCGCTGCTGATACGCGGATACGTGGGAATCCGCGCCGAGGTAGACCGCGCGAGCGGACTCGACTTAGTCTGCGCGGTCAGTTCACTTTGTGTAGAGATTCAGCCAGCTTGCCCGCAAGTTCAGCAAGACCCGCCTTCGACTCCGTGACGTAGTCGCCCCCTTCGGCGGCCTTCTGACCGGCGATATCGTCCACAATTGAACTCATGCTCGACACGAGCTGTGCCACCTGCCCCTTCGTCTTGCTCGGGCAGACGGCCTCGAACGTTCTCGGAACGATCGGAATCGCCGCGCCGTCCTTCGGCACCTTCTCCGACGTCAACCGCGGAAGCTGGACATTCCCCCCGCCATTGGGATTCAGGAACTTGAAGTCGTTCGGAATCGTCTTGGACTCGGGCGGGATCGGCGTGACCAGCGAGGCGAGCATCGCGCCCATGCTCGGGGTCTCCTTGTCCACGACCACTACGTAGTTGAGCGGGAACTGTCCGGGGGGTCGCGAGAACTCTTCGCTGATCGGCTTCTGCAGCTTCGCGAGCAGCGACACCACAAGGTCCTTCTTCGAGTTCAGCGCCTGCACCCGCGTGATGAAGTCGAACAACTGGCGCGTCGTCTCCGCCGGAACCGGGCCCAATCGACGTCCGAAGAGCACGTCACCGCCGAAGTCGACCGTCATGCCTGCGAGCTCCTGCGAAAGAGTCGTAGGATACTTGCGGTCTGCAATGAGGCTTTTGGCGCCTTCTTCGAGCTTGACCCGCATGGCCTCGAGCGACTCCTTGGCCTTGACCAGAGGGACCGCAATATCGTGGGCGTCCTGCACTCCGCGAGTTCGCGCCTCGCCCAAAGTAGCGGCCTTGCCACCGGTCCAGCACACGACGCCCGCAAAGGCCGCGATGACCAGTCCGATAATGAAGCCCTGCTTTCGCGCACCGCCGCGCGCACGACGGACGGCATCTTCATCCACTTCAATCCGTTGGGTCTGTGGGAGCAGACCCGTACTGAGTGAGCTCGGGGCACGGTATTGCGGCGGAACGGACCCGCGGCCGTCCGCCGAGTAGCCCGGCATCTGGGGACCGCCGGGCCGCGGCATACCCACCGGCGGAGGAACGGACGGGGAGGGGATCGAACCTGAAACGCCGGGCGCGGCGAACGGCGGAGGCGGCGCGGACATCGGCGGGGGTGGCGCGGACGCGGTACCTGCGGGCGCCCCCATCTTCTGGAGGCGGGACTTGAGATCGATTTTCGGTTTTCTATCTTCCGGCATCTGGGGCGTGATGCGGACCTTACGTTCGCGGGCTATTCCATGTCCAGGGCAAAACAAGCCCTCCATTCGGCAAGCCCTACGATGAGAGCAAGACCGCTCTCCGGTTGACCCCGACGGGGCTGCGGCACCACAGTCTGAGACCTTCCCCATGGGTCCACGCGTCACCGTCATCGACAACTACGATTCGTTCACGTTCAACCTCGTCCAGTATCTTCGGGAGTTGGGCGCCACGGTCGATGTGTTCAAAAATGACGCGATCGACGTGTCCGGACTGCGGAAATTGGGCTCCGACGGCTTGCTCATCTCGCCCGGACCCTGCACTCCCAACGAGGCCGGAGTTTCGCTGAGTGCGATCGACGAGCTTGGCGAAATCCTTCCGATTTTTGGCGTGTGCCTCGGGCATCAAGCGATCGGCCAGGCCTACGGTGGCCGGGTCGTCCGCGCCGCGCGGCTCATGCACGGGCGAACGTCCCCGATCGAGCACGACGGGCGAGGGGTCTTCGAAGGACTCCCGAGTCCCTTCGACGCCACGCGCTATCACTCGCTCCTCATCGACCGAGACTCACTGCCGGCATGCCTTGAACTCAGCGCGTGGACTCGAGAGGGCGAAGTCATGGGCGTTCGCCACCGGGAACACGACGTCGTCGGCGTACAGTTTCACCCGGAGAGCGTCCTGACCACGCACGGGCGCCAGCTCGTCGCCAACTGGGTCGCCCACATCGCCCGGCAGGCGCTTTCGTGACTTCCGAGTTCGCGTCCATTCTCGGGAGGCTCGTCTCGGATCCTGTGGTGGACCCGGACGATGTGCGCGCCGCGTTCGACGCCATCCTCGCGGGTACTTGGACACCCGTTCAAGTTGGAGCGTTCGCCGTGGCACTTCGCGTTCGCGGTGAGACGCCGGAGATTATCGTCGCAGCGGCTCAGGCGCTCCGGGCGGTCATGACCCCGGTCGAGCACAACTTGCCGGTCGTTGTGGACACGTGCGGAACCGGCGGGGACGGATCGCACACGCTGAACCTGTCGAGCGCCGCTGCGGTGGTGGTTGCGTCGTGCGGAGTCCCTGTTGGGAAACACGGAAACCGTTCGGCTTCCAGTCGCTGCGGAAGTGCCGACGTGTTCGAAGTTCTAGGAATACCTCTCGACCTCCCGGCGGACCGGCAGGGCGAAGTACTCTCGGAGGCCGGCATTGCGTTTCTGTTCGCACAGGCCCATCACCCGGCGCTCAGGCACGCAGCGCAGGCCCGGCGAGAGCTCGGCAGTCGAACCATTTTCAACGCACTTGGCCCTTTGGCGAACCCTGCGCGCGCCACTCATCAGCTCATGGGCGTTTACGACGATGCGCTACGCCCGATCGCTGCGCGAGCGCTCCGCGACCTCGGGTGTCGGCGCGCATGGGTGGTACGCAGCGTGGACGGTCTCGACGAGGTGAGCCCCTGCGCGGAGACGCGGGTGAGCGAGCTCGTGGAATCGCGCGAAGTGGGTGAGAGGGTCGTGGCGCCCGAGGACTTTGGTATCGAACGCATCGACCGGTCGGCGATCGCGGGCGCCGACCCGCAGACCAACGCGCGTGCCATCTCCGACATTCTCGCGGGAGGCGAGCACCCTGCTCGCCCCGCCGTCGTGCTCAATGCCGCCGCCATGCTGGCAGTCGTCACGGGCGATCCCCTCCCCCGCTGCGCGGATCGAGCTCGCCAGGCGCTCGACAATCGGTCCGCCGCAAACACTCTCGATCGGTGGAGACGCGTTGCGAACCGCGTTCGACCGCAGTGACCATTCTCGCGGACATTCTCGGATCGAAACGACGCGAAGTGGCGGCTTTGCTGGCTGAGCCTAGAAGGCGTAGCGGGCATACACCTCTCGACGTGCGTGCGACCCTGCGACGGCCGTCCGGGGAGCGGATGCGGTTCATCGCAGAGGTGAAACTGCGCAGCCCGAGCGCAGGGGTGCTGTCGAGCGCGCTTTCGCCGGAGGATCGAGCCAAAGCGTACGCCGAGGCAGGGGCAGCCATGGTGAGCGTGCTCTGCGATGGTCCGTATTTTGGTGGCTCGTTCGACCACCTGTCCGCGACCCGGCGCCAGCTCAGCGCGGCCGGCCACCGGGTGCCGGTGCTCGCCAAGGAGTTTGTCGTGGACCCGAGACAGGTCGCCGAAGCGCGTGATCGAGGAGCGGACGCCGTACTGCTCATCGCGCGAATCGGGAATGCGTGCTCGCTGTCGACGCTGGTCCGCTGCGCGCGCGACGAGGGGATCGAGCCGCTCGTCGAGATCGTGGACGAACGAGAGCTCGAATGGGCCCTGGCCACCGAAGCCGGCGTCATCGGGGTGAATGCGCGTGACCTCGACACTCTGGAGATGGATCCGGTGCGAACCGCCCGCGTCCTCGCGACCCTTCCGCCCGACGTCGTTGCAATTCACATGTCCGGCATCCGGCATGCCGAGGACGCTCGGGCCGTCGCGGCGGGGCGCGCCGATGCTGCCCTCGTGGGCGAGGCGCTCATGCGGCAGGACGATCCGCGACCGATGCTGAGAGAGCTCGTGTCGGCTGGGGTTTTCTGAAAGGAGGAGGCGGCGAAAGCCCCCAACCGCTCGCCTCACCCGCGATATAGATCCAATAAGTTCACGCCGGAGCCAGTTTCCGCGTACGTTCCGAGACCGAGTGGAGCTCCAAGGCTGGATCGACGTCTACCTCGACCACCTTCGCGTGGAGCGAGGTCTCGCCACCAACACTCTGGAGGCCTATGCGCGCGATCTCAACGCACTGGCCGCCCTCCTCGGCGGCTCGAGAGCGCCCGGCTCCGTGGGGCCGGAGGACATCGGCGACCTCCTAGCTCACAACGTTCACACGGGCTTCGGTGCACGATCGAGCGCTCGCCAACTGTCGGCGCTCCGGGGCTTCTTCGGATTCCTCCTGCGCGAGCACGCGATCGAAACGAGTCCCATGTCACTCGTAGAAATGCCGAAAGTCCCTCGAACGCTTCCGCATGTACTGTCCTTCGACCAGGTCGAGCGCCTCTTGGCTGCGCCCGATCGCACGACCGACCCCGGATCCCTCTACGGCGCCATGCTTCATCTCATGTACGCGTCCGGGCTGCGCGTGAGCGAGTTATGTCATCTGCGCCTCTCCGACTTCGACTCGCAGCGAGGACTCGTGAGAGCTAGCGGCAAGGGGGGCAAGTCGCGGCTCGTGCCCGTGGGCGAAGTCGCGCTCGACCACGTGACCGCCTATCTCCAGCGCGTGCGCCCGCGCCACGCGCGCAAGGGCCAGGTCGCACTCTTCGCATCTCCCCGCGGAGGAGGCTTTCTACGTCGTGAAGTGTTCTGGCGGGTGGTGCGCCGCTACGCGGTCGCCGCGGGCATCGTTCCCCTTCCCTCGCCCCACAAGCTACGACACTCGTTTGCGACACACCTGCTCCAGGGCGGAGCGGACCTGCGGGCGGTTCAAGCGCTGCTTGGACATGCCGATCTCGGAACGACGGAGATCTACACGCACGTTGCCTATGGCGACGTGCGAAGGGCCTTCGACAGGTCGCACCCTCGGGCCTGACCTTCGCATGTCGGCGCGCGTCCGTGGCGCGACGTACGAGCACTGGAGAGGGAGACCGCGCAGCCGGTGCAGTCGACGAGTTCGAGCGTGCTAGCTTGATCGGGAATGCGGCAGCTTTTCGATATTTTCGAGCCTGCCGGGGCCGAATCGCCAGTCCTCGTAGAGATCCCGCACTCGGGACTCGACATCCCACCCCAATTCCTTGAGCCCATCATCGCTCCAGCGCGTGCGCTCGGTCGCGACGCGGACCTTTACGTGGACACTCTCTACGATGACGCCTCGGCTGAAGGTGCGACGGTCCTTGTGGCCCGCACGTCGCGCTACGTCATCGATCTCAATAGGTCTGAAGTGGACGTCGACGACGAGGTCGTCGACGGCGCGCGATCCGACATTCGAATGCAGCACGGTCTGGTGTGGCGCGCGACGAGCCAAGGAGAACGTGCGCTCGCGCGCAGGCTAAGCCGCCAGGAGCTGGGCGAACGGTTGGACCGCGTATGGCGCCCGTACCATGAAGCGCTCTCGGCCCTAGTCGAACGAAAGCGAGCCCGCTTTGGCGAAGTCGTCGTGGTGGCAGCCCATTCGATGCCCAGCGTCGACAGACCTATGGGCTCTTGCCGCACGGTTTCGCGCGAGCGGGCAGACGTGGTGCCGGGCACGTGCGGCATGACCACGGCTCACAAGAGATTCCTTGATCCAGTCGAATCGCTGGCGCGCTCCCAGGGCTGGGCGCTGCGACACGACGACCCCTACGCGGGGGGCTACACGACCAAGCACTACGGACATCCTGCGGAAGGGATCCACGCGATCCAGATCGAGCTCGCGAGACGCCTATACTTGAACGAGGAGACGCTGCGGCCCACCGCGGGATTCGACGCGGTTCGGGCGTGGTGCAGGGCGCTCGTGGCCGAACTGACGAGCGTGACGCGCCGCTCCAAAGCTTGACAGGCTCGGTATTTGCCTTTAGTTGTGGCGGTCCTCACTGCACTCGCACAAGGACGATCTCCCATGGCCAAGAGCGACATCACGGGCAAGCGCAAGCTCAAGGCGCACAATGTCTCGCACTCGAACATCAAGACGAACCGCTGGCAGCACGTCAACGTCCAGCGCCGACACGTCTGGGTTCCGGAGCTGGGCCGCTTCGTCACTTTGCAGCTCACGACGCGCGACATTCGCACGATCGACCGCATCGGTGTGACCGAGTACGCGCGCAAGCACGGCGTGAACATCGCCCGAATCTGAAACGGTGGCCGGAATCCGACACCGCTCGGACTTGCGGAGCCTGGTCTTCGCGGTCGCGCTGCTCGGCGCGGCAGCGTGGATCCCGACGGTCCGAGGACAGGGAGCGGATGCGCACGCGATGGCGGAGGCGATCGTCCGTGAGGTAGGCCGCGATCCGGAGCACAGTAAGGCCGCGGCCACGTCCCTCGCGATCGCCGAACAGATGCTTGAGCGCGCCAGGCGCCTCCGAGCCGCCCGCGACGAGGCTCACGCTCAGGCCGCCGATGGCGTCGCGCTCGAGTGGGCGATGGCAGCCAGGGATCTGGGGCGCGCGCTCGACGTGGAGGCTAAGGCCGTGCGGGCCCGACACGCCGCGCTGGCGACGCAAGCACAAGTGGAGCGCGCCCACGCCACGCTTGACGAAGGCGTGGCTCGGGTGGGTCGTCTGAGAGCGGAGCTCGAGCGGTTGCAGCGTGAGGCCGAGCCGAGCCGGGTAGCCGTCGAACGGCACGATGAACCCGACTCGCGGAATACGCACAAGAAGCTACGTGCGCCGTCGAAATCCACTCCTTCCGTCGATGGCGGGACCGCACCATGAGGGCGCGACCGACGACCGTCGAACTCGTGGCGTTCGCCGCAGCGCTCGGTCTTTGTGCGTGCGGTGGCGCTCCACTGCGTGTCGCCGCGATGGACGACATGCGTCAGGCCCGGACAAGCCCGGCCGCCCTGGAAGGCGCCCGACTGGCCCCGGATGCGTACGCACGAGGGGAGCGGGAGCGGGAGTACGCGGAGGCTGCCCGCGCGACGGGAGATATCGTCGCCGCATCCCTGCACGCGCAGCACGCGATGGCGGCGTACCAGCGGGCGTTCCTCATCGCGCGCGAAGCACGGGCGACGCTCGAGCTCGCGGATGCCGAGAAGGCACTCGCGGACGCCACCGCAACGGCGCAGGAGCTCGACATCGGTGTCGCAAAGCTCGATGCGCAGGCCCAGGAGCTCGAGACCCGAGCGCGCACCGAGCGAAATCGCATGCTCCCGGCACCGAGCGCAGCCACAACGAGAGAACGCGAAGCGGACCGCGCGGTCGCAGCCCTGTCGCTGGGCGCCAGCGCCCATCTCCTGTGCGGCGCGGCGGAGCTTGTCGCCGCGGGTGGCGGGGACCTGTCCGACGCGCTGACGAATCTGCGATCGCTCGACGACCGACTCTCCGCGACGGCGGGACGAGGCCTCATCGACGACGCGGCACGGGCCCGAGCACGATGTCTCGAGGCCCTTACTCGAGCGAGACGCGCGAAGGCGGAGGTCCCGGGGGCGTCGGATGCCCTGCTCACGGAACTGTCGGCAGCGGGCAGCTGGGATCCGTCCGCCGACGAGCGCGGCATCGTCGTGGCCCTCCGCGAGGCGTTTTCGTCAGGCGCAAGCCTTACGGCAAGAGCGCTGGAGAGGCTCGCAGAGCTGGGTCGCGTGGCGACCGCGCACCCTCAATTTGCCGTGCAGGTAGCCGTGCACGACGGCTCCCCACTCCGGCCAAGCGATCCCCGCGATGGCGAACGTGCGGACGCCGTCGTGCGGGCCCTGGTAGCAGCCGGGGTCCCGGCCAATCGGATCCAGACCCAACTCGTGGGAGCGCGCCTCCCCGTCTTGGATCCGGCCGAGAAGACGGCCTCGAGCCGCAACGAGCGGCTCGAGATTGTCTTCGTCGACTGATGACTACTTCGGGGGCGGCTCCCGCGCGCCCGCCTCGGGCGGCGGCGGCTGTTCGATGGTGATGTCTTGCCAGATCGGCGTGTGGTTGCTCTGGGGTACGCCGGCGCCTAGCGCGGCACCCCCGTCCGGGAGCGTCTCGCTGGTGCAGATGGGCAGGCCCTGCGACGTCGCCGACGGTTGGTTCCAAATGTAGAGGGCCGGATAGGTCCTGACCTCACCTGTGGACTGATTCACGGTCATGCCCGCTAGGTAGAGGTGCGAAGTGTTGGACTCCTCTGTCGGTGCCTTCGAATCGTTGTACTTCCGCGTTCCAGTACCCCAGGGAATCCCGTCACGCGCGGAGGAGAACACGATCCAGTAATAGGTCAGCCCATTAGGACACGTCTGTACGTCCGGCGACCACTTGGGCCAGCTGTTAGCGACTCCAGGCGAGGCAAACCCGGAACACGCGGGCGGATCGTTGGCGGCCAATCGTGTCGGCGTCGCCGCTCCACCCGACGGGACGACGTACACCTCGTCATGGCTGTTGTAGTACATATCCTCGGTGGACGGCGCCCGCGTGAACGCGATGTACTGGTCGTTGGTGGAGAACGACGGATAGAATTCACTCCAAGACGGATCGGACGCACCCGCGACGGGAGTTGCCGTACCGCCCTGCCGGTTGTTGTACGGGACCGTATAGATATCCGCTATTCCGCCCGTGTAGCTGCCTGCGGTCTCGCTGCCCAAACGTCCATCTTGCCCAGCGTTCGTCGAGACGTACGCGACGGTCTTGCCGTCGCGGCTCCAAGCGGGGAACTCCACGGCGTTGGCGTCGCCCGTGCGCGTGAGGAATCCCCAGCTCGTCCCGAACTCGGCATACAGCTCGGCGCCGAGCACCGATCCGTTGCCTCCCGCATCAACTTCCGGGGAAGTCGAACTCAAGTCGAACCACGCCAAGCTCGAGTATTTCTGGTTTGGAGACGCGGTTCCCGCCGCCTGGTACGGACAGCCCTGATACTGATACGTCGCCGCATTGCACGCGGTTGGGTTGAGCTGCTGCCCGTAGCTCGAGATGGCTATATGCTCTGTCTGCCAGTCGTCCGCCGAGAATGCCGCAAGGCCTAACCACGGCTGATTGAACGCCTGTTTTCCGCCGGGCGTGACCCATGACGGGACCGACCCGATCCCCGCATCGGGATCGACGCTGGCCATGATTCCAGGCCAACCTAGGTTGCCCGGCGGCTCCCAGCTGTTGAGAAACGCGACACTGTGACCAACGCCGCCGTCCCCGTCGGGCACGCCGGAGTGGCAACCGATGCAGTCGACGGCGCCCGCGTCGCCCGTGAGGGCGTTACCATACCCGTCTTGGGGCGTGTACCACCGCGCTTGAGACGGCGTGAGCACCGAAGCCACGGTCTCGTCCCCGATGTTGAAGCCCTCGAGCCAGGCCTGCCCGGCGCACTCTCCCGCTGCGGCCCAGTAGATCATCGTGCCGCCCGCCGTGGCGGGCGCGATGCGGAACTTGGCCGTACTCGACGCGGAGCCCCCGCTTCCTAGACCCGTGACAGTCAGCGTGATGTCCTGATCGACCGTGGTCTGGGTCAGTTGCTCCCACGTTTGGTACCAAAGCGTCCACGTCGTGTTGGTCGTGTAGACGTAGAGATCGTTGGCCTGATTGTCCGCGTGAATTCGGATCTGGAACAGAGTCTGGCCCGCACCCGGGGTGAAGCGAATCCGCGGGCGGAGCCAGTTCTGCGGGATGAGCGTGCCGTCCGAGGGCTCGAGGATGCACGGGCCGCCGGTCGTCGCTGGCGTCCCCGAAAATTGACTCTCGGCGTTGGGCGGGGTCGTGGCGCCGTTGGAGGTGTCGATGTAATGAGTCGTCGGCAGGTCGGTGCAGAGAGCGCTGGCGTCCGCGCCGCATGTCGGACTCAGGATCGGGCACGGATTGGTCGGAGAGCCGGCTTCCGTGAAGAAATATCCGTCTGCAATGCTCCCGGAGTCACCGCCTCCACCAGAGCCTGACTGGATGGACCCCGAGCCACCGCTGCTACTCGGCAGGATCCCCGAGCTCGACCCACCGGAGCCTGAGCTGCTGGAGCTCACGATCCCGGTTCCGCTGTCCTGGGATTCGTCACCGTTCGTAGTGGCCGTTGCACACGCCGCCATCACGAACGCGAGCCCGACCGCGGCCGATGCGGCTCCGACTACCCAACCTGTTCTTCTTGCCATGGACCGAGATCCTCCGAGTCTTACGGTAATCTAGTGGCTGGCAGGCCACGCAGCGGCTCGCCATCCGAACCCATATGGCCGCATCGGAGGAGAAATCGACTAATTTCACCCATCCCTACGGCCTCGAGTGGACACCGTTCCGGCCCGACACGACGTGGACATGCAATGTTCGCGTCGGGGTCGACAGGACCGGGGGGGTGGCGGAAACGACTGGGCGATCCGAGGCAGGATCGCTCAAGCCGCGGGTCGCGCCTACGATTTCCGCACGCGTCGCGCGTGGCCGGGCGACGCCGCAAGATGCCCTTCCCCGCTCCTGCCGGCATTCGCGCTGCCAGCACCCCGGCCCTTTTCGGGTAGGACGACGTCTTACCAGGCGAGGCCCATGCGCGCCGGCGATCCCGATCGTGTAGAGTACGGGGATCATGGGGATGCGAGTGACGTACGCCACAGACAAGGGAGTCTGCGTCATCACGCTGACCGACCCGCCGGTGAACGCCCTGACGTACGAGATGTTAAAGGAGCTCGATGCAGCTCTGCTCGAAGTCCGCTTCGACGATGATGTGCACGTGCTCGTCATCACAGGCCACGGGGAGGCGTACTTCACGGCGGGCGTCAATGCCCAGATGCTCAAGGAAGCTGGGACGAGCTTCCGTGACTCTTTCAATGTCCACGCCCACGAGGTGCTCGAGCGAATCGAGAACACACCCAAACTCGTCATCGCCGCCCTCAACGGTCACTGTCTCGATGCAGGAGTCGACCTCGCGCTCGCGTGCGACATTCGGATTGCGAGGCACGGACCCGCAAAGCTGGCGATACCGCCCACAGAGCTAGGAGGAACGCGGCGGCTCGTGCACACGGTCGGACGCGCCCGTGCGATCGAGCTGCTCACGACCTTGGGGCCCTTGTCGCCCGACGCTGCGCTCGCGGGCGGGCTCGTACACAAGGTATGGCAAGCCAATACGCACGACGAATTCATTCAGAGAGCTCTAGACTACGCTCACGAACTCTGTCCGCCCCACCGGGGCGCCCTGGCGGTGGCGGCGCTAAAGCGCACTCCACGGGTGACCGCAGAAACCTGAACGACGTCTCATAGAAGCTCACAACGAGGTCCCCCATGGTCCGACTGACCCGAATCGACGACGGGGGCGCTTCGCGGCCCTCCTCGAGCTCCGCTTTGTTGTTCGCGTTGATTCTGTGCGCGACCCTCCTGACGACCACTGATGCCGGCGCGGACACTCCGGGTTGTGCGGCCGCAGGAGCGCTCCCTGCGGTCCTCCCGTCGCGACTCCTATTCGGATGGGGCGCGGCCAGCACGTCCGACACCTGGGCGGCGCAGAGTGCAACGAAGTGGGACGTCGAGTGGACCTACCTGTCAGGACAGGCTGGAGATAACTGGTACGACACCTGGGGGTACGGGGCGGCGGACGGTTCGTTCGCCGATACTCTGTTTTCGACATTCGGCGGCGCCGGATTCATCCCTGGCATCCACCTCTACAACATGGGGTATGGTCACGACACTGGGGACAGCGGCCTTCTCACGGAGATTCAAGACCCCTCGTGGACCACGGAGTATTTTACCGAGTTCAGGGTGTTGATGCAGAAGGCGAAGGCCTACGGCCAGCCCGTCGTCATCGTCCTCGAGGGGGACAGCTTCGGAATGGTCGAGATGCTCGTGAACAACGACTCTACCACTGCCGCGGCGGTGGCATCGACGGGCCTCCCCGAACTGGCCAACCTTCCGAATACGGTGGCCGGCTTCGGAATGGCATTTCTCGCGATTCGTAAGAGCGTGGGGGCGACCAACGTCGTCATGGGGCCCGACACTCCATACTACGCTTCGGGCGGGGACATCATGAACTTTCCTCCTAGCGACACGGCTTCCCTTCAGTCGTACGTAGACTACCAGTGGAGCTTCTTTGGCACGCTCGGCGTGGGCCCCAACGCGACGGGGGACCGCTTCGATTTCTCGGCGAGCTGCCCCCGGTCGACCGATCAGGGCTCTTACACGGACGGCCGTGACATGTGGGATCCGAGCGATGACGCTTCCGCGGATACGCCGAGCATGAACCGATACATCGAGTGGCTCAACCTCTACAACCAGGCATCAGGCGTCCGCTGGATGCTTCACCAGGTGCCCATGGGCAATAGCCAGCATCTCAACATCCCCTACAGCGACTCGACCCCCCGTTCGGGCTACAAGGATATCTTTGCCGAGTATCTGCTTCAGGTGGAGAGCCCTGCGTCGACGGCGATTCGCGATGAGCACCTCGCGAACCTCGCCAACGCGGGCGTTCTTGGCGTGCTCTTCGGCCTCAGCGAGGACGGGGAGCTGCCCACGAACGACTTGTGGCTCGACAACAAGCCTTTCCTGAATACTCACGTTCCCTTGGTCACCAATTCGGGAGGCTTCGCTGTCTCCAGCACGTGCAGTGGCTCCGGTGGATCGAGTGGGGGCATCTCCAGCAGCTCGGGCGCGGGCTCCACGAGCTCCAGCAGCTCGGGCGCGGGCTCCACGAGCTCCAGCAGCTCGGGCGCGGGCTCCACGAGCTCCAGCAGCTCGGGAAGCGCCCAGGCCTCGAGCGGAGCCTCGTCGAGCGGCTCCGGAGCGATGCGACCTGGCGACGGCGGAATCGATGCCGGCGGGTCCAGCGGCGCGAGTTCCGGGGGATGCGGCGTGACACTGGACGGCGAGCGCCGAACGGGACTCCCTGCGCCATGGCTCGTGTTCGGGTGGCTCGCTCTCCGTCGTCGCGCCCGAGGTCGCACGACGAGAGCCGGGCTCGAGTGATTCGGCGACCGGGAGTTACCGAATCTTTTCTGCAATTCGTTCCACGATCGCGCGGTCGCTCACGCCCTCCGCCTCGGCTCGATAGCTCAGCACGAGCCGGTGGCGCAGGACGGGGATGGCGAGCGATCTCACATCGTCCACATCGGCCGCAGCCTCGCCGCGCAGAGCCGCCCGCGCTTTCGCCGCGATGACCAGCGCTTGTGGACCACGGGGTCCCGCGCCGAATCGCACCAGGTCGCGTACCTCTTTGGGCGCCGTCGGGTCGCTCGGGCGGCTCGCGCGCGCCAGGGCGACGGCCAGAGCGACCGCGCATTCGGTCACCGGGATGCGCGGCACTAGAGACTGTAAAATCCGCACGTCGCTCTTCGTAAGAACGCACGGGACCTGCCCGAGGGCAGATGCCGTCGTCCGTCGCGCGATCTCTCTCTCCTCGGTGACGCTCGGATACTCCACGTGCGCTTCCAGCAAGAATCGATCGAGCTGCGCCTCGGGCAATGGGTAGGTTCCCTCCTGCTCGATCGGATTGCGCGTAGCGAAGACTTGGAAAGGGTCGGGTAGCACGTGCGTGCTCGTGCCGACGGTGACCCTCCTCTCCTGCATCGCCTGGAGAAGCGCCGCCTGAGTCTTCGGCGGGGTCCGATTGATCTCGTCGGCCAGGACGAGGTGGCGGAAAATGGGGCCCGCGAGGAAGCGCAGGGCGCGGGTGCCGCCTTCTTCGTCCACCACGTCCGTACCGGTGATGTCGGCCGGCAGGAGGTCCGGAGTAAACTGCACACGACCGAAGGACAGGTCCAGCGCTTCGGCGAGCGAAGCGACGAGCAACGTTTTCGCCAGACCGGGCACCCCTACCAGCAGCGCGTGCCCCCGGGCTAGCAGCGCGACCAGCATGAGATCGACGATGTCGTCCTGACCGACGACGCGCACGGCGATGGCTCGTCTCAGCTCGGTGCTCGCGTGGCGCGCGCGATCGAGGAGCTCCACGTCGCTCAGGGCGGACTCGCTCGGGACCTCGTGGGCTACGGGTTGCATTCTCGCGGCACGAGTTCGTAGGACGCGGGGCCGATGGTGTCCACTGGTTGCTGGACGCCGCACCGTCGGGTAAAGGGCTCTCGTGGTTCCGACGTCGACGAGCTTGAGCCGAATCGACCCCTCGGAGGTTGTCGTTCGGCCCGAGCCCGGGCTCGCGCGCGGCCGATGGGAAGCACCCGCGTGGGTCTTCTGGGTCGTGGCGGTCAGCGCCTTGATAGGGGGCGTCGTGTTCCTTGCGCTCGCCCTTCGTAAGACGCTGAAACTTCGATGACGCCTCGTGATGTCCGCGGACAGGTTGCCATACGGCGAGTTCTTTTCGCCATGCTGCTCGGCGTGGGCATCTACGGGGCGTTCGCTGTGCACACCGGGCTCGCAAAGATGGGGGACGCGCTCGCACAGTTCGCGTGGCCATCGTTCGCGGCGGCTTGCGCCCTGGCACTCGGAAACTACCTGGTGCGCTGGTTAAAGTGGGAGTTTTACCTCGCTCGCCTCGAGATCCGAGGCGTCGGCAAGGTCGACAGCCTGCTCACTTTCCTCAGCGGCTTCGTCCTCACAGTCACGCCGGGCAAGGTCGGGGAGGTGTTCAAGTCGGTGGTTCTCTTCGAGACCCACCGGATTCCAGTCGAACGCACGGCACCCGTGGTCGTCGCGGAGCGACTCACCGACGTTATCGGCATCGTCATCCTCATCGTCGTGAGCTCGCTCGGATTCTCCGGCGGGCTTTTTTGGGCCGGAGCGGGCGCGATCGCGGTGATTGGGGTCCTCGTCCTGGTCGCCAACGAGCGCGCTTCTCACGCGTTGATTCGCGTCGTCGAGCGGTTAAGAGGGCCGTTTGCCCGCCTGGGCCCCAAGCTCAGGGCCGCATACGACAGTCTGGCGCTGCTCGTTCACCCCTCGAACCTCGTCATCCCGACGGTCCTGTCCGTCGGTGCCTGGTCGCTCGAGTGTGCCGCTCTCTGGGTCATCCTTCGAGGTCTCGGCGCGACCACGAGCTTCGAGCTCGCCACGTTCTTCTATGCCACGAGCACTCTCGCAGGCGCGCTCGTACCAGTCCCAGGAGGACTCGGGGTCACCGAGACCTCGCTTCGCCAACAGCTCCAGGAGCTTGGACACGTGGGGCCGACTGCGAGCACTGCGGCGATGATCCTCGTGCGCTTCGCGACGCTTTGGTTCGCCGTGCTGGTCGGTTTCCTCGCTTTGTCCGCCCTCAAGCAGCGTTATCGGAGCCTTTTCGGCGGGGCGGCTCTCGGCGCGAGCCGCATGGGCGCCGGGAGCGTCCCCTGAGTCAAACGCCGGTCGCGAGCGCCGCCGCGGCATCTTCGTAGTCGCTCGGTGGTGGGACGTTGAAACGCACGTAGGCCCCCGTGCTTGGGTGGACGAATCCAAGGATTCTGGCGTGAAGGGCCTGATGGCCCAGGCGCTCGGCAACCGCGCGCACGAGCGCATCCGCAGGCGCCCGACCATACGTGGTGTCACCTAGAACCGGCGTTCCGGCCTCTGCAAGGTGAACGCGGATCTGATGCGTCCGACCGGTCTCGAGAGTGCATTCTACGCGCGTGGCAGCGTGCAGGGAGGCGACTCGACGAACATGGGTGACAGCACGCTTCCCGGATGAAGCGCGCGTAGTGAACCTATGGCGATCTCGTGGGTGGCGTCCGTGGAGGGTGTCAAATGTCACGCTCGGCGCGTCCCCTACGACGATTGCATCGTAGACGCGCTCGATGGAATGGGATTGAAACTGCCGCTTCAAGCGCTCCCGGGAAGCGGGCGTCCGCGCGACGACGAGCACGCCACTCGTTCCCTTGTCCAAGCGGTGGACGATGCCGGGCCGAATGCTTGCGCCGGACTCGCCCTGGTCTGCGAAGTCTTCCCTGCGAAAGTATCCGAGCGCCAGAAGGCCATTTACGAGCGTGCCGCCGAGATGCCCGAGCGACGGGTGGACCACTAGGCCCGCAGGTTTGTTCACGACGACGATGGCTTCGTCCACGTAGACGACATCGACGGGAATGCCCGCGTCCGGTTGGGCAGCCGTGTCGGGCGGAGCCAGGGGGCGCGCCTCGATGACGTCACCCGCACGCACGCGGGTCGCTGAATTGACAGCCTTACCACCGAGACTCACGTGACCGGCGTCGATCCAGCGCTGAGCCTCGGTGCGCGAGACGTAGAAGGCTCTCGCCACGAACCGGTCGACGCGAACGCCGCTCGAACCCTCGTCGACCACCTGTCGCACGACCTCTGCGCACAAATTCGCCCCCTTGCCTCCGAAAAAGGCAGTTACCAGAGCTTGGACTTCACGTGGCCCTTGGCCTTGACGAGGATGTCGACGAGCGCTCGATCATAGAAATTCCGTGGATAAAGCTCTGGCGAAACCCTGCGCTTGTAGAGGGCACGACCCTCTTCAATTTCCTCTGCCAGCGCAGTGAAGAGATCATCGTTCCGGATTCCGGCGATGATCTTGTCCTCGTTGTAAAGAGAAAGGTCGCTAGCGATGGCCCGAGCGAGACGGCGGGCGGCTTCCTCGGTCTCGATGAGAGGCATGGGTTGGCTAAGGATCGCCCACCACGCCGCCCATGTCAAAAAGCCCTGCGCCGGCGCTCTCGACGCGAGCGACCTAGGGGATCGCCGGCGAAGCGATTGGTACGCGCCGCCGAGCTCTGGTAAGAGCCGACGGAGGTCTGCACGCCGTGCGAGGTCACTCGGGCGGACCTCGAGCCCCGATCCCGTCCCCAAGCTCCCAGACGTTCGGCTGCCGTCCCCACCCATGCCTTCCCGCACCATTCCACAGGCGATCGAAGATGCGGCGGCAGCCGAGCCGACGCGAGGGTTTCGCTTTGTACCGGAGACCGGCGTGCCGGGCTTCATTGGACCCACCACGGGCCCTGCCGATGGGAGCGAAGAGTCGTTCTCCTTCGCGGCCATCGAGCGCATGAGCGCGCGCACGGGCGGCGCGCTTCAGGCCCTAGGACTGCGACGCGGCGATCGCCTGGCCATCGTCTTGCCCCGCAATGACGATTTCATACTCTGCTTCCTGGGCGCCCTTCGAGCCGGCATCGTACCGGTACCTCTCTATCCGCCGATGGCGCTCGGCCGCCTCCAGGCGTATCTCGACAACACCCGCCACATCGTGGCCAAGAGCGGCGCGCGCGCTCTCGTCACGACATCGAAAATAAAGCGACTGCTCGGCACTGTCCAGGCGGCCTGTCCGGCCCTCGAGCAGGTGGTCGCCGTCGAGGGAATTCGCGACTCCAACGAGCCGCTTCGGCCCGAGAAGCCCTCGCTGGGCGATGTCGCCTTCCTCCAGTTCACGAGCGGATCCACGTCCCGCCCGAAAGGTGTTGTCCTCACGCACGACAACATTGCGGCGAACGTCGAGTGCATCATGAAGCACGGACTTTGCCTCGGCAGCGACGACCTCGGAGTGTCGTGGCTACCGCTCTACCATGACATGGGCCTTGTCGGCTTCGTGCTCGCCCCGCTCTACTTCAGGATTCCCGTCGTCCTCGTGCCGACTCTCCTCTTTCTCAAGCGACCTATCACGTGGTTCCAAGCGATGGTGCGCCATGGCGGAACCGCGTCCTATGCACCAAACTTCGCGTACGGTTTGTGCGTCAAGCGCATACGTAGCGGCGAGCTCTTGGGCATCGACTTGTCACGTTGGCGCGTGGCCGGATGCGGCGCCGAACCGATTCGGCCGGAGACCCTCGAGAGCTTTTCCAAAGCCTTCGCACCGTACGGATTTCGCCGTGAAAGTCTGCTCCCGTCGTACGGCATGGCAGAAGCGTCGCTCGCCGTGACGCTGAGTGCGCTCGGCCGGGGAGCGACGATAATCGCCGTCGACGGCCCCCGTCTCTGGGCCACCGGCGAGGTGCACCTTGTGGCCGAAGACGCCGACAACGCCGTACGCCTGGTGTCCTGTGGACGGGAGTTCCCGGGCCACGTCCTGCGTATCTTCGATCCAGCCGACGACGACAGCGCTCGTCCCTTGCCGGAGCGCGTCGTTGGCGAGATCCGCATCGCGGGCCCCAGCGTCATGGGCGGATACTGGGAAGACGCGGAACGGACAAGAGAGGCGTTTGCCGGACCCTTCCTGCGCACAGGTGACCTCGGATTCATTCACGACGAAATGGTCTACATTTGTGGCCGCAGCAAAGACATCGTCATCGTGAACGGGCGCAACTACTATCCGCAAGACATGGAGTGGGAGGCAAGCCTGGTCGACGGCGTGCGCAAAGGCAACGTCGTGGCGTTTGGCGCTCGAGACCCGAGCGGACTCGAACGGGATCGAGAGCGTGTCGTGCTCGCGTTCGAAGTGAAGGAACCGGAGCGACTGGCCCAGGCGGCGGCGCTCGTCAGCGCCGTCCGAGCGGCCGTTCAAGACGGCATGGGGCTCACCGTGGACGATGTCATCGCGCTTCCTCCCGGCGCCCTTCCGAAGACCTCGAGCGGGAAACTCCAGCGCGGAAGGACCCGCGAGCTCTACGAGACCGGAGAACTCATGGGCCGCGCGTCCAAGCGCGACGCGGGCCCCATCGACATGGCGAAGCACACCGCAGCGAGCCAGCTAAGCTACCTGAAGCTGGCAGTGCTGGGATCGCGGCGTCCAAAGCCGTAGGGGACGGGGACGCGGGCACACGGGTCGCCATCGGGTGGGCAGGACAAGCCTAAGCCCCTGGGCTCGCGGGTTTGTCTTCGACCCGCGACGAAAGGTCTCTCACCAGCACGGCGAGGTCGAGACCGCGAACACGGACTTGCCGGACGTACCAGACCATCGCGGCGCCATAGATGAAGAGTACAAAGCAGCACCACTGCGCCGGAGTCAAACCCCCATAGCGACTGTCGCCGCCCGCGCTCTCCGGGACGCGAAAGAAATCCATCGTGAACCGGACCGGGGCGTAGGCGAGCGACACGACAGCGGCGTAGGTTCCAATCGTGAGCTTGCGCCTCCAAGTCAGCGCCAGCGCGGACGCGAGCACGATGGTGAAGAGGAGCTCGAGGAACCCGAGGTCGTATCGCGGGTCGTGTCCGACGATGAACTCGATGAAGCCAACGTGCGTGACCGACCCGTCTCCCGGCCACTTCGGATACGCCACGGCGAGGAGCGTCTCGGCGGTCGCCCGAGCCCCCGGGTGATCGTGAACCGACGCGCATCCCATGCGACCGAACATCCACCCGACGGGAAACACCGAAATACAGAGATCCGTGAACGGCAATATTGGATAAGGCGCCTTGCGCCAACGCAAAGGCGATTTCTCCACGTCCAAGTACTTCCACAGAAGAACTCCCACCACTGCCCCGATGAATCCGCCGAACGAACTCAATCCTTCCCACACCATGAGAAGGGACCAGGGGCGTTCGACGACTTCTCGCCAGTGGTAAAAGAGGTAGTCTAGGACGTGGGAGAGTACGAAGCCGGTAACGAGCATCCACGTGATGAACGAATTGAGCGCCGCGAGATCGTAGCCGAGCTTGCGGGCGCGCCACGTCGTCAGGCTCGTGCCGACGAGCACGCCGGTCGCCACGAGGACGCCGAAGGGATGCAGCGGCACCGGTCCAATGTGAAGGTCTGGGATGTGGATGTACGGGATCATCGCGGTTCGCTGCCGAACCTCTATCCCATCCCGGCCCTCCGCGCACGTGGAAGGCCGGTGTCTTTCGGCCGATCCCTTCGCGATCCCGGCGGCGAGCATGCTCGCCTACGGGAAGTCTCATGGTTCAACACAGCGTCGCTGGACAAGTGCCGTGTCGAAATAATCGGTGCAATTTCAGGTAGTTTTTCGACACGGTGAAGCCGGCGATGTGATCTGGTCGGCCTATGATCCACGTCGATTCGCTTGCCGCGCTCGCCTCGGATGCTGAACGGTCGCACTTTTCGGACCCGCGCCTGCGGGCGCGACTTGCAACCGTGACACGCAAGCTCGCAGCGAACCCCGCGTTGAGTTTCCCGAAGGTATTTTCGAGCGCGGAGCTGGAGAGGGCCTATCGTTTCTTTGGCAATCCGCGGGTGACGAGCGAAGGCATTCTCAGCGGTCACTTCGAGCGTACGCGTGGCGCGTGCGATCGGGAGCCGTCGACTCTGGTGATCCACGATACGTCGACGTTTTCCTTTGCGCCCGACGGGGCGCGCGAGGGTCTCGGGCGGGTACGCAGCAAGGGCCAGGCATTCTTCGCACACGTGTCACTGGCACTGTCCGACGACGGACGGCGACGACCTCTGGAACTGGCGTCGCTGACGACCTGGACGCGCGGCGAGCGACCCGAGCGTGACGAGAGGGCACGCTGGTGGCAGAGCGTGCAGAGTGCATCCTCTCGACTCGGTGGCGACGGCAAAGTCGTCCACGTCATGGATCGCGAGGCGGACGATTATGCGCTGTTCGCTCGGCTGACCGAGGCCCATCACGCCTTCGTGATCCGCCTGGCGCACGACCGCATTCTTGCCGAGCTGGCGCCCTCGGAGCCGAGAAAGCTCAGCGACGCCATCGCCAAGACCGAATGTGTGGTTCAACGAGAAGCCTCGATCTCACAACGCGTGGATGGCGAACGCTCTCCTCTGCAAAAGCATATTCATTTTTCGCGCGGGAAACGGACCGCTACACTTTCGGTTGGCGCAACGACCACGATATTCAAACGACCGAGGACGCAAGATCGAGCGCTGCCCGAGACGCTCTCGCTTACATGTCGTGCGGGTCTGGGAGGAGACGCCGCCGCCTGGCGAAGCCCCGATCGAATGGCTGCTGGTGACCAATGTCTGCGTCGACTCCACCGACGCGATCCTTCGCACCGTCGATCGCTATCGTGCACGCTGGACGATCGTGGAGGCGATGGTCTAGGCGTCGCGAAAGCTGCGTACCTTCGGTGGCGCGCCGAGCAGGGCGAGTTGTCCACACGCGGCGTCGACGTCGTCGCCTCGCCGACGACGGATGAAGCACGAGTAGTCCGCGTCGCAGAGGATCCGTTGGAACGCCAGAACGGCGGTCATGGGCGGCGGCCCGAGGTCGCTCGCGACGATTGGGTTCATCGGGATGAGGTTGACCTTCACGGCAATGCCGCGAAGAAGTCGCGCGAGCTTCGTCGCGTCCGAGGCCGCGTCATTTCGTCCGGCGATGAGTGTATACTCGATGGTGATGCGACGGCGTCGCGGCAAGGGATAGGCTCGCAGGGCAGCGACCAACGCGCCGAGCGGATACTTTGTGTTGATCGGCATGAGCCGCGACCGCGTGTCGTCGTCGGCAGCGTGAAGCGAAACCGCAAGCCCGATGTGCCCATCGAAGTCTGCACCCAACCTCGCAATCTCTGGGATGAGACCGCTCGTCGAGACGGTGATGCGCCTCGTGGACAAGCCGACCCCGTCGGGATGGGAGAG
The DNA here is from genome assembly GCA_049512415.1 of Polyangiaceae bacterium. Classification (GTDB taxonomy): domain Bacteria; phylum Myxococcota_A; class Polyangia; order Polyangiales; family Polyangiaceae; genus Palsa-1150. The sequence continues at coordinate 34,506 of JBEKXD010000021.1, forward strand.
CAACCGGATGGCGCGTGCGGTTGCGTCATAGTTGTGGAGAGGCTCGCCCATGCCCATGAAGACCACGCTGCGCAGGCGCTCGCTGGCCTGCAACCGCGCGCGCCCAGCGATCACCTGCGCGACAATCTCATCTGCGCCGAGGTGTCGCTTCCAGCCGGCGACCCCACTGGCGCAGAATGCGCACCCCATGGCACAACCGACCTGCGTCGAGACGCACTGCGCTACGCGGACATACGTCTCGCCCGCGACGTCTGCGGAGGGTGTCGACGGATCGTCGTCATCGTCGTCGACTGTGTCTTCGAGGTCGCCACCGAAAGGAGCGACCGGCGACGGCAACGATGGGAGCGCAGTGGGCAGTCCAGGAATGAGCACCGTCTCCACGGAAGCCCCGTCGGCTAGGCGGGCCAGGAGCTTACTGGTGCCATCGCGGGCGTGGCGAACGTCCGTGACTGTGAGCACCCGATCGAGACCAAGCGACGCCAACCTCTCGCGAAGTTCGTGGGGCAGGTCCGTCATGGCCGACGCATCGACTACGCCGCGCGCGTGGATCCATCGAAACAGCTGCCGCGCGTGAAACGGCCGGACGCCCAGTTCCCGTAGCGCCTCGCCCCATTCTTCCGGCGTACGCGCAAGCGGAGGCGTCGAACGTGGCAACGATGGCGCAGTCACAGAGATTGTGTAGCGTACGCGGGCAAACTGCCCCACCTCCGCGTGATTCGCCGCAGGCCTAGCTCGGGCTCGTTCCAAATGCACCGACCTTCTATCGGGGACGGGATTTCGGGATCGCAGCGTCGAGCGTGGCCGGCGGACGGCGCGAACTCTCCGCGCGACCCTTCTCCTTAGCCTCTTCCCAATACCCGTCGAGAACCTCGAGCGGAATCGGTTGCGCCCCTGCCTCGCCCCAGCCCCCGTGGAGCTCACGGACGCGGTCTTCCACGTGCGCGAAGCGCGACGTGAACTTGTCGATCGTGCGCCGAAGCGCTCCCTCGGCGTCGACATCCACGTGCCGCGCCAGGTTGACGAGCGCGAAGAACACGTCCCCCAGTTCCTCCTCCATCCCTTTGGCATCGCCCTTTTCGACCGCTTGGTCGAGCTCCCTGAGCTCTTCGGCCACCTTGGCGCGCGATCCAGCCGCGTCCTGCCAATCGAAGCCGACGCGCGCAACTTTCTCGCCAACGCGTTGCGCCCGCGTGAGCGCCGGCATGCTGCGCGGCACGCCGGAAAGCACTCCCCGTACACCCTTTTCCGTGGCCTTCAACTTCTCCCAATTCTGAAGTACCTGGTCGGCCGTATCTACGTCCAAATGGCCAAATACGTGCGGGTGCCGGAAGACGAGCTTGTCGACGATGCCGGCGACTACATCGTCAAGCCCGAAACTGCCCTCGCGCCGGGCGAGCTCCGCTTGAAAAACGACTTGGAGCAGTAGATCGCCGAGCTCCTCGCGAAGGGCCTTCCGATCCCGCGAGTCAATCGCATCGATGACTTCACACGCCTCCTCCAACGTGTACTTGCGGAGCGACTCGAAAGTCTGCTCACGGTCCCACGGGCACCCTCCAGGGTCGAGCAATCGACGCATCACCCCTGCGAGACGCGCCACCGTCGCGCCATCTTGATTGCGTATCGGCGGCACGGGGCGAGGATCGTCCTCATCGAACGACACCAGGTCCTCTGGTTTGTTTTCGCGGCTATCTGCCATGGCAGGCGGCAGGCTACATTGCTTCGCCGGAATGTCGACTCAGCCTTCGCCGCTGCCTCCGCCGCCGGCCAACCACGCGTTCCGGCGGATGGTCGCGGTGGCCATCGTTTTCGGACTCGTCGCTCTCCTGTACGCGCTTCGCGGCGTGCTCGTCCCGCTCTTCTTCGCCTTTCTCTTGGCCTATGCGCTCGACCCCTTCGTCGACTGGCTCGCCGATCGAAGGGTGCCGCGGGGCCTCGCGGCGCCGATTGTGATGGTGACGATCCTCGGCGCGCTCGTGACCATTCTCGTGTACGCCGTTCCGCTTTTCGTCGAAGAGGTGCGCACGGCCGCGGCGGACCTTCCGTCGCAGCTCCGTGGCTTCGAGGATCGCATCGAGCCTGCGGTGTGGCAGACGTTCCACGTGCGCCTGCCTCACACGATGGGCGAGCTCGGTGTCGGTCTACGCGACAAGCTCCTGTCGCTCGGGCCCAGCGTGCTCCCGACGGCCGCCGGAGCGCTCTTTGGTACACTCGGCTACGCCGCGGTCCTCTTGAGCGGCCTCATCGTACCGGTCTTTGCACTCTACCTCCTCATAGACTTCGACCGGATCGTCACCCATGCGGCGGGCCTCGTCCCGCGGCGCTGGTATCCCCTCGTGGCCCGCATCGCCCGGCAGATCCATCGGACGCTCGGCGGTTACGTGCGCGGACAGCTCGTCGCGAACATCGTTCTCGGAGCCTTGTATTCGACGGGTCTGCGCATCGTCGACATTCGGCTGGCCGTGCCCATAGGTGTCCTGACCGGAATGCTGGCATTCGTGCCTTACATAGGATTCGGCTGCGGTCTCACGCTCGCCCTGACGATCGCCACGCTCGACTGGCAGGGACCGGGACGCATTGTCGGCGTGTTGGCGGTGATGCTCGGAGTGCAGCTCCTCGACGGTCTCGTCGTCACACCTCGCATCGTCGGCCGCTCCGTGGGACTCGCGCCAGTCGAAGTCCTGCTCACCATGATGGCAGCCGGAACGCTCTTCGGGTTTCTCGGCGTGCTCCTAGCCGTCCCCATCGGCGCGGTCGGCAAGATTCTCATTCAGCACGCCGTCGGAACGTATCTGAGGTCGGATTTCTATTCGCGCGCGTCCGAGGATCGGACCTAGGGGTCCTATCGCGCGCCGACTCATGCCGACCTGGCTAATCGCCGACGCTCTAACTAATGCGCCGCGCGCAATGCCTGAGCGTGGTCCATCGCGGGCGCGCTTCTCCGACCGTCACCGTGGTCCCAAGACGGGGCCGAACGACCGCAGGCGATGGCGAGCGTCAGCGCAAACCCGATGGACAGTCCGATCACCGCAGCAGCTAGCGATCGCTGGGCTGGCGCGGGAACCGGGTCGTAGGCTGGGACGGCTACCGTCGGCGAGTTGCGCTGCTGCTCCTCGACGGCGACCTCCGCGACTGGGTCCTCGTACGAGGCGATGCCCTGTTGCTTCGCCAGCGCCGCCAGCAGATCGACTTGGCTGACGAGCCCCGACTCGACGAGCGTGCGACCGAGGAGGCCTCCGGAGCGTCGTTGAGTGGCCAGAGCGCGGTGGAGGTCCTTCGGACGCAAGATCCCCTCGTCCACCAGGATCTCGCCGAGCCGGCGATCGGCCAGGTCCTCGTTCGCGGTCCCGACGAGCATGGTCCGGGCCGATCCGAACGGGGCAAGCGCGTGCGCGAAGGCATCCATATCTCGGAATCTGCGGCTGGGATCGCGCCGAAGGGCCTGGGCGAGCACTCGCGCGAGGGCGCGCGGCATGTCGGGTCTGAACCTGAGCGGCCATGGAATCGGGTCGGAGGACACCTGGGCAATGACCGACGAAGCCGTTCCCTGAAAGGGCGTGCGGCCAGTCAGGAGTTCGTAGACGACGATTCCAAGCGACCAAACGTCGCTCCGCTCGTCCGCAGCGGCGGCGTCGCGAAGCTGTTCGGGTGCCGCATAGTGGGGTGTACCGAAGTAGGCCTGGTGCGGAGTCAGGCGCTCGTCGGCGTCGTCGATGTCGCCCTCGCATTTGGAGATTCCGAAATCGAGGACCTTGACGATGGGCTGGGCCGCACCCGGCTTACGGCAGATGAAGAGATTCGACGGCTTCAGATCGCGATGAACAATGCCGGCTCGGTGCGCCTCGGCCATGGCCTCGGCCACCTGGATCGCAATGTCGACGGCCTCTTCAAGGGGCAAGGGACCCGTCGCTGCAAGCTCGGCGTCGAGGTCGCGCCCTTCGAGGTACTCCATGACAAAATACGGAAGCCCGTTCGGCAGAGTGTCCACGTCGAAGACGCGTGCCGAGTGGAGCGAGTGCAGGACCGCCGCAGCGCGGGCCTCTCGCTCGAAGCGCTCCACGACGCGGCCCAGGTCCGGAAGGTCGGGGCGCAGAACCTTGATCGCCAGGCGCTGCCGCAACCGAAGGTGAGTGGCCTCGAACACGACCCCCATCCCACCTTCCCCGATAAGACGAACCAACTGGTACTTGTCGGCGACGACGTCGCCGACCGACGGAATCTCCATCACCGAGCGGAATCGCTTGCGCGATCCCGAGCCGACCTCCGACAACGGGAACTGTGCGACGGCCGCATTCGCCATTTCAAAGTAGGGGAACGGCGGATCGCAATCGACCTTTAGATCTGCTTGCGATCGCGTGACGGACGCGCCAACCCGGCAAACGTAAGCTGCCTTGCGAAGTCCGTGCGTCGACGACGCGCCAAGGCTCGGTCTCGGCCATGGCGGACGATGTGGTATGACCGCCGCGAATCGGATACTATCTCTCTTGAGGGTTCGTCGGGACGGCGAAACCACGTGATGAATCCGACGATCGTCGCGATCGTAAGTTTCGACAGCAGGCAAGGCCCGGGCGTAACCGTCAACCAAGGAGGATGGATCATGCTGCATCGAACAGCGGACGCCGGTGCGGCGACACGCGCTGCGGGCGACCGGCGCCTGCAAATCTTGATTGCCACGGGTTACGAACGCTCTTCGTGCAATTCGGGTCTCATCGTCGCCAATTTGCTCGCGCGGCGCGGGCACGTCGTTCGATTCATCGCTGTCGAGGACGCCGAGACCCGGCGGCACGTCGAGGCCAACGGCTTCGAGTACGTCGGGGTGGGACAGGAACGTACGACGCGCGACGAGTGGCTCCAGGCCGCTCGCCCTCTGGCCTTGCTTCGCCGTGAGTGGACATGGTTCGAACGCCTGCGGTCGGACCTGGACAAGGGCATCGCCCGAGCCTCGGCCGACCTCTTGTTCATGAATCTGCACGTTTCGAAGGCGGCCGCAGGCGTGGCGGCGCGCGCTGGAATCCCGACCATTGCGCTGCTCTCGAACTATGGCTCGCGGTTCGACGTTCGTTGGCCGCCCGTATTCAGCTCCCGGCCCGCGCGGAGCGACTCCCTTTGGAGCCGTGGGCTCAACCTCCTCGCGTGGGCCCATGCGTGGCGCGCGCGGCGCTTGAGTCCTCTCCTTCGTTGGCGGCGGCTGCCCGAGTTAGTCTGCCTACGCCTCATCGAGGCGCGCGAGCGTCGCCGTGCCATCGCCCACGGGTGGCGGTACTGCTACTCCGAATGGGGGCCGCGGCCCGACCTCCCGGAAGTCGTCATTGGGCACAAGGCGCTCGACTGGCCCGCGTTGCACCGTAGCGATCGCTTTTACCTGTCGGGTAGCCAATCGCTCTCGCGTCGAGACCCCGACTTGGGGTGGGCCGAAGGGCTCGATGACCGACCCATCGCGTACAGCTGCACGAGTACCACGTACGGTCAGAACGTCTTTACGGTCGACGGTTCGGAACGGCTCGTGCGTTGGGCACAGCACATCAAGCGGTTTCTCGACGCACTCGTCGAAGCGTTCGCGCGGCGACGCGACTGGCAGCTCGTCGTAGCGTGCGGCGTGTTTGCGCCGATGGTGGCGCGTGATCCGTCGCCGGAGAACGTCAGAGTGCTGCGGCGTGTGCCCCAGCTCGACGTGCTGGCGCGCGCGACCGTCGGCATTGTCCAGGCGGGATCGGCAGCCCTGCGCGAATGTGCCTACTTCGGTGTTCCGATGCTGACGTTCGCGATCGGTGGCGATCAACTCGGTAATGCCGCCCGAGTCGAGTTCCATCGGATCGGCCGCTTCTTCGACCACCGTCGCGTGGGTGCGCCTGAACTCATTCGTATGATCGATGCGCTGGCGACCGATTCGGAGGTCAGGTCGACGGTGCGCTCGCTCTCGGAGATGTGCCGGCGGCAAGCCGTTCACGAGGAAGCAGCCTTCGCCGAATTCGTCGCGCGGCATACGTCGATCGCCGTCTGATTCGGAGCCAGCGCCTCTGGAGACGCCGAGTAGCACGGGCCTGGCGCGTGTAGCCACCGTTCGTCCGGAACTGTCAGTTGCAGTAATTGGACTCCCGATCAACCTAGCGCCCGAGGGCCGCATCACGTAGCGCGACTGCGGAGGCCTGCAATCCCACGATATCGTACAGCTTGGCGAGTAGAGCCATGCAGGCAGCCACCGCCTCTGGATTGGCCGCCTCGCGTCCTCGCGCCAGCGCATCCACTGCGTCCAGCAGGGAGTCTTCGAAACAACCCGCGTGCATCAGGTCCAACGCCGCTCCGAGCGCAGCACGACACCGCTCCTCTGCCGAGGCATCTTCGGCGCTCGCGCTTCTTGTCCGCGCCGCCGCCCTCGCATCCGCCTCGACCGGCCCGGCTCCCCGGGGGGACTCGCACAGGCTCGTCGTGCCCGGAGTCCGGGTCGGCGTGGGATCCGAAGTCCAAGCCGGCGTCGCCAGTTGTTGGACGTACGGGAGCGTCGCCCGGTCGCCGCTGTCATCTCCGGCGACAGAGCTCACCCACGGCCCCTCGGCGGCCATCCGCCAGCCTCGCACGCGGCGGGAGCCTTCCAGTGCGACTCTTTCCCCGACGACCGCGAGACGACCCTCGCGCAGCGCCCGAACCTCATCTTCTACGATTACTTCACCGGACCGCGCAAGGCGCGCCATGGCAGCAGCCCCGATCAACGCCATTCCCCACGCGAGATCCCCCGCCGACCCGTCCGGAGCGAGGAGCGCGACCTCGCCTTCGGCCACGCCAATTGCCCACGATGGTTCTTCCAGGTCCACCGCCGCCAGCTTCCCGACGAGACCCATCACGTCGTCAAACCTCTCTCTCTCCCACCCGAACGCGAAGGAGTTATCCCCCCACGCGACGAGTCGACCCCCCTGCTGTTCACAGCGCACGCGGACGGACCTGGCTCGGCTCAAATACCCGTCGCCGTCGCGCACCCCGGCCGGATGCATCCGAAACGCCACGACGACACGTGTGATGGCCATGGCGCACACCCATCAAACGCGGAGGCGTTTCTTCAGCGCTTCGAGGTCCGTATCGACCTGGGCGCTCGCCCCTGGGCCTCCGGTCTCGAGCTCGCGAAAGCGGGCTTCGAGCTCCGCAGCCTGTGGCCCGCGACCCAGAACGTCCTCGACTTCCGCCATCGCGGCTCCCTCCGTCTCCCGCGCGTCGATCTTGTCCTCAATCTGCCGGAAATCCTCCAACGCGCTTCGCCCTCCGCGCGCTCCCAGGCTCTCCGAGCCACCCTGCGCCCGCATGGTGATGGTTCCTTTGTGCAGCTTGAGATCTTCGACTTTGAGCCGCATGCGCTCGAGCCCGTCCTTCATTCGTAGGGCGGCATCGCGCTGCTCAGTCCGCGCCTTATCGACCGCATCGAGCTCGACTGTCAGGCGCTGTTTTTCCTTGAGAGCCTCCCGAGCGAGCGGCTCATCGCCCACCTGGAGTGCCAGCTCCGCCCTTTTGTACCAGCGCTCGACATCGGCTCTAAGGTCTTCGCACCGAGCGCGAAGCTGTTTCTCCCGAGCGACCGCACGTATGACCTCCTGCTGCGCTGCCTTCATCTGCGCGTCCAGCTCCTCGAAATTGAGCTCGATGAGCTTTCGTTCGTCCGTAGCCTTGTCGAGCAGAGCGTTGAGATTGCTCTGAATGACTTTTCCCATCCGATCGAAAATGCCCATGAACACCTCTTCGAGGAGCCACGATGTTACGGGGTATTGACACGTCGTCGAGGGCGATTCGGAGCCTCCGGACGTAGGTGCGGAGTCCACACATCCCGGGCGCCCTCACGTTCGGGAATCGGAGGCGAGGCGCCCGTCGTGACGAACCGCGTCCGGCGACAATCTATCACGGTGTCGGCCCGCCTCCCCCACGAGGCATGGGCCGCAGCCATGGGCGCCTTCCGGAGCGCACCACGAGGTTCTATCCTAGCGCGCATGATTCACTCTGCGCGCCCTTCGGATGACTGGCACGTGAGACTCCTTCACGCGCTCGCATCGGACTCGCGCTCGGTCTGCTCCGATGAGGTCACTTTCCTGGAGATTGCGTTCGGACAGGCGCGCACTGCCATCGCATACGCCGTCGAGCTTGCCCGAGCCCATCGGATACCTGCCCAAGGAACCACTACGGGAGACGACGTTTGGTTTCAACTCGGCGACTGGCGCACACGCGTCATGCTGAACCGTCGTGAACGACATCTCATCGCGCGCCGTCCTGGACAGGACGAGGTAGCCGTGCGCTGGGATTCCGAATCGGACACGGCTGTGACGGATGAGGGGCCCGTCGATGTCGGTGCGCTCACCCGAGACGGCATCGATGCGGTGGTCGCCGCCTGGCGCGCTCAGCTCGGAAGCCAGCGCGTCGAGACTGCGCCGCCGCGAAACACGGAGGACGAGCTCACGCGTAGCTAGAAGTGGGTGGCTTTTCGCCGATCCCTTTGCAATCCCGGCGTCGAGCGTCCTCGCCTACAGGAAGTAACAGGAAGTAGGCCCCGGGCGACTCGCCACCGGCCTCGCTCGGGGTCGACGAAAATCACCCCCACTTCTAGCCCATTGGGTAGGCTTACGGGCAGTACTCGACCTCGCAAAGCCCGACGCTGCATCCCCAGTGGGCGGGGGCGCAACCGGAACCTCCATCGAGACAGACCACGCAATTCTTGGGCAGAGATCCCGTGCAGTCCGCGCCGGTCGTGCACGCGGGCGGATCGCACTCGCAGAGCGTGGAGTTCCATGTTTGAGCCGGACCGCAAGCGATGGGATCGCACACGGCGCGCAGGGGTTCGCATGTGCCAGGAATGTCTGGAATCGGATTGGTCATGCACTCGAGACCGGAAGCGCACTGACACGGATTGCTGGTGAAGCCGCCGCAGGGACCACCGTCTTGCGAAATGCACGTGCCGGCCACGCAGCTGCACGTTGTCGGGTCCCAATGGTATCCAGCTATGCAGAGAACATTTTCTACGCATGCGTCGGAGCCCGGTGACGCCTCCGCGGAATCGCTTGCGTCGGACGCGTCCGGGGCGCCGGAGTCGGGTGCGGACGAATCTCCGCGAGTGACGGAATCTGGAGCCGCGTCGCCAACGCTGTCTGCCGCCGCTCCGTCGCGCGCGGCAGCATCAACCAGGGTGGAGTCTTCGCCGCCATCGTACCCCGAGGCTGCGTCCCGTGTCGTGGCGTCCCTGACTGCCGCGTCCACGGACCCTCCGCTATCGGCGGCCGAGTCCCCTGAGTCCACCGCGAAAGCGCTCTCGGGACTCGCGTCATCGTCAGCGCCGCCAGAGTCCATAGTCCCGCTACAGGACGTCAGAGCGACGAGCGCCAACGGGATGGCGAGTGGATACTGGAACACGACTAGAGAGGTTCTCGCACGCATGACAGTCGTCGAAGCATCATACGTGCCCGCGTTCATCGTGGCTCGAATTTGTATCGACTTCTCGCGGATCTGTGACATCGCGATCACGGAACGGCACACGTGACCATCGTTCTCGGGCGGCACCCGCAACGACTCGAGCGACGTGAGATGACGGACGGCCCGCACCACCTCTCAGCGATTAAGAATGTGCACCGAGTGGCCGAGAGCGTGCTGGCTCGCCTCCATTAGCGCTTCCCCAAGCGTCGGGTGCGGGTGGATAGTGAGGGCAATGTCCTCGAGAAAGGCGTGCATCTCGAGGGCGAGCGCGGCCTCGCTGATGAGATCGGTCGCTGAAGGACCGACGATATGCGCGCCGAGAATCTCGTGCGACTCCTTGTGCGCAACAATCTTGACGAACCCGTCCGTCTCTCCTCCAGCCATGGCGCGGCCCAACGCCGCAAAGGGGAACTTGCCAATGCGCACGTCGATGCCTTGCTCTCGAGCCCGCTCTTCGCCCAGACCAACGCTGGCCACTTCGGGATCGGTAAAGATGGCCGCAGCAACGGCCACCCAGTCCTTCGCAGCCTTGCGGCCCGCGATGACCTCGGCCACAACCTCCCCCTCCTTGGTCGCCTTGTGAGCGAGCATCGGCATGCTCGAGCAGTCTCCGACCGCGAAGATCCCAGGAACGTTCGTCTGGCCGACGGCATCGGTGGCGATGAAGCCCTTGTCGATCCGCACGCCGAGTTCCTCGAGCCCGAGCCCCGCACCGTTTGGACGCATGCCTACGGCCACGAGAACGACATCCGCCTCGAGGGTCTGGAGTTTGCCATCGCCCGGATCGACCCGCACGCGGAGCGATCCGTCCGCTTGCTCCTCGAACCCCAGCGCCTTGGTCCCCTTGAAGATCTTCGCCCCCTGCTTTACGTACCGCCGCTCGACGACGGAAACGACATCAGCGTCGATCCCGGCGAGCAGCTTCGGGAGCGCTTCGACGACCGTCAGATCGCTTCCTAGACGCTGATACACGCCGCCGAGCTCCAGGCCAATGACGCCTCCTCCGATCACCAGGAGTCGCTTGGGAATGTGCCTCAGGCTCACGGCCTCCCTCGCGCCTAGAATCCTCCTGCCATCAAACTTGAAGCTCGGGATTTCGAGGGTCGAGGATCCGGTCGCGACTACGATGGCCTTTCTCGCTTCGACCATTTCCTCTTTGCCATCGCGAGACCGTATCGTGACTTTGCGCGACCCAGAGACCCGCGCGTCGCCCGTCGCCAGGTCCACACCGTTGGCACGAAAGAGGGTTTTGATGCCGGAAGTCAGCTTGCTTACGATACCGTCCTTCCAGTCCTGAAGCTTCGCAGCATCGATCCGCGCGTCGACAACAGAAAGACCGAACCCCGCGCCCTGGCGTATCTTGTCCAACGTGTGGCTGGAAGCGATGAGGGCCTTGCTTGGAACGCACCCCCAGTTCAGGCATATGCCGCCGACTTCTTCCTTCTCGACGCAGAGGACGCTCTGCCCAAGTTGCGCAAGCCGGATCGCGCACGGGTACCCGCCCGGTCCCGCACCGATCACAATAGCGTCATACGTCCGATTGGCCATGCTGATTCCTCGTCTTGCAAAGGTTCCGCGCGCAGGCGAACTTCGCCCGTGTGAGAGCGGGGAGTCTAGCCTTCGCTAGGAGCTCGGACGAGCTTTTGCAAGCTCCCGTCAGCCGCCGATCATCCGTCCTCACCGGCGTCGTTCGATGAGGGCTCTGCGTCGCGTTCTCTCGAGGCATCCGGGGTAGTACCGGCATCCTCGCCCTCGCCCGCCCCGGTTTCGTCCCCGCCGTCGCCGGGGATTCGCGCGTCTCCGGCCTCATTGGGCTCCCGCGCGTCGCCAGCCTCATTCGGCTCCCGCGCGTCGCCCGCCTCGCTCGACGCCATCGCGTCCGCTGCGTCGCTCGGCTCCCGCGCATCGCCAGCCTCGCTCGACATGGTCGCGTCCGCACCGGCGGCTCCCCCGTCTTCGACGGCACCGTCCGCCGGAGCGAAGCCATCGACGTCCGGCGATTCGGCGTCGACTCCTGGGGACTGCGTACCGCAAAAGATGGGGACAACTTCGGAGTAGTACCCCGAGAAATCGCTGTTGAGACACGGCGCAGACAGGCCACTATCCTGCTCTGCCCGCCGGCACGCGGAGGCAGCAAGCGCGTACGACTCGCAGACTCCCTGGTCCGCAGCCCCTGTGCATGAGTCGTAAGCCTTGAGCGAATCGGCGGATCCACTCACGGGGCAGTTGACTTCGCACGCGGCTAGCTCGCACGCCGAAGCCGTTTGGATCTGGGTCGCACAGGACAGCCCGTTCGGGTCCGTCAGCTCGATGCACCCGGCCACATTCGGGGCAACGAAGCTCCCGTAGTCGACCAAAGGGCCGTAGTGGCTCGCGGTGACTGGCGTCTCGATGCAAGCGATACACAGAGCGTGACTGGCGTCGATCTTGAACGCGGAACATGCGCTCGTCGTAGCGTTCGAGCCCAGGCAGTCGGAATAGAACGCCGCAGTCTCCGTCGAAGAGCACACCCCCTGCCACGCAGCAGTCGCGGGATGGTACGCGTTCGGACTAGACTGAAATGCCACGACATACCCAGGATGACATCCGCCCGAGTCCGTCGAGACCGCCGACTCGTCAGAGCCGTCCTGCATGGCTCCATCCGTGGCAGCTCCGTCAGATTCCGCGATTGAGGCAAGGCCGGACCCCGAATCCGACGATCCGCACTCGGCCGCTGCCCCGCCGACAAGCAACGCCGCGGCAAGTGCCACAACTCTTCGAGAACCGCAGACCAAAGCGCGCATCCGAAAGCAAGCTCGCTACTGGGCGTGTGCAGGGGACCTGCAAGCCGCGCCCGGCCAAAGTATGCCATGCACATTGCTCTGCTGCGAGGTCCCTTCGTTCTCGCCTGTCCGAATTGAAAACCGGTCTCATCTAGTGTCCCATCTCCGAAGTGTCGTGACTTTTGTGGAGCCCGTGGTTCTTGAGGGCACCGCGGGCGACGTTGGCACGGAGCAGCTCGCCCAGGTTCACTCCACTTCAGAGACGGGACACTAGCTTTGCGCACGCCGAGGCGACCCCGCGTACGAAGCACAAGAATTGCGGTTCAAGACTCGTTGGGGGGGCCTGACGGAGAGCAGAGTTTGGCCTGGCCCGCGGCGATCAGCGCAGCCGTCCGTTTGCCGCGGCTCCGCGAATCGAGATCATGCAGGATCTCCGCACACGCCCGCGGGTGCCCCATGCGAGCCAGCGCTGTGCGGGCAAGCCATGCGCCCCCTGCTGCGTCGCCTCTTCCGAACGAAAGCAGTGTGCGCACCCAAGGGCGAGCCCCCCACGCCCGTCGCTCCAGGTCAGGGATCGCCTCGCGAAGCAGCAGCTCTCCCGCACGCTCGACGCACGCCCGCTCGTCTTCGACTTCGGGAGTGCGCCTCGCCCCGCGGACGACACTGACCACGGTCGCGAATCCGTCAGGATGACCCAGCCTCGACAGATAGAGACCCGCCGCGACCGCTGCTGCCGCGTCCTGGGACCCGGCGATCTCCCTCGCGCGAGCGACGAGTCGCGGGTCCCCGAGAGCCGCACGTGCCAGCCCCGGGAGTTCGTTCGGCGGCGCGTCTGCGGACTGCGCGGGCATAGGGTTAGCGTCAGCTTCGAGCAAACGCTCTTCGGCGACCCGCAGCGCGATGTAGCGGATGGCGGGATCCGCGTCGGACATCGCTCGCGCCAAGGCGTCCCGAACGTCGCCATGATCCCGTGCGACGCGGGTAAATGCGATGACAGCCTGATATCGAACTTCGGGCCTCGGATCCCCGAGCGCCCGCCCAAGCCGCGCACTCGCACGCGGATCGCCGATTTCGCCCAGAGCCGTAATCGCCATTTGGCGGACGAGCTCGTCGTCGTCCTCGACGGCGAGCAGGAGCGTGGGGAGCGCATCGCTCGCATGGAGATCGGCGAGCGCGAGAGCTGCTTCCGAGCGGACGCTGCTGGAGAGATCTTCGCGCACCAGGCGTTCGAGCAGTGGAAGTGCCCGAGTGCGGGCACCGTCATTGCGCAGGGCGTGCCGCACGACGTCCCGGACCGACGAGACCCGCGTCGCCCACCGTGTGGAACCGAGGTCGCGAAAGCTCGCCTCGAGAGTCCGCGGCAAGGGGGACGGAGGGAACACGGTCGCTTCCTGTATCTCAGTCGACGACCGTGGCATCGCTGCCGGCGCCAGACGCGGCCTCTACGCTGCCGTCCGGCGCCCCATCGGCCGCCGCGCCCTCGCCACCATCGTCCGACGCATCGTCGGAAGTGTCCCCGGTCGACCCTCCGTCGTCGGCATCGACGCCTTCATCCGCGACGGAGCCATTCGTTCCGCAGATCGCAGCGTCTTCATCCTGATCCGCATCGTAGGGTCTCACCATGCACAGATGGGACGCGGGATTAGTGTCCAGCACGACCGTAGTCGTCGACACGCTCACGTCGACGCACGCGTAGCCCTCGCTCACCCGACAGTCGGAGTCCGACCCACAAGGTTTCAGACAGAAGTTTCGCGCCTCGCGCGATGGCGACTGACGGTCGTTGTACGGGCACCCGAGGACACTCGCCCGGACCTCGACGCACGCAGCGTTGTCCGGACACTTGTTCGGAGAGCAGTCGAACACCGTACAGTACCCGTCCGGCTCGGCCGTGTCGCATTGCAGGCTTCCGGTCGCCGAGCAGTCCGTCGAGACCTGACACTTATCGCCTATCGACGGAGCGCAGCCGCTGGCGGACGGAATCGATATCGCCAAGACGAACGATCCCCATCGCAGCGTTCCGACGCGTTTCGTGAGGTCCATTGCGGAGCGCCTGACCGTAGCTTCCGATCGCTCTTGCGCGCAAGCAAAGGCTGCTCTTTGCGACTCGCGCGACTCGTTTGACAACCGATGTCGGCCTCCCTACGTTCCAGCCCGTCGACGCATCGAGACGGCATCCAACGAGAGGGGCGACCCCCGGGTCGCCGAAGCGCCATGTCCACGCACATCACGTCTGACTGCATCAACTGCGGCGCTTGCGAGCCCGAGTGCCCGAACGAAGCCATCAGCGAGGGGGATGATATCTACGTCATCGACCCGGAGCTCTGCACGGAGTGCGTCGGGTTTTATGACCACGAGGCGTGCCAGGCGGTGTGCCCCGTGGAGTGTTGCCTCCCCGATCCGGGACGCAAGGAAGAGGAGCCCGCACTTCTGGAACGTGCTCTTCACCTCCATGGGGAGGATCAGGATCTCAAGACGCGAGTCGCCAGCGGATCGTTTCCGTCACGCTTTCGCAAGTGAAAGGGTGACCCTTGACCGTACCCTGACGACCGCGGCGCATGGCCGCACGGTGCGGCTGGCCACCCTCGCCACGGCGACGATGGTCACGGGATGCGGGGGCGGCGTGCCTCTGCTGGTTCCCGCCCGCACACTGCCGCTTGGAGAAGTCCTCGTCGCCTCAGGCCTCTGTGGAAACGTGGCTGCGATTCAGTTCGCAAATGCCCTCGGTGGCGCCCGCGATGCGAACGCGGCCACGGGCGGAAATGACTCAGCCGCCAGCCCGGTCCGCGCGCGCTCGACGCTCATTGCGGCCTCGATCGGGCCCGGAATATCTCCCGTAGTGTCGGCACGCGTCGGTTTGGGAGCGCAGGCGGACGGCGGGATCGCCTTCATGGGGCGAGCGGTCCGCGCGGACCTTCGTCGCTCCGTGAGCCTCCTTCCGCACTGGTCTCTCTCAGCGGGAATCGGCGGATCGGCGGTCGTCGGCGGGCACGATGAAGTCGATGCGGATGCGGACCTCAGCCGGCTGCACGGAGGCGGCGCCGATGTCCCCGTCGTCGTAGGCTACGAGAGCGACGGAGGTCTCTACGCGGCGTGGGTTGGCGCGCGCGGCGGCTGGGAGCAGGTCAGTGAGGGCGACGCGCGAAGCGACGCCGCGGCGGCGCTAAACCCGGGCCCCCCGCTGTCCCTATCCGCGACACGATGGTGGACTGGCGGGTTGATTGGGTTTGCGGTCGGATTTCGTCACGTACACGTCGCCATGGAGCTCGACATGTCGTACGCGAGGGTGTCCGGGGACGCCGGATCGACCCACGTCGATATTGCGGGGCTCACGGTGTGTCCGGCGAGCGCGGTGTGGTGGCGTTTCTAGGGCTCGGCTCCATACCCCCGCCTCCCCGCTCCGGAACGTGCGGCGGCCTTTGCCCGCGGTGACGCGATGGACTATGAACGCGCTCGGAAAGTCCGATCGTGCAATGGAGCTGAGTATTCGCGATGTTGCTCGATTGCTGCAGGTCTCGGAGGACACGGTATTTCGGTGGGCGCGCGAGCACGAGCTGCCGGCCCACCGAGCCAACGGCGAGTATCGATTCAATCGGGTCGAGCTCCAGGAGTGGGCGACGCACAAGGGCCTGCCCGTGTCCCCGGAGCTCTTCGCTCCTCGTGGTCTCGTCCGGCTGCTCCCGTCGCTTCGGGGGGCGATCGAGCGCGGCGGCGTCTATCACGACATCCCTGGCGGCGCACGCGAGAGTGTTCTCTACGCCGTGACTCGAGTGCCTGGGATCCCGGCGACGATTCCTCGAGAGCGCCTGTACGACCTTCTCGTGAGCCGCGAAGCCCTGGCTTCCACGGGGGTCGGTGATGGCATCGCCATCCCCCACCCTCGCGACCCGCTGGTCGTCCGCGTCGACGAGCCCGTCATTTTGCTCTGCTTCCTGGAGCAGTCCGTGGACTTCTCAGCGCTCGACGGGGCACCGATCCGAGTTCTCTTCGTCAGCCTGGCGCCCTCTATTCACACGCATTTGCAGATGCTCTCGCGCATAGCCCACGCGCTGCACGACTCGCGCTTTCGCGATCTCTTGGGCGCGCGCGCTCCCGCGGACGAGATTCTTCGCGATGCCGGCCGATTGGATGAGGCACTCGGATCGCGCAACGTGACGCCACCCGAGCTTCCCTGATGGATCTCGACGCGAACCTGACGGCGGTCGTCTTGCTCATCGCAAGCGCCCTCTGGGCGTGCGTCGCTCGTCGCGAGAGAGCCCTCGTCATTGGAACGGGCGGAGCGCTGTGCGCCTCCGCCGTCGGCGCCGCGGGATCGCTCGCGTCGCTCCTCGGTGGATCCCATGCCTCGTTGCGAGTGCTCTGCCAGCTTCCGCTCGGGCGCGTATCCGTGGGACTCGACGCGCTCTCTGCATTCTTTCTGGCGTGCATATTCATCGTTTCGGGCCTCGCCAGCGTGGCAGCGATCGAGGACTTGCGCCACGTGACCGCCAGGTACCGCGTGGTGTCGTCCGT
Organism: Polyangiaceae bacterium; assembly: GCA_049512415.1. GTDB lineage: Bacteria > Myxococcota_A > Polyangia > Polyangiales > Polyangiaceae > Palsa-1150. The sequence continues at coordinate 51,212 of JBEKXD010000021.1, forward strand.
CGTGTTCCTGAATTTGCTCGTCGCGTCCATGGTGCTCGTCGTACTCGCGCGCGACGGGGTCTTCTTTCTGATGGCGTGGGAAGGGATGTCGGCGACTTCGCTCCTGCTCGTCTATTCCGAGCACGAGCGCGAAGACGTGCGACGCGCCGGGATCGCGTACCTGGTCGCCTCGCACGTCGGAGTCGTCGTGCTCTTCGTGCTCTTCGTCCTGCTCACACAGGGGCACGACGCGTTCGACTTCAAACTGTTCGGCTCGCGACGCCCGAGCCCAAGCTTCGACGGCGCGTGCTTCGCGCTGGCGCTGCTGGGCTTCGGGACGAAGGCGGGCTTTTGGCCCGTGCACGTGTGGCTCCCCGAGGCGCACCCGGCCGCTCCAAGCCATGTCTCGGCCGTGATGTCCGGAGTCATGCTCAAGATGGGGATTTACGGGCTGTTGCGAACGCTCACCTGGATCGGGCCGCCGCCGCTTCTCTGGGGTGTCACGCTCATTTTCATAGGCGCCCTTTCGTGCCTCGGAGGAGTGCTCCACGCTCTCGCGCAGCGCGATATCAAGCGCCTTCTCGCCTACTCCAGTGTCGAAAACATCGGCATCATCGCTTTGGGTCTGGGGGTGGGGATGCTGGGCCAGGCCGGACGCGTCCCGGCCGTCGCGTTTCTGGGTTACGGGGGCGCGCTGCTGCACGTCCTGAATCATGGCTTGATGAAAGGCCTGCTCTTTCAATGCGCTGGCAACGTCGTCCACGCGACGGGCACGCGCAACGTCGAGTCGCTCGGCGGACTCTCGCATCGAATGCCGATCACGGCGGCTGCGTTCTTGCTCGGATCGGTGGCCATCTCGGGACTTCCGCCGCTCAACGGCTTCCTCAGCGAGCTTCTGATCTTCGCGGGGGCGCTCCGCGCTGCGTCCGCCATGCCGGCACCGGGAGCGATCGCTGCGCTCGTCACCGTTCCCGTGCTCGCGCTCACGGGCGGGCTAGCGTGCGCCTGCTTCGTGAGGGTCTACGGCGTCGTCTTTCTCGGAACGCCGAGAACGCCTGCTGCAGCGCACGCGCACGAACCGGCAAGCGCTGGCCAGGGTGCGATGATCGCCGGAGTCGCTCTCTGCGTCGTCCTCGGAGTCGCCCCGATCCTGGCCCTCGCGCTCATCACGCCACCGGTACTAGAGTTGACCGGTTCGGACGCTGCGCCGCCAGACACCGTGGCGGGGATCGCGACCATTGGGCGAGTCACGCTGGTGTTCGTCGCGGCCGCAGCTTCGCTGGCATGGCTTCGAAAAAGGTTGCTCTCCGGACAGAGCGTAAGGCGGGGCGCCACTTGGGGTTGCGCGTACGACGCTGCCACACCGCGCATGCAATACAGCGCTGCTTCGTTCGCGTCGCCACTGCTCGCTCCGTTCGAGGCCATCTTCGTAACGCGCGTGCATCGCGAGGGTCCTTCCGGATACTTCCCTGCTCGCGCCCACTTCGAGCGGCACTACGGGGATGCCACTCAGGATCGCGTGTTCGTGCCCGGCATACGGCGCGGAGTCCGAATCTTGGGCCGGCTGCACGTCCTCCAGCAAGGGCGCATTCAAGCCTACCTCGTCTACATTATGGCAGTTCTCATCGGCCTCTTGGTCTGGGTGCTCATCTTCCCAATGGAGCCGGGAGCCCGATGACCGCCTCGATGCTGCATATCGCAGTTCTTCTCGTGCTTCCGCCGCTGCTGGTCGGTATCATCCGCAAGACGAAGGCCCTTGTCGCCGGGAGGGTTGGTCCGCCGCTCTGGCAGACCTACGCCGACATAGTCAAGCTCCTCCGCAAAGGGGCCGTCATCAGCACGACGACCACGTGGGTCTTCGCTGCGGGTCCCATCGTTTCGCTCGCGGCGACTCTGTCGGCCGGACTGCTCGTCCCCATCGGCTCGAGGGCGCCGATCCAGTTCACCGGGGATGTCGTGGCGTTCGCGGCTTTGCTCGCTTTAGGACGCTGGTTTACCATGGCTGCCGCGCTCGACACCGGTTCGAGTTTCGAGGGCATGGGCGCCAGCCGCGAGGCGATGATTTCGGCTTTCGCCGAGCCTGCCTTGCTCCTGGGCCTGACGACTCTGTGCGTCCCGGCTCATGCGCTCTCGTTTGGCGCCGCGTTTCAGACGTGGTCTTCCGCGACCTCGAGCGTTGCGGAGCCCGCGCTCCTCGCATCCGCGATCACGTTTTTCATCTACCTCCTGGCGGACGGCAGCCGAATCCCGTTCGACGACCCCGCGACGCACTTGGAACTGACCATGGTGCACGAGGTCATGATTCTAGACCACGGCGGTCCCGATCTCGCCTTCGCGACGTACGCGCACGCCCTGAAGCTTTTCGTCGTGGGGAACGTCGTGGTGCATGCGCTGTTGCCGGTACAGGTCGACAATCTTGGACTGTCGACCGGGCTTCTGATCGCCTGTCAGGTGGCCCTCGCCGCGAGCGTCGGCCTCGTCGAGTCGGTGACAGCCCGCCTGCGCCTCTCGAAGGTGCCCGAAGTCCTCGTCGGAGCAACCGTCATCACCGCGCTGGGGCTCATCACGCTCTTCTATCGAGGTAGACCGTGACGATGACCACGTGCGCCGACTCACTGCTCGGCATTCTTCTCGTCATGGACATGGTCATCGTGACGTCGAGCCACGTCGCGACGTGCATACGCGCCACTGCGATCTCCGGAGTCGCCCTCGCTGTGCTCCCGGTCGTGCTCTGGGGGCAGCATGGGCAGCTCGTTCACGTCGCGACGGTCAGCGTGACCGCCCTGTTCATCAAGGCCATCGCTATCCCCTGGATGCTCCATCGGGTTCTGCGCTCCGCGCACGTGCGTCGAGAAACGGCGCTCAACGTAAGCCAGCACGCAGCGGTTCTGCTCGGCACCGCGCTCGCGGCCCTCGCCTTTTATTTGGCGCGGGTCCTCGTGCTGCCGAAGGCGATGCCCTCCACGCTCCTCGTGCCCGTCGCACTCACGACGATCCTGCATGGGCTGTTCGTGCTCATCAGTCGCCGGTTGGCCATCACACAAGTCATCGGGTACCTGACGCTCGAGAACGGCGTCTTCGTCTTCGGCCAGACCCTCGTGTCCGACATGCCGTTCGCAGTGGAGCTCGGGATGCTGCTCGATGTCCTCGGCGGCGTCTTCGTCATGGGCGTCGCCATTCGCCAAATAAGCCGCGAATTTTATCACGTGGACACTTCTGAGCTGTCGAGCCTCAAGGACTGACCGATGCTCATTGCGCTGATCATCCTGGTACCAGGTGCGACGGGACTTCTCAGCCTCGCGGTCGGTCGCATGCGCTTCGCGCTCTCGGCTCTGGTAGGAACCGCCGCGGCGCACCTGGTGGCAACGGCCGCGCTCGTGGCCACTCAGGACCCGTCGGCCGCCGGCAGCGTATGGTCGTTGGATGCGCCGGGACGATTCATCCTCTCCATCCTCAGCGTCTTGTTCGCGTTGGTCACGCTCTACACCGTCTCGTTTCTGATGGGGGCGCGCCGCGAAGGGACACCGGTGCCTCGTCACTTCATTCCCTGCCTGTTGTGGTTCTTGGCCACGATGACGGTGGTGGCCGTGACCCAGCACCTCGCGGTCCTCTGGGCGGCGATCGAGGCGACGACGCTCGCGAGCGCCCCGCTAGTGTATTTTCACAAGCGTCGGGGCGCTCTGGAAGCGACCTGGAAGTACCTCCTGCTCTGCTCGGTGGGTATCGCGCTGGCGCTGCTCGGGACGTTTCTGCTGGGCGTCGCGGCGTCGGCGTCGCCGTCCGGCGGCTCCAGTCTTCTCCTCTCGACGCTCCGCGACGCAGCCCCGGGGATGGCGCGCCCATGGCTCAAGGCTGCGTTCGTCTTCGTCCTGGTCGGATACGGAACGAAGATGGGCCTCGTGCCCATGCACACCTGGCTCCCGGACACCCACAGTCAAGCGCCGTCTCCCGTCTCAGCATTGTTGTCCGGCGCCGTCCTCAACTGTGCGCTCCTCGGGATTCTGCGCGTCTACCAAGTTTGTTTGGCATCGGGCGATGCCGCGTTCGCGCGAGGGCTTCTTCTCGGGCTCGGTCTCGCTTCGGTCGCCGTGGCGTGCGCATTCATGGTGGGGCAGCGGGACTACAAACGTCAATTTGCGTATTCCAGCATCGAGAACATGGGAATCGTCGCCGTGGGCGTGGGCCTCGGCGGGGCTGCTACGTATGGGGCCATGCTGCACACGCTGAACCACTCGTTGTGCAAGGCGGGACTCTTCTTCGTGGCGGGCAACTTGCTCCGTGTATTCAAGACCTCCGCCGTGCACGAAGTCCGTGGCGCCCTTCGCCGCATTCCTGCCACGGCCGGACTCCTCGTCGCCCTGTGCTTCGCCATCGGAGGGATGCCACCCTTCGGACCGTTCATGAGCGAGTTTATGATCTTCCGAGCCGCCATGGGCAGTTCGGGCGCGCTCATCGCGGTACCGTTTCTCTGCTGCTTGGCGATCGGGTTTCTCAGCCTGGCCGCAGCGGCGTTCTCGATGGTCCACGGGGAGCCGACGGGAGCAACGGATGGTGTTAAGGAACCGTGGCCTCTGCTCGCCGCACCGTCGCTAGCGCTCGCTTGCTCTTGCGTGCTGGGCGTGTACGTCCCCCCGTTCATCGCCCACGCGATCGAACAGACTTCCCGGCTCCTAGGAGACTAGACCGTGAACCTTGCCCCCGCGCACGAGGCCCCAGAGGACCCATCGATGCAGGCCATCGCGTGGACACGCAATGGAGTCGCGATATCGCTGGACGCGGTCCCTCTATCGGATCCGTCCGCATTCTGGCAGGCCTGTGTCCAGGCTTGCACGGCGGGTGCGCGCATTGCGTCGCTCGCTACGCTGCCGTCCGTGGCCGGCGATGTCTCGATCCTCGGAGTGATCGTCGACGACGCAGGCGGCAAGATTGGCTTGGTCCGCACGCGACTCGAATGCGACGACGCAGGCGCGTTCACCATGAGGTCGCTCACTCCCGAACTCCCTCAGGCGCAGGGGTTCGAACGAGCGCTCTACGAGGACCACGGGATCCGGCCCATCGGCCATCCGTGGCTCAAACCGCTCAGACGTCACGAGTCGCTCGAGCGGCGCGCGGGCAAGAGCGACACCGGCCCGGTCCATGGATTCTTCGAGGTTCGAGGCGAGAGCATCCACGAAGTGGCGGTGGGTCCCGTCCACGCGGGCGTCATCGAACCCGGGCACTTCCGCTTTCAGTGCGACGGGGAGAGCGTTCTTCATCTCGAGATTCAACTTGGCTATCAAGCTCGGGGCGCAGAGGCCCTGTTTCTCCGTTCGCCTCCGGCGCGACGCCTCCTGCTGGCGGAGACCGTCGCAGGCGACACGAGCGTCGGCCACGCGACGGCGTACTGCATGAACGAAGAAGCTCTCGGGGGGACCGACGTGCCTCTCGTCGCACTCGCTCTGCGTGGCATTGGGCTCGAACTCGAGCGCCTCGCCAATCACACGGGGGATCTCGGCGCTCTCTGCGGCGACGTCGGATTCTTGCCGGGAGCGTCGTACTTCGGGCGACTGCGGGGCGAGTTTCTCAACTTGACGCTGGAGCTCTCGGGCAACCGGATGGGCCGCGGCTTCATCGTCCCGGGAGGCGTCCGGTTTCACATCCCGCCCGCCGAACGCAGTTCGGTCCTGGCGCGTCTCGCGCGCGCTGAGCGAGACCTCCACGACACCTCCGAGCTGGCCTTCGAGTTTTCGGCAGTCGCCGCGAGGTTCGAGGAAACGGGCAAGGTGTCGCGGCACGTTGCCGAAGAGCTCGGCCTGGTTGGCCCGGTCGCCAGAGCCAGCGAGTGCGACCGCGACGTGCGCCGAGACCACCCGAGAGGCATCTATCGGTTCGCTCACGTGCCGACGGCGATTGCGCCCGGGGGAGACGTCATGGCGCGCGCCCTGGTGCGTCGGGTGGAAATCCAGCGGTCGCTCACATTCGTGAAGGAACATATCGCGTCGTTGTTCGAGGGGCCGATCGTGGAAGCCGTCGCGACGCGCGCGCCCCGCAGCGTCAGCGTCTCGCTCGTCGAAGGGTGGCGCGGAGAGATCGCGCACGTCGCAGTGACCGACGAGGACGGGGAGTATGCTGCCTATCGAATCGTCGATCCCTCATTTCACAACTGGTTTGGTCTCACGATGGCCCTGCGCGACTGCCCAATCTCTGATTTTCCATTGTGCAATAAGAGCTTCAACCTGTCGTACGCCGGACACGACCTATGACGCGCGGTGGCGCGCTCGAGAGGCGGTAGGCCATGTCGAGTCTGTGGCTCACACGTCTAAGACAGGGACATCGCACTTCGGCCTTTCCGGGCCCGGTGGAACCGTTGCCGGAGCGATTCCGCGGCCGGCCCGCGCTCGATGAACGGCAATGCGGCGCCGGCTGTAGCGCGTGTGTCGACGCGTGTCCGACCGGAGCGATTTCGCTCGCGCCGCTTCGTCTCGACGCTGGGGCCTGCGTATTCTGTCCCCTCTGTGAAGAGCGGTGCCCGACCGGCGCCATCCAATTCGGCAGCGATCCCCGCCTCGCGGCGCGCCATCGCGCCGACCTCGTCTGCGATTCGAATCCGAGCGCACCCGTTTCAGCGCTTGGGCGCGAGATGCGCCGTCTGTTCGGGCGGTCGCTGAAGCTTCGCCAGGTCTCCGCCGGCGGCTGCGGCGGCTGCGAGGGGGAGCTCAATGCGCTCGGCAACGTCGTCTTCGACTTGAGCCGCTTCGGCATCGACTTCGTAGCCTCTCCACGGCATGCCGACGGCATCGTAATTACCGGACCCGTGACCGCCAACATGGAGTTTTCGCTTCTGGAAACGTATGCCGCCATCGCTTCTCCAAAGGTCGTCATCGCCGTCGGAGCGTGCGCCATCACCGGCGGTCCCTACGCCGGAGCCGAACGGGTGCGAGGCAGCGTTCCCGATTCCGTACCCGTCGACCTCTATGTGCCCGGCTGCCCGCCGCATCCGACGACGATTCTCGACGGCCTCTTGCGCCTGCTCGGTCGCATCCGAGGTCAATGACGTCGGATGCCGGAGTGGCCACCGAAGCCGCGCGGGAGAAGTTGCGTTCTCGGCCGAGACGCGCCACAGGGTACGCGGTGACGCTTCGCTCGGGCGAACCTGAACACGACGCTGTCGTCCCCGAAGGCTCCGTTTCACGGGCGTCTCCTCGATGGGTGCTGCCGCCTGTTCTTCGGTCCCTGCGGCATCGGAGCTATCAGCTTTTCTTTGTTGGGCAGCTGGTCTCCCTCGTGGGCACGTGGATGCAATCGGTCGCCCAGTCGTGGCTCATCTACCGCATGACGGGGTCGTCGTTTTGGCTCGGGATGATCGGCTTCTCGTCGCAACTGCCGGTCTTGCTTCTCGCTCCGATTGGAGGTGCCCTGGCGGACCGCACGCGTCGCCACAGGATCATCCTTGCCACCCAATCCAGTTCGATGGGGCTCGCCTTCGCGCTCGCCGGGCTCACTCTGGGTGGGCTCGTTCGCCCGTATCACGTCTTCGTCTTAGGTGCGCTGCTCGGCGTCGTTAATGCATTCGATATCCCAGCGCGCCAGTCGTTCCTCGTGGAAATGGTCGGTCGCGAGGACCTCGGCAATGCGATCGCACTAAACTCCTCGATGTTCAACAGCGCTCGGCTCGTCGGGCCGGCGGTCGCAGGCGTGCTCGTGGGCTGGATCGGAGAGGGGTACTGTTTTCTTGCCAACGCAGTGAGCTTCATCGCGGTCATCGCAGGGCTTCTGGCGATGCGTCTGCCGCCGTGGAGTCCGCCGCCCCGCGGCGCCTCGACGCTCCACGGCATCGTCGAGGGATTCCGATTCGTGGGCCGCACGCCGCCGATCCGGGCCGTCCTGCTGCTGCTCGGGCTCGTGAGCCTCCTCGGCATGCCCTACGTAGTGCTGATGCCTGTCTTCGCGGACTCGATCCTCCACGGCGGACCCAAGGCGCTGGGCCTTCTCATGGGCTCCACAGGGGCCGGAGCCATCGTCGGAGCCTTGCGCGTAGCGGCGCGGCGAGAACTCCGCGGGCTGGGTCGCTGGGTGGCGACCGGCGCGATCGCGTTCGGCGTGAGCCTGGTGCTCTTCAGCCAGTCGCACTGGCTGCCCCTGTCGATGGCGCTGCTCGTGCCCGCCGGCTTCGCCATGATGGTGCAGATGTCGGGCACAAACACACTGGTTCAGAGCATGGTCCCCGACGCGCTCCGGGGCCGCGTGATGGCGGTCTACTCTATGATGTTCATGGGGATGGCCCCCCTCGGCGCCCTGTATGCGGGCACGATGGCCACGCGTATCGGAGCCAGAGCCACGGTCCTTTGCGCAGGATTGGCCTGTATCGCGGGCGGAATAGCCTTCGCTTCGTACTGGCCACACCTGCGCGAAGCGGTGCGGGAGATCGTCGCGGCGAGGCGCTCGGAGGCGCCGGGAGCCGCTCACCCCAGCGCGTGAGCGCCATTGTGAGGTCTCTTTCTTGCGTGCTGTTGCGTGATAGGAGCGCTGGGCATCCGCGGATGGCCGATCGCGGACCGCGCGGGGCCGTCCCCTCCGAGCGAGTGACGGACTCCTGGCCGCGCGCCCTTGACCGCACGCAACGCGGGCGTGAGAGTGGCGTCCGTGCGAGAATGCGATGACTAGGAGCGCTGGGTCGACATGACCGACGAGTCATTCAAGCATCCGAGCCGCCCGAGTTCGGTGAGCCGGTCCGGACCCTCGCCGGGGAAGCTCGAGGAGGGCGGCGGCGCGCCCCTCTCGTCGATTGGACGTACGCCAGCGGAATTGCCGGGCGGGCTGCACCTGGGCGATCTACTCGCAGGTCGGTTCGTCCTCGAGAGTGTGCTGGGGGCCGGCGGCATGGGCGTCGTCTGCGGAGCTCGTCACGCGCAGCTCGGCCAACGGGTCGCCATCAAGTTCATGCGCGGTGAGGCGATGGCCAGCTCCTCCGCCGTCGACCGTTTCCTGCGGGAGGCCCGCGCGGTCGCCGCGCTGTCGAGTGAGCACGTCGCGAAGGTCCTCGATTTCGGGACGCTCGAATCGGGCGAGCCGTACGCCGTTATGGAGTACCTGTCGGGCAGCGACCTTTCTGCAGTGCTGCAGCGGGGCGGACCGCTGGAGTCGTCGAAAGCGGTCTGGATGGTGCTCCAGGCGTGCGAGGCAATCGCCGAGGCGCACTCGCTCGGAATCGTTCACCGCGATCTCAAGCCCGCCAATCTATTCGCTACGACCCAGCTCGACGGAATGCCGTTCATCAAGGTGCTGGACTTCGGCATCTCGAAGGTTTCCACGGTTGGCTCTGCGAGCACCAGCCAGAGCCTCACGGCCGCCGGTTTCCTCATGGGATCGCCTGAATACATGTCGCCGGAGCAGGTACGAGATGCCAAGAACGTCGACTCCCGCAGCGACATTTGGTCTATCGGTGTAATCCTGTACGAGCTCATCGCGGGGACACCCCCGTTCCATGCCGACACTGCGGGTGAAGTCTTTGCTCGGATTCTGACCCAAGATCCGCCGGCGCTCGGAAGCGCTAAGCTCGGAGTGCCGGAAGGACTCGTCAAGGTCGTGGCTCAGTGCCTTGAGCGCAACGTCTCGCGGCGCGTCCAATCCGTAGGCGATCTCGCTACGAAACTTCTGCCGTTCGCGCCGCCCGACGGAAAGATTTCGGTGCAACGAATCTGCCGGCTTACCAGTCGCGTGGCCGGGGCGCATCAAGGATCGGACTTCGGCCTCGGCGCTCCGTGCGACCCGACGATTTCACGTGGCGCAGCGGGCGTGAGAGAGGACACGGGCCCCGCGTGGCTTCGATCAGGCGCGTCCGCAACCTTTCGTTCGCCGATACGGTGGCGAACAACCCTATTCGCCGGAGCGCTTTTCGCGGCCGCGCTGACCGTCGGCGCCAGCCTGTACGTGACTCGCAGCCGACTCCCGCTTCAATACGCAACCACCCTACCTCCCAGTATGCCTGCGCCGACCGCATCGACGGACGTTGCGGTCCGCGCCAAGCCAGAGGCCACGTTGGCCCCGGTCGCAACTGAAGAACCCAGCGAAGTCGCAACTCGCCGCGAGGCGACCGAGGCCGGGATGGGGCAGCGTCCCGGCGTTCGCAAGGGTCGGCCCCATGAGATGACGCCTCACCCCGAGCCGGCTGCGTCTGCTCCTCCGGTCCCCCAGAAGCCAAACCCGCACCTCGATGTCGCTTCGCCGGCGGAGGAGCCAACTCCCGGGGGCGGGAACGTGTTCGAACACCGGCAGTAGGCATGGGGCGGGGTACCTGCTATTTCTGCCCGCCGAAAAGGCCGGATTTGCATCGGTCATCAGGCGTTGGGGTGTCCATGCGAACATCGCGAAGTACGGGTCGAGGAGTGCTGCTGGCCATCGGATTGGCGCTGATCGCATCGGTCGCGCGTGCGCAGGGAAAGCGGGCCGATGCGGTTCGGGCGGAGGTCCTGTTCGAAGAGGGTCGCCGTCTGATGTTGGCGCACGACTATGCTGCCGCCTGCCCGCGGCTGGCCCAGAGCGAGACTCTCGACCCGGCCCCCGGAACGGCGCTCAACGTGGCGCTCTGCTACGAACAGCAGGGCAAGCTGGCCACCGCATGGGCAGCCTATAAGACGGCGCAAGGCCTAGCAGACCGTCCCGGACAAAAAGAACGCCTGGCCGTGGCGACCAAGTCGGCGGCCAATCTGGAACCGAAGCTCTCACGCGTGACGATCTCCGTACCGTCAGCCGCCCGCGTTTCGGGTCTCGAAGTCCGATTCGACGGCGACAAGATCGAAGACCTCGAATGGGGCTCCGCAATTCCCCGCGACGGCGGAGGTCATGACATCGACGCGAGCGCTCCTGGGAAGCGGCCGTGGCACACGCACATCGAGCTTCAGGACAGTGGCGCTCGGTTGACGGTCGAGGTCCCTGCGCTCCAAGATGAACCGCTCAGTTTGGCCCGCGTGCCTGCCACTCGGGAGGCCTCTCACGGCGGTCCGCCGGCCGCGGTCGGCGATACGCGAAGAGTTTTCGCCATGCAGCCGGAGGCTTCCCCCCCCCAAACGCAGCGCGTGGTCGGATTGGTCGTTGGCGGGCTCGGTCTCGCGGGGGCCGCGACCGGAGTAACTCTGGTGGTGCTTGGCTACGGAGATCAGAACAGCGCAAACTGCGGTGGACAGGTTTGTGGGCCGGGGTCCAATGCGAGCAAGTACAACGATGGCACGACCCTCATCAACACGGGCACGGTGTTTGCGATAGCGGGCGGCGCGGCCACGCTCGCTGGATTCGTCCTATGGCTCACCAGCCCGAGCAGCGCCAAGCCGGAGGATGCCGCGGGAGCGGGAGTCCGGATCGGCCTAGGTCCCGCTGGGATCTCGGCCTCGGGGATCTTCCGTTAGGGGATGACGAGCATCGCTGCACGCAGTGCAAACGATGCTAGCGCGAGGTGTCGCCGAGAAGGTCGGCGTATTCGGTCGAAATCAAGCGAGGCCGGTGGCGAGCGCGCAGCCTACTTCCCGAAGGCGAGCACGATCGACACAGGGATCGCGCAGGGATCGACCGAAAGACACCGGCCTTCACCATTTCACGAGCCCCGGCGTCGACTGCGGGGTCTGGCTCGTCGCCCCAATGCCCATCTCGCCCTCGGAGTTGTCGCCCCAGCAGTAAACGAAGCCGTTTGAGGTGAGCGCACACGTGAAATCCCCGCCCGCCGACACTTGGGTGACGGACTGCAGACCGACGACGGTCACGGGGCTCGACGAGCTGGTCGTCGTGCCGTTCCCAAGCTCTCCATAGCCGTTGTCCCCCCAACACTGCACGGTTCCGTTGGAAATGAGCGCGCACGTGTGGACATTTCCAGCGGAGATCGCCACGGCGGTGCCAAGACCGGGCACGGCGGGGGCGGGAGACCATTCGTAGGTCGCCTGATAGGTGGGCTCGCCCAGTTGACCCGATACGTTGCTCCCCCAACATTGGACCGACCCGCCCGCAAGCAGCGCACACGCATGAAGGTTGCCTGTGGCCACAGCGGTGGCCCCCGACAGCCCTTCGACGGCAGCGGGCGTCGGCGACGGGGCCCCCGTGGTCGAACCGGTTCCGAGCTCACCAATGCCGTTCGCTCCCCAACAGTCGACCACCCCGCCGGACACGACAGCGCAGCCGAATGCGGAGCCAACACCGAGTGATGTCGCCCCGGACACCGTCGCTTGACTTGGGACGGTCGGCTGCAAGTCGTCCGCCTGACCGACGAATCCTAGTTGGTCCTCGCCGTTGGCTCCCCAGCAATACACCGAGCCCCCTGACACCAGGGCGCACGTCTGGAAGCCATAGCTTCCGCTCCCATTCGGGGCGATCGCGGTGGCATTGCTCAATCCGGGTACGGGATTCGCGGACAGAAACGCGGCGGTGTTGCCGGTCGTGCCATTGCCTAGCTCTCCGTTTTGATTATCTCCCCAACAATCCGCTCCCCCACTCGCGAGAATTGCGCAGGAGTTTGCATATCCAACCGAAACCGATTTCGCCCCCGACAGCCCCACGACGGGAGTGGGGGACGGGACGGTCGACGGATCCGAGCTGACCTCGTCACTGGATTGACCGTTGCCGATGGTACCGAAGTAGTTAGCGCCCCAACAGCGCGCCGTACCGTCAGAGAGGGCGGCGCAGACGGTTCCAGCCCCTGCCGAAACGCCGACCGCCCGCAGGCAATGGCCATTCGTACACGCGACGGGACAGACGTTCCCGCAGGAACCGCAGTTGTTGGCGTCGGTCGTCTCGTTGACGCACACGCCGGAACAGATTGTTTCCCCACTCGGGCACGCGCACTGCCCCAAGCTGCACACCTGTCCCCCCGAACATGGCGTCGAAGCGATCCACGTTCCCGACTGGTTGCACGTCTCCGGCGTGTTGCCGCTGCATGCCTGCGTGCCCGGCGCGCACGCTTCGCAGGCGCCGCTCACACAGACGGGCGTGGCGCCCGTACACGACGTCGAGGATGCCTTGTATACGCACCCTTGGCCGTCGGAGAGACAAGAGACCGCCGCGCCATTGGAGCACATGCTCCCGACACTCGTGCACGTCGCGTCGACGTTGCACGTGCACTGCCCGAGTCCGGCCGCTCCGGTGCAGGTTTGGTGAGTGCCACACGCTACGGGCGTGCCATAGGACAAGCAGCCATTGCTGCCGAGTTTGCACGTGGCGAGGCCGCCCGTCACACACGACGTCTGCCCTTGCGTGCAGCTGTCCGTGCACGTGAACGAGCACGTCGCCGTCGGGCTCGTGCCCGAGCAGACCTCAGGCGACGCGCAGGGCGTCGTCGCGCTGACGTAAGGGCAATGGTTCGCGTCGATAGCGCACGTATCGAGCGTCGCATTGTCTTGGCAGACCGTCCCATCCTGCGTGCACGCCGAGGCCGTGCACGTGCAGGACGCGGTGCCGGTACCGCTGGTCGTGCACGTCTGGTGGGGCCCGCACGCTACGGCCGCTCCCCATTGACCTCCCGTCCCACACGTTTGCACGCCGTTCGAACCGCACTGCGTGGCGTTCGGTGTACAGGGCGCGCAAGAGCCCTGCACGCATGCCGGCGTGGCGCCCACGCAAGAGGTCGACAAAGCCTTGTAGACGCACCCCTGCGCGTCGGCTTGGCACGTCACCGCTGAACCGCTGATGCAACTGCTACCCACCGCCGTGCACGATGGGTCCGCATTGCAGGTGCACGCCGCCGATCCAGCGGCTCCGGCGCAGGTCTGGCGCACTCCGCACGCGACGGGCTCCCCGTACGCCAAGCAACCGTTCGCAGCCGTCGCGCACGTGGCCAGCCCTCCCGACACACAGGCCGTCTGTCCCTTGATGCACGAATCCGTGCACGTTGCGGAGCAGGCCACCTTCGGTGCCTCCCCCGCGCACGCTTGCGTGGCGGCACACGTCGCGGTGGCGCTCACGAATGGGCAGTTGTCCGAGTCGACCGCGCACGTCGCCACTGTCTGACTGTCCTGACAAACGGACCCGCTGCTCGCACAGACGGACGACGTGCACGCGCAAACCGCCACCCCCTCGCTGACTGCGCACGCCTGGTGTGGCCCGCACGCCACCGCGCTCATCCACTGGCCATCCGCCCCGCACGTCTGCACGCCGCTCGCCGAGCACTGGGTAGTCCCCCGATTGCACGCGACGCAACTGCCCCCCACACAGTACGGAGTACTCCCGCTGCACGCGGTCGCGCAACTCCCGTCGGACGCGTCCGTTGAGAGCGTTGAATCGGAGCCCGAGTTCGCGTCGGAGCTCGCCGCGGAGTCCCGTCCGCCCTCGCCCGTCGGCGATGTCGAATCCATGGCCCCATCGGACGTCGTCGTTCCATCGAGTCCGGCGTCCCCCGAGCTCGCGCCCGCGTCGCGACCACCGTCCGACTGGTAGTTCGAGACGCCGTTCGGCGCGGCATCGCCTAAGTTCGGCATCCCATCTTGAGTGGCGCGCCCGTCGCCGCCCGCATTTCCGTCGTTGCTCGCCTCCGAGCCGGGCATCGCCCCATCACTGGAACCGTCCGGTCCTTCCACGATCGCGTTGCCCACACACCCCATGCTCGCCAGCGTCGCCAACGCGATCGCTATCCACTGCTTGGTCATTCGACGCCTCTCTCAGAGCACCCGACTCGTTCCCACTGCCGCGTCACGCGTCACGGCGCACCACCAGCGCAATCCTCCCGCTGTCTGGCGGGCGCCGGCGCGGCGACTCGCAACCTGACACAGCTCAAGACGAGCGGCAACCCGGGGCTACCCCGCCGCCCGAGCGCGCTCGGCGAGCTCTGCCAGCTTGAGTACCGTCCTCCAGTTTCGCACCGTGCTCGTCGTGGACAGCGTGGCGTCGAAGTACTGATTCGTCAGTTTCGAGTGCGCCATTCCGTTCGGACACCGAAGATAGACCTCGCTGCCCAGGACCACGAATTCGTCAGGCGGCGAACGGTGCCTGTCGAGCGCCGCGACGCGGTCCATGGTCGGGGCGTCAGCAAGGAATGCAACATGCAAAGTTCTGCCGTCGCGGTCCCACGTGAGATACGGGTTGTCGCCCGCGATCCGCTGGAGGTCCTCCGCGGTGCGCACCACGGGACGGGCCCCGAATTTATACCGGGCATGGATGGCCCGCTGGACGGCATCGGGCACACGACTTGCGACCGACGCGCGGGCACGAAAGACAACGTTGCCACTCTGGATGTACGCGCTGGCGTGCGAACAACCGGCGTCGTGAAACATGGTTACGAGGTCCCTCATGGGCAGCACGTGTTTGCCGCCCACGTTGACGCCTCGGAGCATCGCGACGAACGTGCTCTCGGGCTCTCGGCTCACCGCCATCGTCTCGAATCCTATCAGACCGCCCCGGCGACGTGCAGCGAACCGCGCGGGGCGGACCCGGCCTCGGGTCACCATCCGGACGATCATGACGAGCATCGTTCCACGCGGTGGAGCGATGCCCTAGGACGGTTCTGTCTGGTCAGTAGAGACACGCGACCTTAGAGTACGCGGCGCGATAGCTCGGCGCGCCGAGAGCGCCCTGCGGGAACGTCATTCGAGGAGGCCTATGATGGTAAAACGCTTGTCGGTAGAGTTCTTGGGAACCCTTTGGTTAGTGCTGGGCGGCTGCGGCAGCGCCGTGCTCGCGGCGACCTTTCCCAGTGTGGGCATCGGGTTGCACGGAGTCGCCGTGGCCTTTGGCCTCACGGTCTTGACCATGGCTTTTGCGATCGGCCCGATATCCGGCTGCCATCTGAATCCTGCAATCTCGCTTGGACTCGCCGTGGCCGGTCGCTTCGGATGGAGGGATCTCCTGCCGTACTGGGCGGCGCAAGTCCTGGGAGCCATCGTCGCGTCCGCCATTCTCTACTTCATCGCGACCGGAAACGGTGCCCCCATCGGAGGATTCGCGGCCAACGGATTCGGCGACCACAGTCCAGGCAAATACGGCATTGGCGCAGCATTCCTTACCGAAGTTGTCATGACGTTCTTCTTCTTGTTCGTGATCCTCGGAGCCACGGCCAAGAAGGCTGCGGCCGGCCTCGCGCCCATTGCGATCGGCCTTTGCCTCACTCTAATCCACCTGATTAGTATCCCGGTCACGAATACGTCGGTGAATCCCGCCCGCAGCACCGGCCCTGCACTCTTTGTCGGGGACTGGGCCCTCGCACAACTCTGGCTGTTCTGGGTCGCGCCGCTCACCGGGGCCGCCATCGCGGGGTTCGTATTCCCCAAATTGGAAGCGGAATAGGCCCTTTGGGCTAGGAGGCCACCGCGATGGGAATACTCGACAAGGCCAGAGGCGCGATCGGGAGCGCAGCGGCGCACGCCAACGAGCTGGGGGAACAGGCTGCGGACGT
The DNA here is from genome assembly GCA_049512415.1 of Polyangiaceae bacterium. Classification (GTDB taxonomy): domain Bacteria; phylum Myxococcota_A; class Polyangia; order Polyangiales; family Polyangiaceae; genus Palsa-1150. The sequence goes on from JBEKXD010000021.1 coordinate 67,533, forward strand.
CACGTCGAGCGTCGCCGGGCGAGCGACGTCGTCGCTCCGGGAGCAAACCACGGAGCTCGCAGCTGGACTTCGTGAGCGCGCCGCAGCACTGTCGGCCGGCGTCGCCGACGTAGCGATCGAGCGCACAAAAATGGCGCTGGCTGATTTCAGCGCCGCGATCCCGATTCTCAAACTGGCCGGGTACACGGTGAGCGAGGTCTCTGTCGAACTCGGTATTCCCCCGAAGCTCGTTGCGAACTTCGCCAGCGCCGACGCCATTCCGGACGAACAGATCGTCGAGATACTAAAACAGCACGAAGACGCGGTGCTGGCTTCTATGCTCGTGCGAACTCTCATGGGCGCTCGGAAGGTGCAGAACGCCGCGAAAGTCGGGGGTCTTCGGCCGAACGGGCTGGCGTTGAACATCGGACTTTCGCCGTCCGTAGTGGTGAAATTCGGCTAGAAGGCCGGTGTCTTTCGGCCGGTCCCTTCGCGATCCCGGCGTCGAGCGTGCTCGCGTACAGGAAGTCTGAGCATCCTACACATCTCGCTTTCCATTTGTGGCCGGTTCGCGTAAGGCTGGTCGATGGTTGAAGCGGTCCGGTTG
>JBEKXD010000022.1:0-79737 GCA_049512415.1 Polyangiaceae bacterium
GCTGGTGGTCCTCCTTGGCCGGACGGGATTCGAACCCGCTGGATTGCTCCGTGAGGTTTCTGCTTCTGTAGTCGCTCTACATCGCTTCCTCCTCACCCAGGCTTTTCCTGGCGCACCGAAGGTATCGGCCGAAAGACACCGGCCTTCTTCACCAACCCCAGTGGAAATCGGCGTGCGCAAATCCTTGCGTGAGGCTCGGGTAGGTTCCGGGCTCAGAAAGCGTGTCCTGGTGAAGCGAGAACCCGAGCGACCAGGCGCGGTCCAATCGGTAGTCGAGGCCGACGACGAGCGCCACGCCCGGCAGGACGCGCGGACTGCCGCCTAGCGTGCCTCCGTAGAGCGCGTAGCCACCCATGAGAAGACCGGCGTAGGGAACCCATCGCAGTACGTCGAAGACGTACGCAGCTCCGATTGATGCGGCGACGAAACCCGCGGGGCGGTCATTGGGGCTGCTCGCGGAGTCCGCGTGCTCGTCCGGCGCGACTGGGGAGATGCTCGCGCGCGCAAGAAGCAAGAACTGGTCGCTCAACCCGTACGCATAGTGCACCCCGAAGGCCGACCCCACGTCGGCGGACGACTTGTCGCTGACGACCAGTACCGCCCCACCGACGTCGATGCCGATCTGATGTTCACGCTCGACGGCGTGGGCGTTGCACGCCCCTACGAGGGCGGTCGTGCCCACCAGAACGGCGGTCCGCCAAGCTGTCACGGCCCCTCGCCCAGGGCTCGCGCTATCGCCTTACGAAAACTCCAATAGCTCTGAGCGCCTTCGATGAAATAGCCTTCCGCCGAGGAACCAGCCACGATGAGGAAGGCTGGCGTTCCCGCGATGCCCGCGTCCCCCGCAGCCCGAGCGTCGGCGTCGATCTCCGGCGTGCGCAACCCCGCGTCGAGGGCTGCCTTCCATCGAGCAGGAGAGACGTGCAGGTCCGCCGCGTAAGCGTCGAGATCCTCGCGAGTCAGCTTGTCCTGAGCGGCCAACATCTTGTCGTGGAGGCGCCAAAACGCGACGACCCCCTTCTCGGTCAACATCTCCCGGGCTGCGCGGGCCGCCAGCGATGCGTGGGGGTGCATGGCCAGCGGCAGATCGTGCCACACGAGCTTGATCTTGTCGCCGAACTCCTTCAAGACGCGGTCGAGGACGGGGTCGACGCGCGAGCAGAACGGGCACTCGAAGTCTGCAAACTCGTGAATCGTCACCTTCGCGCGCGGATTGCCACGCCAAGGTCCGCCCTCGGTCAGGGAGCGAGGGATGCTCTTCGTCGCGGGAGGCGGAGGCGTCTGACCGTCTTTCGTTACAGCCTCGTAGACTTGATCGGGTCTCGTCCCCTGCGCGATCAGCGCCTCCGCTTTCTTTATTTCATCGTCGATGACCGTGATGAAAACGTCGGCCGGCTGAGCGCCGACGACCCTCCGCCCGTTGATGAAGAAATGGGGAGTTCCCTGGGCTCCGAAATCCTCGGCGAGGGCGGCGTCCGCCTCGAGCTTGGCCCGATACGAATGTTCGGCGAGGACCGTCCGGGCCTCGTTCTCGCGCAGCCCCTCCTGGATTGCGAGCCGCAGGAGCGTGGCCTCCGAGAGGTCGGACTGGGACTCGAACATCCTATCGTGAACCTTCCAGAAGGCCGCGTTGCCCTTTCGGTCGCTCACAGCCATGGCGAGCTCGGCGGCCGGCTCGGCTCGAGGGTGGAAGGGCAGCGCCAGGTTCTTCCAGACGAGACGTATCTTGTCGCCGAATCGGTCCCACAAGACATGCAGCGTCGGCTCCACGCTCTTGCAGTACGGACACTGAAAATCGCTAAACTCGATGATCGTGACCGGAGCGTCTTTTCGGCCGAGCGACGGACTGTCGCCCACAGGGATCCGGTAGACCGTGGACGAGTCCAGTGTCGGAGGTCCGGCGGACTCCGGAGCGGGGGGCTTGGTGTTCGAGCGAGCGCGCTCGACGTAGAGGCGTGCCCTCGGAGTGCCGGCCTTGACGCTACTCTGGGCTTCGGCGAGTTCCTTGTCGATGACGCGCCGGAACTCCGCGAAGGGCTGGGCGCCCGTCAGGCCGATGCCGTTGACGAAGAAAGACGGCGTGCCGTCGACTCCCGCCAGGGCGCCTTCGGCGCGGTCTCGATCCACCTTGGCGGACCACGCATGACTGGCGATGCCCGAACGCAGCAAGGCGGGATCCGAGATCCCGGCGTCGTGCGCCCACCGCACGAAACTATCGAGATCCAGCTCGCCCTGACCTCGCAGGGCCGCATCGTGGAACTTCCAGAACGCCTCGTTGCCGCCGACTTCGAAGACGCCCTGCGCTGCCTCCGCCGCGGGCATCGCCTTCGCGTGAAAGGGGAGCGGGAAGTGCTTCCAAACGATACGAATGGTCTCGGGTCCGTACACGCGCCTCACCTCGCCGAGAGCCGATTCTGCTTGTGCGCAATATGGGCACTCCAAGTCGGCAAACTCCACGATCGTGACGAGCGCGTCGCGCCTACCCCACGACGGGTTGTCTCGGCGCACAGGCACTGCGGCGCTCTCGTCGTCCGACGCGACTTCCGGAGCGTTCACCTCGCTAGCAATGGCCGCGTTCTCGCGAGGGCTCGGTGCGACCGGCCGCGCCATCGCCGCTTGCGGCGGCAAGGGATGCGGCGAACAGGCTACGACGAGACTCAGCATCAGGGGAACAGATCGCGCGGGCTTCATGGTGACTCCACATATCGAGGAGCCGAGGTCCCCGACGATAACGACCGCCAAACGCAAAATAACATCAATGCCCCTCCCGACGAATCGAGAGGGGCATTGCGGGAGTAAGCTTCGGACGTCCGATCACCGAGATTCGGCGAGGGCTCGATCGATGAGCTTGCGAAACTTCGAGTAGCTCTGGGCTCCGTTGACGAAGTATCCCTGCGATGCGTTCCCCGGCACGACCAAGAACGCCGGCGTTCCGCCTATGGAATCGTCGTTGGCGGCCTTCTTGTCCGCGTCGATGTCGGCGCTGTGGACGTTTCCGTCGAGGGCCGCCTTCCACTTGTCGAGGTCGAGGTTGAGATCCTTCGCGTAGCCGTCGAGGTCTTCGCGCGCGAGCTTCTGCTGATTGCCGAACATCTTGTCGTGAAGCTGCCAGAACGCGGCCGGACCCTTCTGCTTGTACGCTTCGCGCCCGGCTTCCGCAGCCAGCGGCGCGTTCGGATGCATCGGAAGCGGAAGGTCGTGCCACACGAACTTGACCCTGTCGCCGTAGTCCTTCATGACCTGCGCGACGGTCGGCTCGACGCGCCCGCAGAACGGGCACTGGAAGTCGCTGAACTCGTGAATGACGACACGCGCATTCAGATTGCCCTTCGCAGGGTCGTTCGACGGGAGCGTTTTCGGAACGTCTTTCTTCTCGGGCTCGGGCGGACCTTTGCCGTCCTTGGTCAGCGCGTCGTAGACATCGGCCGGGCGGACGCCCTTGGCGATCGCGTCCTGCGCCTTCTTGATCTCTTCGTCGATGATCTTGGTGAACTTCTCCTCGGGCTGGGCTCCGACGAGGCGCCGTCCGTCGACGAAGAAGTGCGGAGTGCCGTTCGCCTGGAAGTCCTCGCCGACGTCCGCATCCGCGTCGATCTCCTTCTTGTGCGTGTGCTCCGTCATCGCCTTCTTGGCCTTCTCTGCGCTGACTCCGACCTCGCCGGCGATCTTGACGAGGACATCATCGGACAAGTCCTTCTGAGCCTCGAACAGCTTATCGTGGATCTCCCAGAACCCCTTGTCGCCCTTGAGCGCGCGGGCTTCCATCGCGACCTCGGCCGCCGGCTCGGCGCGATTGTGGAACGGCAGCGGCTCGTTTTTCCAGACGAGGCGAAGCTTGTCGCCGTACTTGTCGCGGAGCGACTTGAGCGTCGGCTCCACGCGGCCGCAGAACGGGCACTGGAAATCGCTAAACTCGACGATGGTCACGAGAGCGTTCGAACCGCCGAGCGCCGGACTCGAACCGATCGGAACCTTGAACACCGTGGTGGTGTCGTCCTTCTCTTCCTCTTCTTTGGCGGGTGGCGCGGCTTTCTTGTTCTCCTTCGTCATCTCGACGTAGACGCGCGATTTGGGCGTCCCCGCCGCAACCTTCGCCTGCGCCTTCTGGAGCTCCTGGTCGACCGTCTTCTTGAACGCGTCGAACGGCTGCGCGCCGTTGATGAAGACTCCGTTGACGTAGAACGACGGCGTCCCCTGCACGCCCGCCGATTTTCCGTCGGCGAGATCCTTGTCGACCTTGTCCGCCCACTTATGCGCTTGCAGACCGGCTTTGTAGGCCGCGATGTCTTTGACGCCCGCCTCCGTAGCCCACTTCACGTAGCTGTCTTCGTTCAGCGATCCCTGATTCTTGAAGGCCAGGTCATGGAACTTCCAGAACCCGTCGCTGCCCGCTAGCGCGAATACGCCCTGAGCAGCCTCGGCTGCCGGCTTCGCGTTCTGGTGGAAAGGCAGGGGATTGTTCTTCCAGACGACGCGGACCTTCTCCGGCCCGTACGTGTCGCGCACCTGCTGAAGAGTCGGCTCGACGCGCGAACAGAACGGACATTGGAAGTCGCTGTACTCGACGACCGTGACGAGCGCGTCGCGCTTTCCCCACACGGGGTCCTTCGCAGTCACCGGGATCGGAGAGTCCGAGTCGTCCCCGGCTCCCGCCGTAGCCGCCGCGGTCGCGGCTCCAGGTTGGGCGTTCTTCCAGTGGTCGAATCCCCACATGAACACGACGCCCGCTATGAAACACACGAGAAAGCCAATGATAGCTACTCCCGTGTTCATACTTCCGCCACCGTCCGGGCCATTCGGTCCGGATTCGGAGGCACGCTTTGTATCTTCAGCCATGGCCATTCACCTGTCCTAAAAATGAGAAGTTTCAACGTTTCTGACCGAGATCCCCAGGTCCGCTGGGCAGCGGAATTGGAATGCCTCCGCGCCCATGCGGGGGCCCCACTGGAAATGCCCAGGGCGTTCGCAACCCGTGGCCTTGGTCCAACCACACAACCTCAAGCAGCCCCTCCCCTCGCGGAACTTCCCGCGCGCAGTCGATTCGGGCGTGTCCTCGAGACGGGCGGCTAGCCTTGCGCGCGCTCGCGCCAGAGCCAAAGCGCGCGCTGAGCTAAGTGGAGGAGCTTCCCAGCAGTCTCGCCGTGTCGGTCCGCAGAAAGCTGCGAGTGCGACGTGCGGAGTACACACGCTCGCGAAGCTAGGCGACGACCGGAACTTCGAAGAAGGCTGGGAAACGCCTCCTCACGGACGCGGAGGGCGCTCCACTCGCATTCGAGCCCCGCTGCGATGCAAACACCCTATCGTCCACGGATTCCACAAGTCGCAGCCAGGAACCGCAAGAATCAGTGGCCCGACCAGCGTGACAGGGTCGACACCCGCCAGCTGAAAATCCGTCGGACCGTCATGCGGACATCCGCCCACCTTGCCATCGAACGGCAGCACGCTGGCAAGCGCAGAGCGCGCAGGCGCGGCGCGACCGATGGACGTTTCGGGCGTCTGCAGCGAAGGGGGCGGCGCGATCGCACAGGCACCTCGGTCGTCGCAGAGCCCCGCAGGCATCGCGGCCGCTGGACGCACGATGGACCAAATCGCGAGCAGAACACTCGCGAACAGCCATCGGCGCACATTGGGACCCGTCATTGCCGGCGCGTACTTTGGATCGGGTCGCCCCCGGACGGCAAGCTCCGCCCGAGATCGCCCCAGTCGAGTCACCGAAAGGTCACTCAACCTCAACAAGAGAGCGAGCCTTTGTCTGCACGGCAGATTCGACCTCGGCCACCCTCAGGGTCCGCGGCATCTCATGATCCGCCGCCCACGAATCCCTCTCCGTCGTCCAGAGGCTCGCGCGCGCCTCGGCAAACAGGTCGCGTGCGCGAGCGCGCCGCTCCGCGGTGGCCCGCGGACCGGTCACCGTATCGGTTGGAAGCCGTAGCAGGGCGGCTCGGGCTAGCGTGGCGGCATCGCGAGCGAGCGCCGACAGCCAGCTCAGGCGACCGAAGCGCTTCAGAAACTCTCGCATCTCATCGTCGGGCGGCGTTTCCCCGGGGGGCATATGGCCCGCGGCGGCGGTGAAGACGTGGAGAGCTTGGGCGTGACTCGGCAAGCCCGAGGCCTCGAGCGACAGAGCCACGGTTCCCGTCTCGCCCGAGCGAGACAGATCGGCGACAAGGTCGCGAGCACACTCCGACGAGCCCGATGCAATCCAGCTCGCCACGTGCTGTCGAGCCCATTCAGCCACCGGAAAACGAGGATCGCCTGCCCTCGTTGCGGTCGCGTCACACGACACGGGAGACCCGAAGTCCAAGCCGTACCGCGATGTTCCATCGGCAGGAAACTCAGTCAAGTCGCTCTCGTCCACGACGGGCACGACGGTTCCTTGGGAGAGCGAGCCAATCCCGCCGGCGAGGGCGAGCACGACCGCGCGACGCCGGGCGCCGACCACGAACCCGAACGGACCGGCCTCGCCCTCGTTCTCCGGTGGGACAATGACCACGACGACGACGCCCGTTGCGTTGGCCCACCGCAGCGCTCGGGCGGACGTAGCTCCGTCCACGCCCGCGACGATGATGGAGGCGCCTTCGCCCGCTAGCTCACCCAGGGAGACCTCCGTAGCCTCGGTGCCCCCGGCATCGCCTCGCGTGACGAGCCTTAGATGCTCCGAACGTGAAGGGCCCTCGCCGCGCCCTCGCGGCTCGGACGGTGGGCGCACCGATCCGGGCGCGACGGGCCCCGCGTCCGACGCCGCCTTCGACGGCATCGCAGCACTTCGCACCCCCTCGGGCAAGCCGAGCGCCCACATCACGCCGAGTAACACGTCCGAGGATTCGTCGCGTAGCGGCGCAGACTCGGCAGGCAGGAGCAGGCCGACAGTCCGGCCTTCGACGACGGCAAGCCCACGCCTTGCCGCCGCGAGTTCGCCCAGCGCAGCGGCCGCGTCGCGCGATAGGGGGAGAGTCCCCGCGTCCGCATCAAGCAGCGTGCGCGCCAGATCGGAGTCGGCGCTCGAAGTGGCGACCGCGACAAGACGGTCTGTCAGAATTCGCTCGATGTCGGGGCCGTACCCGTAGCTTGCCCGACGCGATCGCATCGCGTCCAGCGCGGCCCTTAGGACTGCGGTCGGCAAGTCCGCCACGAGCGCGCGCACTTTCCGCACGACCGTCTCCCTGTCCTCGCCTCCGCTGGCTCGCAACCAGGCGTCCATGTACGAGATCGCTTCGAAGTCCCGATGCGTCGCCAGCGTCGCGCGCGTCAGCTCTTCTTCGAACACCGCCCCGCCGATTGGGTCCACGCTCTTGCCCACGAGGGGTCGCAGGAGATCGAGCGCGCGATCGGGATCGCCAAGCATCCTTGCTCTCGTCGCTCGCGCCACTGTCCAGAGGTCGCGCGTCGTCCCAGCCGGGGGACTCGGGCCGAGCAGTTCTCGGTCGGCGGCGGCCAGATCAACCTGCCTCAGCGCCACGAGCGCCAGAAGCACATGCGCCAGAGGCGCGAGCCCGTCGTTCGGATAACGCTCGAGAAATCCATCGATTCTCGCGCGCAGAACGGCCGGAGTCGACGTCGAAGGGTCTTTCCACGCATCGCGAATCGCGTCGAAGGCCGAGAGCGATTGCGGCGACGACGCCAGCGTAGGGATGGGCGTCGGCTGGACCGCACTGCTCGCACATCCCTCGGAGAAGCCGAGGACGCTCAATCCGACAACGACTGGCATCGCACACTTACGGCGCATGCCCCGTCCCATTTCGTAGTATCGACCCTGTGCACGTGAGAAGATGCGGGCCCTCATGATGCCTGCAAAGCATCGCATGCGGCGAGCGGATGTGGCATGGGCTTTTGCGTACGTCGCACTCGCTGTCTTCACAGCATTGCACGGTGTGCATCAAGTCTCCGCGATCGGCTGCTCGGCCGCGTGCGACCCGGCGCCGCGCTACGCTCACCTCGCTCCGATATCCGTAGCAATCGCGTGGGTTCTCGTGCTCGCGCCTCTGGCGAGAAATGCCGCTCTTGTCCTGCGAAACGCGCCGTCGCTCTGGAGCGGACTGATCGGCCGCTCGCTTCGATCCACGTTGCGCTCCCTCGTCGACGGCGCGGGAGTCGGCGCGCTGCTCTTCGGGGTCTTTCACGCGCTCGAGCTGCGAAGCGCTGGGCTGTCGACGCCCTTCGGCGCCGCCACGGTCCCAGTGCGGATTGCGGCGGAAATGTCGTCGACGACCGGAGGTCTTCCTCTCGTCGCCATCGCCTACCTGATCGGAACCGCGTGCGTATGCCTCTTTGTCATCGGGAAACTCTCGGTTTGGCTCGCGACGGGACTGGCCGCCTGCCGACCGGCGGTGCGCAAGGCGGCTGCTTGGGGCATGACCGCGGCCGGTGCTGTGCTCTGGGCGTGCTTCGCCGACGTCATAGTCTTCCACGCGACGGGAGCGCCACTCGTGAGCCCTGGCTCGATGGTCGACGTGGCCCCGGGCCAATGCCGCTAAGACGCTGACGACGGGGGCTTCGGCAGCACGACCGCAACCGGCTAGCATGCCCGCCGTGGCCGACCCCATCCTCATTCGTGCTGACGTCGTGGTGCCGCCGCAGGCCATGGAAGTTCACGCCGTGCGATCCAGTGGACCGGGGGGCCAGAACGTGAACAAGGTCGCGAGCAAGGTGGAGCTCCGCGTCGACTTGACGCAGGTCGTGGGCCTCGACGCGGGGGTGCTCGGCCGTCTGCGAGCGCTCGCGGCGGGCCTGCTGGACGCGGAAGGCCGGCTGCTCGTGACCAGCCAACGGACGCGCGATCAGCGCGCGAATCTAGAGGATGCCAAGGACAAGATTCGCGCCCTCATCGCGGCGGCCCTCGTGCGGCCGAGGTCCCGCCGCAATACGAAGCCGTCGCGCGCGAGCGTCGAGCGGCGGATCGCCGACAAGAAACGGCGGGCGCGAGTGAAGACGATCCGGCGTGAGGCGGAGGGATGACGTGGGAGCGAGCAGTCGACGCCGCCGAGAGTCCCCAGTGGATCGGCGGGTCCCAAACCCTTCTCCCGCTCGGCGGCGGGGCCGGCCTCCGCCAAGGCCTAGAATTCGCCTCGACACCCGAGATACCAAGGGTCCACACGACACCCAATGGTCCAGGCACCCGATGGGGTCGACCGGGCGCGCGATGTCGCCACCAAGTAGAACCCTGTGGCCAACCCGACGCCGCCGGCAACGAGCGCCGCAGCGGCCGTGAAGCCCGCGGCCTCGGCTATCCCGCGATCGACTCCGCATCGCTGATCGCGAGTGAGCGGCCACACGAAACAGCGAGAGTTGTCGTTGTAGATTCCTGAGTACGATACGTTCACGACGGCAGCCGCGATGCCGCCGGCTGAAAGTAAGCCCCCGGTGACAAGAGTCACCCAGCCTGCCGCACGGCGTGCGGGTCCGGGATCAGGGGACAGTGCTGCAGCAGCCGCATCGGTCCGCCGGGCCTCCGCAGCGTGGATCGGCCCTGCCGGCGGCGGAAGCTCGACGAGCGCGAAGGACTCGCGGGCACGCGTGCCCCCGGCGATATCGATGGTGCGGAAGACAGACGCATAGCGGTCCGCTCGCACTTGCAAGACGTTCGATCCCGCCACGACACGAACCGGCGAGGGCAAAGGGAGCTTACCCACCGAATTCCCGTTCACGAAGAGCTCGGCCCCTGCCACGTTGCAGGTGACCGACAGCCACGCCAAGTGAGTTTGCGCATTCGCCACGGACTCTCGGAGCAAGTCCGCGTGCTCGCGCACCCACATATCGGACTCCTCGGAGAGCACCTGGAGCTCCACATCCTCGGCGTCCCGCCATCGGCCCAGTGCCTGCAGGGCAAGCCCGATCTGAGCTCGCACACGCGCGCTCGGCGCGAGCCCCTGGGCGCGTTCGAACTCGGCCAGCGCTCCCGCGTCATCACCGCTCCTGCGCAGCTCGAGACCGCGCTGAATGTGGGTTTCCGCGACGCCTTCGGAACCGTCTTCGCCCACAGCCACGCGGGCGACGGAAGCGCTAACCAGACAAATGCAAAGGCCGGCGAACAATCTCATTCGATAATCGGGGCGCCGTTGTAACCCCGCTCTACGCTAGGCGCACGCGACGGCGGTGGCGGAATTGCTGGACGGCTCACCCCGGGCGAGCTCGCCGACGGCGTCGGCGGGATGGAAACCCTGTCAGGGTGACGCCACCCGAGAAAGCGCCCCGGCGCAGGCGTTGCGACAACTGGGACGGCGAGCGTGCTGGAAGCGCTTGCCGGCGCAGGCGCAGCAGCCTTTTCGGTGTCGGCGCGCTCTTCAGGTCCTTGCGCCTCGGCGGGTAGAGCCGACCCCGCTTGCCGCTGAGCGACACCCGGCGCATCGCTGACAGGTCCAGGTCGGACTGACCCGCGAACGCCCCACGCAAGGGCCATTGCGAGGGCCGCGACCAGCGCGCCGAACGCCGCTCGCAGGCGCACCAGCGCGCCCGTCCGCCGTCTTCGGACGCTCTCCTCCGGGAGAGTCGTGCTCACTGGCGCAGTACGATTTCCTACCTCCGATCCAGGCCGAGTCGATTCGTCGCTCTGCTCCATCGACACCGCGCGCCCGCTTTCGGGTTCGAAGTCCTCGTGCCACGAAGCTCGCATCGCATCCGACGCGAACGGCAACAGCGCGCTCCCCAGGGACCGGACCGACGGGAAGCGCGCTCGCGGGTCCCGGCTCATGGCCCGTACAATTACCTCTTCGAGACCGGAATCGATGTCGGCGCCCACGACCCTCGGGGGAGCGAACGGCGCGGTGACGATCGCGTGCAAGAGTTCGTAGGTGCCGTTGCCCACGAAGGGCTTGCGGCCCGCAACCGCCTCGTACAGGATCACGCCGAGCGCATATTGGTCGCTACGTTCGTCGGCGTTCCTGGCAGAACGCGCCTGCTCAGGCGCCATGTATTCGAGCGTTCCAAGCAGAGCCCCACTCTCCGTGAGCCCCACTGGATTGGCCTCATTCGCCACTGCGGATATGCCAAAATCCAAGACCTTGGGCCTCACACCCGTCCGGCGCTCTCGCGCGAGAAAGATGTTTCTCGGTTTGAGATCGCGGTGGATCACGCCGGCAGCGTGCGCCGCGGAGACAGCGGAGGTGGTGGGCAGCAAGATGTCCACGGCATCCGACGCCGACAGCGAGCCACGAGTCCGTAAGAACGTCCCGAGGTCCTGACCCTCGAGCAGCTCCATGACCAGGTAAGCCGAGCCGGCGTGCAGTCCCACCTCGAACACCTCGACAACATTCGGGTGTCGTATGGACGAGGCAGCTCGGCCTTCTCGCGTGAAGCGGGCTGCCGCGGTACCGCTCGCGAGCAGATGTTCGTGCAAGACCTTGATGGCGACGCGCTTGCCGAGGGCGATATGCCGCGCCTCGTACACCGAGGCCATGCCGCCAACACCGAGTGAGCGCACGATCTGATACGGTCCCAGACGGGCGCGCGGCTCGTGGCGCTTGCTCAGAGTCATGGCGGAGCCCAGGGTCGACGCAGGGCCCCCTCACGGCAGCCCACCTCGTGTTATAGCGCAATCGCTGGGCATGGACGAAGCGAAAGTGGCCCGCGAGACGGTCGACGAAACGGGTTCCCGGAGGCCCGGACCCGAGCCCCTCATCCTGCCGCATCTCTTTCTTCTACTCGAGTGCAGCAGGCCCATCGCAGGGGGCGCGCGGCACGAACTGCTGCATGTCGCCGAGGTGCGGATCGGACGCGGCACGCAACGGTCCGCGACTCGATCCTTCGTGGCGGGCAAGCAGGTGCTCGACCTGCGCGTGCCCGACGCGCGGATGTCCAATGACCATGCGCGAATCACGTTCTTGGGTAACCGTCACGTCTTTTGCGACCTAGGTTCGACCAATGGATCGCGTGTTGCCGGGGAACCCGTCCATGAGCCCGTGGCGTTAAACGACGGCGACGTGGTCGAGGTCGGTCGCACATTATTCCGCTTTCGCCCCGCTCTCCCAACTCCACCGGGCACACCCCCAGATTTCGATTCAGACGCCGGCTCCGAAAGTTCGCAGCCGGGATTCCTGACGCTGCTCCCCGCCCTCGCGGCGAGCCACGAAGCCCTTGCCAAGGTAGCCACCTCGCTCGTTCCCGTACTGCTCTTTGGGGAAACTGGCACTGGAAAAGAGGTGATCGCGAGGGCCATCCATGAGGCGTCCGGCCGTGAGGGGCCCTTCGTCGCGGTCAACTGCGGGGCGATCCCCCCCAATCTCGTCGAAGCGCAGCTCTTCGGGCACAAGCGCGGCGCGTTCTCCGGGGCGAGCAGCGACGAGCCTGGATTCGTCCGAACGGCGGACCGCGGCACACTGTTTCTCGACGAGATCGGAGACTTACCCAAAGCCGGGCAAGCTGCCCTCCTGCGCGTACTCCAGGAAAAGGAAGTCGTCCCCGTGGGAAGCGTTCGCTCCCATCGGGTGGACCTTCGCGTCCTCTCGGCCACCCATCAAGACCTGGAGGAGAGCGTCGCGCGCGGCTCCTTTAGGGTGGACCTCTTGGCTCGCCTCGCGGGCCTCAGACATGAGCTTCCTCCTCTCCGCCGGCGCATCGAGGATCTCGGCATGCTGGTCGCCGCCCTTCTGCGACGCGAGGCGACGGGCCGCGCCCAAAGCATCGCATTCACGCGTGAGGCGGCCCGCTGGCTCGTGGGCCACACATGGCCTCTCAACATACGCGAGCTCGAACAATGCCTCTCGCTGGCCGCCGTTCTGGCCGGCAGCGGGCCCATCGACATCGACCACGTGACGGCGAGCGGCCCGACCCGGATCGCATCGCAGGGGCGTCGCGCCCTCGACGATAGCGCGACCCGCGCGAGACTGGTCGAGCATCTCCGCGCCGAACACGGAAACGTCGCCGCCGTGGCACGCGCCATGGGCAAAGCCCGGATGCAGGTGCAACGTTGGCTCAAACGCTTCCACATCGACCCCGACGCATTTCGCGAGCCGTGATGAGGCCTCGCACACACTTTGCTGGAGCCGCTGCCATGCACGCACGTCATCTATCGCTACGCCTTGCTCTATTTGTTTCCCCTGCGCTTGCAGCATGCGGCGGTCTTGCCGATGGGTCTGCTGTACCCGGCGGCGCACCCGACGCGAACACGGATTCACTCGCCGACGTTGCCGATCGAGACGCCACGGCGCCAGCCGACAGCTCTGCCGCCGATGCGGGAACCGAGGCGGATGGGACGGCCGACGCAGTCCCGGACGGAGCGTATGACGCGGATGATATCGAAGAGGGGAGCGCCGTCTATGCCGAGGGAGACGTGGACTCCGCTTGGCCCGACCAGTCGTCGCCTGGTCTGGACGGAGACGACGGGGGCGACGACTCCGAACCGCTCGATGAGCAAGTCGCCCTCGCCTCCGACTCGTCGCTGGAGGCCACGACGGGCGAGGCGACCGATGGCGTGGACTCGGGAGATGCCACGCTCGAAGACGCCGATGCGGGCTTCGCACAGGAAGCCAGCGCGGACGCGACAGCCGAGGCTATGGCAGACGCCATGGACGCCGGAGACGCTTCCGTCGACGATGCCGAGACCGGCTCGACGGCGGAGGGCGGGGGGCCCCTCCCCGTCATGTTGGCAGACGCCCAAGCCAACGTGTGGGGCCTCGCCGTGGACCGCACGAACCTGTACTTTGCGCTCTACGCCAATCCTGGGGCGATTGTGAAGGTGCCCATCGCGGGCGGCACACCGACGACCCTCGCACCCAACCAGTTGAGCCCCATCAACATCGCGACGGACGGCAAGAACGTCTATTGGACCAACTACGACATGACGGGGGCGGTCATGGCCGTGGACGTCAACGGCGGGATTCCGGTCACGCTCGCACCGGGCCGCACCGCACCGAACGGAATCGCGGTGGATGGCACGGCGGTCTATTGGTCCGAGGGCAACGACGACGCGGGCGTCATCATGAAACTGCCGCTCGACGGCGGCTCGGCCCAGCCCATCGCCCGAGGCGCTCCGGCGGCCATCGCCATCGACTCGACGAGCGTCTATTGGACGGAGCCGGCGGCCATCGTGAAGGCTCCCCTCATCGGGGGCGCATCGCAGACGATCGCTTCGACGCAAACTCCATTCTCGCTGGCTGTCGACACCTCGAACGTCTACTGGACCGTGTGGACAAGCTTCGGGTCGATTGAGCAGACGACCACAGACGGCGGGCCTATCACCACGGTGGCTCCAGGACAGCCCTGGCCCTCGCTGATCGCCCTGGACTCGACAAGAGTCTACTGGACCGACCCGGCTGGGGGCACTGTCCGCGCGGCGCCTCTACAAGGGGGAGGTGAGCCCGTGGTCATCGCCTGGGGCCAGAACAGTCCGCACGCTGTCGCTGTGGACGACGCGAACATCTACTGGGCGAACACCGGGGATGGCACCGTGATGAAGATCGCGAAGTGAGAGACGGCGCGAGCGCGCGCGTAAGCCGCCACGGTTCGATCGAGCGACGGCGACCCTCGCCGTGTCGCACCTCGAAAACGACTCCGGGGGCATCAATGAGCTGCGGAAAGCGTTCGGACCGCCAAGAATGACCGCTCACCGTGCGGACGCTGAGAACTGCCGGCCTGCATGAGCCCCGCCGGGCTCAGGAGCCCGGCGGTTGATGTGCTCAAATGGATGGCGTGGCTAGCTCCGAAGCCGCGCTTTACGGACAGGGGACGATCTGACTAGCGGGTCCAGCAATCTGCGTCCAGGACGTGCCGGTGCCGTTGTAAATGGACACAGCGCTCTTATTGGAGTTCAAGCCGTACAGCGTTCCCTGGGCGACCGCGAATTGACTACCCGGTCCACCCACTTCGCTCCAATTGTTCAAGACCACGGAATACCGGTAGATGTTCCCAGTGCTCGGGTCCGTTGCAAAAAGGCCGTAGCCGCCCCCATAGAGCTTAGCAGTAGGTCCACGAACCTGCGTCCACGACGTGCCGGTGCCGTTGTAACGGTACACAGCGCCCCCATTGGGGGCCAGGCCGTACAGTCCCTCATCGGTAACCGCGTATTCGCTGTACGGTCCACCAAGTTGCGACCAACGGTTGGGCGTTCCGAGATATTCATGGATGTTCGTGCTCGAATCCGTCGCGAAGAAACCGTAACCGCCGCCATAGAGTTGAGAGGCGGCGCCACCGATACCGGTCCACGAGGTACCGCTGCCGTTGTAACGGGACACTGCGCCTCCATTCGGGCTCAAACCGTACAGCCCTTCATTGGTGACCGCGAATTGACGACCCGGTCCACCCACTTGAGCCCAGCTGTACGGCGTGCCGAGATATTGGTGGATGTTCCCCCCCGAATCCGTCGCAAAGAGCCCATGGCCGCCCCCGTAGAGTTGAGCAGCAGCTCCACCAATCTGCGTCCAGGACGTGCCGGTGCCGTTGTAACGGTACACGCCCGAATTATCGGCCGGTGTTTCGCACACAGTGATTGGGTCCGCTGGGCAAGTCCACGCTGGCGGGTTGGAAGCGTTGCTCTCCATGAATTGAATTCCCGGTGTCGCGCCACCGAATTGACAACAGCCGGCCGTCGCGGGGAAGGAGAGGTTGTTCGTTTCGCCTGTAAATTCACCCAGAGAGCAGTAGGGAGCAGCCGTCGATGTGTTGCTATCGGTCACCACCTGAACGACGATCGACGCGCCTGCATTGAAATTGGCTTGGGAGCCATCGCCGTAACCGAAGACATTGAACTCGGCGCTGTTCCAGCTTGTGTTGAGGCTCAAAGGACTGGTCGAAGCAGACAGAGAATAGAGCTTTCCGTCCCCTGTCGACACGATGACCGTATCCGTGCTACCCGACGTGGCTGTCACCGTCATATTGGCCAGGTTCGTGATCGGCTCGGAAGGGATGAGCGCGGTCTGCGTACTCTGGTAGCAGTCCATATGGGGCGTAGGATCCGTTGTGTTATAATACGACGTCCACCCAGATGGACAATAAATCGCGGGGTACTTATTGGTATTGACGTTGTACTGAAATAGCCAGTAGAAGATCGTTTCACCTCCCGCTGAATCGTACACGAACTGCTCCCAGCCCTGGCATGCCGTCGGTTGGGAGGCATTCTGGCAAAGACTATTGACCGTAGCATTAGAACCGCCATAGGAGATAAAATTCGTGTTCAGCTGAAGACTGTATTGGTTTGTCTTATTGGTCATGCTGTCGATCTCACTCGTTACTCCGGTAACGCTCGGGAAAGAACCCTCCGCCCAAGAGATGGGGCGCGACGCCAAATCATAACGGTCAGGATAATTGAGGCCGCCCACTATCCCAGGGTCGACGTGCCCCCCTCCCTTTCGCGGCACCGGGAGATGCGACGGCGACGTTGTCTCACACGGAACCTCTTTCCACACTGTGCTTGGATGTGAGGCTTCGAAGCATCCTGCCTTCGGCAAGGGAATCCTCGACATGACTTTACGCCACTCTTCCCTGGTTTGAGTCGCTGCCCCAGCGGGCACTGAGGATGCCAGCGAGGTCGCCTGCAGCGCCTCGCTGCTCATGCCGACTGCATCTCTCTCTCCGTCCGGAGCCGAAGAACACGCTATGCCGCCGAGGAAAGGAATAATACATACTATCGCGAGTGGAGGGAGTGCGATGACTGCTAATGAACGAAACCGTTGGGGGACAATTGACGTCATGATGTAACCTCCTGACAAACATAGGTGTGACGAATCCACCGAAGCGGCGACGAACTGACGCCGCGCACGTGGAGCCATCGGTCATTCGTGTATTTGATCCACGAAGTGCAGCGACTCGGAAGAACCGAACGGATTGAGCGGTACGGCCCTAAGCGAATCCGATAGAGAAAGAAGCGCGGCTAGCACGTTGCGGAAACGCTTGTGCACGCGCCGCGCCAAGCCCGGTACGCGCGTCGATGCAGGTACTGCGTCCGCGATCAACGCCGCGAATGACTCAGACTCCGCGACATCTCGCGACCCGTCGCAATTCGCTCGTGGTGGCGCCACTCCGCGGCTGCTCGCACGCTGCACCCTCCTGGAGGCGCAGCGTGTTGCACCTGTTGCCGTTGCAATGTTGCGCTCGGAGCAATCCCTTGGCGTCTGGGGACTGCCTGCTCAAACGCCTAGGAGAGGACCCCCAGCTCACTCCCGCCGATACATCGTCACGACGCAGGCCCCACCGATTCCGATGTTGTGCTGCAGCGCCACCTTCGCATTGGCCACCTGCCTCTTCTCCGCGCGCCCCCGAAGCTGCCAGACCAGTTCCGCGCACTGGGCGACTCCCGTCGCGCCGAGTGGGTGACCCTTCGAGAGAAGGCCACCCGAAGGATTGGTCACGACCTGACCCCCGTACGTGTTTAAGCCGTCGCTGATGAATCGCTCGGCCTCGCCCTCGTTGCACAGTCCGAGGGCTTCGTAGGAGAGGACCTCGTTCGTCGTAAAGCAATCGTGCAGCTCGCAGACCTGGACGTCCTCGGGACCGAGGCCGGCCTGGTCGTAGACCTTGCTGGCAGCGCTCACCGTCATGTCGTAGCCCACCATGCGGGTCAGACTTTTCTCGAAGCTCGTCGGATAGTCCGTGGTCATCGCTTGCGCGGCAACGTATACGGGAGTCGAATGGCCGTGCTTCTTCGCGAACGCGTCGCTCGCGAGCACGACGGCCGCGGCCCCGCACGTCGGCGCACAACACTGCAGGCGCGTCAGCGGGTCGTAGATCATGTCGCTCGCGAGCACCTCTTCGACCGTGAGGGGCTGCGTGAACAGCGCGAGCGGGTTCTCGGAGGCGTGCTTGCGCGACTTGACCGCGACCTTGGCGAAGGTCTCCTTGCGCGTCCCATACTTGGCCCGGTACTCGCGACCGGCGCCGCCGAACATCTGCGCCATGAGCGGTGCACCGCTCGGCTCCTGCGTTTCCGAGAGAACGCGGATGTGCCGATCCAGTGGATTTGCAGCTCTCTTGGACTCGAAGACAATCGCGCCCTTCTCCATTTCCTCGAACCCGACGACGAGCACGCATTCCGCGGACTCTGACTCGATCGCCTGTCTGCCGAGAACGAGAGCGGTCGACCCGGTCGCGCAGGCGTTGTTGACGTTGAAGATCGGCGCGCCCGTCAGCCCGATTCCGTAGAGCGCGCGCTGGCCCGTCGTGCTCTCGCCGAAGACGTAACCCGCGTAGGACTGCTGGACGGCGGCGTACTGGACGCCCGCGTCGCGCAGCGCGCTGCGCACGGCGTGTGCAACCATGGTCGGGTAATCCTCCCCTTGGCCAGGTTTAGCGAACTTCGTCACTCCCACGCCCACGATGTTCACTCGTCTTGCACTCATCGTTGATCCGGCTCACCTTCTTACGAGTCTGGTTGGGAGGACTCTCGAATTCGACCGACGCCTCAAGCTCTCCCGTAGTGTTTCTTGTAGCGATTGATGAGGGCGTTCGTCGACGCGTCGTGAGACGTTACCGCGCCGTGAGCCGCGAGCTCGGGTTCGATCTTCTTGGCGAGCTGTTTGCCGAGCTCGACCCCGAACTGATCGAAGCTGTGGATATCCCACACGATGCCCTGCACGAAGATCTTATGCTCGTAGAGGGCGATAAGCTCGCCGAGCGTCCGCGGCGTGACTTTTGTCACGAGGATCGACGTCGTCGGCCGATTTCCTGGAAACGTCTTGTGAGCGGCGAGACCGGCAACCCGCGCGGGGCTCTCGCCCGAGGCTCGCAGTTCGGCGCTCACTTCGTCGATCGTCTTGCCGCGCATCAGAGCCTCGGTCTGCGCGAAAAAGTTCGCGAGCAGGACCTCATGGTGACGCCCGAGCGGATTGTGGGTCTCTAGCGGAGCCAGGAAGTCGCAAGGCACGAGGTGCGTTCCCTGGTGCAGGAGCTGGTAGAACGCGTGCTGCCCGTTGGTGCCCGGCTCGCCCCACACGATGGGCCCGGTGGTGCACTCGACCGGAGAACCCTCGCGGTCCACGCGCTTGCCGTTGCTCTCCATGTCCCCCTGCTGGAAGTACGCAGCAAAGCGGCTGAGATATTGGTCGTAAGGAAGGATGGCGTGCGTGTCCGCTCCGAAGAAATTCGAGTACCAGATGCCGAGCATGGCCAGGATCACGGGGGCGTTGCGATCGAGCGGCTCGCGGCAGAAGTGTTCGTCCACCACGTACCCGCCCTCGAGAAGCTCCTCGAAGTGGTCCATGCCGACGAGTAGCGCGATCGACAGGCCGATGGCGCTCCAGAGCGAGTAGCGGCCGCCGACCCAGTCCCAGAAGCCGAACATATTGGCCGGATCGATGCCAAATTTTTGGACCTCGGCCGTAGCCGTCGACACCGCCACGAAGTGCTTCGGAACCGCGTCTTCGGTGCCCAGCTTGCCCACGAGCCACGCCCGCGCGCTCTGGGCGTTCAGCAGCGTTTCTTGGGTCGTGAAGGTTTTGCTGGCGACCACGAACAGGGTGGTTTCTGGCGAAGCCTCTCGCAAGGCCTCTGACAGATGGGTGCCGTCCACGTTCGACACGAAGTGCGCCCGCAAGCCCGCTTGCCAGTAGGGCCGGAGCGCGTGACTTACCATCATCGGTCCGAGATCGCTCCCGCCAATCCCGATATTCACGATGTCCGTGATGCGCTTGCCTGTATGCCCCCTCCACGCACCGCTGCGCACGCTCTCGGTAAACGACCGCATCTTCGCGAGGACCTCGCGCACTCCCGGCATCACGTCCTGGCCATCGACGAAGATGGGCTTCGCCGACCGGTTTCGCAGCGCGACGTGGAGGACAGCACG
Source organism: Polyangiaceae bacterium (assembly GCA_049512415.1). Taxonomy (GTDB): domain Bacteria; phylum Myxococcota_A; class Polyangia; order Polyangiales; family Polyangiaceae; genus Palsa-1150. The sequence goes on from JBEKXD010000022.1 coordinate 19,706, forward strand.
GTTTTCCGTACTATTGATCCTCTCGCCACGGAACATGCGGTCCCGCCATTCCGGAACTCGAGCCTGACGAGCGAGGTCCATGAGAAGCGCCATCGTCTCGGCAGTGACGCGGTGTTTCGAGTAGTCGACGAGGATGTCCCCGAGCTCCAACGAGAGGCGCTCGAAGCGAGCGGTGTCCTTGGCGAACAGCTCACGCATGGGCACGTCGCATAGGGTTGCGTGGTGTTGCACGAGAGCCCGCCAGGCAGGCGACTGGGTCAACGCACTCATCAGGGACCTCCGAATTGGCGCGGGCAGCATAGGCGACCGGCCTGACGAAGCAGAACGTTTCTCCAGGTCCTCGGTCCATTTCCGCTCGAATTTCGACGCGAGGAGGAGTTCGGTCTATGTCTGGCCACGAATGAAGTGGATTCGCGCGCTTGCGCCGACCCTGCTGGCCCTCGTGGTCGTTCTGCTGGTCCTCGGACGCGCCGACCCGTCGCGAGTGGCAGGTCCGGAATTCGTCCGCGTCCTGGAGCTCGCACCGCACGACGTCGAGGTGGGCGATCGCCTCACATTGATCGGCGATGGCTTTCCATCCGGCAAAAGCGCGCGCGTCGTGTTCCGTGGAACGCTCTATCGCCCCGGGATGGCGCCGGTGCGCGGCGCACTCGTCGCAGCCACGGGGAGCGTGGTCGGCCCGGAGCGTCTCGAGGTGGACTTCAGCGAAGCGGTGCAGCGCCTGTTCGCGAGCACCGCCGGCGGCCTCGTGCACACGACGTTCGAAGGCGATGTGGAAGTCGGATTCGCGGCGGCGGCGGTCGGCGCGCCGCCTGTGTCGGGAGTGCTTACGGGCACGACCCTCGACGTCCGACCGAGCGTTGCGGCGAACGCGGACGAGAGCGGGCGTGATGGCGCTCGAGTTCTGGAGGCGCTTGGAATCCGCGCGGGGGCGATCGGCTCGGGACTGTCCGTGGATTCGGTGCAACGAAGCTCGCGGGCGGAAGTGGCGGGACTTGCGGCTGGAGACATTCTCGCGCGATTCGACGGCGTTCGAGTCGCGTCGCGCGCAGATGTGTTGCCCGCGCCCGGAGAGCGCCGGGCCACTTTGCAGGTCTTCCGAGGCCGCGAGGTGCTCGAGCTCTCGATCTCCGTCGAAGGGGTGGCCGCCACGCTTCCTTCCGCTCGGACTCGAGGCCCCGTGCTGGTCCTCGGCGCTCTTCTCATCGTCCTTCTATTCGCGGCGCCCCTTCCCGTGACCCTCGCGCGGAGCGCGCAGCGCGTCGTGACTCGTCTTCGCGCTCGAGTCGGGCCCGCACAGACGGCCGCCACCGCGCGCGCCTGGCTCCGCGGGCTCGCACGCATCGTTTCCGGAGCATGGCCTTCGAGCCCGCCGGTGGCCGTCGCAGACGCCGCGGCCATCGGCCTGTTGTCGGCGTTTTCCTTCGGACCGACGCTCGTCTCGACGCGTGTCGACGCGGCCCTGCTGTTCGCAGTTGCAGCGTCCGCGCTCACGGCGGCAGCGCTGGCGGGCCAGCCCACGACGTGGCGCGGCCTGCGCTTGGCGGCCCATGTGGCCTGGCAGCACGTGCCGCCGGCCGTGGCCCTCGCGACTGGGATCGTCGCGGCGAGCTCTCTCAAGTTTCTGGAGATTGCTCGCGCTCAGGGCGGGGTGCCGTGGGAGTGGCTGGCGTTCCGGAATCCAGCCACGCTCGTGGCCACGACGATCGTCGCCTCTGCGGCACTCGTCGAAGTCCAGTCTCGCCCGCGCGGCGTGATCGAGAGACTGCTCGACGACGACCGCGTGGATCCGCCGCCGCAAACGCCCACGGTCCGCTCCATGTGCAGGTTCCATCGCACGATCGTGGCCGGCATCGCGGCGGCAACCTTTCTCGGCGGCTACACCCTGCCGGGACTGTCGGCCGCCGGCCAAGACGGCTCGACGGCCCTGCAGTTTCTCGGTGCCCTCTGGCTTCTCGCCAAGACCGGGCTCGTGCTCTTGGGCGTTGCTTGCGCCCGCCTCGCAGGCCCGCTGCTCAGTGTCGAGGAGCGATCGAGCTACGCAGCCAAGGCCACACTCCCGCTGTCCTTCGCCGCACTGGCGGCCAGCATACTATGGTCGAGATGGGGCCTTTCGGCCACAGCTCAAGCAGTCGTCAGCGGGGGCCTCGCCGTCACGGCGTGCCTCATGGCCGTAGCCTTGATCGAGCGGATTCGGTTCGCGTGGGTGCACGCGCATGGCGAGGGGCATGTCAGTCCGTTTCTGTGATGAGTTAGCCCGGTGTTCCCGTGCCCCGTTGAACCCATAGGAGCGCCTGACTTGGTCCAGGTGTCGCCCACGCTGTGGGTCGTCGTGGCCATCCCAATGGCCGGCGTGCTCTGGCAGACCCTGGTCATCCGACGCTGGGTCGCCCGCAGTACCGGCGCCACCGACCCGGCGCGGCCGATCGACTCTGCCCGCGCGGCGGGATTGGCCTTCCTCTCTCTCACGGCGGCCGCCTTTCTTGCGCACGTCTCCCGGCTGCGCTCATCCAGCGACCCGGGGATGCTGATCGACGCCGTCGTCCCGGCTGCGCCCATCGGAGCGTTGGATACGTCCCTCGTGCTCGTCCTGGACCGGCTCTCGGCGAGCGCCGGCTCCGTCGCCTGTTTCGTCGGACTGGCGTGCGCCGCACGCCTCGCGTCCCGACCCTCGGCCGAGCGCGGCTGGGCCGCGTGGTCCTGGCTCGAGTTTGCGCTCGCGTCGACGCTCGTGTGCCTGCTCGCAGACGGCGTGTCGACGCTCGCTGTCGGCTGGGCGATGACGACAGTCGCCGGTGCCTGGATCCTGGCGTCCGACGATGCGCGCGCGAGCACGGCGATGGGGGGTCGCGGAGCCCTCGCGATAGCAGCGCTGCTCGTCGGAGGCGCCGCCCTCGTTGCCGCACTTGGGGAGCCGGCCCAGTCGCACTTTGAAGTCCTTCGAGCGCGCCTCCCGGGGACGCCGGACTCCACTGTGTCGCAGCTGCCCGGCCCAAGCGAGGAGTCCGCGATCGCCCTGTCGTTCGCTCCCGGCGATGACGCGACGCTGGTAGCCTTGGGGCCGACTGGCTCCTTTCGCGCGATGGCAGAAGAGTTCGCGTCCGAGGAGCAACGCACCGTCGGCGCCGCGCCAGCGATGGCCAGCGCGGAGGCGACCGAACTGGGGAAGCGGTCCGGAGTTTGGACCGCAGTACTCGCGTGGATCGTGGGCGGGTTTCTGATGAGCCGCATTCCGTTTTCGGCGCGCAGCCCGGCTCCGCTGGCGGCGTTCGCCAACGGCCTCGTCGGGCCGACCGTCGGCCCGATCCTGCTCTTTCGCATGTCTTTCTTATGGCCCAACACCCCGCACGCGCGACCGCTCGTCGCCATCGTGGCAGGGGCGGCCCTCGCGGCCGTCTTCGCGCACGCAATCGGGCAACCGCGGGGCGCGCGCCTTTCGGCACTCGCGAACGGAACTCCTTGGGCCCTCACGCTGTTGGCGATCGGGCTATTGTCGCAGGAAATTGCCGCCGTCGCCGCCCCGGTCGTAGTTCTCGCGGGATCGGGGTTCGCCCTTGTTCTGCCACGCAGCCCGAGACGTGGGTCCGTGGTTTCGGGCGTGGAGGAGTGGGTCTTCATCCGAGCGCCGGACCACTTCGCGCGATTCTGTGCTCGGATGGACCGATGGGTTGTCGGCGCATGGATCGCGGCTGCGGGGGCCCTGGCTCGTGCCGCGGCATGGTCCGTGGCCGCGGGCGAGGAAGCCTTGGCTCGGCGTGTCAGCAACCGAGCGGCGAGTTGTGCCGTGCGCGTCGCGCACGACATCGAACCTGTGGTCGGGGCTTCGTTCGGGCTCGTCGTGTGGATGGCGCTCGCCCTGCTCGCAGGCGTGGCTCTCGCGCACGCGCTCTGGTTTGGGAGTTGACTCGCTCGATGCGGACGCTCGAGAGCTGGCGACTCGCGTTCGCGCTACTGCTCGCGCTCGCCTTCGTCGCAAGCCTTGCGGCGTCGGCGGATGCAGCGACCCGGGGAAACGGACGGCTGGCCGTCACCACGCCGGGGGGGGGTTCGGGGCCCATCGAGCTTTCCGGGAGCCAGGCCGGCTGGTCGGGGACGTTCTCGGTGACGAACGTCGGCAATGAACCGCTCTCGGTGTCGAGGATTTCCATCCGCGGCAGCGACGACGACGTCCGGTCGCCTCCGCGGCTGAGCGTCCGGTTCTTGGACGGCCCCGCAACAACCGCGACGCTGGCACCCGGAACTTCGCGCGACGCCGTCGTCACCTGGCGGCCCGCGGACAGCTTGCATGTCCGGCAGGCTTTTGGACACGTGATCGTCACGTCGAGCGACGAGGCGCAGGGCGAAGCCGCCATGGGCTTCCACGCGAATCTTCCGACCCCAATGGGGTGGTTTGGAGCCCACTGGCTCTCCATGCTCCTCGTCGTGCCGCTGGCCGTGCCCTTGTCGATCGCGCTGCGCAGGCTCACCGGACGGCGCGACGAGGCCCCGGCTCGCAAGACCTTCGCCGCGGCCGCCGCCGTGGAGCTCGGGATCGCATTGCTCGTGGTCCAGCAGTTCGTTGTGGGAATCGGTCGCGCCGACGGCAACGACGGTCTCCAGGCAATCGAGCGGTGGGTGTGGGTCCGATCCGTCGGAGCCGAGTACTTCATCGCCGTGGACGGCCTCAGCGTCGGAGGGGTCCTGCTCGTCGCGATTTTGGCGCTAGCCGCCGCGGCGCTCCCCTCGGCGAAGCGCCCGCGGGACACGTACTGGGCCGCTCTGGCGATCCTCGTCGCCAGCTCGATGTTGGTCTTAGTCGCGATGGATGTCGTTCTGCTCTTCGCCGCATGGGTACTCGTCATCGTTTCAATGACGATGGTCGTGGCCAGCGCTGGTACGTCGGTCGCAGAACGCTCGGCGGCGAAGGTAGCCCTCACCGGAACCGTCGGCTCGGCCGCCTTGCTCCTCGCCATCGTCGCCCTGTCGCTCGCTTCCGGACATGCGTTCCTCGTCGACGGAACGGCCTTGGAACACTCGCTGGCGATCCCGGACTTCGGACGTGCGAACCTCGCGGCTGCGGCGCCCCTGCTCGGAAAGCCCTTCGTCGCCTGGATGTGGGGACTGCTCCTCGTCGCGGTGGCCGCGATGACGCCCGTCGTGCCGCTCCACCGATGGCTTCCCGACGCCATCGAGGACGCGCCGACGGGCGCGGGCGTCGTCCTCTCGGGAGTTGTCGTGACGCTCGGACCGTACCTGCTCGTTCGCGTTGGCCTCCAGGCAATGCCCGACGGCGCTCGCTGGGCCAGCAGCTCCATCGCCACACTCGGCGCGATCCAGGTGGTTGTCGGCGCGTGCTGTGCGCTGGCTCAGCAGAGTCTCCGCCGGTTTGCCGCCTACGCGACGATGACCCACGCGGGCGTCGCGCTGTTCGCCGTGAGTGCGCTCTCGCCCGAGGGGGTCGCGAGCGCCTCCTACGGAGCCTTTGCACAAGGTCTGGCGGCCGCCACGCTGCTCGGAGCCATCGCAGCGGCGGCGGCGCGGCGCGACAGCCACGACCTGCGAGACCTCCGCGGCTTGGCGCACGGGGCCCCCGCCCTCACGGTCATCTTGGGCCTCGCCCTCGCAGCATCTCTCGGCGTGCCGGGCTTGGCGTGGTTCTGGGCCCTGTGGCTGTCTCTGCTCGCCGCCTTCGCGCGACACCGGGCCCTCGCCGGGGTCGTCGCGATCGGGTGGGTAGCTTTTGCAGCGGCTCACGGCAGGGTCGTGCGCGGACTCGTCGCACGGCCGGTCGCGGCTTATTCGAAAGGGGCAGAGCGCAACGAGCCCTTGACAGGACGGGTTCGCCCACAGCCCACCGCGTGGGCGTACGCGGCGTTGGTCCCGCTCGTCGTCGTATCCGCGGTGCTCGGCCTGTGGCCCGCGCCGGTTCTTGGGATCGGAGCGGCGGCGGCCTCGGACATCAGTCGCGAGATCGACCGACCGATCGCGGGAGCCGCAGAGCGGTGAACGTGGCGACCTCTACCTCGACGCGCTTGGCGCCGCGGCCCGCGAGGTTGGCGTAACCCTCGCCGCTCCTGGACACGCCAAACGGGCCCTCCCAGGGGCTCGTGTCGAGCGACAGGAACGCCAATGGATGCGAGGATGGCAAATACGGCCGGCATTCTTACGCCAATCCGGACGAGATAAGCGCCAACCAGGACGGGGTAGACGCCTTCCTGGCGCAGAGCGACTTGCTGCGCGCGCTAACTTGCGCCAGACTGCCTCAGCCAATGCCCATCGCGAAGCCAAGGTCGACGCTGCCCCAGCTCCTCACCGACGCGCGACGACAGCTCCGGATGAGCCAACGCGAGTTCGGCCCCGCGCTGGGAGCGTCCCATCGCACGGCGAACCGGTGGGACGCGGGCAAGGCATCCCCCGCTGCGCGCAACCTCCAAAGGCTCGCGGAGCTTCTCGCCCCCGTCAATCCAGCCCTGGCCACCGAAGCCGCCGCGCACATCGGCCAGACCCTCGAGAGCCTTGGCCTCGTGTCGCCCTCGTCGGAGGCTGGCGCGGCGGCGCAGTCGGGGCTCGCGGGACCGGCCAAGGATCTCGTCGACATCGTCCTCTGCGCAGCAGCCGAAGCGGCCGACACCTCGCCCCGCGCGATGCGCTCGCTCCTCTATGTAGCGTTCCGCCGCGCACGCCAGGTAGGTCTGACGACCGAGCAGCTGGAGCAAGCGCTCGCTCCGGAAAAAGAAGCCAAGGCGAGGTCCGGGCGCAGCGCCCGCGGGGGGGCTGGCTGAGTCCTAGCGTGGCCAACGCGCGATGGGCGGAATGGTACGTTGAACAAACTCGACCACTTACGGGCAGGTTTGAGGGCAGAAGGTCGGTGTATTTCGGCCGAAAGACACCGGCCTTCTAAGCGGACACACGGGATAGAAGCTCGTCGTGGTACTCTCGAAATGCGCTCTCGGGCGGCCACGGAGGCGCCCGGGATAGCAGGTCGCGCGCTTGCTTCTGGCTTCCCGTGTCGATCGCGATGACGGCCTCGGCATAGCGCATCGCCCAGTGAACGAGCGGCGACGCAGCGGCCGCCCGCTCGAGCGCGTGGGCATCCCCCTCGCGACTCGCGTGGGCGAACGCCCGCGCCAACGCCCCGAGACCCCTGCGGAGCGCGGCGATCCGACGACGCGCCATGAATCCCGCCGAAGGTATCGGCAGGGCTTGCAGCATCGTCGCCTTGGTCACGGCCGTCGCGCGATCGCCCTCGAACGTATCGAGCAGCGTCTCGATGAACAGGCGTTGTTCGATTGCCGCGTCCCACGCGGGGCCCTTCGCTGCGCGGTCCAGGGCACGACGGGCAGCTTCGTTCCATCCGTACGCTGCATAAGCGGTCGCGTGGAGCAGGGGGGTCATCGTCTCGGGATGGCGAACGCGACGGATCGAGTCCGCCCACGTCCCAATCACCCGTTCCACGTCCCCGGACATGAGGAGCCGTCGCATACGCAGCCGTCCGACGAGCGAGGGCACGTAGAGCAGGACACCGAATGCGGCGAGGAGCACGATCGACCGGGGATCTCGCCCGAACATCTGTGCCACGAGCGCTACGCTCAGGGCGGCGACCGCGAACGACAAGACCGAAACCGCACGTGGCACTCGAAAATGCATCCGAACCTTCAACCCAAACCAGCCAGCTTGCCCCCAGGGGGCCGTAGCTCATAGCATAGCTCTTCTCGCGCGGAGCGCGCGCCGACAAACGGAAAGCCAGTTGAGACGGGGAGCCGCCACGACTAGGCTCGCGGCATGCGCACATCCCAGGACGTCGAAGCATACCTTCTTCGACTGAATCGGCGCTACCGATCCATCGATTCGCAGCCCGGCACATTCTTGGTAGCTACGTCCGGTGAGATGCCGCCCGCGATCGTGCGCGTGGATCCGCCGCTCGTCGTCGTCCGGGTGCGCATCGGCGAAGCCTCTCCAGAGCGCGATCGTCAACCGCTCTTTCGCCAGCTGCTCGAACTCAACGCGCAGAGACTCGTTCACGCCAGCTATGGGCTCGACGGGGACACGATCGTACTTTCCAGTGCCCTGGAACTCGAGAACCTCGACTTCAACGAGCTCGAGGCCACGCTCGACGAGATCGATGTCGCGCTCGCTGAACAGGTGCCCGATCTCGCTCGCCTCGCCCAGAGCGCCGCAGGCGTGAGTGCCCCGGCGTCTCCTTCTGCGCCGATCTGACTTCGTCGAAAACCCCGAGACAAAATCATGGGTATCTTTAGTCGCCTCGCCCAACTCATCAAGAGCAACCTCAATGACTTGATAAGCCGCTCGGAAGACCCCGAGAAGATGCTCAATCAGGTTGTTCTGGAAATGAACAACCAGCTGATCGAAGCCAAGAAACAAGTCGCGACGTCGATCGCCGACGAAAAGCGCCTGGCGAAGCAACTGGAGTTGGAGACCGCGAATGCCCAAGAGTGGGAGCGCAAGGCGATGCTCGCGCTGCGCGCTGGAAACGAGGGCCTTGCAAAGGAGGCACTGGCACGAAAGCGCGAGCACGACGAGCTGGCCGCGACGTACCTGGAACAGTGGACCAAACAGAAGACCGCGGTCGACAGCATCAAGAAGGCCCTGCGCTTACTCAATGACAAAATAGAAGAAGCCAAACGCAAGAAGAACGTCCTCATCGCGCGCAAGAAGCGCGCCGAAGCTCAGAAGGCGATTCAAGAGACGATGAGCGGACTGCGCGACCAGAGCGCATTCGAGACCTTCGATCGAATGGCCCAGAAGGTGGACCAAATCGAGGCGGAGGCCGAAGCTCAATCCGATCTCGCCGAGGAGTACACGGGCGACGCGCTGGCCTCGCAGTTCGCGGCCCTGGAGACGCAGCACGGTGCGGAGGACGATCTCGTAGCCCTGAAGCGCAAAATGGGGATGCTTCCGCCTGAGGAGCCGGCCGCTGCCCGGGTGCCTGTGCAGGCCCGCGTCGAAGTGCCCGCTGGCCGCGCGGCCACTCCTGCCGCCGGCAACGATCAGGAGGAGCTCACCGCCGCGCTCGATGCGCTGGAGGCCGAGCAACAGCTCGGCGACGAAAGGCGGAAAGCGGAGCGGTAGGACATCTCGGCGCCGCGGAGCAACTCGGCTCCATCCCACACGTCCACCGTTCGCAGCGTGGCTCTCCCTTGACGCGCCCGATGGAGGGATATTCTGCGCAGCGCGAGCGGGGACCGAGGGCCGATCGCGGGGCAAGGACCCTCTAGGCGGCAGGCCAGCGCGCCCGCCTCGTGTTACGTAACAGACCGTGGCTGCCGCCCCGCCGGCCCTCGAGGTCTCCAGCGTCCATAGCGAGCCCGCCGAAGCTCTGCTCGAACGCCTCGCGACCGATCCCGGGCGTGGCCTATCCGACGCCGAGGCGGCCGCCAGGCTCGCGCGCGACGGGCGCAACGAGCTGCCCAAAGGACGTCCGAGCCCCGCAATCTTCCAGCTCGCCGCGCAGTTCGCCAATCCGATCGTGCTCACGTTGCTCGTCGCCGCGGTCATCGCCCTCATCGAAGGTGCGGGGCGCGTCGGCGCGCCCCTGTTCATCCGCTACGGCGACGCCATTGCGATTGCCATCATCGTCGCACTAAATGCGCTGCTTGGCTTCGTACAGGAACGTCGCGCCGAGGCCGCGCTGGCAGCTCTCGAGAGGATGCAGGCGCCGCACGCGACCGTGCGACGTGCTGGGCGTATCAGCATAGTACCTGCCTCGACGCTCGTTGCTGGGGACTTGCTGGAGCTGTCCGCCGGCGACACCGTGCCGGCCGACGCTCGACTTCTCCAAGCGTGCGATCTTGCGGCCGAGGAGAGCGCTCTCACGGGGGAGAGCATGCCGGCTCCCAAAGACGCTCGTGCGACGGTACCTCCGCTCGCGCCCCTCGGCGACCGGTCCACGATGGTCTTCGTAGGGACCAGTCTCGTTCGCGGGCAGGGACGCGCGGTGGTGGTCGACACGGGTGCGCGCACCGAACTCGGCAAGCTATCCGCGCTCGTGCAGCGGGAACGAACCGACAAGGCTCCCCTCGAACAAAAGCTCGAGACGTTCGGCAAGCGCGTGCTCGTCGCGTGCATCGCGCTCTCGGGCCTGCTCTTTGCGCGGGGGCTCGCCGTCGGACACCGAAGCTGGCACGCGCTGCTCCTGGAAGCCGCGAGCCTCGCGGTCGCCGCGATTCCCGAGGGTCTGCCCGCGATCACGACCATCACCTTGGCGCTCGGTATGCAGCGAATGGCCAAGCGCGGCGCGATCGTACGCAAGCTGCCGGCCGTCGAAACGCTCGGAGCCGCCACCGTCATCTGCGCCGACAAGACCGGCACGCTGACGCAAAACGAAATGACCGTACGCGAGGTCGTGGCAGGCGGGCGCCGCTATCGAACGACCGGCCATGGCTACGATCCGACGGGCACCCTCCTCGACGAGCATGGACGCGCCGTGACCTCACCGGGACCCGCGCTCTCCGAGCTCGTCGAATCGGTCGTCGTGTGCAACCGCGCCACGCTCCAGAAGCTTCCGATCGGATGGCGCATCCAGGGAGATCCAACCGAAGGCGCCTTGCTGACGCTCGCCGCCAAGGTCGGGGCCGACCAGCAGGCGGTCACAAGCTCCCATCCCGTCGTGCGCGAACTTCCCTTCGACAGTGATCGCAAGCGAATGACCGTCGTGGCCGTGGGACCGAATGGCACCGAAGTCGCGCACACCAAGGGCAGCGCCGACGTCCTCGTTCCACTGTGCGCGACCTATGCGACGGACGAGGGACCTCTGCCCCTCGATGCGGTCCTGCGACGGGGTATCGCGGACGAGGCCGATCGGATGAGCGCCGAAGCTTTGCGCGTTCTTGCGGTCGCCCGCCGGGAGATCGCTGGCCCGGGCGCTCGCGATCGGGAGTCCGCGATGGGCGCGCCGGCGCGCGCTCACGAGGTGGAGACTCGGCTGACGTTTCTCGGCCTGATCGGCATGATGGACCCTCCGAGACCCGGAGTGCGCGAGGCCGTTCGCGAGTGCGCCGAGGCCCACGTTCGGGTCGTGATGATCACCGGGGACCACAAGCTCACGGCGATCGCCGTGGCACGAGAGCTCGGAATCTGGACGCCTGAAGCCCTGGCCATCACTGGCCCGGAGCTCGATGCGATCTCGAACGACGAGCTCGATGCGAAGATCGCCAGGGTTCGAGTGTTCGGTCGCGTGAGCGCGGAGCAGAAACTGCGCATCGTTGAAGCGTTCAAGCGACGAGGGGAGGTCGTTGCAATGACGGGAGACGGCGTCAACGACGCGCCCGCGCTGCGCGCGGCCCACATCGGTGTCGCGATGGGCAAGGGCGGAACCGACGTCGCGCGTGAGGCTGCGGACATGATCGTAGCGGACGACAACTTCGCCACAATCGTCGAAGCGGTGCGGGAGGGACGCGCCATCTGGCGCAACATCCAGAAATTCGTCTTTTTTCTTCTGTCGAGCAACGCGGGCCTGCTCTTCCTCGTATTCGCCGTGAGTTTCTTCACGCGCCTTCCCCCGCTGACTCCGCTCATGATCCTGTGGATTAACCTCGTGACCAATGGATTGCCGGCTCTCGCGCTCGGCGTCGACCCACCCGACCCGACCCAAATGCGTGAGCCCCCGCGGGAGCCCGTGGCCGGCCTCGTGCGCGCTGGCGACTGGCTGCGCATGGCATTTGTCGGCGCGTGGATGTGCGCGTGTGCACTGGTCTGCTACGTCGTCGTGGCGCGGGAAGGCGGCGACAGCGCCGTGGCCGCCCACCAGGGGCGCGCCCTCGCATTCTCGCTTCTCGCGCTCAGTCCGCTCTTTCACGCTGTCAATTGCCGTTCGGCGACGGCATCGCTGGGGTCGATGCGACCGCTCCTGCCGTGGACCCTATTGGCCGCCATCGTGGTGAGCGGTGCGATACAGCTCGTCACGGTCGTGCAGCCCGCGCTGCGACCGGTATTCAGAACCTTTCCGATGACAATGCACGAATGGCTCCTACTTGGATTACTTGCCACTTCCATCGTTCCTGCGGTCGAGCTCTTGAAGACGGTCGAGCGTTATTTGACTGGAGTTTCCGTGCGAACGCGGCATGATTGGTCTCAGCTTTAGGTTCAGTTGAATCAGTGCCGTTTTCACATATTTGAAATGATGCGCCGTGAGTTCGTAGTCGCGCTCGCCGCCATGCTGTACGCGTGCGGCGGAGCATCCTCGGAGGTTGGGGTCGGAGCGCGGACTTCCGGTCAGGATTCGAAGGATCCCGAGTTTTCGGCCTATGCGGCCGCACACCGTATTCGCACACTGGACTCGCCGGAAGAGACCAGCCCCGCGGCATCCGACGACGTCCGTCTCGAGCGTGTGCTGAAGGACAGACCCATTCAGCTCGACGGGGTTCTCACGGAATGGCCCCCGCTCGTCCAAGCGAAGACCCAGGGCCCCGGTTCGACCAAGAGCGTTCTCAAAGTCGCGCTGCAATACGACGACGCCCACCTCTACGTGGGTGCAGACGTAACCGACGCGCAGTTCGTCGCGGGGAAAGACCACGTCTCCCTCGTCCTCGCCGTCCCGGTTCCAGGCGGGGGGTACGCGCCCTACGAGCTCGGCTTGTATCCGGGAACGCCGGGCGAAACCGAGGGAAGCGTTCGTGTCGGGGGGCGCGGCGTCGCGCAGGGCTCGAAGATCGTGGAGGCGCCGACGGCAGGAGGGTACAGCTTCGAGGCCGTCGTGCCCTGGAGCGCAATGCCGGACGCCAGGGTCACCCGCGTCGGCATTCACGGCATCCTCGCCTATGTCGACGGTGACGGCACCGTGTCGACGGGACCCGGCGACGCTCGGCATCCAGCGTCCATGCCGTGGATCCCGAGCGAGTCGGAGCTCTCGATGATCGAGCAGCTCCTGGCGCCGAAGGGCCTGGCCCACCGACCGCCCGAATTCGAGATCGTCGCAGACCTCACGGGTGCTGGTGCCCGCGAACGGATCGCTGTCTATGAGAACTATTTGACAATCTGCGGGGACGCGTTCCTCGGTGGCACGGGGTTTTTCTACCGAGAGCTCGGCGGAGAGATCGTGAAGCTAGAGGTCCGCGACGTCACCGGACGCGGCAAGGGACGCGACATCGTCGTCCGGCGCAGGCAGACAGGCGGCGATGAAACGAGAGAAACGCTGGAAGTTCTCACGGCACCGAGTGCCAACGAAGAGCCGCGTGTCGTATTTGCCCACGAGATTGGTATTCGCCAATCCGACAAGCATATTGATAATGCGGTCCGCATGGCCAAGGGTATTATCGAGGTGAGCGTCGAGCCGTCCATCGGCCCGGCCGCGCCCGCATACGACGGCGCCATCGCCGCCGACGTTGAACCGCTTCTCTTGCCGGGCGGCGCCGTTCGCGCCCAAGCGTATCGGTTCGACGGGACTCGGTTTGCGAAGGTCAAGGAAGTGGCCCAGCGTGAAGCCTCGACGCCCGAAAACGTGGATCCGCCTGCCGCACACGCGACCCATCCGCCGGAACCGCCGACTCCGAAGGTGGCCCGCGGGGGGGATCTGTCGAGCCAGCTTCTCGAGCAATTCCGGCGAGACCGAGGGCTGCGGCCCGGCTCGGCCCCCAAGGTCGATCTTCGTGTTCAGGTCGCTGGCGATCCGCGTCCAGAGCGCGTCGTGCTCATCGGCCGCGACATCGTCGTGTTCGGGCCTGGCTTCCGCGAGGGCATGGGCTACGCCTACGTGACGCTCCAGCCGTTCGCCACCGAGGCCGACATCAGAGATCTATCCGCGCGCGATCTAACCGGTGACGGCGCGGCCGATCTCGTCGTGCGCGGCGTCAGGCGGGCGGAAGTCGACGGCGAAGCCGTCGCAGTCGAGCTGATGCTGGTCTACCAGGTGAAGCAAGACTCGATCGAGCGCATCTTCGGAATAGAAACCGCCCGAGAGCGAACGGGCAAGCGCCTCCAGGGACTCGTTCAATTCGTCCCGAGGGCCGGTGGGCATGCGTTTGACATCGTGGCGGTGCCCGGACGTGCGACCGGCGGCTGGACGGAGAAGACCTATCCTTGGGCCGAGCAGAGTCCGGGGGCGGGCTCGCTCGAGCCGCTCGTTCTGCCTTGGAGCAGCCGACGCGTCCAGCGCTACTCGTGGAACGGCTCGCAATTCGCACCGGCAGGAGGCTGAGCTCCTGCGCGTCCGCGCGGCGCGATCGCCGGCGTCGCAATCGCGAAGGATCGCCCGGGGCGATTGCTCCTCCATTTGCTTTGCTGGCGCCCTCGGAATCGATGCGCATCTTCCGCGGAAGGGTCTCGGGTCGGACAGGGGACGCCGCGTCCCGACATCGTCTCGGCACGCGCTTGTGGTTTGTGGAGATGGACGGTCTGTCGCAGAGTGTGCGCTTGATGAAGTTGTCGCTGGCCTGGTCTGCGCTTGGATCCTCACGATCGCTGGTCGGCGACGTTGCGAACGTCGGTGACCCGCCGGAGCGCTCGCGAGCGGGCTCTGGCGAATCGTCGTGCGACGACGGGCTCCCGGCGAGGGAAGGATTCCAGTCGGACAACGACAACCACAGCGAAGAGCGCGTCGCGCAGCGACCCAGACGGAGGGCGGGGCCCCGGAGCCCGCACTCGAGGTCGGACCGCGAGACGACATGAGGGGAGTGTCCCGCAATCCGGACCTCCGACTGGGGATAAGCCCCCTCGCATGCGCCGGCATGATCGGCCCTTCGTCCATCCCCGGGACGTGCCGTTGGTCACTGTATGGTCCGGGGCAAATTGCGCAGGGTCCTACGTTCCTACACTGCGCGCACGCTGGCGTACGCGGTCCCTGCGTGGATCGCTTTCGTGTCCACACCGTCGGCCGGACGTTCTCCCGTCAGCAGGTTCGATTCGCTCCCGCACCCCGATGAGCGCCTGACGCACGAAATCCGGCTAGCGGCATGCTCGATGAGCATCGTCGAGTGGCGGAGCACCGAGGAGCTTCTCGCGGAGACATCTGTCACGGACCAGGCCGTCGCTGTGATGGAAGATACGTGCAAGGCGACTTACGCCCGTTTCAACGAGTTCCTTCGGTCGAAGAATCTGCCTCGCGCGCGAAGCCAACCCGACAGTCTGCCTTCGATCTCGCTCCTTCCGGGCAATACGCTGCTCGACGGAAAGTCACCCCGCGCGCTCAACGACCTGCCGACGCGCTTTGTCGCGGTCGCCCCGGGATGTTGCTACTGGGGCCTGTATGTCGATTCGCTCAGCCACCTCTTCCTGCGCAACGACCCGCTCATCCGAAATGGCGACGGCGCGCTGGAGCCCAATCCACGGTTCGTACGCACGCTGACGCACGAGATATCCCACGTCCTGTGCTCTCGGTTGGGCGTGTGGGAACTCATCGGCTATAGCCGCCAGATGGACGAGTCGCTCGCCGAGGACTTCGTCCACTTCATGGGTATGGAATTCCCCGCCGAGAGCTCGGCGGAGGACCTCGCATTTCACCGGGCCGCGGGGACCGGGCAAGCCGTCTCACAGGCGCAGCCGAGCCCCGCCCCCGCGAGCGATGTATCAGGGCCCCCTCCTGTCGTCGGCGTGCCTGGACCCAAGTCTGCCGCAAATACCAGTCGACAGCGGTAACCGTATTCGTGTGCGACCGGGACCCCATCGCACGGACGTGAGAGCGCCACGAACAGGAGGACAAGGGCGTCGGTCGAGAGATCGGAGGGGTTTCGCTTGCCCCCCTCGGCATCCTGGTCTATCCGGGCGGCAGGTGTCGGAGACGGGCTTGCCGGCCGCGCGGACCGGCCGGAGGGTCAATGGCTTTGTACTTGGTCACGGGCGGCGCGGGATTCATCGGGTCTTCGATCGCCGAAGCGCTCCTTCGCGGGGGCGAGCGGGTGCGCGTCCTCGACGACTTTTCCACCGGCCGTCGCGAGAACTTGGCGAGCTTGCCGGGCCCGGTCGAGCTCATCGAGGCATCGATCGCAGATCCTCAGACAATGCGCACGGCGCTCAAGGGCGTCGAGATCGTGTTTCACGAGGCGGCTATCCCGAGCGTCGTGCGTTCGGTTGAGGATCCGGGTGCGTCGATGCTCGCGGGCGTCTACGGCACCACGGTCCTGCTCGACGCCGCGCGGCGAGAGGGGGTGCGGCGCGTTGTCTTCGCGGCCAGCTCCGCCGCCTACGGAGACACGCCCACACTGCCCAAGATCGAATCGATGGCTCCCGCTCCTTTGTCGCCTTATGCCGTGAGCAAGCTCGCGTGCGAGCACATGATGCGCGTCGCAGCACGCCTCTATGCGATTGAGACGGTCAGCCTGCGCTACTTCAATATCTTCGGACCTAGGCAAGATCCGACCAGCGAGTACGCCGCCGTCATTCCTAAGTTCTTCCTCGCGGCACTCCGCGGCGAACGACCAACGGTTTTCGGCGACGGCGAGCAAACACGAGATTTCTGCTTCATAGAGAACGCAGTGCGCGCGAATCTGCTCGCGGCGTCGTCTCCACACAAGCTCGCTGGAGAGGTCGTCAACATCGCGTGTGGCGAACGCACGTCGCTCAATCAGCTGCTCCGACATATCGGCTCGCTCGTCGGCGTAAAGCTCAATCCGGACTACCAGCCGGCGCGCGCAGGCGACGTCCGCGATTCCCTTGCAGACGTGTCGATGGCACGCGAACTCATCGGGTACACCCCGGGGGTCGACGTGCGCGAGGGCCTTCGGCGAACGTACGAGGCGATGGTAGCGAGTCGCTCCTAGCTTTACTCACCGATGGAGTCACGATAGGGGGACCGTGGCGACGTCGAGAACTTTTTGCGCGGGCGCTGTCCTTGGTGCCGGGCTCTTCGTCGCTTTGGGCGTGGGGTGCAAGGCGCGTGGCCGCTCCACGGCGCCACCGGGGTCAGCGAGCGCCGTCGCGGCACCGTACGGAGAAACTGCACCGGCGGCGGCGCCGCTCTGCCCGCATCCGTCCGAGTCGGCCAGGGCAACTGCCGCCGCATTCGCCGACGGAGGACCGCCCGTGGGATACGAGGAGGCCACGGTATGGGACGTCGTGCCCTCGCCGAATGGAGCGGCGGTCCTCCTGTTGGACTCGACCCGCACGGCGGTGCTGCCGATCTTCGTAGGCGTGACCGAGGCGATCACGATCGAACTTCGTATGGGTGGCAAGACCTACCCGAGACCGCTTACGCACGACCTGTTGGGAACGCTCGTGCGCGAACTCGGGGCCGCTGCTGTCAAAGTCCAAGTCGACGACGTGCGCGACGACACGTTCATCGGAAGCGTCTTCGTTCGCCAAGGCGAGCGCATCCTCGAGCTCGATGCCCGTCCCTCGGACGCCATTGCCATCGCGCTGGGCAGCGGCGTACCGCTCTACGTTTCGCGCTCCATCATGTTGTCGGCCGGCGTGCGTCGCGAGGATATCGACAACGCCGATCACGGTGCGCGCGTGAGCCCCAAGCACGTGGATCCCATTTCACTTTGATGAAAACTGACTGATCCGAGCCCGCTCATGGCTCGTCGAGACCCCCGAGACTACGCATCCACGTGCACGCACGATCGTCGCGGAGCTCGCACGCGCGGTTCATCGCCGCCTGGCTCTTGCCCTCGTCGCGCGCTTGGCCGTCGGGGCCGTCTTCCCAGATCACTCCGACGAAAGCGCACGCTTGGGCGTCTCCCCGCCCGCAGGCATCGCTCCACCGGGCCAGGGCTGCTCGGGGCTCTCGCGGGGCTCCTCGATCCTCGGCGCCGAGCATGGCGACGTGCAGGCATCCGTACACGGAACCTCCAGCGCACGCGTCGACATAGAGGGACCGCGCGCGTTGGCGATCGCGCGGATCGCGGGACCGATGCTCTGTCGCGTAGCCCAAGTTCGCACACCCATTGGGCAAGCCCAGACGGCAAGCCCGTTGGAAGCTCCCGACCGAACGCGACCGATCGGGGGTTATGCCCCGCCCGTACCAGAGCATGTCGCCGAGCGCGTCGCATGCCTGCGCGAGGCCGATGTTGCAGCCGCGGGCGAAGGTCGCAGCGGCGCGGGTTCCGTCCGCCGGCAGCCCGTTGCCGCCGTGATCGAAGAGCTGTCCTAGGTCGTAACAGGGCTGGGCCATTCCGCTCAGACAGCCCCTTTGAAGGTCGAGACGCACCGCGAGGTCGTCGCCATGCGGCACGCCCGCCGCGTGGTGGAGCGCGCTGAGCCACTCTTTGCCGGCGACGCAGTAGAGATCGAGCCCCGCATAGCAGGCCGAGACCAGCTTCTCGACCCCGCCGGACTCGTCGCGCTCCACCCCGATCCCGGCGATGGCCATACGTCCCGATACGCCGCACGCGGCGCTGTCTCCGAGGTCGCACGCGTCGTCGAGCAGCCGATAGATGCAAGGCAGATCGCGCTCGTCGCGCAACGTGCTCCAAGCCGCGAGAGCGCGCTGCCTGCAAGTGGCCGCGTCGGATGGGGCGCAGTGCCCGAGCGCGGAGCATGCCCCACCTGTGGAGGTTGCATCGCGCAGGCGAGCGCTCTGCGCACACCCGTCGAGAGGACACGCCGCTCGCGGGGCCGACGGCTGGGACGCGCCGGTGGAGGAACGCGTCGCGCAATCGGCGAGAATCACCATCGTCAGGGCGCAAGCGCGCGTCCACTCGAATCGAGTCCGTCCTCCGGCCGCCGCTTCGGAGCGCAAGCAGGTCTCCGATCCCATGGCGCGCGAACGATAAGAGCACGAAGGAGCCGCGTGCGCAGCCGAGGCCCCGTCGCTACAGTCCCCGGACATGTCGGATGGCAGTCATCTCGAAGCGAGTGCGTTCGGAGATGTTGGCGTGGTCGGGTACGGCCGTTTTGGCCGGGCGCTTGGCGAACTGATGGCCGAGGCCGGAATACGGCATCGAGCGTACGATCCTTATGTCGATATCCCAGGCGAACATCGGGCCGACTCCCTCGAGGGGCTCGTCCGCGGCGTGGAGTTCGTCGTCGTGGCGGTCCCCGTTTCCAAGATGGGTGCTGCGCTGAAGGCGCTCCGCCCCCACCTGGTCCCCGCCCAGATCGTGCTCGACGTAGGCAGCGTGAAGGTCGGTCCGGCCGCTGCGCTCGAGGCCGTCTTGGGATCCGAGATCCCGTGGTGTGCGACGCACCCGCTCTTTGGCCCGGTAAGCCTGGCCATGGCTGAGAGGCCCATGCGCGTGGTCGTGTGTCCGGCGAGCGCGCACCCGGAGGCGGCCGCGCGCGTCTGCGCTCTCTACCAGAGCATTGGGTGCGAGGTGATCGAACAGAGTCCCGAAAACCACGACCGCGTCATGGCGCACACGCATGCCCTGACGTTCTTCATCGCCAAGGGGATGATCGACGCGGGTGCGGGCATGGAGGTTCCGTTTGCTCCGCCGAGCTTCCAGGCGTTTGCGCGCACGATTGACACCGTGCGTTCGGACGCCGGTCATCTGTTTACGGCGGTCGCGCGGGAGAACCCGTTTGCGGGGCAGGCGCGCAAGGAGCTCGTCAAGGCCCTGTCCGCCATCGACAAGGCCCTCGACGAAACGCAGCCCGTCGGCGCTGAGGCTCCCGCCTCGATCCCAACGGAGTTCGCTATACCGGACCTTGGCACGCAGTCCCCGGAACTCAGAGAGGTCCGAGAGCTCGTCGATGCCGTCGACCGCGACATCGTCAAGATGCTCGCGCGGCGCGTCCAGCTTGCCCATAGAGCGGCCAAGGCCAAAGCTACCCTCGGCGCTCCGGTCCTCGATGCGGCTCGCGAAGCCGACGTCATGGCCGCGCGCACCGCGTGGGCAAAGGACGCGCGGCTCGACCCGGACGCCGTGAGAGACGTATTTAGAGCGATCATTACGATGTCGCGGCGCGTCCAGCGAACGTGACGGCCGCCCGCGTCGAGCTCACGGTCGTTCGACGTCTGCCGCGTGCCCACCCCGCTGCCAGCTCTTCTCGATCGCCTCGCACACGGCGACGTTGCACGCGCCGCTCTCGGCGGGCCACGCGTCACACTGGGGGTCGAACACCAGCGAGGCAAAGTGTTCGATCTCGTGCAGGAAGTGGTTCGCGCCTCCCACGTCGATGCGCCTCTCCTCCACACCGCGGCGGACGATGACTTGCGTCGGCGCCCAACCCGGCGCGAACGGCCAGGTCACCTCGAGAACCCCATCCGCGCCGACGACCACCACGGATTGATCCCGTCCGGCGCGCAGGGATCCGGATACAGACGCGAGCACGTGGTTGTCGAATTCCAGCGAGGCCTGCGTCGACGCGTCGACTCCCTCGTCCGTCCGAGCATCGGCGAACGCGGCGGCGCGAACCGGCTCTTGGCGCACGATGAAGCGTGCTGCGTTGACGCCGTAACACGTGAGGTCCCAGAGCGCGCCCCCACCGAGCGCCTTGCTCCACCGGTGGTTATTGACCCTCTCGAAACGACCGCAAAAGCTCACCCGGATGACGTGAACATCGCCAATCTTGCCTTCGGCGACGAGATCGGTCGCGACCTTCCACTGCGGGTGGTGCCGGTACATGAACGCCTCGACCAGTCGCAGTCCGCGCGAGGCGAATGCTTCCGTCATCAGGCGTGCCGAAGCGACGCTGAGCGTCAGGCTCTTCTCGCAGAGCACGTGCTTGCCGGCCGCCGCGCAGCGCAGCGCCCACTCTTCGTGCAGCCCGTTGGGCAGACCGATGTAGACCGCATCGATCTCCCGATCGTCCAGCAGGTCTTCGTAGCACCCATACGCCCGCGCAGCCCCCGTCTCGCGCGCCTTCGATTCCGCCGCCTGCGCAGTCCGGGAGGCCACAGCGACGAGCCTGCCGTTATTGGACCACTGAATGGCGGGGGCGATGGCCTCAGTGGCAATCCAGCCGCAACCCAGAATCCCCCAGCCGAGTCGATCGGTCATGCTGGCTCGAAGATACCACGGGACGGCTTCGCTCTAGAGCCAGAAAAGGTGAGCCGATCGAGACGGAGCCGTGGAGAATCGTCGCACGGAGACGTTCATCACCAAGCCGAGGCCGAGGAGTTCCGACATCAAACTCGACCCGCCATACGAGAACAGTGGAAGCGTCACCCCGACCACGGGGAGCAGCCCGGTCGCCATCCCCAGATTGAAGAGCGCGGGCCAGAAGATCATGCTCGCCACACCTACGGCGAGCACGGACCCGAATCGATCCTTGGCTGACGAGGCGACCCTCAGGCACCAGAGCACCAGGAACGCATACAGCAAGACGAGAGCCGCGCTGCCCACGAATCCCCATTCTTCGGCAAAGACGGGGAATGGGAAGTCACTGTGCTGCTCGTGCAAGAACAGGAACTGATTCTGGGATCCCTTCATGAACCCCTGGCCGAGAATCCCGCCGTTTCCGATGGCGATGCGCGCCTGATGAGGATCCCAATTGAATCCCAGAATGTTTTCGTTCGGGTTCAGCCATGCGCTGATTCGCTCGTTTTGATATCCGCGCATCCCGTAACCCCAGAACACCGGAGCGAGGAGAAGCGTGGCCAAACCGAGAGTGACCAGGCTGCGTCGCCGGATGCGCGCAAGCGTGCATACGGATCCGAAGACGAGGAGCATGATGAGGGCCGTGCCCAGGTCCGGCTGAAGGAGAACGAGCGCCGTGGGGACTGCGGTGATCGCGGCTGGGGGAACGAGATCCCGCAGGGTGCGGCCCTCGCTCTTCGGATCGTCGTGAAGATACTTGGCCAAGGCGACGACCAGAAGGAGCTTCATCAGTTCGCTCGGCTGGAAACCAAACGATCCGATGTAGATCCACCGTGAGCTGCCGCGGATCTCCCGGCCCAGGATGAAGACGAGGAGAAGCAGAACGACGCCTACGCCATAGAGCGCATATCCGAGACGTTCGTAGTGTCGGTAGTCGATCGCGGCGACCACGGACGCAAGGATTCCACCGCAGACGATCCAATAGATCTGCTGAATGTAGTCTTCCGAGTGGCTGCCACGAGCGACGCTGGTCGCCGAATATAGATTGATGACGCCGACGACAGCCAGAGCGGCCACGGTAATGAAAAGAGTCCAGTCGAAGTGCTCCCGCATACGACGCAGGGCGCCGATGTCGTCCGCGCCGACTCTCACCGCCTGGCTCCACCGTTGTGCTGCGAACGCAGGGGAGCCGGCACCGACTTGCTTTGCACC
Source organism: Polyangiaceae bacterium (assembly GCA_049512415.1). GTDB lineage: Bacteria > Myxococcota_A > Polyangia > Polyangiales > Polyangiaceae > Palsa-1150. The sequence continues at coordinate 41,767 of JBEKXD010000022.1, forward strand.
GGTTTCCCCTGCCGAGTCGCTTGAATTCGCTCGTACTCACGCACGATTTGCATGGCCACAGGCACCGCGATTTCCGGACCCGAGCCGCCGTGCTCCACCAGCACGGCGAGCGCTATCTCCGGCGCGCGCGTCGGGGCGATGGCCACGAACCAGGCGTGGTTGCTGGCTAGAAACGCGGAAAGCTTGGGGTCATCCTGCTTCTTGACCACGTAGCCGGTCTGGGCCGTTCCCGTCTTGCCGGCTACGTCGAGCGCTGGATCGCGAGCGGGATAAGCCGTACCGTTCGGATCGTCGACCACGTCGCGAAGCGCGACGGCGATGCGTTGAAGGTTCTCGGGGGACACGCGAACCTGCCGCCGAATGCGAGGTGGAAATTCCTGAATCACGTCCCCGTCGCTCGTCTCCACAGCACGAACGGTCGTAGGTTGATAGAGCGTGCCTCCATTCGCCAGGGTCGCATAGGCAAACGCGAGCTGCAGCGGCGTGACCATCACGTCGCCCTCGCCGATCGCCATATTCAGCGTGAAGCCGACGCGGAACTGACCACGATAACGCAAGGCGTACCACGAACGCGTCGGGATGCGCCCAGGCGCTTCCGGGTTGATTCCGACGCCGGTCTTCTGTCCAAGTCCGAAGTCCTGGGCGATTCGCGCAATCCGGTCCATACCTACGGTCTCGGCAAGATGGAAGAAGTAGACGTTGCATGACCGCGCGATCGCGTCGTTGAGTCGTACGAGACCGTGGACGTGGCTGCACCGAAAGACGCGGCGACCGAACGTGAGATAGCCCTCACAGCGCTCGGTCTGTTCGGGGTCGACGAGGTGATCTTCGAGCGCCGCGATTGCGCTGAACGGCTTCATCGTCGAACCTGGCTGAAACGCGCCGCTCATCGTCTTGTCGAGCATGGGGCGCAGCGGGTTCGAATAGAGGTGCGTGAAGGCTTCGCGCACTCGCGATCGGCCTGCGCCGCCCGAGAGGTCGTTTGGATCGAACGTCGGTTTCGAGTAGAGAGACAGAATCCGCCCAGTGCGCACGTCGACAGCCACGACAGCGCCTGCGGCGTGAGGACGCATGGCGCGTTCGATGGCCTGTTCCAACTCGACGTCGATCGACATGCGCAGGTCCCGTCCAGGGATTGGATCGAGCCGAGTGGGCGCATCCAGCAACCGCTCGGCTTCCGGACCGGAGCGGTAGCGCCCTCGCGCGTCCACCACGCGTTTCTCCCAGCCGCGTTGACCGCGGAGGTAGGACTCCCAAGCTCGCTCTACACCGGTAGCCCCCATCGTGTCGCCGGCCTCATACCCCATCGGATTCAGGCGCTGCTGCTCGTCGTGGGGCATCCCGTCGAAGCCCGGCGGCCGAACCTTTTCGAGTGTCACGGCATCGACTTCCGCTACGTAGCCGAGCATGTGGGCACCGAGCTCCGCGTAGGGATAGAACCGAACCGGGGCGCTCGTGATGCTCATCCCGAGCAGCTCGTCGGTGTGCTGTTTGAGCTCGGTGACGATGTCGCGCGGCACGTCCTCGCGCACGAGAATCGGCGTCCGCCAGCAGGGCGACTTGTCGTCGTCGGTCGTGCAGGCCGCGCGAATGCGCTCCTCGAACGCCCGTCGCTCTTCCGGGTTGAGCCGGAGCACGTCCGCGAGTTTGGGCCAGGAGTCCGGGTCGCGCGGCAGCGTCTGGCCGTTGCGCATGTGAACAGGCCGGGCGCTCGGCATCACGCGACCGGGCACCACCTGCACGTTGTACGCGGTACGGCTCGAAGCGAGCACTTTACCCGTCGTGTCGCGAATCACTCCGCGCGTAGTCGGCAGCGTTACGCGCCGAATGATGTTCTCATGGGCGAGCGCCGCGTACTCGACACCGCCTATCACCTGAAGCTGCACGAGGCGAGCGATGACCGTGAGAAACGCCAGGGACGCGAAGAGCGCCATCCACTTGTAGCGTTTCCGAAACTCGCTCGTGTCCGTGCGCGGGACAAGAAGGGGCGTCACCGCTGACCTCCGGCGGCTGTCTCGGCTCCGGTCGTCGCCGTGGCCGAGTGAATCGCCTGGGCGATTCGGAACACGATGGGGGCGACGGAAGCTGTCGCCACGGCGTGCGGCAACGCCAGTGGGTAGAGGGAGCGCGGAACCCACGCGTCGTGCCCGAAGATTGCGAGCAGAACCAACACCATCGTGCTCTGAAGAAGCGTGAACGCTCCGACCAGAAGAACCTGCATCCAGAGAGTCTGGGCGGCAAGCCGCACGCCTGCTGCGCGGGCGAGGACGAACGTCGCTACGTACGTGAACGTGTAGATCCCCACGGGTGCGATCCCGAGCACGTCGGTCGCATAGCCGAGAACAAACGCCACAGCGGCGCCTCGCGCCAAAGAGTACTCGTGGACACCCATGAACAAGATGAGGGGCAGGACGAGGGCCGGAATGGGTCGAGCACCTTGCACGTGAGCCATGCTCACCAGCATGCAATGGCCGAGCACGACCGCGGCGGGGAGCGAGAAGTCCGGGCGAAAGTTTGCGAAAATCCGCGCTCGCCCTGCGGTTGGACCACGATCCGACACGAGGTGACGAGCGTCCAGGCCGACGGCCACGACCCATAGGAGCGCCGCAACGGCCGGCGTCATCACGTCGAGCGCGCGATACAGATTGGATTGCAGCAACAACGCCGCCGCGCCGACTGCGAGGAACGCGATGTTCCTCATTCTAGGGCCTCGTGCGCGGATTCGGCAGCAATCCTCCCGCCAGGGATCCTCCGCGACCCTCCTCGGCGGAACCCTCTACCAAGACGAGCACACTGTCGAGCCTGGAGAAGTCGACAGTGGGCGCAGCTTCGACGTCCTGATCCCGTCCTAGTTCTCGACGGACGACACGGGTGACACGCGCCACGGGGATCCCTCGCGGGAACCAGCGACCCTTGCCGCTGGTGACGAGAAGGTCCCCGACCTCCACGTCGTCGCGCGAATCGACCATTTCGATCTTGCATCCGTAGCGCGCTGGATCCCCGGTTCCGCGCGCGAAGCCCCGGGCGCGCGTCCGCTCGTCTTCGACGTCCACACCGAACGAGGCATCGACCGCAAGTTGAACATCGACGACGTCGTTGGTCGTGTGCAAAACAGCTCCGACGACGCCGTCGGGCGCAAGGACTGGCATGTGCGGCTTGACGTCGTGCGGCCCCCGGTCGAGCACTAGCCTCGTGACACGAAAGAACTCCGTGAAATCCTTCCCGATGACCAGGGCACTTAGAAGCTCTCCTGGGATCGACTCCCTGAGCTGGAGCAGGCGACGCAGCTGGCGATTCTCCGCCTGCGCCTGCTCGAGCTCGTGGACGCGCTCTCGAAGCCGAGCGTTGTCGTAGGACAGTCGGCGGTTGTCTTCCTTGACATCCACCAAGTAGATGTAGTCGTCCCAGACGCGGGCTATGCCGCGGGCGAGCGCCACCGTGGCCAGCTCGACCGGCGCCGCAATACGCACGACCACACGCTCGATCGGCCCCTGGTTCTCGGGCGCCTTCATGTTCGCCTTGAGTACGAAGAACGGTACGGCGAGTAGCGCGACGACGACGACCCAATCCCGATAGCGCCTAAGGGCGGGTGTCATGGCGCGGACTTTCGCCTCTCAGGGGACGTCACGCAATCGTTACCTCCTTGAGGAGGTCCATGTGGTCGAGAGCCTTGCCGCTGCCCAGCACGACCGCGCTGATGGGGTCGTCGCACACCATCACGGGCAGCCCCGTCTCCTCGCGAAGCAGAACGTCTAGGTTGCGTAGCAGCGCGCCGCCTCCAGTGAGGACGATGCCCTTGTCCACGATGTCGGCGGCGAGCTCTGGAGGAGTCTTCTCGAGCGCAGTGAGAACGGACTCCACAATGGCATTGATGGGCTCCGCCATGGCCTCGCGGATCTCGTCGCTGTTGACGACCACGGTCTTGGGCACCCCGGCGACAAGATCGCGCCCCTTGACCTCGGTCACGAGCTGCTTCTCCAGCGGATAGGCATTGCCGATGTTCATCTTGATGCGTTCCGCCGTCTGCTCGCCGATCGCGAGGTTGAACTTGCGCTTGAGGTACGCCGCAATGGCGTCGTCCATCTTGTCTCCGCCGACCCGGACGCTCTGCGAGTACACGATTCCTGCCAGTGAGATCACCGCGACCTCGGTCGTGCCGCCCCCGATGTCTACGATCATGTTCCCGCTGGGCTCCGTGATGGGCAGTCCAGCTCCGATCGCAGCCGCCATCGGTTCCTCGATGAGGTAGACCTCCCGGGCTCCCGCGCTTTCCGCGCTCTCCTTGACGGCGCGCTTCTCCACCTCCGTGATCCCAAACGGCACGCAGATGATGATACGCGGCTTGACGAGCGTTCGCCGATTATGGGCGCGGGCGATGAAGTACCGGAGCATCGCCTCAGTGATCTCGAAGTCCGCGATGACGCCATCGCGCAGGGGTCGCACCGCGCGAATGTTGCCTGGCGTCCGGCCGAGCATCTCCTTGGCCTCCCGGCCGACCGCGAGGACCTTGTTTCCACCTCGCGCGTCACGCTGGACCGCGACGACCGAAGGCTCGCACGACACGATGCCCTTGCCCTTGACATAGATCAGTGTATTCGCCGTCCCGAGATCGATCGCGAGATCGTTCGAGAACAAGCCATGAAGCCAATCGAAGATCATGGCGCGCTCCCTGCCGAACGTGCCCGACTACGAGCGCTTGGCCACGGTTGCTGCGCGCAGAGGTCGAAGTTCGACGGCACTCGGTTCTCCGACCCATTGGGGGCGATGCTAGCCCTTTGAGATCTTGCCCTCTTTGTGCGGGAAGTGCTTCCGGCACACGGGACAAAACTTTTTTATCTCGAACTTCTCGGACATCGTCCGCTTGTTCTTCGTGGTCGTGTAGTTAGCCCGACCGCAGTTGCCGCACGTCATCTTGATGAGGTCACGCATGGGTAATCTCGGCTACAGCGGCCCGCTGCCGCAAGGACCCGGGACGTTCGCGCAGCGGGCGTCAAGAGTCAAGCCGCGCGCGCGCTATCGTAGTCCCCGTGGACGGAGCGCAGCCGTCCGGCGCCGCCCCCCGCCCCTCCCAATGCGCTCAGCACGGGTCTGAGGGGCGGGTCCGAAGCCATGAGTATCGTCCCCGAGCGCTCCCCTCGGGAGGGAAACCGTGGAGCTCGTGATCGCCGGAGTGGGGGTCGGCGTTCAGTCTTCGTCGTCTCCATAATCGAACTTGCCGCCACGGTGGTCGTCTCGCTCCTGGCGCTTCTTTCGAGGTCCGCCGCCATCCTCGAAGGAGCGCTTCCGCTTCTCGTCGTAGGCAGGCTTGCGATGCGGCGGCGCCCCCGGCGCTCCCCCGCCCGCAAATGCCGGCTGCGGAAATGAAGGCCCGAAGCCGCCTCCTGGGGCCCCTTCGGCGCGAGGCGGACGCTCGCCTTTCGGATGGGCGAGATTGACGATCAATCGCCGCCCGCGCAGGTCGGCCTGGCGAAGCGCATCTGCAGCGGTCTTGGCGGCTTCCGCGCTCGCCATAGTCACGAAGCCGAATCCGCGTTTACGACCGTCGGCATCCATCGGAAGGTGGACCCGGACGACGCCATCGGGAGCGACGCCGTTGACGAGAACCTGAACCTCCTCTTGGGTAGCGTCGTAGGGCAGATTGCCAACATAGAGCGTCCGATCAGGCGATTGCGACACCGGGCCGGGCGCGCCCCCGGGCCCCCGCGGTCCGCCGCCAGTCGGTGGTCCTCCTCGCACCGGCGGCCCGTCCCGTCGCGGCGGCTCTGCCTGGAAGGGCCGCACGGAAATCGACTTGCCGGCGTGCATCGACCCGTCGAGTGCGTCGCGCGCGGCCTGAGCTTCCTGGGGAGTCGCAAGTGTGACGAAGCCGAAGCCACGCGGGCGACCGGTCATCCGGTCCTTGGGTAGGCTAACGCCTACTACCTTGCCCCCCGTGGCCTCGAAGAGCTGCTTCAACACGTCTTCGGAGATGCTGTCGGGCAAACCAGCCACGAACAGCTTCGCTTCCTCATTCGCCATGCGAAAACTAACGACCTCCAGTCCCGTCACGCGAAAACCACATCATAGCTGTGCCGACCCGCGCCGAAAGCATGAGCGCTACCCAGGAAGACCAGCACTAATCGTACCCACCACGATATCTAGCACGTACCGGCCGTCAACAGAGCAAGGACCGTGCAATAGGGGCCAGGACGATTGCCTCAGCCCGAGAAGGTCGGTGGGCCTCGGTCGAAACCGAGCGAGACCGGCGAGTTGGGCGGAGTCGACTTCCCGAAGGCTGGGAGCCCGTCGGGCTTTTTTTTGGGGGGGGGCAAGAATCCCGAGAGACTCCTAGCCACGCTCAACGCCTGGATCACGAAAGGATCGGCCGAGACGCACCCAACTTCGGCTCCGAGGACTCTCCACGGCGGGTGGTCCGTTTGTCGCTTGGACGGGCCCTGGCTCGGCAGTCCGCTCCGACCTTGAAGTAGGCAGGAGAACGACAAACGTCGCGCCTCCGCCGACCGCGCGCTCGACCCACGCCCGTCCGCCATGGCTTTCCGCGATGTGCTTGACCAGAGCCAGTCCGATTCCACTGCCGCGAACCGTTCGTGTGCCGGCGGCCGAACCACGAACGAACCGTTCGAAAATCCGCTCCCGGTCCTCCTCCGCGACCCCTGGTCCATGGTCCGTGACGCGGACTGCGATGTAGCTCGCAGCCCGGCTCGCACGCACTTGGATGACCTTCGATCCGGCGGCATACTTGAGCGCGTTGTCCACGAGATTGATGACCGCCAGCTGGACGGCACGCGCGTCGACACGAGGATGCTGCAGGTCTCCCTCGAGCTCGACGCTCACCTCCACGCCTTCTCGCTCCGCCTGGTGCCGGTAGACGTTCACGGCACGGACGACGGCTTCGCCGACATCTCCTGGAGCGAATTCGTACGCCTGCCGACCCCGTTCGACACGCGCAAAGTCGAGCACGTTCTCGATGAGGGCCGAGAGGCGCTCGCTCTCCCCGACGATGATTTCGAGGTACTGCTGCCTCTTTTCGTCGGTCGCGACCCGGCCCGATTGGAGCATCTCGCCAAACATGCGGATGAGTGCGAGCGGCGTCTTGAGCTCGTGGCTGACATTGGCCACAAATTCGCTTTTTAGCGTGGAAATGCGCCTCTCCCTCTCGGCTGCGAGCAGGATGGTCACCACGCCCAGCACCACGACGATGCTGGCGAGCACCATCATCACGAACTCGAGCAAGGCTCGATTTTGGAAGCGGGCCGTCAGTTCATCGCTGCCGCTTGGCGAAACTTGAACGCGCCATCCGTAAAGCGTCGTCGGAAAGCGCACGGCGACCGTGAACTGTCCCGTGCGCAGAGGAGGTCCGTACACGATGCGGCCATCTTCGTCGACGACGTTGACCCGGCTGGGAGACGAAGCCTCGGCGAAGAGCGAGGGCATCGTATCTTTGACGATGCGCCCGACGTCGTGCCAGGCCACGACGAGCAATCGTCGCGATGTGGGGGGCGCATTCGGGACGGCATCCGAGGACACGACGACATTGCGAATCCAGTAGCTTAGAAGATAGCTTTGGCCTCGGTACGTGCGGTGGAGGTGACGGAGCTCGTCAGGCGCCAGCTTCTCAAGCTCCATGTCCGCGCACATGCGCTGCACCAGAAGGCGCCGGAACGCCTCTTCGTCGGCAAAGGCGCCTCCGGTGCGCGACGCGAACGCGCGGACCGTATGCCCCTCGTCGAGGACGAGCAGAGCGCGCACCGTCGGAGTCTCGCGCTTGGCCGTGGGAAGCCAGCGCTGCGCCAGCTCGGAGATACGCTGTGGGTCCGCGATGGCGAAGGCCACGTTGTCTTGTTCGATGATTCCCTTGTCGAGTCGGTCCGCTTTTTCGTTTGCCAGCGCAAGGGTCGCCTCGAGCACCGCCTGCTGACGCAGCCGCTCGACTTGGAGCGTCGTGCGAATCGTGAAGTAGGCGAGCACCCCGACGGCTAAGAGCACGGCTGGAAGGAGAAGAAAGCTCGCTAGACGTGCGCGTCCCCGTACCATCGGTCGCTTAGAAGGCCGGTGTCTTTCGGCCGATCCCTTCGCGATCCCGGCGTCGAGCGTGCTCGCCTACAGGAAGTAGGCTCCGCGCGGCTCGCCGCCGGCCTCGCTCGGGCTCGGCCGAAATACACCGACCTTCTTCCATTTCCACGTGCTTTACAGGATGTAGGTTCCGCTCGGCTCGGCGCCGGCCTCGCTCCGGCGCGACCGAGATATACCGACCTTCTTTCATTCCCTGCTTGTCCATGCTTGTCCATCGTCGATGGGTCCACAAACAAAAAGCAGCGTTTGGCTCTCGAAAGAGGCCCGATGGACCTCTAGAAGGACGCTTCGGTCGTACGGAAAGCGCACGGCATGACTGACAACCTGCTCGTCGCCGTCGCGATTCTCTTGGTCGTATTGGTCGCCATCCAGCTCGTGACTCTGCGGCGCAGAATTGTCGTCGACACCTCGCCGGTCCAGCAAGCGCTAGACGCCTTGGCCAAGTCCCATGAGCGGATCGAGCGGTCCGTGCGAGAGGAGATCGCCAAGAATCGGGAGGAAACTTCCGCCTCCGGACGCCACTCCAGGGAAGAGCTGGCCACGGCGCTCAAGGACGTCGGCGACGCGCAGAACAAGCAGGCGGCGGCGTCGCTCAAGTTCTTCAATGAAAGCCTGCTCGGGTTCCTGGCGTCGATGGCCGACGCCCAGCAGAAGAGGATGGACGGGGTCGCGACGCAGCTCGGCAAGTTGACGGAATCGAACGAACAAAAGCTCGACACCCTGAAGACGACGGTGGAACAGAAGCTCAAGGCCATCCAGGACGACAACACCAAGCAAATCGATCTCATGCGAGCCACGGTCGACGAGAAGCTGCAAGGGACGCTCGAGAAGCGACTGGGCGAGTCATTCAAGCAGGTGAGTGACCGACTCGAGCAGGTCTACCGGGGCCTAGGCGAGATGCAGACGCTCGCGACTGGGGTGGGCGACCTCAAGAAGATGCTGACCAACGTCAAGACGCGCGGCACTTGGGGCGAAGTACAGCTCGGGGCCATGCTGGAGCAAGTGCTCAGTCCGGACCAATACGAGAGTAACGTGGCGCCCAAGGAAGGGGGTGAGCGCGTCGAGTTCGGAATCAAGATGCCTGGACGAGGCGACGACCATGACGATGTCGTCTGGCTCCCCATCGACGCGAAGTTCCCCGTCGAGGACTATCAGCGTCTCGTCGAAGCCCAAGACAACGCAGACGCGATGGCTGCCGAAGACGCGGCGAGCCACCTGGAAGCGCGGATCAAGCAGTGCGCGAAGGATATCTGCGAGAAGTACGTCAACCCGCCCAGGACGACAGATTTCGCCATTCTATTCCTGCCGACCGAGGGCCTGTTCGCCGAAGTGTTGCGCCGCCCCGGGCTTCCCGAGTTCGTACAGCGTCAGTGCCGCGTGGTCATCGCTGGACCGACGACGCTCTGGTCGATTCTGAGCAGCCTCCAGATGGGCTTCCGGACGTTGGCCATCCAGAAGCGATCCAGCGAGGTCTGGAATCTCCTCGCGGCGGTGAAGACCGAGTGGACCCGTTATGGAGAGGTGCTCGCGAAGGTGCAGAAGAAGCTCAATGAAGCCTCCAATACTGTGGAGGATGCGGCGAAGAGGACGCGGGCGATCGGAAGGAAGCTAAGAGAGGTTCAGGAGCTTCCGGTGCCGGAAGCGGTCGCCGTGCTCGAGCTCGAAGCCGCGCACGCGGACGGAGACACCGGAGAGGCCTGACGGTGGCGGTCCTGCGGCCGGACGCGCACGCACTGCCCCTGTCCAGCTTGGATGAACGGGGGAGCGAAGGTCGAGCGCAACCTCGCGATGGGTAGCCTACCTGCCTCGGGTCGGTCTAGGAGGCGCAGCGGTTTCCATGACCATGCCGCGAGACGCTACGAACTCGGCAAACTGCTCCGCGATGTACGTGAGCGCGTTGCCCTCGGTGGTCGTGAACGGGAGACCGTCGAGGGGATCGATGAGTTCGATTGCCCCGAGAAAGCGACCGCCCAAGCTCGCCCGGGCCATGACGATGCTGCGCGCCCCACCCAGATCCGTGTAGCGAGCCGGCAGAGGGTTCTCTTCTGCGGCAGCAACGTCCGCGATCACGAGTGCACCTCGCATGCGCATGGCCCGTGAGAGCATGGGGTCGCTTTCCGGATGCCGGCGATTTCGTATCGGCCCGACGCGGGCTCCGGCAGCGCTCGAGACGAAGAACTCGCGCCGCGCGATGTCGTAGAGGTGGACGATGCCCGCGGAGACCGCCATGGTGCCCATGGCGATCGACAGGCAGAAATCGCCACCGGAGACCGGATCGCGCGCGAACTGAAGCTCGTGCATCGACTCGAACAGCTCGGCGAGTAGCTCCTCGCCACTGAGGCGAGGAGACGGCTCCAACGGGCCCTGGGGCGACCGATCGGGCCCCGCAACCCCATCGGTCGTATCCGGTGAGTTCGGCAGTACCGCGTGCAGAGGGTTCGAAGACTGCGCGGTCAGGGGCTCCACAGTTCGGTCGCCCGGGGCGCCGGGAGGCGGCGAGCTCGGAGAGGCGGCGGCCAGTTCCGCTGGCCGATCAACAGGTGCCGCGATCGCGGCGCTTTCAACGGATTGGACGGCCGAACCCAGGGGCGCCGCGATCGGCGCACTGGCGTTCGATTCCGCTGCCAGCCTAGGCGCCGCCGCGATCGGAGAACTTTCCGCCACGCGGACGGGCGGGCCCGAGAGCTGCGCGACAGGCGAGGTGGGGGCCGATTCCGCTGGGGGCCTCGGAGCCGCCCCGGTCGGGAAGCTTGCCGCCGCCGGAGCGGGCGAGACGGGAGGCTGGGCGATCGAAGAACGACCCGCCCCGCGGTCCGGCTGGCCCTGAACCGGCCCTGGAGCCAGACGCGGGAAACTTATCGAGGGCTCGGCGTTCCAATCCTTCCAGTTTAGTGTGGCAATGGCGCGCGCGGCCCGTCGCTCGTCGAACGGCGCCTCAAACACGGCGATGTTGACGACCTTTCCGGCCGGAGAGTTCACGAGCGAGGTACGAACCGTCTGGAGATACCGGCGAAGAAGGTCCTCCGCCGAGGACTCCGCCGTGCCGGGAGGTACCGCCAGCACGTACTCGCGATACGTCAGCGGGACGGCATCGGTCGGGTCGTGCTCGCGCTTGAACGCCACATTAAAGGGCTTCGCCTGCGTTGCCGCGACCTCGGAAGCCAGCGACGCGCGGTCAGCGGGCGCCGGCGAGATGGCGGGGGTTGGCGCCGCTCCGGCCAAATCCGTCGTCACCGCGTAGCGCAAGCGCGAGACCGAGTCGATCGCCTTGCACCCGTTCTCCACGAGCTCGATGGAGAATCCGGTCAAGTTCGGAGCCTCGCCCCTTTGCCGCCTCGCGCTCTCGAGCGCCTTGTGCCACGAGTCGGCCTCTACGGTGATCGATTCGGTCCCGGCCTGCCCGAGCGACGTGACCTCTACGAGCCAGCGCATGCGCTCCTTTGCCTTTCGCAACTACGTCAATTTCAAGCCTACCTGTTTGTTCCTAACAGTGCGCGCTCGCACCGGTCAATCCGGCCCGGCCGAGTCCGAGCAAGGCCGGCGTATCTCGGCCGAGCCCGAGCAAGGCCGGCGCCGAGTAGCGCGGAGTCCATCAGGGGGGCTTTCGCCGAGAAGGTCGGCGTATTACGGCCGAGCCCGAGCGAGGCCGGCGCCGAGTCGCGCGGAACCTACTTCCCGTAGGCGAGCACGCTCGACGCCGGGATCGCGAAGGGATCGACCGAAATACGCCGGCCTTCTACTCGCCACGAAGTCCATCGGCAGGTCGCAGCTCCGCAGCGTACGCGGCCGGGAAAATCGTAGCGAAGAGGCATATGCCAAGCGCGACGATCGCCGGCACGATGAACTCCATCGGATGCATGGACACCGGCAGGTGCGAGATGAAGTAGACCTTCGGATCGAGAGGGAATCCGTACGCGAGAACGAAGCGACACGACAGCCATCCGAACAGGACTCCGAGGGCCGTCCCGCACGCTCCGATGATGCCTCCTTGATAGAGGAATATGCGCAAGATGGCGCTGTTCTTCGCGCCAAGCGCCTTGAGCAGCGCGATCTCGCGTCGCTTCTCGAGCACGACCATGATCAGCGTGGCGATAACCGTACACGCCGCCACCAGAATGATGAGCCCGAGCATGAAGCTCATCCCGATCTGTTGGATCAGCAGGGCCGTGAACAGGCCATGGTTTAGCTGGCGCCAGGTCATCGTGTTGTAGATCCCGTTGCCGAGACGCTTCGTGATGACGTGAGCGACTTGCTCAGCGCGGTCAATGTCGTCCAGCTTCATCTCGATCCCGGTGACACTGTCTCCGTATTCGTAGAACGCCTGCGCCTCGTACAGATCGGTGTAGACGAGCTTGGAGTCGTATTGATCGAATCCGGCTTCGAAGACAGCGATGACGCGGAACTGCTTGGCGATGGGCGGACGCCCTCCCGTGCCGAAAGACAAGCCGATCTGGGGCGAGGTCACCTGGACGCAGTCGCCCAGTTGCAGGTCGAGCTGCGCGGCGAGTGTTCTCCCGATGACGATGCCCGGCATGCGCTCCACCTGCTCGGGGCTTCGGCACGGGTCCGGGTCGATCGCGTTGGGGATGACGTCGTCGTCGGGCAGCTGACTGCGAAATCCGCCTTTCGGCGTGACCGCACCGACGATGGCTGCATCCGGCACCACCAGCTGGACGTCCGCCGGCGCGTTGTCCGCGCTCTCGTCCTGCTGAGGACCAGCGTCCTCGGCGCGTCGGCGCATCTCACCTTCGACTTCGCGGCGCATGATGTCGAGCAGCGGCTCGCGGCCCGCATCGCTGTCGGACGCCAAATCCTGCGCCGCTCCCCTCGGGTCGGCACCGAGCCGGGAACGTTCCGGCACGTACTCGGGCGGCTTGGATCCGGGTCTGCGCAGGCCGGCGAGACTGCCACGAACGATGTACTTCGGCAGGTCCAGCACCGAAGGCATGAGCGCGGGATCGACGCCTTTCAGGAGGACCCCCGTCGCCGTGTGCCCATCGTGCGTGACCATCATCGGGTTGATCACGAACGGTCCGATGCCCACGACGTGCGGGACATCCTTCACCGTGTCCATGACCTGCCGGTATTCTCGGAAGTCGATGGAGTACTTGAGGACCAGGACGTGGGCGTTGACGCCGAGTACCTTCTCGCGAAACTGTTCTTGGAAGCCGCCCGTGACGCTCATCACGATGGTGAGCGCTGCGACCCCAAGGGTGACCCCGCCGATCGCGAGAAACGTACTGATCGAGATCATGTTTCGCCGTTTGGAGGCGAGGTAACGCAGCGCGACGGTGACCGGATAGCCCATGGGTGTACTCGGGAGGCAGGGCCTGCCTACCACGGATCGCGGGCGTTTGAGATGCGCAGGGCGGCGGTTCGCCACAGACTGGGTCGCTGTTCTGGCGGTCGCCGCGACGGTGCCGTACTTTCATTGGCAGGTAGGCAGCGCGTCATGTCCGAGTCCCCCGGTCCCAAAGCCGTGTCCGTGAGGCCCCCCGGGGCTGGGGCCGGGGTATCGGCAGATGCTGCTACCGTCGGGTTCGAGAAGGACCTGACGACTGCGGACACGTCCCCTTCCGTCGATTCGCGCCTATCCTGGGCGAGCGCTCGCGTCGGAACGACGATCGACGGTCGCTACGTAGTCGAGCGCGTGCTCGGCGAGGGGGGCATGGGTGTCGTCTACGCGGGCTATCACAAGACGATTGGCAAGCCGGTCGCGATCAAGGTTCTGCGGCGCGAGATCGTGGCAGACGGCGACGCAAACCGCAGACTGCTGCGAGAAGCGCAGGCCGCGAGCGTCGTCGGAAATCCGCACATCGTGGACGTGAGCGATTTTGGAGACCTGCCCGACGGCGCGACGTACTTCGTCATGGAGTTTCTGGCCGGCAGGAGCCTGCGGGCGCTGCTGCGGGATTCGCGCGACCCCATCGGCCTGCCGCGCATCTGTCACATCGCCAAGCAGATTGCCGAGGGGCTCGGCGCAGCTCACGACGCCGGCATCGTGCACCGCGATCTAAAGCCCGAGAATTTGATGCTGATCGACCGCGGGAGTGAGAAAGACTTCGTCAAGATCGTCGATTTCGGCGCGGCCAAGGTGGGCGACAGCTCGGAGAAGATGACGCGCGCGGGCAGTGTCTTTGGAACACCCCACTACATGAGCCCGGAGCAAGCGGCTGGGGCTGTCGTCGATCACCGGACCGACATCTACGCGCTCGGCGTCATCTTGTACGAGATGGCCAGCCGGCGTGTGCCCTTCGACGCGGAAAACCTGATGGGGATTCTCACGCAGCACATGTACAAGGCACCCGTTCCCATCAGGACTCTCGTTCCCGAGAGCAATCTGCCGACGGGCCTCGACGCCATCGTCCTCAAGTGCCTCACGAAGCGGCCCGAAGGTCGCTACGCGACCATGAGTGAGCTCGTCGTCGACTTGGAGCGCCTCGCCGACGGCCTCGTGCCGGATGCCGTCAGCGAAATGAGCCAACGCCCCGAAGACCTCAGCGCTCCGGTGGACTACTTTCGATCGTCGGTTGCGTCGACGCCCGCCGAGGGCTCGCGCCGGCCTTCGCAGCGTTGGCCGATTGTCACCGCCGTCGGAACCAGCGCGACGCTTGCGGGTCTGCTCGGAGTCATGGCCATCGCATGGAGCAGCCACCGCGGGATGCGCCCGCTTTCGCCGAGCACGGCCTACGTAGCTTCGTCCGCCCAAGTGCCGACGGCTTCTGTCCTGCCCGCGCCGGCGCCATCAGCCTCGAAGTCCGTCAGACTCCGCGTAGTCCCCGCGGATGCGCGTATTTCGCGGGCCGGTCAGGACGTGGGACGCTCGCCAGTCGAGTTGGCCCTCGCGGACGGAGAATCCGCGACGCTCGTGATTACGCGGACCGGATACAAGGCGAGGACGCTGCGTGTAGAACCTGGTGACGGCGAGCAGACGGTCACTTTGGAGACGGCGACGCCCCCTGCTCGAGCGACGTCAAGCGCGTCCGGCCGCTCGACGACGAAGCCCGGCGACGCATTCGACGACGTGGGGGATCCGTTCCGAGGATCGCAGTAGCCGGTACAGAGTCAAACTGGCTAGCCAGACGTAGACGTGTGGTGATTTTCGTCGAGCCCGAGCGAGGCCGGCGGCGAGTCGCCCGGAGCCTACTTCCTGTAGGCGAGGACGCTCGACGCCGGGATCGCGAAGGGATCGGCGAAAAGCGCCACACGTCTAGAAGACTTCGATGCGCTCCGCGTCGGATGCGTAGTCCGTGTTCTTGTCGTCCGTGGCCTCCGCAAGCAGGACCGCGAGAGTCGGCCCCTTGAGGGCGACGTCGAACGTGAGCGTCGCGCTACCCGCGGCAGCGGCCGATACTTTCGATATCGGTCCCCACAAGGGGGGTCGCCCGCGCGTCTCGGAGAGCGTCACGGTCACGGTGGCACCCTGGGGGGCGCCTGTCACGATAACGACCGCTTTGAACTTGATGTCCGCGTGCTGATGGGTCGCCACGTCGAGTGTTACTGAGCCGGACATCGTCGGAATCCTTTCAGAGCGTGCGTTCGCGCTCGCGAGACTAGACTGGTTCGCTCCGCTTGGAAAAGGGTTGGCGTGGCAATGCCGATCAATCCGGCTCGGTCATGATGATGTCCGCGTGAAGCTCCCTCAGGCTGTCCGGGGACCCGACGAAGAGTCCACTTGGAAAGTGTCTTTCCGGGAGCATCTCTCGATAGGTTTCAGCCCGCTGGTCGATGTTCATTCCAAAGCCCGCGAGAAACTGTAGTCGTAGGTTGTCGTCGCGGTTGATCTCGGCATCCTTGAGCCAAGGCGCCAGCTCGGCGGACACGCCACCGTAGGTCGCGAGCAACCCGAAGGCCGATGCGATGCCGATCTCTCCCAGCGACTTCTTCACGGAAGCGAACTCGGGGCGCTCCAGGTGGCTCTGCATCGCATCGACGTCGATTCGAATGGGCTCCACCTTTCCCAGCAGGACGATGTCATAGCCCTGGCCGCCCACCGTGTTGACCCAGACGACGCCGTTCGGAAACGCTTCGAAGAACGTCGCGACCTCGCTCTTTACCGCAGCCTTGCCGCTCTCGTAGAGCTGCACGAACACGGTCACCACTCCACCCGGATTGAGGTGCCGCTTGGCGAGTTCCCAGAACTCGCGCGTGTAGAGATTGGCCGATCCCTTGACCCACGGATCGAACGGGTCCGACGTGATGCCGTCGAATGCCTGCTTGGTCGTCGTCAGAAAGTGCCGCGCATCGTCGACTTCGACGTGAACCTTGGGATTGTCGACCACGCGCTGGTTGTATTCACCAAAGTACTTCGCGACCACGCTCGGGACCAAGGGCTCGATTTCCGCGATGGTCAGGCTCTGAACCCGGGGATCGACGCTGACCGCCCCGGCGGTCACGCCAGCGCCGCAGGCAATGACCAAGACATTGCGCGGATTGTCGGCGACCAAGGTCGTAAGGTGGCCGAGAAGCCGCTGGAGCCGCATGTCCTGAGGAAGGCTGGAGGCTTGGATCTTGCCGGCGTTATAGTAGTTGACTACCCCGTTTAGGTCGCGCGCTACGGCCGGCGATGAGTTCATCCCCTCCCCCACGTAAAGAAACGTCTCCTTCACGTTCTGTTCGGCAGCCGACAGGCGACCGTGGGCGATGAGCAGCGGGGGGACGGCCTCGACGCGCGACCCGAGCGCCCATGCGAGTTCGAGGATGGCCAGGGTCCAGACGGCATCCCACGCCGTGAATCGCTTCGTATTGGGATGGAGCGTGAGCGCCGGGATGAGCGCGACTGCCGCGGACACCGCGGAGAGGGCGATCAGAATCCGCTCGCTGTTTTGCGTCCCCACCGCGGCGATGAGGACCAGGCTGGTGCCGAGCGCGCCGACAATGGCCCCCACCGTATTGGCTGCGTAGACGCGACCGACGGACACGCCTGCGTCGAGGTCCTTCGACGCCACGGCAGCGAGCGCCAGCGGGAAGCTTGCTCCCCACAGGCAGGCAGCGGGAAGCACGGCCCACAGGCAGCGCACGAAATCGATTTGGAACTGGAACCAAGGACTCGACGCCAGCCGTGGATTGACTGGCCAGTACGGGAGGGAACTCGCGATGTTCCACGCAGTCCAAGCGAGGGCGGCGACGAGCCCGAGTTGGGCCATACCGAGCGCACGCCGCGGATCGGCGGTCCGTCGAGCGATGCGGGAGCCGACCGCACTGCCAATCCCAATTCCCAGCAGGAACACGGCTAGGATGATCGAAAACGTATACGTGGTCCCGCTCAAGAGCAGTCCGAAGAGCCGCGTCCAGATCACTTCCGCGCCAAGCGCGGTCAATCCCGAGAGACCAATCACCCAGTAGATGACCCACGCGGGCGTCGCAGACGCAGGGGATCGGTCGGGAGCTGCGCTCGGACTCGCCTGGCCCAGTGTGGCCTCGGGATGAGCACGGGCGAGCGCGAACGCGCCGAGGGCCACGGCCGCGTTCAGTCCGACGGCGACGAAGGTCGCCGTGTGCATGTCGTAGATCCGGAGAAGGTAGAATCCTGCGAGCAGACAGCCGAGTACCGCCCCGATCGTGTTGCCGCCGTACAACGCTCCGAGCCACGAGGCGCCGCGAGGGCTCCTCTCCACCCAGCGCGAAACCGCCGGAAGTGTCGCCCCCATCATGCCCGTGGGCGGCAGAAGGCAGATCGCCGCAAAGAAGGCTCGAAGAAGCAGCCCAGAAACCCCGTACCCCACCGCCGAGGCGTAGACCCACTGGACGACCGGCATCGCGCCGAGCATCAGAATCCCCGAGACGCCGATCGCCAATTCGAGAACGGCGTACACGCGCAAGGGGTGCCTTTCGCGAGGGACGAAGCGACCGAGCGCCAGGCTGCCCAGGCACATTCCTCCCATGTATGTCCCGAGGAGCACGCCGATCGATGCGGCCGACGACCCGAGCACGAGCTCCAACATCTGAAGCCACACGATCTCGTAGATCAACGCGGCGCACCCGCTGACTACGAAGAGGATCCACAGAATCCCCAGGGGGCGTTCATCGGACCGTGCGGTCGCGGGGCCGCGGCTACGTCTCCCATTGCGGGTCATGCGGTTGCCGACGAGCCACAAGATGGCCAGACCCAGAGCGAGCTCGAACCAGCCCACGGGCATCCCGCCCGGGCCGGCGACCATGCAGGAGCCGTCGCGGTCCGCCCGCGGACTCGAGGCCCCGACAAGGCGCGACTCTTCGGGCGATCGCGTTGGCGTTGTCGCAGGACGAGCAAGATCGGCTGAAGCCGACGGGAGGTCGGAGCTCACGAAGATGGCGGGGAAGCGATGGCGGGTCATTGAGGCTCCATCGAGCGGAGGGGGGCCAACCTAGCAAGTTTCCGCGCCTGGGATGGGGTGGGCCTCGATGCGCGCGATTTCGTCGTGAGGTGGCTCAGCGGGGTACGGCGTCCGGCGATATCCACCGAGAACCCGTCGACAGCCGCGATCGTCGTTCCGACCGTTACCGGGGTCCGGGCCCCTGATCGGGCAGCCGGCCCAGCGTGACCTTGACCTCGAGCGGCGATCCCTGGCGAAGTACCGTCAGCGCAACCTGCCGTCCCACGCCCGCCGTGCTCGCCAGCCACTGAAGCTCCTCAGAGCGGCTTATCGTTTGGCCGTCGAACGCGACAATCGTATCGCCAGACCTAAGCCCTGCGCGGGCGCTCGGGCCCGACGGAGCCACGTACTCGACCACGGCTCCGAGCACCTTCGGACCCGGCGCAAGTTTCAGCGCCGCGCGCTCTTCGACCGACAGCTTTCGGGCATCGACGATGTTGATGCCGAGCGCACTGCGCGTGACATGGCCGTCGCGCAGCAGCATCGGCAAGAGCTGCTTTATCATGTTGATTGGGATCGCGAAGCCGATCCCCTGCGCTCCGCCGCCCCGGATCGCCGAGTTCATCCCGACAACTTCGCCCTTGAGATTGAGCAGGGGGCCTCCCGAGTTGCCGGGATTGATGGAAGCGTCTGTCTGAAGGAAGTTGTAGTAGCCCGCCGGGTCGAGCGGAACGTCGTCCCGGGTCCTGCCCTTTGCGCTTACGATCCCTGCGCTCACCGTATGGGACAGATTGAACGGGTTTCCGATCGCTACCACCCAATCGCCAATCTCGATGGTATCGGAATCGCCCAACGGAAGCGGGTGCAGGTCCGTCGCGGCGATGCGGACGACCGCGATGTCGGTCGGCGCGTCCGTGCCGACCACCTTGCCCGGAAACTCACGCTCGTCGGAAAGCTTGACGACGATCTCGTCGGCCTCGGCGACCACGTGGTTGTTGGTGAGGATCGTACCGGCCTTGTCCACGACGAATCCAGTCCCCAGGCCGCGCGCCTCCCGGGGACGGCGCATATGAGAAAATGGAGATATCTCGACCTCACTGCTGACCGTCGTGATGGTAACGACGCTAGGATCCGCGGCGTGGACAATGGGCGCAAAGCTGGCCGGCTCGAATCGGACCAACGACGTTCCGCTCGGCATCGGCGCGACGTCCACCGCGCGTGCGACCGATGCGTCCGGCGCCATGGCTCTCGAACCTTCCGAGAGCGCGGCAGCGCGATCGTCGTGGGTCGCACTCGTAACGGGTGAGCAGCCGACCAGCCACGTGCTCAGCCAGAGCGCCGGGGCTGCCCGCGCGAGGACTTGGGGCATCACGACGCCTTGGACGCTTCGACGTAGCGCATGCGCAGATCGAACAAGAGCTGCGTGAGCAAGCGCTCCTCAGCTCCCGTGAGGTTGCCCTTGGTCTTCTCGTCGAGCATCGCGATGAGATCGATCGTCTGGCGGGCCAAGGCCAGGTTCTTCTCGACCCGTCCCGTTTCGGGGTGCGGAGCCTCCCCGAGATGCATCAGGGCGGAATGACTCAGCGAAAGCACGAAGGTGGTGAAGTCCGTGCGCGGCAGATCCGCGGCGAACGTCGGGTCTTGATTCGGCTCTCCCACGACAGCCCTCTTCGCCCAGACTCAGCCGTTGCCCCCGCCGAGTGCCGGCTGGGGGACAGAGATGTACTCGACCGCATCCGCGACATCAGGCAGCTGGGCTATGTAAGCCTCGACGGTTTTCTCGTCGATCGTCCCTTTGCGAAGATTGCGCTCGCGCACTCTCACATCGAAGTCCGAGGGATTGTTCGTCTTGGTGTTCGAGCTCGCCATCGTTACCATCCTTACCACATCGTCTCATGTCCCGGTCGCCCATCGCGATTGCGCGATCTCCGTCGACTCAGTTGACCTCGCGCGGTCCGCGACCGACGGGTGTCACGTCGTGGCCATGATCGCAATCCGGTCCGTGGACGTGTTCGCGGGCCTCGTCGAAATCGGTCGCGGCAGACTCGATTTCCTCCTGCGTTGCGCGGCGCACATTGCGAACCTTGACGCGATAAAGAAGCGTGATGCCCGCAAGCGGGTGGTTTGCATCGACGACCACGACGTCCTCGCTCACACCGACGACTCGCATGACCACTTCATCGCCCTCCGGCGATTCGGCCACGAATTCGTCCCCTTGGACCACCGCATTCGGATCGGGGAATTGACTTCTGTCGACCTCCAGGACCAGGCCTTCGTCGCGATCGCCGTACCCCGAGTCGGACGGCACAATCACTTCCCTCTCATCGCCGGCTCGCAGACCCGCGAGGGCCGCCTCGAGACCCGGGACCAGCATGCCGTACCCGTGGACGTACTCGATAGGCCCCGACCCCTCGCCACCGCTCCCGTCGAGAAGGACACCGTCCTCGTCGCGGAGCTCGTAGTCCACCGTGACGTGATTGTTGGGCTCAATGACCAGATCGTTCACCGCGGCCAGCCACTCGTAGCGCGGGAACGCGGCGCGGTCGAGGCCGATGCTACGAATTGTGCCTTCCTCCGGCAGCGTCCAGGCAAGCTACGATTTGGCCTGCGATCGCGCTCGCCGCCACGACCCGAGGACTCGCAAGGTAGACCTTTCCAGGCCCGCTTCGGCCAGGGAAATTCCTATTCTGTGCGCTGACGGTGACCTCCGTCGGGGTTCGGCTGACTCCGGGCCCCGCCCTTATGCAGGCTCCGCACGCGGGCTCGAGCACCTGGGCGCCGACCCGCTCGAAGAGCGCCAGGTAGTCTTGCACCTCGGCATGGCGACGGACCGCCTGCGATCCGAACTGAACGAAAAATCGAACGCGCGGATGCACGCGCAGGCCGCGATCGAGCGCGTCCTTCACGACTTCCGCGTACATGTCCAAGTCAGTGCACTTTCCGCCCGTGCAGGAGCCTCCGTAGGCGATGTCGATCGACACCGGCGCGCCGAGAGCCGCCACTGGAACCGCGTTTCGTGGATCGCCCGGCGTCGCAACCATGGGCACCACGTGCCCGAGGTCCACGTCGACCGTCGCCGCGTAACGCGCGCCGGGGTCGGCCGTCACGATCATGCGCCGCAGCGCGTCGGGCGCGAGGCCGCGCGAGGCGAGAGCTCGAACGACGGTCTCGTCCGCGGCGACGAACCCTGAAACGCATCCCGCCTCCACCGCCATGTTGGTCAACGTGGCCCTCTCATCGAGCGGAAGCGATGCGATGCCGTCGCCCGTGAACTCGATCACCTTGCCCACGCCCTCGCCCAGCTTGAAGTACGCCATGGCCAGCAGATGGAGCGCGACGTCCTTGGCGCAAACTCCGCGCCGAAGCCTTCCCGATAGCACGCAGCGTACGGACTCGGGCACCGTGACACGAACGTCGCGAGTGACCCACGCATTCGCCATGTCGGTCGAACCAACTCCGAAGGCAAGGCAGCCGATCGCTCCAGCCGTACAGGTATGACTGTCGGTGCCGACGACCAGCTGACCCGGGAGCGCGAGGTCCTCGACCACCTTGTTGTGACAAATGCTGTCCGCCCCGCGCGCGCCTCCGCGACCGACGACTTCTCCATAGAGCCTCACGCCGGTCCGCTTGGCAAACGCCCCCTGCCGGGTCGCCAGGCTGCGCGCAGATTCGTCCAGCCCGCGGCTCCGCTCTGCCTCCCCGAGCACCGATTCGAGCAGGACGAGATGGTCCTGAAAGACCACGGCCGACGCTGGATCGCGAACCTCAGCGTTCGCGCCGAATCCGCGCACCATGATCTCTTCCGCCATCGCTGTCACATACTCGTGGGAAAATCGAAGATCGACGCGGGCAAAGAAGGCGTCGGACGGCTCGACCGCGACAACGCCCCGCGTGCGGCCGTCGGACGGCGGAGCCGGATCGACCGTGACCGCGTGCGCTGCGAGGATTTTCTCGCAGGCAGTCATCGCGCGCGGCATTCGCCCACGTACGAAGTGGGACGCGCCCGCGAAGCCGCCCAGGCGCGCTCGGTTGTACGCCGACAGGCCCCCATGCTCGACGATCGTCGCGCTGAGAGGGTCCAGGCCACGCGTCAGCTCGGCGATCGGGATTGGGTCGCCCCGGCGAATCCTCGCGACGAGACCCATATCCGTGCTCGTAAAGAGACCGATGTTCTCTGCGTTCTGTCTGTAGATCTTCTCGAAGCGAGGCGCGATGACGAGCCGGATGCCCGCGGCAATCTCGCTATAGGGGGCGGCCTCACGTGACGAACCGGACCCTTTCGAGGCGCCGCTCACGGAGACGGAGAAGCCGCCTCGACGCACCGAGTCAGCCACGACGCATCCGGTCCTCAGCCCCGTGTAACAGAAGCGTCCGAGCGCCGCGTCGTCGTTCAGCGCGGCCCAGGCTGGTATGATTTCGTCGGTCGACACATGTTCGAGGAGTCGGTCCCCCTCAGAGATCTGCAGGTCGACCCCCCGGAGCTGCGCGACCAAGAGCCCAGGATCTTCCGTCAGAAATAGGATGCGCCCTGGAAAGCTAATCGCTCGCTTCGTCGAGTCGTGCATGCGCTTCCGCCCTCGGTCTAGGCCCGAGCCCCTCGAATGACCATGCGCATCGCGCTCGTAACGACAAGCTGGCCGGATGGTAGGGACGCTCCCGGCGGCCACTTCGTGCGAACGGAGGCACGGGCCTTGGAGCAAGCGGGACACGAGGTGGTGTTGATCACCCCGCCCACTGGAGGAGCTTTCGGTTGGCCCGGGGTGCCGGCGAGGATCCGAGAGCGACCCCTTCGCGCTGTCGAGGTCGGCCTGTGGGTCGGGTACGCACGTCACCGGCTGCACAATCTGACGTCGGTGCACCGAACGGTCGCGCACTGGGCGATTCCGAGTGCCTGGCCCATCGGCGTCTCGACCCGCGGAGCCTTGGACGTCGTCTCCCACGGGGGAGACATTCGACTGCTCGCAGCGCTTCCGGCCCGCGCGAGGCGATTCGTTGTGCATGCGATCGCGAGCCGCGCCCGAGTGTGGCGGTTCGTGTCCGAGACTTTGCTCTCGGACTTGCTCCGCGCACTCGACACAGACGCTCGGACGCTCGTCGCTCGAATTGCAATCGTCGAGCCCGCCGCGCTCGACGTGCCGGACGTAAGCAATCAGATTGAGCGAATTCGAGAGGAAATTGGACTGCGCAGGGTGGCCGTGTGCGTCGCCCGGCTCGTCCCGAGCAAGCGCGTCGAACGAGCCATCGAGCACGTGGCGGAGTCGCGCACGTTCGACATGCTGGTCATCGTCGGCGACGGGCCCGAGCGCTCAGCGCTCGAGCGGCTCGCTCGTCGTCGGAGCGTCGATGCGAGGTTCGTCGGGCTGGTTCCGCGAACCGTGGCTCTCTCGTGGATCGGCGCCGCCGACGCGCTCCTGCATGCGTCCAACGCCGAGGGCGCCAGCACCGTCGTTCGAGAAGCGCACATGCTTGGCACAGCGGTCGTCATCCTCTAGAAGGCCGGCGTATTTCGGCCGATACCTTCGCGATCCCGGCGTGGAGCGTGCCCGCGTACCGTAAGTACGCTCCGCGCGACTCGCCGTCGCCCTCGCTCGGGCTCCGCCGAAATACGCCGGCCTTCTCCGCGAAAGAGCTCCCACGCCAGTCTTCACCGAAGAGTTGCTCGAACCTCCCGCGCGGGCCGGGCGTCCTTCTCCTCTCCGGAAGCACTCCCCCCGTCGGGGGAAGCGGTCACCTCGCTGACTTGAACCTCTCCCTGCGCGAGGGAAGCGCCTCCCTGCGCTAGGGCAGCGGCCCCCCCGTCGGGGGAAGCGGTCACCTCGCTGACTTGGACGTCTCCCTGCGCGAGGGAAGCGCCTCCCTGCGCTAGGGCAGCGGCCCCCTCGTCGGGGGAAGCGGTCACCTCGCTGACTTGGACGTCTCCGGCGAGGTGCGCCATTCCCCCGACCGGGGAAGCGTCCACCCCAGCGAGGAAAGCGTCCACCCCAGCGAGGTGCGCTCTCCCCCCGACGAACGTCGTCTTCGTCGAGAAGGTCGGTGTATTTCGGCGGAGACCGAGCGAGGCCGGCGGCGAGCGCCCGGAGCCTACTTCCCGTAGGCGAGGACGCTCGACGCCGGGATCGCGAAGGTATCCGCCGAAAGACACCGGCCTTCTAACGAGGGAGCTTGCGCTGGAATGCCGGCACATCCCAGTCATGGTCGAGGCTCGGAAACGTGTCCTGAGCGAGACGCGGCGAGCCGGCGACCTGGGCTTTTTCGCTCGCCGGAGAGCTGACGCGGGAGGGCGCACGAGTGACGTAAGCACTGTCCTTGCCGTGAGCGTCGACCGCCGAGAGCGAACGCCGAGGAGCCGGAACTACGTCGGAGTGACGTGCCCCGTTCGAGCCAAACGCTCTGGCCGGCATGACCGAGGTCGCCTGCGCCATGGGACGAGCCGCCGCGACGTCCGTCGCCGCCGCGCGCTCCTGCGCGTCGAAGCCCGTCGCAATGACGGTGACCTTCACGCTGTCGCCCATGCTCTCGTCGATGCTCGCGCCGAAAATGATGTTGGCGTCCTCGTGAGCCTGTTCCTGTACGAGACTGGCAGCCTCCTGGATCTCCTTCATTTTGAGGTCGGGACCGCCGACGATGTTGAGCAGGACGCCCGTCGCACCGTCCACGGTGATGTCGTCGAGCAGCGGAGAAGCGATGGCCATCTCCGCCGCGAGGCGCGCCCGGTTCTGCCCCTTCGCGGTGCCTGTCCCCATGAGGGCCGCCCCCATGTTGCTCATGACCGTCTTGACGTCGGCGAAGTCGACGTTGACGATGCCGTTTTGAGTGATGAGATCGCTGATGCCCTTGACAGCCTGAAAGAGCACCTCGTCGGCCTTCCGAAATGCGTCGACGAAGGTCAGTTCGTCGTCCCCGAGCAGCAGCAGTTTTTGATTCGGGATCGTGATGAGCGTGTCGACGTGTTCGGCGAGCGATGCGAGCCCGAGTTCTGCGCGGCGCGCGCGCTGGCGACCTTCGAAGAGAAAGGGCTTGGTGACGACGCCCACGGTGAGCGCGCCCTCCTCGCGAGCAATCTGCGCGATGATCGGCGCCGCTCCGGTTCCCGTGCCACCGCCCATCCCCGCGGTCACGAATACCATGTCGGCACCGCCGATGAGCTCTTTGATCCTCTGGACGTCCTCGAGCGCAGCTTTGCGGCCCTTTTCGGGGTCAGCCCCAGCGCCGAGCCCTCGCGTGACGTTGGCGCCAATAGGCAATTTGGTCGGTGCCGCGCTCGTGTTGAGAGCCTGGGCGTCCGTGTTCACTACGATGAACTCGATGCCCTCGAGGCCCAAGTGAATCATCGTACCCACGGCATTGCCGCCGGACCCGCCCACGCCGATCACTTTGATTCGCGCTTCGTATTGTTGCGTTTCGTCCGCAAACTCGATTGAAAAACTCATTGGCGTAGGCCCTCCGGCGGCTTGTTATCTTGCAATGTCGCACTCGCGCCGCGAGCGAGCTCAGAATGCAGCCTTGACCCAATCCAGAATCCACCCTTTTTTCTTCGGGCTTTGAATCTCTACCGCGGACGGAACGCGTCCGCGCGCGGACCCGCCCAAGGCCCGCTCCGGCACGGACCGCGCGGCCGCCTCGACGATGGTCTGCGCCCCGTAGCGCACCAGGCCGACGCCGGTCGCGAACTCGGGACCGCCCACGAGCTGCGTGATCCCTCGAATCCCTATGGGCGTAGCCACTCGGACGGGCATGCCCAAGATTTCCTCAGCGAACTCTCGAGTGCCCTGCAGCAAGACGGAGCCGCCGGTGAGCACCGCGCCGGCGCTCAGCTGTTCCAACATCCCCGTGTCTTCGATTCGTTTCCGAACGACGGCAAGGATCTCTTCGACCCGAGGCTCGATGATGTCGGCCAGGACACGGCGCGCGGTTCTCCGCGGCGCGTGACCGCCCACTCCGGGGACCTCGATCTCCTCGTCTTCCGCCACGAGGCGCCCGAGCGCGCAGCCGGACAGCCGCTTCAGGCGGTCCGCTTCCGCCACAGGGGTGCGCAAGCCTGCGGCAATGTCACTCGTGATGTTGTTGCCCCCGACGGGGATCACGCTCGTATGGGCGATTCCCCCTTCGACGTACAGAAGCAGGTCCGTCGTCCCGCCACCGATGTCGATCACGGCGACGCCAATCTCCTTTTCGTCGTCGCTGAGCACCGCCTCCGAGCTCGCGAGCGGCTGGAGGACGACGTCCGCTACGGCGAGGCCGCAACGCTCGGCGCACCGGACGACATTTTGGACGCAGCTCGTCGCGGCGGTGACGAGATTCACCTTGACGCCTAGGCGCACTCCGGCCATCCCGATGGGGTCGCGAATCCCGTCTTGAACGTCGACCGTGTACTCACTGGGGAGCACGTGCAGGATTTGACGGTCCGCGTCGACCGGAATCGCCCGCGCGCCCTCGAGCACTCGTTCGACGTCGTCGCGTGTGACCTCTCCGCCGGCGATGGCCGCGACACCGTCGGACGTCGAAGAGCGCACGTGGCTGCCCCCGATCCCCGCGTACACGGTTCTGATTTCGACTCCGGCCATCGTCTGCGCACTCTCGATGGCATCCTTGATGGACCGGACCGTCCAGTCGATGTTGGCGACGATTCCCTTGCGTAGGCCGCGGCACGGCACCATCCCCACGCCCAGGATGGCCAGCCCGTCGTCGGCGATCTCGGCCACGACGGCGCACACCTTGGTCGTGCCAATGTCCAGACCGACTACTATTTGGCCCTGAGCGGCTGCGGAGCTCATCCCGCTCGCCTTCGCATGCTGGGTCGCGATGGGCCAAGTCTTGTGCAATTGATTTTTGGGCCACGGGCAGAGCGTCCGACACAGGCGAGCGCCGTTCCCCCCGCGAGGGCACTGACAGCGGAATTTCCGCCCAGGTTGAATCGGGATGGAGCCGCACATTCGGTCGAGCCCGCCTCGATTTAATTGACGGACGGGCGGGGCCGGACCAATTGCACAGGATGGCCACGCTTTCCTCTCGCCTTCTGACGGGACTATCTCGCCCCGTTCTCCTTCTAGTCCTCGCGTTGCCCGGCGCGCTGGGCTGCTTTGCAGACACGACCTCGAGCCCCGACGGAGGCTCGTCGGCCCCGGGGCCATCGAACACCTCCGACAGCTCGGGCGCCGGAAACGGGCCAGCTTCCTGCGTTCCATCCGGCGGCTCCGTGCCCCCGATGGCCCCAAACGGCTACTACACGAACGGCGCTTCCGTCTGCACTCCCCAAGGCGTGGCGCACCTATTTCACGGCGTCGACCGCCCGTCGCTGGAGTTCTGCGATAGTGCCACAGACATCGAGTGCACGCATCTGACGCGCAGCGACGTCGACCTGATGGCGAGCTGGGGATCGAACGTCATTCGCGTGGCCCTGGACCAGGACCGGTGGCTGTCGAACGCCACCCTGTACGACCCCACGTACGCGCTCTTCCTCGATGAGCTCATCGGGTGGGCGGAAGCCGACTGCATGGACGTCATCCTCGACCTTCACTGGTCGGACCAGGGGGACCTCTCGGTCGATACGACCAATTACCAGGGTGGAGCGGGGATCAGCGGTCAACAGCCGATGGCCGACGTCAATTCGCTCGAATTCTGGAAAGAAGTGGCCGCGCGATACCGCGGCGATGGACACGTGATGTTCGAGCTGTATAACGAACCGCACATATCTTCCTGGAACGTCTGGCTCAACGGCGGACCGGTCGGCGGCGTTCAATACGTGGGCATGCAGGCCCTCTACGACACGATCCGAAACGACGCCCAGGCCAACAACCTCGTGATCGCCGGTGGCATTGGCTGGGCATTCGACCTATCCGGCGTGCGAGCGACCCCGGTGAATGGCTACAACATCATGTATGCCGATCACCCTTACGCAGCGAGCGATCCGCAGTCCGCGTGGGATGGCAAGTTCGGATACCTGGCTCAGGGCAACATCGCGCCCGTGATCATCACGGAGTTCGGCGACAATCAGGACACGCCCAACTGCACCGGCGCCTGGGACACGGCGGTCATTCAATATGCGGACACTTGGAACATCTCATGGACCGCATGGGGTTGGTACGTACCGGGGGGCACCGACGGCAATCCCCCGACCCTCGCCCAACTCTGCGACTTCCCAGCGCTCATTTCGGACTGGAACGGCACGCCAACGGTGCAGGGCCAGGTCGTCCAGCAAGCGCTCGGGGGGTATTCGCGCGCCGCGTGCGTCTCACCCATCCAGGACGCGGGAAGCGGCGAAGCGGGGGCTTCCGACGGCGGCGGCGACGCAGCGACCGCGGATGGCACTGCGCCGGACGGTGCGAGCGTTGCAGATGGCTCGGCTCTGGACGGCGAATCCGGCGGCGACGCGACGCTGGCCGACGCGGGAAGCATCGACGCGACGGCTGTCGACGGCGGAGAATTGGACGCGATGCCTGCGGAGAGCGACACCGGAGACGCGGCTCCGTCCGGCGACGCTGGGGCGGAAGGGGCATCCGGCGACGACGGCGATGCAGCCACGACGGCTTCCGATGCCAGCGAGCAGGACGCGATGGCCATCGACGCCAGCGGCGACGCTACTTCCGGGCGCTGAGTGACGAGTGCGACAGTTGCTTACTCGCGGAGGGAGAGCACGCGGTCGTCGATACTGGGTCAACCCGGGGGTCTGCGCGTGAGACCAGGCGCTCGGGCCACGGGGCGGTCCATTGCGTTCATTGACATGGATTCTCGCACCGGCCTATGATTCGCCGAAGTCGCCTGATGCCTGCCGATGGCACCTAAAGTCCTCGTGTTCGAGAGCGATCCGGCCTTTGCCGACGAGCTTCGGAGCGAGCTCGGAATGCTGGGCTGCGAGGTCACCGTGGTCGACGACGGCAACGCAGGGCTTCAGCACGCGTTCGCCGATCGGCCGGACCTCATCCTCCTGTCCATCGAGCTGCCGCGAATGAATGGCTTCTCGGTCTGCAATCGGGTCAAAAAGGACCCCTCTCTCAAGGACATCCCGCTCATCATCATGTCGAGCGAGTCGAGCGACGAGACCTTCGAACAGCACAAGAAGCTGCGGACGCGAGCCGAAGACTACGTTCGGAAACCGGTGGCCTTCGGAGAACTGCTCCAGCGGATCCAACGGTACTATCCGCTCGGGCATCACGCCTCGTCCGAAGCGGATATCGTGATCGATGACGAGATCGAGCTGGGTATGTCGGACTACGAGGACGATGAGGTCGTCAGCGAGGAAGCTCCCCAGGCCGACCTCGCGGCCGACCCGGCGAGTCGAGCCGTCGATGCCGACGTAGAGGCTTTTGCAGAATCCGCCTTCGGCCGCATGACGAGGTCGGAGCCCGCTACGACGCCTCCCGGAGGCGGTGCAGTTCAAGACGGCGCCGCGACCGCGGAGATTGAACGGCTGCGCCGGGCCGTGGCGGAGGGTGAAGAGCGCATTGCCGCAAGGACGAGCCAACTAGAAGTCGCCCACGAGGAGTTCGAGAAGCTGCGCGCGCAGGGAGACCTGGTGGAGCATCTTGAGAGTGAGCTCGGAGACGCCCGTGCCGAGATCGAAGCGCTGCTCCGCAACGCCCAGGATGCCGCCGTCACCCAACGAGAGCTCGCGGATGCGAGGCGTGAAATCGAGAGACTGCAGATTGAGGCGACCGACGCCGGCCGACTCGCGCGCGAGGTCGACGAACTTCGCAGTAAGCTGACGATGAGCCAGCGGCCGGGGGCGATCTCGAGTCGGGAGTTTCTCGATCTTCGAGAGACGCTAAACCACCGGGATAAGGAGATTCTCAATCTCCGGGAGCTCGTTTCCCGAAAAGACAAGGAGATCCTAGAGGCCCAGGACCGGGCCCTCGCCTCCGAACGAGCGCGCGCCGATCTCGATGGGAGACTGCTGGCCTCGGACCGGGAACTTGCCGAATTGCGCGAGCGATCCGAGTCGCTCGAAGCCGACTGCGAACTCGCGAAAAAGGCTCGGGACGACTTTCGCGGTCGACTGGAGAAGGCCGGGGCAGATTCCAGGGAAAAGGACGAAAAGTTCGCCACCATCGCCGCGCGTCACGCCGAGGAGCTGAGGGCACTCGAAGAGAAGATGGCGTCTGCCCGTGCGGAGCACGAGGCGGCGTTGTCGGTGGAGCGCGACGACAGGCTACGAGCGGAGGGCGAGGCCAGCGAGGGGCATCGCGCCGCACTTTCTAGTCTTCGGGCCGAGCAGGAAGAAGCGCTCGCCAGACTCCGTTCCGAGGCCGAAGCGGCGCTCGCATCCGCGTTGAGGCAGGCAGCTCAGGAGGGCGAGGACGCGCGAGCTCGCGAAGCTGCCCACCTTAGACAGCAGCACGCCAACGAAGAGGCAGCGCTCCGACACGCGCAGGACCAAGCCATCGAGGCGTTGCGCCACGAGGCGGCAGACACCGCACGCGAGGCCGACGAGACCCGAGCCGCGCAAGTGGCGGCCGTCCAGCGAGAGGCGGACACGCGGCTTGCACAGGCGATGGCGGAGGCCAGCCGCCATGAGGCGGCGGCTCTCGAGACAGTTCGGTCGGAACACGGCGAACGCGTCTCGGTCATGCAGGCCGAAGCGCAGCGCGAAATGGACGCAGCTCGCGAACAAATCGCGCGCCTGGAGTCCGAGGGTGCAACGCAGCGAGGCAGTCTGGCAGAAGCCCACGAGCGTGTCGGGCGCCTCGATATGGACGTCGCGGCGATGCGCAGTGAGCTCTCGGCGCTGAGAGATGAGAAGAGTTCCGCGGACGCGGCTCACGCGGCGGAATTGAGTGAAGTCCGAGGGCAATTGAAAGAGGCCACGCAACGGCACTCCGAGGCCGAGCGCGCCGCAGCGGAACTCCGAGCCGCAATAGCCATGTTGGAAGGCCGCCTCGCCAGCGCCCATTCAGAGGTCGAGGCCATTCGCCAACTGCAGGCGGAAGCGGCGAGCCGTGCCGACCGGGCGCGCGCCAAGTGGGATGCCGATCGACAGTCCCTCGATCGCGCGAAAGATGCGCTAGCAGCGGCACTCCTTCAGATCGAGGAAGCGGAGGGACGATCAGCCTAGTGTCCCGCCTCTTGCCGGGGGGAACCGATGCTATCGTCCTGCGCTCCAATCTTCATGGCTCCACGCGTCCTCGTCGTCGACGATAGTCCGACCATACGCAAGGTGGTGAGCGCCGTGCTGCACCGGCATGGATACGACCCGATTGTGGCGGTCGACGGCCAGGCGGCGCTGGAGATTCTCACCGAATCGACGAACGGAGCGACGGTCGATCTCGTGCTGGTCGATTTCGTCATGCCGCGGATGAACGGTTTTCAACTCTGCCGGGCACTGCGTCGCGACACTCGCCTCCGCGCGACCCCGATTGTGCTCATGAGCGCCAAGTCCGACCGCATCCGCGAGCACTTCGTCCAACAAACGGGAGCGATCGACGCGATCACCAAGCCGTTCGATGCCCATGCGCTCGTGGCCGTCGTCGAGAACGCCATCCGTAGATCGGAGCAGTGGGCCGGACGAGCCGAGACGGCGGTCGACCCCTCGTTTCCCAGCGACCCAGAACAGCTCGACACGCGGGCCCCGACGGATTCGGCTGTTCAATCCACGGCTGTCCACGTGGCCCTGTCGGGCGACCTGAGCGTCATCCCGGTCGGCGCGGTTCTGCAACTTCTCCAGGTCGAATCGCTCGGCGGTGTCCTCGTCGCCACGGACGGAGCCACCGAGGTGAGCATTTCGATTCGCGGCGGGCTCATCGATCTCGTACAGGCGAGCGGCGCAGGCAACGAATTTCGACTCGGGCGATACTTCATCGAGCGTGGTCTGGTCACGCCCGACGACATCGACCGGCTTTTGCGCCCCACTCTGTCGCCCAGCTCCCCGTCGATCCAGATCGACCCTTCGCGCACCTCATCGGATGCGCCCCGACGACTTCTCGGGGACCTTCTCATCGACGCGGGACGCGTGACGAGAGAGGAGCTTTCGCTCGCCCTCACGCGGCAGTCGAGCGAGCTTGTCTATGATCTGCTGCGCTGGCCCAAAGGCCACTTCGAGTTTCGACGTATTCCGCTGCCCGCGCTCGCCGACAGCGCGAGGCTAGGACTGCCGGTCGCGTCGGTGGTGATGGAAGGGTTTCGACGCGTCGACGAATGGCGGGTCGTGGAAGCGGGACTCGGGAGCTTCGACGCCGTTTTGCAGAAAGATCCGGGGGCCGATCAAACGGCGACCCTCGACCGGCTTGCGCCGCCTGAGCGGCGCCTCCTGGACACCGTCGATGGAGAGCGCACGGTTCGGGAGATCGTCGAATACAGTCACATGTCGAGCTTCGATGCGTGCAAAATTCTCTTTCAGCTCCTCGAGGCCCGACTCGTCCGCCGGCGCGCCCCGTGAAAGTCTTTCGCGCTTCCGTCACCGCCCGGACGCGTCTGCCGCGCCCAACTCGACAAATCCCGGCACGCTGACCAATGAAGGGGTCTCCCAGCTATCGCCCATAAACGTGCGCCATTGGAACATGTACCGTCCGCGCATCAAGGAGGGCAACGTCAGGCGCGCGCCCGGGGCAACCCAGGCGATGGGCGCCCCGTCGAGCCACGCGACGTGCAGTTCGTCGCTCGAGTTGATCAGCGTCAGCCCAGGCTCGGTGGGCGAAGGCTCGGTGACTCCGGCACGTACCGTCGGAAAGTCGACCGGACCGGTTCGAAATGCGGTCAAGTCCGATTTCTGGACGAGGGCTTCGCCGGGCGAGAACGGGGGTGCCGAAGCCTCGAATGCGGTGAATCCGGGTGGCACGGCGAGGTCCTGCGGAGCGAGGTCCACTCGGCGCGCAACGGCCAGGACGTCGAACGACATGCCGCCCTGGGTCGTCCAGTGGAGGTCCGCGTGCAGCGGAACTTCGTCCACTCCGCACGCCGGAGTATAGGGATAGGTGCTCATGAGCTCGAGGAGCAATCTGCACACGAGCGATCCTCCTTCTCCCAGGTCGTGGACGACCCCGAGTTCAAGCGTCGCCCACGCGGCGCGCGTCGAGATATCGACTCGGTGCGTGCGGAAGTTGAGTCTCCGAACCCCTTCGCCGCCCACGTGGACCTCCGCAGGAGACAGTGGCGCTGTGTCCAGGCGACGCTCGCCCAGGAGAGCTCGTAGCGTTCCCTGTTCCACGATGCGATAGGTGTCCTCGCCAGGCCAGAGCACGATGTGGCCGACGCGATCCGCCCGCGAGCGCAACTCCGTGCCAGATGGAACGGCGAACGCGCCCGAGAGCACGAAGCGCGCACGCGCTTGAGAAAGGCTGATTGACAGCCGCGGCTCGAGCTTCCGTCGCACCGAGTCAATCACGGTTGAATTGACCTCCGGCGCCTTGGGCGCTGCGGGGCCCTCCCCAGAGCGCAGAATCGCCTGCAGGACGTAGCCGCCCAGGTCCCTCGAATCGCGCGACGCGTCCTTTGCACTCGGCTCGCGGCTCGCCTCGCGAGGCACGTCCGGGCCCTCCATCGGGCGGTCGCTGCGCAAGGGCTCGGGCGGCCTTCCGGTGCGCGGTCCGCCGCTCGATGCCGCCGGTGGTGCCGTGGTCGACACATTCGCGAGCGGTGCTGGTTCTGCTTTCGCCTGGGGGCTGCGGGGGGCGTCAACCGGCTCGCTCGGTCCTCCCTTGCAAGACGCGAGCGCGCACGTCATGGCGCACACTGCACGGATCCTGTTCATCGAGTGCCTTCGCGAGCTGCAAGCTTCATAAGATGGAGCCGCCGCACACAATAACCTTTCGCCCTCGAGGGCAGGTCCCCTTGGATAGAGCACGGCGCGGGTGCGAGCGGTATGCTACTCCAGACCGTCGACGCATGCCCCAGCGGGACCACTACGAGGTCCTCGGAGTCCGGCGAGGCGCCGCGCCCGAGGAGATCAAGAGCGCTTTCAAGAGACTGGCCGTCGCCAACCACCCGGACCAGAATCCAGGCGATGCGGGGGCGCAAGAGCGCTTCCGCGAGATCAACCTGGCGTATCAAGTCTTGTCGAACGCCGACCGACGAGCGAACTACGACAAGTTTGGCCACCGAGCCGAACAAGCGGGATCTCCGTTCGCGTCCGACGGACCGTTTCCCGGCGGCGTGGTCGACATCAGCGACATCGCAGTAGACGGGATCCTTGGCGATCTTCTCGGTGTGTTCGGCGTCGGTCGGGGAGACCGGGGCGAGATAAGACGCGAGCTGGAGCTCACGTTCGAGGAGGCGGCTTTCGGGTGCGAGAAGTCCGTCCAATACGAGCGCGTGGTCGCCTGCCCGACGTGCCACGGCAACGGGGCAGCCTCGGGCACCACGCCGGAATCGTGCGCCGCGTGCGCAGGGAGGGGACGCATACGCTTTCAGCAGGCCTTTCTCCCGATCGCCGTCGAACGGACGTGTTCGCGCTGCCACGGGACGGGCAAGGTCGTCAGGCACGCGTGTAACGTCTGCCGCGGCCGCGGACTCGCGAGCACCACCGACACCGTCCGCGTGGCGATCCCCCCCGGCGTGAACAACGGCTCGACGAAGCTCGTCTCGGGTGCGGGAAATCGTCCTCGTCCCGACAAGGCGCCGGGGGACCTCGAATTCACGATCGTCATTCGCCCTCATCCGTTCTTTCGCCGGGAAGGCGACGACGTCGTGTGCGGAGTTCCCATTGCTTTCACGCACGCTGCCCTGGGGGGGGAAGTCGAGGTCCCCACACTCGACGGCAAGGGCAAGCTCCGGATTCCGGCGGGTACGCAGCCGGGGACGGTGCTGCGGATTCGCGGCAAGGGCATTTTGCGCCGCTCGGGCCTCGGACGAGGGGATCAGCGCGTCGAAATCAGCGTTGAGGTGCCCGACCAGCTCACGCCATCCCAGAGGCAGCTCATCGAGGAACTGGCCCGGGAGCTGGGCGAAGATGTGCAACCTCAGCGGCGATCGTTCGTCGGGAAACTTCGGGACCTGTTTGGATGATCCTCGAGCCCGTGCGCGCGGACAATTACGTCGGCCACGCTCTCGACGCTTCGGACTCCTTCCAGTGCGACGCCCGGTGCCTGGAGCTCCGCGGCCACGGCGCGGGCGATTTCCGCTTCTGCCACGGCTTGTCGTACGCGCGACTCGAGCCGATGCAGAGCGTCGCGCGAGACCAACAGATCGCCGCCTACGCGAAAGTCCCCCCGCGCGTCAGACCCCGCCCCTACGACACCAATGGCCTCGCATCGCGTCGCTGCCCACGGCGGATCCGATCTTGGATCGGTGCGCGCCATAACCCCGCTTGGCGCGCCCGGTTCGGCGACCACCGCCATCGTCTCGATCCCCTGGCAGTAGCTCATGACGATGGCTCGGGCGATGGCGACGGGGTCGAGCGACCGACCCACTACCTCGTCAAGAGTCGTGGGCTCCTTGGCCCTGGATGAGGGGGTGGCCTGTGGCGCGAACGGTGAAGAGACCGCGACGAACGCCTCGAAGAGCGTCCTTCCTGTGCCGGCGTCGTGACCAAAGCCAACCCAGGCAGCCGGCCGGTGCGCGACGGCGATCCAATCGCGACCGAAGTAGTACGCCCCGGGCGTGAACCGCGTGAGGGCGCGGAGCAAGGGGCGAACTGAGCGGTTTACTATGTGGCGGGCATCGCCGCCGTGTAGGACGCCAGGGCGAACCATTGAGAGCGCCACATGAATCGTCCCAGGCCCCACGTGGACGAGGGGTCCGCCCGATCCTCGGCGCTCCAGGCTCCATTCATCGGGCAAGCCGGTACCTCGTCCGAACGCTCCGAGGAGGGCCCCGGGGGCGGTTGCGACAGCCACCCACAATTCTGCACCGCAGCGCAATGGACGATCGAGTGCACGGGCGGAGTGCGCAGCGAGCGACGCAACGGAGTGTTGCTCGACCGAGAAGATGCCAAGGGTTGGCGCCATCCAAAGCGTATAGAATGGAGACTGGATGAGACGCTGGCCAAATGTGAAGCGGGGCGACCCTTGAGCAGGTCCGTCCTCAATCCGGCCTCTGCACGGCCGGTCACGATGGCTGGGGTTCGCCGTGATCCGCTGTGCTCGCCACGAACAGCGCCGCGACAAAGGGTCCGTGGTCGATTCGCCCGCCGGGGCTTGGGTCGAATGGCTTCGCTCACGCCAAACGAAATGCGCCCGGCTGCGCGCACGCCCATGCGAGATCGAGATACAGAGGTCGCTGGCGAGCACTTCTGGCACTTTACGGCCACCGGCTACGCAGGTAGAACGGCTAACCAATCCTCCAGGCACTTGAGGCTTCAATGGTGAACTCGCAGATGGTGATGTACGAGGAGGAGTTCAATCAGATCCAGACCGTCGTAACCCGTCTGGTTCGCGATGCGAACGCCAAGGTCGTCTTCATCGTCGACAAGAACGGCCAACTCATCGCCGCGGCTGGCGACGTCGACAACGTCGACACGACCAGCCTGGCGTCCCTGACCGCCGGCAACATTGCCGCGACCGGAGGCATGGCCAAGCTATTGAAGGAGCAGGAGTTCGCGACGCAGTTTCACGAAGGCGAGCGGGCGAATATCCACATTCAACTCGTGGGCAACCGGGTCATCCTCGTCGTCATCTTCGACACGAAGTCGAGTTTGGGGCTCGTCAGACTGCGCGTGAAGAAAGCGAGCGAGGAACTCAACACGATTTTCGAGAACTTGCTCAAGAAGGTGCGAGAACCAGGCGCCGATTCTCCGTTCGCAGAGATCACCGACGAGGACATAGACAATCTCTTCAACGACTAGAGGGGATCGCAGGCCGCCGATGAGCTTCATCAACTACATGGCCCGCGAGATCAACTGCAAGCTCGTATACTACGGGCCCGGTCTTTGCGGTAAGACGACCAATCTCCAATACATATACGACCGGACAAATCCAGAGCACAAAGGCAAGATGATCTCGCTTGCCACGGAGACGGAGCGAACGCTCTTTTTCGACTTCTTGCCCCTTTCTCTGGGCGAAATCCGAGGATTCAAGACTCGGTTTCACCTCTATACCGTCCCGGGACAGGTGTTCTACGACGCCTCACGCAAACTCATTCTCAAGGGAGTCGATGGCGTCATTTTCGTCGCCGACTCTCAGATTGAGCGTGCGGAAGCGAACGAAGAATCGATGGAGAATCTGCGAACGAACCTCGGCGAGCAGGGCTACGCGCTCGAGAAGCTGCCATTCGTCATCCAGTATAACAAGCGAGATCTCCCGAACGTGGCCACGACCGAAGAGCTTCGCACCTTGCTCAACAAGATGAGCGTTCCCGACTTCGATGCCGTAGCGAGGACGGGAGTGGGGGTCTTCGACACGCTCAAGGCGGTTGCCAAACTCGTCCTCACCGAGCTTCGGAAGGGCGGCGGCTAAGAGGGCGGCGAGCGTTTTGGTCCCGCAAAAAGCCGACCTAGAAGTGTGGTGATTTTCGTCGAGGCCAAGCGAGGCCGGCGGCGAGTGGCGCGGAGCCTACTTCCTGGAGGCGAGGACGCTCGTCGCCGGGATCGCGCGGGTATCGGCGAAAAGCACCACACTTCTAGTGTCCCGTCTCTGAAGTGTCGCGAATTTCGTCGAGCCCGTGGTCTTCGAGGGTAGCGCGAGCGAATCGAGCGATCTTGGCGAGGATCTGGTCGGCCGTCTTGGTCCAAACGAACGGT
>JBEKXD010000023.1:0-65191 GCA_049512415.1 Polyangiaceae bacterium
CGAGCCAGGTTGGATCACGCTCGGCCGCGGCTACGAGAAGTTGCGAACGCTCACCGAAGGATGGGCTGCGAAGCAATGCGTCGCCTGGACGGATGTGTAGAATGGTTAGACAGGAAGTACGCTCCGCGCGACTCGCCGCCGGCCTCGCTCGGGCTCGGCCGAAATACGCCGGCCTTCTCGGCGAAACGCCTTTCGCCGATGGCACCGTTGGCTCGTTACGAGTGACAGCGTCACGGTCCCCCGCTCCGGGCTCGTTCAGCACCGCCATTCACCGGCGGACTTTGACAAGATTTCGAACGTCGTGCGCCGATGAATGGCTCACCAGACTCGAGGTAGACGCTCTCCTCGTCTGGGGACACGCCATCTCGCTCGAGGTAGACGCTCTCCTCGTCTGGGGAAACGCCATCTCGCTCGAGGTGGACGCTCTCCTCGTCTGGGGAAACGCCATCTCGCTCGAGGTGGACGCTCTCCTCGTCTGGGGAAGCGCCATCTCGCTCGAGATGGGCGCTCTCCTTGTCTTGGGAAGCGCTAACCCCGCCCGGGGCAGCTCGATGAGGCCTTCCCTCCGCGCCCGGGTGGCCTTGGGCACTGCCCTCGTCGCGCTTGCTTGCTAGTACCAAGCTTTACTTCAGAGAGAGGACACTAGCTTCGCGGCGAGAGACAGCCCCAGTCGAGCCTTGAGAGCCCACCCTATCGCTTCGCCCGCGTACCAACGGGCCCCGGCTTCGCACGCTCGGTCGTCGCCCGCCAGCCAGCGCCGCCACGGTTCGCCAGCGGGTCCGTAGACGCGCTGACTCAGCCACGCACTCTGCGCCAAGCGCGTTCCCACTCGGGAGCGTCGGACCTCGTCCTCGTACCCGTCGAGATTGCCCTCCCCGGTCCGAGCGGCCAGCGCCAGCCATCGAGCGGCGATGCCTCCCATCACGATCGCTTGAGCGATGCCTTCCCCCGTCGTAGCGTCGATCCCCGCCGCCTCTCCGACGAGAGCCGCGCGCCAGAGGGCAAGAGGTGCCCCCGGCACATAGGGACGCGTGGCGTACGCGCGCATACGTACCCCGTCCGGCGCAATCCCTTGATAGCCCAGCGCGTCCAGCAGATCGCGCTTGAGGGATCGGCGGGGCGTCCGGTTGGCGTGGTAGATGCCGCGGTTGACCGTGGGTGTGGCTCCACCCGGCGTCGGGAAGCTCCAGACGTACCCTTGCACACCCGAGTCTGCAACACGGAGATCGAACACGCACGTGCCCGCGCGAAGAGCGTCCTCGGCTGGAGTGGCCGGGCCATCGAGGACGTAGAGATGGCCCCTGCGCGACCGTTCTCGCAGTCCGAGTAGCCTCCGGACGAGGCTCGAGACGCCGTCGCATGCGGCGAGCAGGCGCACGGAGAGCACTCGCTTCGATGTGGTCAGTCGAAATCCGCCGGGGCACCGAGCGAGCGCGACCAGAGGCTCGCCGTCCAGTGCCACGACACCGTCCCGGCGAGCCGCGTTCCAGAGGCTGGCGTCGAACGGAGCACGCCGAACGACCACACCCAGAGCCCCGCAGTGCTCCGCCCAGCGATCGGCCCCGACAACCCGCAGCGCCCGCATGCGAACGTGGGGGACTTCCATCGAAAGGCCGAGCATCGCCAGCGCGTCAAGACCCCAATCGCTCACGGCGCCCGCGCACGGCTTGTCCCTCGGATGCAGAGCTTTCTCGAGCAGGACCACGCGCGATGGCGGCAATCCCTCTCGCCGCACCAGATGCAGTCCGGTGCTCGTCCCTGCCGGCCCACCGCCGACGATCGCGACGTCGAAATCCCAGCTCACGTCCGGAGTCTTAGGGCGCCGGTTTCCGCGCAGAGTTCGTCCAGCACCGCGTCGAGCTCGGGCCCCCGCTCGCACGGAGCGGCGACGGTCAAATCACCTCCGTGCTCCGCGAAGACAGCCGCCAATCCCTCGCTCGCCTCGACGACGCCCTTGAAGAACACGACTTGCTTGGCGTCCATGACCACACGGACAACCACCATTCCTTCGCCGATGCACGGCATCGCAGGCCTTCGGGCCATCGGTCGTCCACCTCAGACGTCATGGGCCAGGTATCACGAGCGCCGCTGTCGTCACAAGCACCGCTCGGCCGTCCGGCGCTGCGAAGAATCTCGAATCTCATGGTTAACAAGGCTCGAATTCGGCGCTACTCTCGTCGTCGTCCATGATTCAAGATGTCCAAAGTGAGCTCGCCAGCTCCGTAGGGAAATCCCACGATGCACTGCGTCGGGAGCTCACCCGCCTCCGCGCTGGCCGCGCGAATGCGAGCCTGCTCGATGGAATCCGCGTGGATTACTACGGCACGCCGACGCCGCTCGCTCAGATGGCCCACGTAAACGTACCCGAAGCGCGTCTTCTCGTCGTAAAGCCGTGGGATCGGAGCCAGATCAAGGCCGTCGAGAAGGCGCTTCGCGAGAGTGACCTCGGACTGAATCCACAAGTGGATGCCGACGTGGTGCGCGTTCCTCTTCCTCCGCTCACCGAGGAGCGGCGCAAGGAGTTCGTGAAGATTGCTCGCAAGCAGGGCGAGGAGTGCAAGGTGGCCATCCGCAAGGCGCGCCACGATGCCATCGACACGCTGGGCCAGCTCGAGGGGGATGGCGAGTCTAGCGCCGACGACGTCGAGCGGGCGAAGAAGAAGGTCGAAGAAACGATTCAAGACGCCATCAAGCAAGTCGATCTGATGATTTCCACGAAAGAGAAAGACATTCTCGAAGTGTGACCAGGCGGCGCGACCGGTCGCGATCGCTCCCAGGCCGCGCTTGACACCCACCAACCCGGATGAAACGCTTTGCGAGAGGTTGCGCCTTGATGCGTGCCGTTGCGGCGGGGCAGAGCGATGTCGGCCTTCAGCGCGAGCATAACGAAGATTCGTTTGTCGTGCTTGTCGAGCATGACTTGTTCATCGTCGCCGATGGGATGGGAGGGCATCGCGCGGGGGACGTGGCGTCGCGCATCGCGACCGAGACGATCTCCGAGTTCTTCAGGACGACGGCCAACGAGGATGTGACCTGGCCGTTTCACTTCGACACCAATCTGAGCGAGGAAGAAAATCGCCTCCTCACGGGCATTCGAGTGGCCAACCGTCAGATCTTCGACCATTCCACTCGGTCGCGCGAGTATAGCGGGATGGGCACCACCGTGGTCGGCGCCATGTTCAGTCCGCGCAGGCAGCGGATGTACATCGGGCACGTCGGAGATTCTAGGTGTTACCGCGTACGCGACGGGGGGATTCGCCTGCTCACGCGCGACCACTCGCTCATCAATGACTACTTGCTGGCGATGCCCGACCTGACGGAGGCCCAAAAAGAAGAGCTTCCCAAGAACGTCATCACTCGAGCCCTTGGCATGCAGGACCACGTCGTCATCGACTTGCAGCACGATGACCCTCATCCCGGCGATGTGTACGTCCTATGCTCGGACGGATTGAGCGGAATGGTCGGGGACGAAGACATCCGTGACGTCGTCCTCCGGTCCTCGGACATGGCCGACGCCTGCCGCAATCTCATCGCGAAGGCCAACGAGCACGGGGGCGAGGACAACATCACCGCCGTGCTCGTCCGAATCGAGGAGCGGGAAGACGGCCCGATGCGCGGATTGGACGACGGCGACAGTGACCCTCCGCCTCTGGGCGGCGACGCCAACGGCGGCGACCGCCGAGCCCTTGACCGCCTCCGCCGTAGCGGCTAAGCCGGCGGCCCCGATGGTCAAAGCGATTTTCGCCGTCCTGGGCGGCTTCTGCGTGCTCGTCATGGGTACCCTGTCGTACCTGGGTATCGCCCTGCTCATGGGCATCGAGAGCGCGTGTATCCCGCTGCCCAGTGAACTCATCATGCCGTACGCGGGCGCCATGTCTGATGCCAGCGTTGCCGCTGAGCTGGGGGCCCAAGTCGGTCTGACCCTGCCCGTCTTCAATCTGTTTCTCGCGGCCATCGCGGGGGCGATCGGCTGCAACCTCGGTTCCGAGATCGCGTACTGGGTCGGGGCGAAGGGCGGCCGCCCGGCGATCGAGAAGTACGGACGCTACGTCCTCGTCTCCAAGCACGAGCTCGAGACCGCAGATCGCTGGTTTGCTCGCGGAGGCGAGTGGATCATCTTCGCGGCTCGTATGCTTCCCGTCGTGCGCACGTTCATCGCGTTCCCGGCGGGCGTCGCGAGGATGAATCGCGTCAAGTTTCATACGTATACGTTCGCAGGGTCGCTCCCGTGGTGCTTTGCACTCGCCTACGTCGGACGGCAGCTCGGCATCAATCTCCTCGACGAGCACTCCCAACTCAAAGTCTGGATGCATCGACTCGACGCCGTCATCGGCGCGGTCATCCTCGCGGCCGTGGCGTATTTCGTCTGGTCTCGAATCAAGGTCTACAGGCAGTATCGGACGACCCCGGGCGTCCTCCCGAAGGTCGAGTGACCTCGGGCCGGTGTCTTTCGGCCGATCCCGGAGCGATCCCGGCGTCGAGCGTACTCGCCCACGGGAAGTAGGCTCCGCGCGCTCGCCGCCGGCTTCGCTTGGTTTCGACCGACATACACCGACCTTCTGGGGCGCTGCATCGTCTGACGCGCGCGTGAACTCTTGGCGACGATCGGAGGCAGATTCGCAACGCACTGCTAAGCATCCCGGCGTCTGATCTCCTTTAGTTCCGATGTGGATTGTCCGACTCGCCCTCCGTCGCCCGCTCACGTTCATCGTGATGGCCCTGCTGATCGTTCTCGGCGGCCTTTTCGCGATCGCCACGATGTCGACCGATATCCTTCCCGAGATCGATATCCCGGTCGTCGCGGTCGTCTGGCAGTACTCCGGTCTCGGCGCCAGCGAGATGGAAAAGCGGGTGACGTCCAACTACGAGCGATCGGTCACCACGACGGTCAACGGCATCGAGCACATCGAGAGCCAGACTCTCAACGGCCTTAGCATCGTCAAAGTTTTCTTCCATCCTGGAACCAGCGTGGACGCGGCCACGGCCCAAGTGACGGCCATCTCACAGACCGTCGTTCGTCAGTTTCCGCCGGGGATCACGCCGCCGCTCATTCTCCAGTACAGCGCGTCGAACGTCCCAATCCTTCAGGCGTCGGTCCATTCCGATACGCTCCCGGAGCAAACGCTCTTCGACCTCACCGCGAACTTCTTTCGCACGTCGCTCGCCACCGTCCAAGGCGCCCAGATGCCGTGGCCTTTTGGCGGAAAGCAGCGCCAGGTCATGGTCGACATCGATCTGCCGCGCCTCTACAGCCTCGGACTGTCGCCGAGCGACGTCAGCGACGCATTGAGTGCCGAGAACCTCATCCTGCCCTCCGGAACGGCCAAAGTCGGTGCCCAGGAAGTGTTCGTCAATCTCAACAGCAGCCCAGAAGTCCTGCGTGAGATCGCGGGCCTGCCGATCAAGACGGTGGGCCACGGCACGGTGACCGTGGGGGACGTGGCCCAGGTTCGGGACGGATTTGCTCCTCAGACAAGCGTCGTGCGGTCGAACGGACGCCACGGCGTATTGATGTCCATCCTCAAGTCGGCCGGCTCGTCCACGCTCGATATCGTCGCGCGCATTCGCAAGGCGGTCCCGGGCGCCCTCGCTGCGCTGCCCAAGGACTACCAGCTCGACCTGCTCTTCGACCAAGCCGTCTTCGTACGGGCAGCCGTGGCCGGGGTGGTCAAGGAGGCGGTCATCGCAGCGGGCCTCACAGGGCTGATGATCCTCGTATTTTTGGGGAGCTGGCGGAGCACACTGGTCGTCGTCGTGTCGATCCCGCTGTCCGTCCTCACGTCGCTCATCGTCCTGCGGGCCCTTGGACAAACCCTCAACATGATGACGCTCGGCGGCCTCTCGCTCGCCGTGGGCATGCTGGTGGACGATGCAACCGTGGAAATCGAGAACATCCACCGCAACCTCGCCCAGAGAAAGCCCATCGTCCGAGCCATCCTCGACGGGGCCAGTCAGATCGCCGTGCCCGCCTTCGTCGCCACTCTTTGCATTTGCATCGTCTTCGTTCCCGTCGCATTCATCGCCGGCGCCGCGCGCTCTCTCTTCACGCCGTTGGCGCTCGCGGTCGTCTTCGCGATGCTCACGTCCTACCTGCTTTCGCGCACGCTCGTACCGACGCTCGTTCAGCGCCTGCTCGCCCCCGAAGTGGCGCGCTTCGCGGGAGCGACGGCCTCGCGCGACCTCATTTGGCGCCTCCACGAACGCTTCGATGTTCACTTCGAGAGGATGCGCAGAGCCTACGGAGGCATCCTGGACTTGGCTCTTGACCATCGGACCGTGGTGGCCGCCGCGTTTCTGGGCTTCCTTCTCGTTTCCTGCGCCGCGCTCTATCCGATCCTCGGGAGGGACTTCTTTCCGGCCGTCGACGCGGGCCAAATGAAGCTTCACGTGCGATGTCCGCCCGGAATGCGAATCGAGGAAACCGAGCTAGAATTCGGTCGCGTCGAAGAAGACATTCGATCGGTCGTCCCGAAGGAGGAACTCGCGACGATGATCGACAACATCGGAACGCCCGCGAGCGGCATCAACCTGATCTTCGGGGATCCTTCGATGATTTCGCCTGCGGACGGCGAGATCCTGATCTCTCTCCAGCCGACCCACCATGGAGCCACCGCCGACTACGTCATGAGAATTCGGCGGAAACTTGCAAAGGACTTCCCTGCCGACGAGACGTTCTTTCTCGCGCCGGACATCACCAATCAAGTGCTCAACTTCGGCCTGTCCGCTCCCATCGACGTGCAGGTCGCCGGACCCCTTGGCAATGCGTCCGACAATCTTCGGATCGCACGCCGCTTGCGCGACAAGATGTCCGAACTGCGCGGCGCCGTGGACGTGCACCTCCAGCAAGTGGTCGGGGCCCCGGCCTTGCAGGTCGACGTCGATCGTGTCGAGGCGAACGAGCAAGGGCTGACCCAGCGGAGCGTCGCGAACAACCTGCTCGTGTCGCTGAGCTCCAGCAATCAGGTATCCCCCAATTTCT
This sequence comes from Polyangiaceae bacterium, assembly GCA_049512415.1. Classification (GTDB taxonomy): domain Bacteria; phylum Myxococcota_A; class Polyangia; order Polyangiales; family Polyangiaceae; genus Palsa-1150. The sequence continues at coordinate 6,980 of JBEKXD010000023.1, forward strand.
GGCTGGATCCAAGACGCGGGGTTCAATACCTCGTCGCCGTTCAGACACCGCAATACAAGGTCGACTCGATGCAATCGATCGAAGGCATTCCGATCGGTCGCGCGCAATCGTCGGACGGCATGCAGCGGCTAGGCAACGTCGCGACCATCGTTCGCGACAGCGTGCCCGTCAACATCACGCACAACAATGTGGAGCGAACGTTCGACGTGCTCGCCAACGTTCAGGGCGCAGACCTGGCGACGGTGGCTCGCGAGGTCGATTCGCTGGTAGCGACGGTGAAGCCGACGTTGCCGCGCGGCACGACCGTCACCATTCGAGGTCAGGTAGAAAGCATGCAGTCGAGCTTCCGCGGCCTCGCCTACGGACTGGTCTTCGCGGTAGTCCTCGTGTACTTGCTGATGGTGACAAACTACCAGTCGTGGGTCGACCCGCTCATCATTCTCACGGCGCTTCCCGGCGCGATCGCGGGGATCGCTTGGAGTCTGTTCGTCACGGGCACGCCGCTGTCGGTCCCCGCGCTGATGGGCGCCATCATGAGCATCGGAGTGGCGACTTCGAACAGTATCCTATTGGTCACGTTCGCGAACGACCAGCGAGCTCGGGGGATGGATGCCCGGCGCGCCGCGTGGCTCGCGGGCGTCACCCGGCTGCGGCCCGTTCTCATGACGGCGCTCGCGATGATTCTCGGAATGCTGCCCATGGCCATCGGTCTCGGCGAAGGGGGGGAGCAAAACGCGCCGCTAGGCCGCGCGGTCATCGGAGGACTGACTTTGGCCACCTTCGCCACGCTGCTATTCGTCCCTATCGTCTATAGCGTGTGGCGCGCTGCGCTTCCCCGTCCGCCCATCTTGGTAGAGGAATAGGAGCATGCAACCCGAGAGCGTGGCTCAGATCATCGAGTCCGAGGGGGACGTCGGCTTCTCTGCGGAGCCCTATCGCCCGACGCGGCGACGCCTCGTGGTCGTGCTCGCGGGCGTGGCGCTGGCGCTCGGTCTGCTCATCGCGGTCGGCGTCGTCCCGCGCGTCTTGGCACGCGCCGCGGCGGACAGGGAGTGGGTGCAAGCCGCGGCGGAAGTCCCGAAGATCGCGACGACGACGCCCGTTCGCGACCGAGCCGAGCGCACTCTGACTCTTCCAGGATCCCTGCAGCCCGTCCAGGAGACGACCGTCTACGCCCGGACCAATGGGTACGTCCGACGATTCCTCGTCGATATCGGCGACACGGTGAAGGCCGGCCAGGTGCTGGCCGAGATCGATGCGCCGGAAGTCGACCAGGAGCTCTCGCAGGCGCGCGCGGCGGCCAACCAGGCTGGCGCTGTGCTCGAGCAAGCCCAGACCCGCCGCGAACTCGCGCGAATCGAAATGAAGCGATACGCGAGGCTCGCGCCCTCGGGCGTCGTCTCTCAGCAGGAAACGGAGGAGCACCAAGCGACCTTGGACTCAGAGCAGGCCAACGTTCGAGCGGCAGAAGCCTCCCGGATGAGCGCCGCAGCCAATGTCCGTCGCCTGCAAGACCTCCAACGGTTCTCCGTCGTTACGGCGCCATTCGATGGCACGATCACATCGCGCACGACCGAAGTCGGTCAACGCGTAACGTCCGGTCTCGGCGCGGGCGAGGCCCTCTTCAAGGTCGCCAAGGTGGACACGATGCGCGTGTTCGTCGACGTTCCCCAGCGCTACGCTGCTTCGGTTCGCGTGGGTGCGCCGGCCGTCGTGACTCTTCGCGAGTTCCCGGGGCGCTCATTCGAAGGAAAGATCACTCGCACTGCGAACGAGCTCGACCCATCGACGCGCACGCTTCTGACGGAGGTACGAGTGGACAACGCATCTCGAACGCTCATCGCGGGAATGTACGCGACGATCGGCTGGCAGGCGGAGCGAGCGGGCACGCCCCTGCTCGTGCCGGCGACGGCTCTCATGGTAACCGCGGACGGCCCGCGCGTCGCCGTGGTGTCTCATGGATCCATCCACTGGAAGAGGGTCGAGATCGAGAGCGACGAGGGCGACCAGATTGCCGTCTCGACCGGGCTCGACGAGTCCGACGCCGTCGTCCTACGGCCGAGCGATCGCGTGGTGGAAGGCATGCGCATCGAAGCGGTGCCCGCTGCTGGGAAGTTCTGAGGACGCGGCATGACGGCGTGCGGTCGCGGGGTGCGGGGTGCGCTGGCGCTGCTGATGGCATCTGCCGTCGCCCATGCGGGCGAGCGTGCCGATTCGAACGGGGAAGAGGACAGCCTGCCAACCCCTCGAGGGAGCGCGTCGGCGCAGACCGTCGGTCTCGAGGAAGCCGTGCGCTGGGCGCTCGCTAGAAATCCCACGGCCATCGTCGCCAATGAGGAAGTCCGCCGCGCAGAAGCCATCCTCGAGGAGACGCGCTCGAACGCCCTGCCGACGCTCAGCGGCAACTTCTCCTACACGCGGCTCGACGGCGACCGAACGCAGGGCGGCGTTGTGGTCGCATACAGGGACCAACTGAACGCGAACGCCGTGCTCTCGGTCCCTATCGTCGTGCCCAAGCCGTGGGCCCAGTGGGCCCACGCGTCCGACGTCGTCGATGTGTCGAAGGCGACCGAATCGGATACGCGGCGTATCGTCGCAGTCGCCGTCGCGCGGGCGTACTTGGCCGTCGTCGCCCAAAAGCGCGTGCTCGACGTCGCCGAGCGCGCGCGCGACACGGACCGCGCGCATTACGAGTTCGCTCACCAGCGCTTCGTCGGTGGAGTCGGCAACCGGATCGACGAAGTGCGTGCCGAGCAGCAGCTGCGCAGCGACGAGGTCAACGTCGAGCAGCAGGTTGCCAACCTGACCCGCGACCGTGAGGCCCTCGGCTTGCTCGTCGGCGTCGACCGCGCGATCGACACCGTTTTGCCCGAGCTTCATGCTCCGTCCAGCCCTGCGGAGGCCGCTCGGGACGCAAGCCATCGCTCGGATGTCGTCGCCGCACGCGCGCGCCTGCGCGCTGGAGAACGAGTCGTCCACGACGACTGGACGGACTACTCGCCCTACGTCACCGGGCTCGCTGAGCCGTTCTGGAATACGCCGCCGACCACGACGCTCCCGTCGACGGGTTGGCAGGCCGAGCTGCTCCTGACCGTTCCGCTCTATGACGGCGGCCTGCGCTATGGCCTGGCGAAGGAACGGGACGCCCTGCGCGCGGAATCGCGCGCGATGCTCGACGCGACCGTTCGTCAGGCCCAGTCCGACGTTCGCACGGCTTTCGAGGAAATTCGCCGCGCCGATATTGCGCTCGAATCCGCGCGTCGAGCAGGCGCCCTGGCGGCGCAAGGACGTGAGCTGGCGAGCAGCGCGTACCGAGCGGGAGCCAGCACGAACATCGAGGTCATTGACGCGGAGCGAACCGCCCGCGACGCGGAAACGGCCGTGGCGATCGCAGAGGACGGAGCTCGCCAGGCGCGGCTGGACTTGCTGGCCGCGACGGGGAGATTTCCGTGACTCGGTCCGCGCAAGTGGGTACCGGCCCGGCCGAGCTTGCGCTAGGCTGCGCGCCCCTGGCGTATTGAGGAGATAGGCATCCGATGGCAACGATTGATTTTGGCGGTGTTAAGGAAGAGGTCGTGACGCGCGACGAGTTCCCGATGGCGCGAGCTCGCGAGGTCCTCAAGGGCGAGACGATCGCGGTACTCGGCTACGGCGTGCAGGGGCCCGCCCAGTCTCTCAACATGCGCGACAATGGGTTCCACGTCATCATCGGCCAGTCTTCCAAGTTCCCTCGCGACTGGGATCGCGCGGTGGGCGACGGATGGGAGCCCGGCAAGACGCTGTTCGACATCGAGGAAGCCGCCTCGCGTGGCACGGTCGTTCAGATGCTGGTGTCCGACGCCGCCCAGAAGGCGATTTGGCCGGTGGTCAAGGCCAAACTCAACAAGGGGGACGCGCTCTACTTTTCCCACGGGTTTTCGATCGTCTACAAAGATCAGACGGGGGTAGTACCTCCCGATTTCGTCGATGTGATCATGGTCGCACCGAAGGGCTCCGGGCTGAATGTGCGGCGCAATTTTCTTTCGGGCGCCGGGATCAATTCGAGCTTCGCGGTCGGTCAGGATGCCACGGGACGCGCTCGAGAACGCGCCATCGCCCTCGGCATCGCTGTCGGCTCCGGCTATCTGTTCCCCACGACGTTCCAGCATGAGGTATTCAGCGATCTCACGGGAGAGCGAGGCGTGCTCATGGGCGCCCTCGCCGGCATCATGGAGGCGCAGTACGAGGTTCTCCGCGAGGCGGGACATAGCCCGAGCGAGGCCTTCAACGAGACCGTCGAGGAGCTGACCCAGAGCCTCATCCGGCTCGTGGACGAGCGCGGGATGGACTGGATGTACGCTAACTGTTCGGCGACGGCGCAGCGTGGCGCGCTCGACTGGAAGCCGCGCTTCAAGGCGGCCGTACTCCCGGTGTTCCACTGGCTCTACGACCGCGTGGCGTCCGGCAAGGAGACGGCTCGTGTTCTCCAGACGTGCTCGGCCCCGGACTATCAGGACAAGCTCCGAGCTGAGCTGAGCGAGCTCGGAAACTCCGAGATGTGGCGAGCCGGAAAGGCCACTCGCGCGCTCCGACCCACCGAGGCGGCCAAGGTGATCTCGAAGGACACCAAGGGCGTCGGCGGCCGCGAGGCGTGACGCCTACCCTTCGGCGGGAAACCAGCAGGCCACCTCATGACCGCTGCCGTCCGGTATTTCCTCGAGAATCGGGACGTTCCGATCGCAGGTTCCGGCAGCGGCCCGCGGACAACGCTCGTAGAATCCGCACCCGCTCGGCGGCAGGGCGGACGACGGCATGGCGCGGGCGACGGGAAGGCGTGCGCGGATTCGACCTGGATCTAGCTGCGGCGCCGACGCAACCAGGGCCTTTGTGTAGGGGTGCAGCGGACGTAGGCAGAGGTCTTTCGCGAAAGCCTGTTCGACAATTCGTCCCCGGTACATGACCGCGACCCGGTGGCTCACGCGGCTCACCAGGACGAGATCGTGGGAAATCAGAAGATACGCGATTCCCATCGTCTCTTGCAGATCGACCAGCAAGTTTAGGATATGGGCCTGGACGGACACGTCGAGCGAGGCAGTCGGCTCGTCGCACACGACGAACTTTGGCTCCACGGAGAGAGCTCGCGCGATCGCCACACGCTGGGCCTGGCCGGCGGAGAGCTCGTGAGGATGGAGGTCTAGGACTGCGGGACGCATTCCGACCCTTTCGACCCACTTCACGATGCGATCGCTCTCTTGCGCCCGGCTGCGCGCGAGCTTGTGAATCCGGATCGCCTCGCCGACGAGGTCGCGCACGGTCATGCGCGGGTTCAGACTCGACGTGGGATTCTGAGAGACGATTTGCATTCGTCGCCGCAACGGACGCAGAGCGTCCTCGGTCCAGCGCGTGAGGTCTCGACCTTCGAATACGATGCGACCGACCGTCGGCTCGACGAGACGAACCAAGAGTCTCCCCAGCGTACTTTTGCCGCACCCGCTCTCGCCGACAAGGCCGACAGTCTCTCCGTAGCGCACGCGAATCGAGACCCCGTCGACCGCCCGCGCGAAAGGCGAGGCTACTCTGAGTACTCCAGGACGGACCGGGAAGTGCTTGGAGAGCGACTCGGTGACGACCAGCGGGGGCGGGCGATCGGGACGCGGATGCCCGGGCTCCAACGCGGTCGGGACACCTGCGACGTCGCTCACGACGGCACCTCGTCGTGTCGCCAGCAGCGCGCCCAGCGTCCTGGCCCGACTGCCGCCAGTTCCGGCTCCTCTTGCGCACAGCGATCGACCCGCATGGGACAGCGCTCGGCGAATCGGCAGCCTGGTCCGACATGATCGAGGACCGGCGCGACGCCTTCGATCGCGAGCAGTCTTCGATGGGAGAGCGACCCTAGCCGAGGGACGCACTCCATCATTCCGCGAGTGTATGGATGCCTTTGCCTCGCCAGTAGATCCGGAGCAGAGGCGCTTTCGACCACCCGTCCCGCGTACATCACGACGACATCGGACGCATGCTCCGCGACGATCCGCAGGTCGTGCGTGATGAGCAGGATGCTCATCGACGTGCTTTCTTGCAGGTCGCCGAGGTATTCGAGCACCTGCGACTGAGTGTTGACGTCGAGCGCGCTCGTCGGATCGTCCATCACGAGGAGCTTGGGCTCGCCCGCGAGGGCCATCGCGATCATGGCACGCTGTCGCTGACCGGCGGACAGACGATGCGGGTAGGTTGCGTAGATGGTGCTCGGCTCCGGCAAGCCGACGCGGTCGAAGAGTTCTACCGCCCGAGCGCGCGCCTGCCCTCGGGACATTCGGCGATGAACCGTAAGCGATTCGCGGACCTGCCAGCCTACGGTGTGGCAGGGATGAAGGCTCGTCATCGGCTCCTGAAACACCATGGCCACGGCTCGTCCGCGGACCCCGCGCATCTCCCGCTCGGTGAGCCGAAGCAGGTCGACCCCGTCCAGTTCGACGGTACCCGACTCGATGCGCCCGCCCGGCGACGCAACGAGGCGCAAGATAGAGAGCGCGGTGACGGTCTTGCCACACCCGCTCTCTCCGACGAGGGCGACCGTCGCCGCGCGGCCCACGTCGAACGAGACGCCGTCGACGACTCGCGTGGCTCCCTGCTGCGTGGGAACGCTCGTCACGAGGTCACGCACGCGCAGAAGCGCCGTTTCGGCCATCCGAAGAACCGATAGACCAGCCACCGGTTTCGGTCGAGCGCGCCATGCTAGAGGATGCCCCGATGGATCTGCCCGCTCGGATCGGACGATACGACGTCGAGCTGACGCGAAGCACAGGAAGCCTCGGGCGCGTCGTCCTCGCCCGCGATAGCGTGCTCGGGCGCCGGGTCGCTGTCACCGTGGTCCGCGACGACTTGGACCTGCCGCCCGACGTCCTCGAGGCAGTGGCCGAGCAGGTCCGCGTGCGGACACGGGCTGCGGCTACGCTGGTAAATCCTGCCATCACAGCGCTCTACGACCTGGGAGAGGACGAGGCCGTGGGGATCTATGTTGTCTGCGAATTCGTCGACGGACCGAGCGTGCGCGAACGCCTGGAACACGGGGCGATGACCCCGCTCGAAGTCGCTGGACTGGCGCGCTCGCTGGGGAGCGCTCTCACGCAGGCCCACGCGTCGGGGTTCGTGCATCGGGATATCAGGCCGGAGAATATTTTCCTCGCCCCATCGGGTCCCAAGCTGGCCGGCGTCGGATTCGCCACCCTTTCCGATCTCCCTGTCCCGATTCTCTCTGCGAGCTCGCTCACGTCGGCCTATGCGGCTCCTGAGGTGTTGGCTCTCCGCGCCTACGGTCCAAAGGCGGACCAGTTCTCGTTCGCAGTCACGCTCTACGAAGCGCTGACGGCGAGGCGAGCGTTTGAAGGCGACGACGCGCTCACCATGGCCAACGCCGTCGCCCACGCAAAACCAGCCCCCGTCACTCGTGTGGCGTCCCTGCGCGCGTTCGGAGCCCTTGACAGCGTGTTCAACCGTGCGATGGCAAAGCGCCCCGACGCTCGCTTTCCCTCGTGTGAAGCCTTCGGGCGCGCGCTCGCCAACGAGCTCGAGCGTCCCGTGGTCCTCCATGTTCCTGTCCCGCCCTCCTCGCGGTCGTCCATCGTACCGCGCACGACGCGCCGGTGGCAGAACGCGATTGCCCTCGCCGCGATCGCGGTCATCGCTGCGCTCCTGCTCGTTGGACGCTTCGTGCCGCCGGGCGCTGGCGAAGGCGTATCGCTCAAGGCGCTGGCCGACGACTTCGCTGCGATCCAAGTGGGCTCCACGCGGGCCGCGAACCCACCGAGCGCTCGACGATCGGCAAAGATAGGCACGGCCGCGACTCCCAGTGTCACGTCGGCACTACCCGCACCGCTGCCGCCGCCCTACGAGGCAGCCGACGCGCACGCAAACGGCGAGACGCCGCAGCCCCCGCCCACTGCCCCCGCGCGCGACCACGAGTGATGACTAGCGAAGCGCTCTCCCGCGGCTAGACTGCTTCGCGCTCGAGACCACGGCGGCCGAGGACCGCACCCTGCCGATGAACAATGCCGGACCGACCACGCAGATCGAAGCGACGCGGCTCGATTCACCGATCGAGCACCTCGCCAGTCTCTATCGCCAGATGCTGCTCATTCGGCGGTTCGAAGAGGAGTGCGCAAGGTTCTACGCCCAGGGGAAGATCGGTGGTTTTCTTCACCTTTACATCGGCCAGGAGGCGGTCGGAGTCGGCGCACTCGCGCCTCTCGAAAGCACCGACTACGTCGTCACGACGTACCGTGATCACGGCATTGCGCTCGCAAAAGGGTCGACATCCCGCTCGGTGATGGCGGAGCTGTTCGGCAAGGCCACCGGCTGTTCGCACGGCTTGGGCGGCTCGATGCACCTGTTCGACCTGGAACACCGGATGATGGGAGGCTACGGGATCGTCGGCGGGCACATCCCGCTCGCCGCCGGGGTGGCGTTCGCCAGCAAGTATCGAGGCGACGGGCGCGTCACTCTCTGCTTCTTCGGTGACGGGGCCGCGAGTATCGGAGGCTTCCACGAGGGCCTGAGCCTGGCTGCGCTCTGGCAGCTTCCGATCGTGTTCATTTGCGAAAACAATGAATATGCGATGGGCACGTCTCTCGCGCGCTCACTCTCGGTGGAAGACATCTCGCAAAAGGCCATCTCGTACGGGATCGACCGCGATCGGGTTGTCGTAACGGACGTGTTGGAGGTCGAGAAGCACGTGGCCGTCGCCGTCGCCAGGGCGCGCGAACAGAGCCTGCCGACCTTTGTCGAGCTTCGCACCTATCGGTTCCGCGGTCACTCCATGAGCGACCCGGGGAAGTATCGGACGCAAGAGGAGCTCGACGATCGCAAGAAGCGCGATCCGCTATTTCGCGCGCGCGGAGACCTCATCACTGCCGGCATTGGCGAGAGCACGCTCGCGAGCATCGAGAGCGCGGTCGAAGCTGAGGTCGCCGACGCAGCGGAGTTCGCTGCCAACAGCCCCGAGCCTGACCTCAGCACGCTCGAGCCAACAACCTATAGTGGGCCGTTCGCTTCCTGAGACCCAGCCCCCAAGAAACCCGAACATTGAATATGACGCACACCCTACGTTTCCGCGAGGCACTTCGCGAAGCCATGATCGAGGAGATGGACCGCGACGAGTCGGTCTTCTTGATGGGCGAGGAAGTGGCCGCCTACCAAGGCGCGTACAAAGTCAGCGAGGGCATGCTCGACAGGTTCGGCCCGAAGCGGGTGATTGACACGCCGATCAGCGAAGCTGGCTTTTCGGGGATCGGGATCGGGGCCGCCATGGTCGGACTGCGACCGATCATCGAGTTTATGACGTGGAACTTTAGCGCCGTCGCCTTTGACCAGATCCTCAACAATGCGGCCAAGCTCCGCCAGATGTCCGGCGGCCAGTTCGACTGCCCGATCGTGTTTCGAGGCCCGAACGCGAGCGCCCGGCAGGTCGGGAGTCAACATAGCCACGCCATGGAGCACTTCTACGTCCACGTCCCGGGGCTCAAGGTGATCGCCCCGGCGTTTCCTTCGGACGCAAAGGGCATGCTCAAGTCGGCCATCCGCGACAACAATCCCGTCCTGGTCATGGAATCCGAGACTCTTTACAGCGTGCGCGGTGAGGTCCCGGAAGGCGACGTGCTCGTACCGCTCGGAAAGGCGCAGGTCGTGCTACCGGGCCAGGACGTCACATTGGTAGCCTATTCGCGCATCACGCACGTGGCGCTGGATGCGGCGACCCTCCTGTCGAACCAGGGTATCTCGGCGGAAGTGATCGATCTCCGTAGCCTGCGACCGCTCGACGAAGACGCGATCGTCGCCAGCGTCGAACGCACGCACCGGCTCGTCGTCGTACACGAGGGTTGGCCCTACGGCGGCATTGGAGCTGAGATCTCCGATCGCGTACAGCGACTCGCGTTCGATTCCCTCGACGCGCCGATAGCGCGTGTCACTACGCTGGACGTTCCGATGCCCTACAACGCGGCGCTCGAGCAGGCTTGTCTGCCCCAGGCAGACCGCATCGTTTCGACCGTTCAGCGCGTAATGGCTTACGGGAGAGCGTGATGGCTAAGATCCTTGAGATGCCGAAGCTGTCCCCCACGATGGAGGAGGGGGTGCTCTCGACGTGGCACAAGCACGAAGGCGATGCAGTCGCCGTGGATGACCTGCTCGCGGAAGTGGAGACCGACAAGGCCACGATGGAATTCCGGGCCTTTGACCCTGGAATTCTGTTGAAGCTGCTGGTCGCCGCAGGCTCGCAGGTGCGATTGGGGCAGCCCGTCGCCATCGTGGGCGCGGCCGGCGAGGACATCTCCCCGCTGCTCGCTCGAGCTAGCCTCCCTACGCTCGAGGATCCCCTTAGAGATTCGCGACCCCAACCGACGCCGAAGACGACGGTCGAGCGTGACTTGGACTCGGGACGTACCCACCAGGCCGCGCCTGCCGGCGACACGATGCCACCGCCGGCTCTTCGCAATCCCCCGGTCGGCAACGCTCTGGACCGGACGGCCCACTGGCCCGAAGGCGCAGGTCCTCGGCGTGCGACCGGAGGGGACCGCGTAGTCGCGTCGCCGTACGTTCGAAAGCTGGCGCGCGAGCGCGGAATCGAGCTCCAAGGCGCAGTGGGGACAGGGACGGGGGGACGGGTCTTGGCCGCAGATCTGGATGGACTCCAGGCGCGGCCTGCTCAGTCGCCGCTTGCCCACGTCCCGGCGTCCCCGCCGACTGCGTCCGCAACGGTCACGCGTAGCGATTCGGACGAGCTGCGTCCACTGTCGCCCATGCGCAAGACGATTGCGCGACGACTGGTGGAGTCCAAGACCAAAGTACCGCATTTCTATCTTTCGGTGGACGTGAATGCCGCGCCTCTCGTCTCTCTGCGCGAGCAGATCAACTCCGATTTGGAGTCCGTGCCGTCTCGCGAACCAGGCGCGGCCAACGCAGCGATCAAGGTTTCGATCAACGACATCCTGATCAAGGCGTGCGCCGTAGCTCTCTCGCGGGTACCGGAGTGCAATGCCAGCTTCTCGCCGGAAGCCATACGCGTGCACAAGCGAATCGACATCTCGGTAGCCGTCGCCATCGCCGATGGCCTCGTCACCCCGGTGGTTCGCGACGCCGATCGGAAGACCCTCGTCTCGATCGCCCGTGAAATGCGTGAGCTCGCCGCCAGAGCGAGAGCGCGAAAGCTTGCTCCCGAAGAGATGCAGGATGGCACGTTCTCGATCACGAACCTCGGCATGTTCGGAATTGACTCGTTCTCAGCGGTCATCAATCCGCCCGAAGGAGCGATTCTCGCGGTCGGTGCCGTGCGCGACGCAGCCGTGGTGACTGAGGGCGTAGTCGCACCTGGTAAGCGAATGCACCTCACGCTCTCGTGCGACCACCGCGTCGTGGATGGCGCCGTGGGGGCCGGGTTTCTGTCGGAGCTCCGGCATCTGATCGAACATCCGATTCGCGCACTCGCCGGATGATCTTTGGCGCCATTCGGCAAGCCGCGCGGAGCGCCACGGGTGCGATGTCAGCGGTAGCCTTCCTTGGCCTTGGACCACGCACGGAGGTGAGCTCCCTTCCGGCGCGACTCTCTACCTTGCCGGGATGGGTTGCTCTTGCCGATGGCGTGGCCGCCGCAGACGACGGATTCAGCATCGCCGTCGCGCGAGCGCCGCTCGACTCGCGAATCCGGGTCACGGCAGGGACCTTCCTCATGGGTTCGACCGCCTCAGAGATGCAGGAGGCATTGGCGTTATGCGACCGCGAGGTGCGCCCCAGCGGGTGTCACGATGCGGACTTCCTCGCCTGGCTTGCCGCCGAAGGACCTGCGCATCGGGTTTCCGTGTCGACGTTCGCGATGGATCGGACCGAAGTGACTGTTGGACAGTATGACCGGTGCGTCGCAGTCGGAGCCTGCGCGCCACCCGAAGGACTTCGCTACGGGGATCCCGATCGCAACTCCGACTTTCCAGTGACGCACGTGCGTTGGGAGGATGCGGTGTCATACTGCCGTTGGGCGGGCGGACGTTTGCCCACTGAGGAGGAGTGGGAATATTCTGCCCGCGGTGTTGCAAGTCGGAGATTTCCATGGGGCAACGTCTACAATCCGCACTTGAGCAATCACGGATCGCTTGCAGGCAACCCGGCTGATATGACCGACGGGTTCGTCGGACTCGCTCCCGTGGGATCGTTCCCGGACGGCGCCACGCCTGAGGGACTCCTCGATATGGCGGGAAACGTGAGCGAGTGGGTCGCAGACGTGCTCCTTCGTGACGAGAACGGTCGGCCCATCGGCTATGCGACCAACGATGAGGTCGACCCACAACCGAAGGCACTGGGAGGGTCGCTACACATCATTCGAGGCGGAAGCTACGAGGACGGTGCCCCTTGGCTCCGAAGTGCCGCGCGAGACGCGACGTCGCTTCTCCAGTCGGCTCGCGTCGGATTCCGCTGCGCAGCACCGGTTGAAGGATGGTGACGTCGTCGAGCTCGCCCTAAAGGCAAGCGCCCAGCAAGCAGCAAATGGCAAGAAGGCCGGCGTATTTCGGCCGAAACCGAGCGAGGCCGGCGGCGAGTCGCGCGGAGCGTACTTCCTCTACGCGAGCACGCTCGCCACCGGGATCGCGAACGGATCGGCCGAAAGACACCGACCTTCTGGACTTAGCTGACGGCGCCGACGCTGTTCTGCCGAGTCACGTTGACCGCCTGAAGCCCCTTGGGACCCTCTTTGATTTCGAACTCCACGACCTCATCCTCGTAGAGGCGACGCCGCCCGTCCCCCTGGATCTGGGAGTAGTGAACGAACACGTCGGGGCCAGTATCCTGCTTGATGAACCCCCAGCCCTTTTCGTCGTTGAACCACTTTACCCGTCCCACTGCCATCGGAATGCCTCCACTTCTACCTGCTGGCTGATGGCCGATCCCCTGTGTTCCGTCGAACCATACCATCGAACCATACCGTCGAACCATCGAACCGATCGCGCCCGAGCACGCGTGCCCTCGCCCGCCCGAGTTGCTAACCATGTCGTTCGTCGGCGCGCTCGCGCGCCGTGGCAGCGTCGTACGCTAGGGGATGGTGTTCGTGCAGGTCAAGAAGGGAACCTCGCAGCACGCGACAGTTTTTGGGCAAAAGCATCTCTTTTTCCCCCAAGACTACCCACCTTCGACTCCCATCACCGCGTCGCACCGGCATCGCCTGCGGCCGTCCGGCCCAGCGCATCGAGCTCCGCCAAATTCGCTCGAACCCGTGGATCGTTGGGCGATAACGCCAGGGCGCGATCGAGCGCCGCGCGAGCCTCGCCGCGCGTCGCTCCAGAACGAGCCAAGGCCGTTGCAAGGTTGACCCAGGCGCTGACGAGTTTCGGATCGAGGCGGAGAGCCGATCGATACTCTATGATCGCCTCCTCGATCCGTCCCGCCTGCTGCAGCGCATACCCGAGGTTCTGATGGAAGCTCGCGCCGCCCGGGCTCAGGGCTACCGCTCGCCTCAGCTCAGCAATCGCTCGGTCGAGGTCCGGGGTCGCGAGCAGTGCCGTCCCGAGGTCCGAATGGGCTCGCGCGTCGCCGTCGTCAATCTGAACGCGGGCCTCGTACTCGACGACAGCCTCCCCCGAGCGTCCGGCCATCATGAACGCCGTCCCAAGGTTGCCGTGCCGTGGACCGCTTCCGGGATCCAGATCGACCGCTCTCGACAGCTCCCGGATCGCCCCCTTTACGTCTCCTGTGGCCAGAAGTCCGACGCCCAGCTCGGAATGCGCTTCCGCGTCGTCGACGAGCAACTCCGTGCCGCGGCGCATGGCCGCAACCGCCCCCTGCGCGTCTCCGAGCAAGAGCCTCGCGCGGCCCAGTTCGACGAACCCGGGGCCATACGACCGATTGCGCTCGACCACCCGCTGCAAGTCCGCCGCCGCATTGGCGACGGTCGCATTTCCCTTGGCAGCACCGAAATCGAGAGGAACCCCGACGCGCGCGATCCGCACTCGGGCTACCCCGACCGCTGCGGCCACTCGACCCTTCGCGGCGGCTCGGGCCGCCACGTAGCGGCGCTCGGCCTCGGCCAAATCCCCTCGCTCGAACGCGTCGTCCCCAGCCACCAGATCCGCGTCGGCCCAATCGGTCGACAGACGTACGAAAGGCGAGGACGGAGCCGGGCGCCCCGACGCATCCAACCCCGAAGCTCGCGGGCCGTCGGCCATGGCCCTCGCGGACCCGGCCACGACGATCATGAGCAACACCCGGGTCCCGGCAACGCTCGCGCGCATCATCGCAAGGGTCGCGTGCTGAAGCCCTCGGCGTCGCGACGAAACATCATCTGTTTTCCGTCCGTCGCCGTCGTCACGTTCACCGGGCGCTTCCATATCCGAAACAGGCCCGCCATCACGTCCTTCGCGTAGTCTGCGCGCAGGTCGAGCCCCTGGTGGTCGTGGCGCAAAAGCAACTCGCCCCGGTTCTCGAAATTCCCATCGTCCACGTAGAGAAACGGACTCCCGGCGTTCGTGAGCTGAAAGAGGAGCTTGTTCTTCACTGTCGCGAATTCCCGCGATTCGATTTCGAATCGCTCGTTGCGTCCGGACCAGCCGAAGCTGAAGAACTTGTGCTCGCGAACGAACTCCGGCGTCAGGAATTCGTCGATGAATGTGATGTCGTTGTAAAGCGCCCGGACCTGAAAGATCTTTTTTCTGCCGAGTCCGAGCCGAAGATTCCAGTTCTTCTTCGCATCGAGGTCGTCGCACTCCTCCCATTCTTTCCCGAACTGCCCGCGGTCCCATCGCTCCTCGATGTTCCGGAAGAGTTCGACGCCCAGCTTATACGGATTGAGCCGGCCCCCGCTCGTCGCCAAGACCCCGGCCGCGTGGTCCGCATAGTCCACCACCTCGCTCGCGCACAAGATGCGCTCGGTCATGAGCTTGGAGTGCCAGTACGTCGCCCACCCCTCGTTCATGATCTTGGTCTGCATTTGCGGGGCGAAGTAGTAGGCCTCCTCGCAGACGACCTCGAGAACATCGCGCTCCCAGCGCTCGAGCGCCGCGTGCCGGATGAGGAAGAAGAGCACGTCGCGTTCGGGGCGCTCGGGAAACGTCTTCGCCTTGTCGCGCGCGGCGTCGATCTTCTTCTTCTGCGCGTCGAGGTACTCTTCGGGATTGATGAAGCTCTCCATGTATTCTTTGGAGCGCAGACGCGGCACCTCCCTCGCGGTCGGTTCTTCGTCGTCGGCCAGCGGCTTCGGAGCCCGTCCCCGAAACGGCGCGTGCACGTCGATGAGGTTCTCGAGCGCCAGACACTGGTCGATGAACTCCTCGACGCGGCTCACCCCGAGCCGACCGATGATCCGCCGCAAGCGCGAACCGTGATTCGCCATCTTGTCGATCCACCGTCGATTCGGATCGTAGTCGCGAGGGCGTTTGACGGGGTCGACCGTGCGTCCGCCCGGTTCGAGATCGGTGGATCGAAAACAATAGTTGTTCTTGAAAAAGTCGACGTGCGCATACACGTGCGCCATGACGAGTTTTTGATCGACGAGCGAGTTTCCCTCGAGCAGGTACGCATAGGAGGGATTGTTGTTGATGACCATCTCGTAGATCTTCGAGAGCCCGTACTCGTAGCTCTTTGCGAGACGCTCGTACTCCATGCCGAAGCGCCAATGCGGGTAGCGATTCGGAAAGCCCCCGTACGCGGCGATCTCGTTCATCTGGTCGTACGTGAGAATCTCGAAAATCGTCGGGAAGAAGTCGAGCCCAGCCTCGGCCGCAACGGCTTCGATGCGCTCTTGTTGTTCACGTAGGTAGGCCGGCAGCGACGTCTTCAGCGCAAACTCGCTCATCCGATTCAGACTCCCTTCCCGAGAAACTCCTTGATCGAACCCACGATGGCGTCCTTGTCCCGAATCTCGCTTGTGACGACTCGCGCGTCTCGGCCAAAATGCTCGCGAACGTCCTTGAGAAACTGCCCGGAGCCATACGGGCTCTCGACCTGCCCGTAGGCGAACATGTTCGAGCGCGGGAGAAGCTTGGTCTTGAGGAGGTCGACGCACAGAAGCGTGTCATCCATCGACCAGTTGTCGCCGTCCGAGAAGTGGAAAGGGTAGATGTTCCACTCTTCCGGCGGGAAGTGGTCGTCGATGAGCTGCGAGCACAACTTGTAGGCGCTCGAAATCATCGTGCCACCGCTCTCGCGCGTGTGGAAAAATGTCTCGCGGTCGACCTCGCGCGCGACCGCGTCGTGGATGATGTAGCGACTCTCGAGGCCGCGGTACTGCTTCTGGAGCCAGGCGTCGATCCAGAAGCTCTCCATGCGCACGATCTCCTTCTGTTCGTCACCCATCGAACCCGACACATCCATCATGTAAATGATGACTGCATTGGCGATCGGCTCGGCTTCCGTCTTCCAGCTTCGATATCGCTTGTCCGCTGGAATGGGGACGACGATCGGATTGCCGGGCTCGTAGGTCCCCGTAGCGATCTGGCGCTTGAGCGCCTCCCGATACGTCCTTCTGAAACTGCGAAGGGACTCGGGGCCGACGCGCCGGATGCTCGTATACCGATCCTTCTCGTCGATGATCTTGCTCTTGCCCTTGTTCCTGATGTCCGGCAGCTCGAGCTCCTCGCCGAGGATCGAAGCGAGTTCGTCCAGCGACACGTCCACCTCGAGCACGTGCTCTCCGGCGGTCGAGCCAGCTTGCCGACCTCCCTCGGCCTCTCCATCCGAGTCTCCGCCGACTGGATCGCCGGGCTCCCCGTCTCCCTGCCCCGTTCCCCCGCGCTGCTTGTCCCCGTAGGCAAAGTGCGGAATGTCGATCTGGGGGATCGGGATCGACACGAGGTCCTTGCCCTTGCGTCCGATGAGTTCGCCCTGCGTGATGTACTTTCGCAGGTTCTGTCGAATTCGCCCACGCACGATCGCGCCGAATCGAGAGTGGTCTTGGTCGATCTTGAGCGACATCGAATGGAAGTCTAGCTTATACGGCGTCTCCGTTCGGACTTGTCGTTGCAAGCGCCGTCCGAGCGAGCCACAGGCACACGAGAACGTTCGCACCGGCCCAGACCCGAAGAAGGGTCGGACCCCCGAAGAACGCGACGTCGCCGGACCCCATCATCTGTCCTAGCAGAGCGGCGGAGCCCAGCGCGAGTCCGCCCACGACGGGACGGACCGAAGGACGCGCGAATCCTAGGGCGGCTAGAACCAGCGCCGGCAGAGCGCTCGCCAGGAGCAGCCCCTTGTGCACAGGGCTGCCCCACAGAACGATGTCCCACTCGCCGAGCGGTCGGGACACGAGATCCGCGGCGAGGGAGAGTCCATTCGCGCGGGCGCGCAGTCCACTGAGAAGGGGCCCGATGGGCAAGATGCCGACGGACGCGACTAGGGCGGCGAGCCACGCGCTCGCACTGCGCACGAGATGTACGCGCGCACGCCGAATTCGACGCACGAGCAGCCACGTCAGACCGCCGAGCGCCATCGCGCGCAGACCGAGGTGCCTCCAGTAGACCTGGGACGTTGCGGCGCCCACGTCGAGGATTCCCGCGCCAAACTGCGCGCGCTCTCCGCGTTTGCGAGCCGAATCGGCGAGGATATCCTTCACGTGCGCCGGTTCGGTGACCCCGAGCGCCATCACCATGGCTGCCGCGGCTGCGACGTGCGGGGACGCCATGCTGGTCCCGTCGAAGGTCGCGAAGAGCTCACACTTGTCCCGTCCGCCGTTGCAGATGGTCTGCTGGGTCACGGCGACCCCTGGTGCTGCCAGCACAATCTCAGGACCGCGGGCCGAGAACGAGGCCAGATGGTCGTCGAGGTCCGTGGCACTCACGGCGATGACGCCGGGAACCGCCGCGGGCCAGCCGACCTTTCCCGTCGATCTCCCCGTGTTCCCCGCAGCCGCCACGACGATCACCCCGCGACTCAATGCATAACGCACGGCATCGCCGACGATCCGGCTCTTGACCGTCCCCCCGAGCGACAGATTGATGATCTGGGCTCCCCCTTGCACCGCGAACCGAATCCCTTCGGCCACGTGGGTCACCCGGCCGAATCCGTGTCTCCCGAGCACCTTGACCGGAAGCAGCGTCGCGCAGTACGCGAGTCCCGCGGTGCCTACGCCGTTGTTCGTCGTCTGTGCGATCGTCCCGGCGACGTGCGTCCCGTGGCCATGGTCGTCAAAGGCCTCGGGCGAGTCGTCGACGAAATTCCATCCACCCTCGCACCGTGTGCCCACGAGGTCGCTGCCTCGCGAGAACGGACCGCGATCGAAGCAGGCAACGCCCGTATCGACCACCGCCACCGTCACGCCGCGGCCGCACGAATAGCTCCAGGCGGAGGGAGCGCCCACGCGCTGCAAGTGCCATTGTTTGGACCCATAGAGCGGATCGTCGGGAACGAACGAAGCGCGAACGAGCGTCATGGGCTCCGCGCTCTCGACCCGCGGGTCGTGGGCGAGCACCTCGAGCACATCGGCCACCCGAGTCGCCCCGACGTCCGCAATCTCGAGCCTATCGTGGGTCACGCTCCACGTGCTGTTCGGTCGCAGCGGAGCGCCGACCTCCGCGGCGATGGAAGCGATGTCGGCGGCGGTCGCGTCGTCGCGCACATCGATGGCGATCTCCCCTGCGACGAAGTCGCTCCCGTCGTCGTCGGGCTCGTCTGCAACGACCCACGGCGCGAAAAGCTCCACGGCAAGAGCTGTCGCGAAAGCCGTGAGCATCGCGAGAGAATTTCGAGGCATGGGGGGGCAGCGTCCGCGCGAAGATTCGGGTGCGTCAGCATGGCCCTTCGACCGACCCAGGGCAACGGAAGAACCTTTTGACCTACCGTTTCCCGTGGGACAAGCCCCTGGCGTCGCCCATTAACCGTGAGGCCCATCGTACCGTCCTGGCCATTGTGGCGGGCCGACAGCGCGACGCATCACGCGGAAAGCAATTTCGACAAAATGCACTGAGGATCTCGGGCCTCGCCGCTCTCGCGGTCGCCCTGGCGTCCGGGTGCAGCCAAGTCCTCGACTTGGACCAATTTAACGGTGCGATTCTCGATGACCCCGACTCGAGCCAGGCCGACGCTCGCACGGGCGACGACGCGACCCAGTCCGATGCGGGCTTTGCCGACGCACCCTCCGGGGAGGGGGACGACAGCGCGCAAGGTCCCGACTCGTATCCGACCGACGCACCGTTCGCGGACGCGTCCGACGCAGGACGTGACAGCGGGGACGCGATGACGCTCGACGGAGGCGCGGTGGATTCGCCTTCGCCCCCGGATGCGACCGATGGGGCAACGGCTCTCGAAGGCTCTGCGCCCGACGCATCCGACGCGGGAGACTCAGGGGAAGCCGGGGGCGACTGGTGCGCCGCCAAGAGCACCGCGGCCACCGTCCTGTGCCGCGATTTCGACGACGGCAAGTCGTACTCGTACCTGTTCCCGCTGACCGACGTCAATCTCCTGCCCGGGGCGACCGAGCCCTCCATCATCTCCACCCTCTACGACTCACCCCCGAACTCGCTCCTGTTCATCGTGCCGTCGATCCGCGCGTGCAGCGGAGACGGGGGCACGGGCTGCTCGGAACAGATAAGCCTCAGCGCGAGCGTCTTCGCCCGAACGCTCGTTGAAGTCGAGTTCGCGATTCAGTTCGGCAACTACGACAGGAATAACGTTCACGATCTGAGCCTGGCCCGAATTCAATATAACAACGGACAATGGGCGGCAAACTGGGCTTTGCAGCTCGATTCGACCAGTGTCTTCGAGACGATTGTGCCGACCGACGGGGGCGCCCCGACCGCCATACAGCATCTATCGACGCTCCAGGCCGCGTCGCTTGCAGCGATGACCGGGTGGATGGATGTCGTCTTCACAGTCGATGTCGCAAATCAGAACGTCAGTCTCACGCTCGGAGGGCTCTCCGCGATAAACTCCGCGATCACGGCTCCGCCGATCCAGGACAATTCCGTGGTCACCGTGGGTGTGGATGACGTCATAGGCCCCACGACACCGCTCTCGATCTTTCTCGACAATGTCCTCGTTTCGACCAACTGACCTTATCCAAGGTGCCAATCGTCACGCGCAATGCGCTTTTGTCCCGAGCCGTTAGACCCTTTCCCTCTCTCGGAGATCCCATGGTGACTTCACGCCTCTGTCGAACTTCGTTCGGGCTGGCCAGCGCGGCCGCTGTGTCGCTCTTCGTCGGATGCAGCGACGATGCCACGCCGTCCTCGACTCCCGACGCAGCCACGAAGACTGACGCTACATCCTCGAACCCGGATACCGGGGCGGCGGACTCGGCGACCTCCGACGGCGCCACGGGCGCGGGCGATTCGGCCACGGTCTCGGACGCCGGAGCGGGAGCAGACTCGAGCCAAGGCTCCGACGCAGCGGGCGACGGGGGATCCCCCGACAGCGGCTCGGCCGAAGACGGCGCCGCCGACGCGGCTTCCGATGCCGGCACGCTGGAGGACGGCGCCGCCGTCTCGGCCGATGCCGCGAACGATGTGTCGACCGAGGCTGCAGCCGCGCTGGACGGAGCCGGGGACGCCCCCGTGTCGTCCGAAGACGCAGCGACCGGAGTCGACGCCTCGACCGACGATGGTTCGGCGGTGGACGCCACCGCGGACGCAATCGGCGACACCGAGGCCTCCTCCGACGCCGAGACCGACGGCTCACCCGGCGCAGGCGATGGCGCCAGCGACGCGAACGACGCAGTCGCAGGGCCCCTCTACAGCTATACGTTCGACACCGGCAATGACGGTTGGTGGGACTACGGCAACTACCCGCCGACCTATCCCGACGGGGGCGTGACCGCACCGCAGGAGAATTCGAGCGTCACATGGTCGAGCAGCTTCGGCAATCCAGCCGGCTCCTTGAAAGTCGATGCCGCATTCGACGGCAGCGGAGAACGGATTTGGGCCGCCACCGAGTTTTACCCATATCCGTTCGTCGACCTCACCGGTCGAACCATATCGGTGGACATCTTTCTCGCGGCAGGAAGCCAGCAATATTCGTACCTTTACGTCTTCTGCCAAGACGAGAACGGCAATTGGATGGACGGCGGCATGAAGCTATTCCCCGTCTCGATCGGTGGCACCTGGTTCAGCGCAACGCTCGATGTGTCCAATGCGGCGGGGTTCGTGTCGACGGGGTTCGACCGCACGATGATCCGGACCGTGGGCGTGGAGATCGACAGCGGAAGCGGCGCAGGACCGGGCACGATCACGCCCGTGACGGTCTATCTCGATAACATCATCATTCAGTAGTCCGCGGATCGGTCGGGCCAGCCCTCCGGGGGGAAGCGCCCTGGCCTCCGGAAACGGAGCGCATGTCGTCAACGGGGGGGCATTCGCTTAGCCCACCTTCTGCCGTCCCTACCATTGCGCATACGACGACGGAAATCGCTGGTCATCCCCGCGCGATCGTCTGTAGCATCGGTCTGTCGTCGCGATGGTGTCCTGCGTTGGGCGTTACCCATGGAGTCCAGCGGGGCGTAGTGCGCAATTTTTGCTCTTGCGCGCGTCTCGCGTCAAAAGGCTGACGCCTCTACCCTGGGGACAGGTCGAATGAAGACGTCGAATCGGGTGGCGCCCCTCGCGATCGCCTTCGCGTTCGTGACAGGGTGCAGCCAACTGCTGAATCTTGACCAGTTTAGCGGCGCTGTCCTCGATCAGCCCGACTCGAACTCGTACGACGCACAGAGCGACGTCGTGACAACTCCGGATGTCACCGTGCCAGATTCCAGTCCGACCGATGCTCCTCCGGCGGAGGCGAGCGACAGCGCTGTGCAGCCAGAATCGAGCCTGACAGACGCGCGGGCGGGCGAAGGCGCAGCGCCACCGGACGGGGCGAAAGCCGACGCGGGCGACGGCGGGGCAAGCCCCGTCGACGCGGACAGCGGCTCCGAAGAGGGACCGGGCGCCTCGGATGCGGCCGAAGGCGGGGACGCGAACGAAGCGGGGATCGACTGGTGTGCGGCCAACAGTACGGCGAGCACGGTGATCTGCAGAGACTTCGACGACGGAAAATCCTACGCGTACGACTTCACGCCGAACATCAACCTCGTCGCCTCAGGGACGGCGCCGACTCTCTCCAACGCGCTATCGGACTCGCCGCCCAATTCGGTCTTGTTCATTCTGCCGATCTTGCCCGCGTGCCATTCCGATGGGGGCGGGGCGTGCTCCGAGCAGATGCAGCTCAACGCGAACGTCCAGCCCAGCGTGGCCCACCCGCTCGTGCAGGTCGCCTTCGCGGTCGATCTCATCAACTACGACTCGAACAACGTCCACGATCTGAGCCTCGTGGCCATCACGTACAACGACGGCGCGTACACGGTGAGCTGGGACCTTCAGGGAACTGGGTCGGTCGTGCTCTTGACGACGACGGCTCCGGACGGCGGGGTCGGCAGCACGGTCCAAGATCCCACCCCGCTGCCTGCCCTCGGCGAGTGGGTAAACGTCGTGCTCACGCTCAACATCGGTGAGCAAACGGTGGCGCTCACGCTAGACGGAACTCCGGCGCTCAACGCACCGATCGCTGCGCCGGCCATTTCGGGGAATGCGACCGTTACGGTCGGCGTCAACCGATTTGTCGGGCCGACTACGCCCCTGTCGATGTATCTCGACAACGTGCTCATCTCGACGGATTGACTGCCGTCGGGGTCGACGCGACGACGACGGCAGACACCTGAAGTCACTCGATTGCGCCCACGGGCCGGCTCGCTCGGAGGCCGGTGCCGCATTCGACAGCGCCAGTCGGGAATTCACGCACTTCTAGGCACACGTGCGGGACCCATCGGGCCGTGGGGCCTTCTTGGATATCATCGCAGTTGGATAAGTCGGCGTCGAGGACGGAGCGTCGCGCAGTTCGAAGCCACGCACCTCGTCCATCGCGCTTGGACTGCAGGAAACGCGATGACAGCCGTTATTCACCGGTTGACAGCAGGCAATTCAGGTTCAACCGGTGGTCGTGGAGAAGTCTTTCGAGCTCGATGTGGCGAGGAGATCCGATGTTTACTCTCCACATTCTGTCGTAGTTCACTATGTGTGGCGGGAGTCACGGCGGCCAGTCTGCTGGTGGCGTGCAGCGGCGGCGACACGCCCTCTGCGGACGCCGACACGGGAGCAGGCGTGGACGCGGCGCAGACGGGGGCAGACGTCGGCGTCACGCCGGACACCGGCCTTGGCGACGACTCGTCCACCGCGACGGACGCGAGCGAGGCCGCAGCCGCCGCAGACTCTAACATAGACGCCAACGCCCCGCCCGACTCGGCGGCCGATGGCGGGGCCGGCGTCGACGCGCCCACGGACGTTCTCGCCGACACCAGCAGCTCGCCCGACGGCGTGACCGTCGGAGACGACGCCGCCGACGTCGCGACGACCGACGACGGATCCCCTGCGGACGGCGCCACCGACGCGATCGCGGATTCCGGCGTCTCGCCGGGTGACGCGACGGTAGAAGATAGCGCCGCCAACGACGCGACGACCTCGGGCGACAGCGCAACCACCGGGGCTGACGCGGCCATCGATGCGGGCGCAGCACCGGACGCCGCGAGTGACGCGGTAGCCTCTGCGGACGCTCCCAGCGACGCAGGCGACGCGAACGGGGCTCCCCTCTATGACTTCACGTTTGACACGACCAATGAGTCATGGTGGCTGGATTCCACCTACCCCGCAACCACGAGCTCTGGCGCCCCCAGCGCGCTGAAGCTGAATTCCTCTAGCAATGGTTCGACCGCCTTTGGCGACCCTGCGGGATCCCTGGTCGTTTACGCGGCGTTCGACGACGGGGGAGAAAAGGCCACGGTGGGCTACTCGTTCACTCCGCCCGTCGACCTGACCGGAAGAACGATATCCATGGACATCTATCTTGAAGGCGGCAGTCAGCAATTCACGTACTTCTACCTCTTCCTCCAGGACCAAAACTGGGACTGGATGGACCCCGGGCCCGCGACATTTCCCCCCGTCCCAGGGGGTCAATGGACCTCCGTGACTCTCGATGTCGACAATCCCGCCGGGTACGTGTCCAAGATCTTCGACAGGACGAATATCGCCTTGCTCGGCGTCGAACTCGACAGCGGCAGCGGCGCAGGACCGGGAACGATCACGCCGGTGACCGTCTTCATCGACAACGTCATCGTGCGGTAGAGGAGGCGCCCTGCGTCCGATCGGGCACGCCACGCCCTTGTCGGACGCTCCGTGCCCGGAGGTCGAGTTCCCAAGAAGGCACGCGCAGCGCCGACGCCTTGACCATGGCCATTGGCGACGCAGCACCGACGCGTGGTATGTCTCGGCCGGCTATCGCATGACGGTCTCGGCCTTGTCCTTCCTGACGCCCCTTCGCGAGTTCTTTGTCCTCGAACGGGCCGAGCGCACAGCCGCGGGTTACTCGCCCCTTCAATACGCGCGCGTGACCGAGCTGCGTTCGGCGGCGCTGGAGCGACTCGTCGAAGCCCGACGCACCCCGTCGCCGCTTGCGGCCTGTGTCCTGTCGCGCGAAGCCGTGGCGTTCTTGGCGCGCTGCAGGGTGGCTGCGCGCGATGGCAGCCTCGACGATCAGGCCCTGTCGCGACTCGACGGCGCGGACGAAGTCCCGGACCTCGACCCCGATCCGCGCGACGGAACAAAGGGCGATGGGCCACGCGTCCGCGAAGCGCTGGCGTCGCGCGATCCGCTCTACCTCGACGGACTCTCGCCGGAGAACTTGGCTCGATTGGGCATAGCGCTCGATCGGGCGGCCGTTTCCCTGCTGCGCAGCATCGAAGCGCGCAGCCCAGGGCACATCCACGCGCTGCGGCGAGGGCGCTTCGCGGCGCTCGTGCTCGTCGCCGTGTACGTGATGTGGCTCGCCGTTCGATCCCAGTTCATGCCCGTCAACATCTCGGCCGGCAAGCCCGTACACGCCACCAGCGCCTATCCCAATTCGCCTCCTGCGCACTATTTGGTCGATGGTCATTCCGGCTTCGCCTACGGCGCGGCCACCAACGTCGAAGACGCTCCGCGCATCGAGATCGACCTGCAAGGCGAGTTCACGATCGACCGAATCGAAGTCTACAACCGGACCGACGGCTGGTGGGACGAGTGTCTCCCGCTGCTTGTCGAACTCTCCGAGGACGGGAAATCGTACACGCAGATCGGGCGCCGCGAGGAGCGCTTCGGCGCGGACATCCCCTGGACCGTCGCAGGGTCGGGCCGGCCGGCGCGCTACGTGCGCTTCAGCCTTGCCCGGCGCAACTACTTGGCGCTCGGACGGGTTGAGGTCTTCGGCATGAAGCGAAAGCCGTGAACGCTTCGGCTGCGTCGCTGCGCACGGAAGGCGGGTGGCGGCTCCGTCTCCCACGAACGGTGCTCGGTAGGGTCCATCTAGCGACGGGCGCCGCGGCCGCGACGCTCCTCATGGTCGCGATGGCCTACGTCTTCGGCCCGTTGCTAGTTCGCGCGACAACGCTCGGGAGCGGCGACTGGGACGCCGCGGCCACGAGCCGCGCTCTCGTGACGAAGACACTGCTACGCTTTTATCAGTTCCCATTCTGGAACCCGTACGCGTGTGGTGGGCATCAGGCATGGGGCAGGCCCGAGGCCGATGCGATCGTCGTGTCTCCCTGGCTGCCTGCTTACCTCATCGCCCCCCTGCCGATCGCCCTGCGGATCGAGGTCATAGGCTCCAGCCTGCTGGGCGCAATCGGGGCCGCAGGGCTCGCCTCTCGGTTTACCCGCAGCCGAGCCCTCTGGCTGCTCGTCGCGGTGCTTTTCGCCCTGAGCAGCCGCGCCACCTCGCAGATCGCCGCGGGGCACATGGCACACGCGACGTACGCGTATCTGCCGTGGGCTTTCTACTTCTACGACCGCGCGACCGGTGTCGAGCCTCTGCTCGGCGCGTCGCGCAGACGCGACATCGTGCTGGCGGCCGTGTGCTTGGCGCTGATGGTCTACGCAGGGGGGACCTACTCCGCTGCGCACACCGCGTTGGCTCTCGCAGGCTACGCGCTGATCGTCTCCGCGATCATGCGTTCGTGGCTCCCCACGACCCGAATGGTCCTGTGCGGACTTCTCGGCGCGGCTCTGTCCGCCCCGATGCTCCTACCGCTCGCTGCGGTCATGGCGCGCTCGCCCCAATCCGTGGATTCGGCCGAGACGATGGACCTCGCTGGGTTCGTGACCATGCTCACGTCGCGCCATCCGGACGCCGTATCCGGACACTACTCGGCTGCGACGTGCACCGCATGGGCCATGTACATCGGATGGCCGGCGGTGCTGCTGATCGTGATCGGCCTCCTGAATGTGAGAGGGGTAAGGCAGCGCGCGCTTCGATCCGTGGGGGGCGTTTTCGTCCTCTTGGCCTTCGGTCCGTTCGCCGACTACGCCCCGTGGCGCCTGCTGCGCGCCGTGCCGATGGTCACCGTGCCGAGCGATCCATCTCGATGGATGGTACCGGCGCTGCTTCTCCTGGCGTGCGCTGCTGCGTCCGCGGGCGAGCGCCTGATGACCTGGGCTGCACGCTGGCGTTGGCTCCTCGAGGTCGGCGCGATAGTCGTCGTCGCCCTCGTCGTCCGCGATGTCTGCCGCGTGGCCCGTACCCCGATGACGAGCGCGTTGCAGCGCCCGCGGCCGCCCGTCGAAAACCTGATGGGCGAGTTCAAGACCGTCAAGCACGTGCCGAACTCGCTCGACTACGACGCGGCCGAATCTGGCGCATCGACTCTGTCGGCGGTCCTGGCCAACATCGGCTCGATCGACTGCTCGACCTCCCCCGTCTACTCGGGCGCGCTCGGGCGCGACAAAGCGAGTTCGCCTGCGTCGGGGGCCCGCGCTGTCGGCGATGGCGATTATCGCGGCGAGGCCTACGTTGCCGAGGGTCACGGGACCGCGCGGATCGTCCACTTTACGCCCAACGCAGTCGAAGTTCGCGTCGAGGGGGCCCATCCAGGCGATCACGTCGTCCTCAATCAGAATTGGGATTCGGGCTGGAGCGCCAATGGCCACGCGGCCCCTTCATGGAAAGACGCGGTCGCAGCCGTCGTAACTTCGAGCTCGGCCACCGTGCGATTTCGCTACTGGCCACCCCTCTTCTCGCTTGGCCTGCTCATCCTCGCCCTGACCCTGTCGGTCTTTGTGACTCCTTGGGACACTACCGTCTTCGCACATTGGCTCCCTCCGGACCGTCGTTCGGATCCCCCTCCTCGAGAGCCTCGGATCCATCCGAGCCGACGTGCCCCTCCGCCTCCCTGAGCTTCTCCGCAATTTCGATGATCCGTCGCTCGACGCGACCGAAGACACTCGAGGCGGGGAATCTGCCGGTCGAGTCCCGCTCCCCTGCCGGCAGACCGGTCAAAATCTCAATTCCCTGAGCGACCGTCTCCACCGCATAGAGGTGGAACTCGCCGCGGGCAATCGCGTCCACGACGTCGTCGCGCAGCACCAGGTGCGGCCGGTTCGCGCTCGGAATGAGCACACCCTGCGCGCCCGTCAGCCCACGCGCCTTGCACAGGTCGAAGAACCCCTCGACCTTCGCGCAGACTCCCCCGATGGCCTGCATTTCTCCGAGTTGACTGACGCTGCCGGTCACCGCGATGCTCTGATCGATGCCCACGTCCGAAAGCGCGCTGAGCACGGCGAAGAGCTCGCTCGAACTCGCGCTATCTCCGTCGATCTCGCCATAGCTCTGCTCGAACGCGAGCTGGGCTCGCAAGCTGAGCGGTCGCTCCTGTCCGAAGAGACGCGCCAAGTATCCTCGAAGGATGGCCACACCCTTGGTATGAATGCTTCCACCGAGTTGGGCTTCGCGCTCTACGTCGATGATGCCCTCGCGGCCGATGCCGACGACGGCGGTGATGCGCATCGGCTGGCCGAACTCGACGTCCCCGGCGCTGTACACGGACAAGCCGTTGACCACCCCCACACGAGATCCGCTCGTGTCGAGGGCGACCTCGCCGCGCAACGTGACCTCGCGCAGCCGTCTCTCGGCGCTGCCCGCTCGCTCTCGGCGCTCGAGCCACGCCGCCATGATCTCCTCGGCTCCCACGACCGCGCCTTGGCCTTTGGCCGCCGAGCGCTCGTCGGGAGCGACCTTGGTCCCGACGAGGGCGCTCGCGAACGCCATCGTTTCTTCGAGGGGCGACACGATCAGGGCCAGCTTCTCCCGGTCGCCCGAAAGGCGCGTGGCCAAGTCCAGCAGCCGCGCCCGCGCCGCCCGATCGAATCGCCCCCACTGTCGCTCGGCCGCCATCGCCATGAGGTACGCGTCGAGCGCCACAAGACTCGTCGGGGACCGCGCGATGAACGGGTCCACCTCGACTTTGATCCGGAACAGGGACGCGAAGTCCGGGTCCGCGTCGAGCAGGTGGGCGTAGAGCTCGGACGATCCCACGAGCACCACCCGCACACGGATCGGAACCGGCACCGGACGCAGCGTCGTCGCGTAGAGTCCTAGCGGCCCGAGAGGGTCCTCGGCGCCAATCCGCTGTTCGCGCAGGACTCGCTTCATGCGTTCCCAGATGATCGGGTCGGCCAGCAGATCGGCCGCGCGCACGACCAACACGCCGCCGAACGCCCGGTGGAGCGACCCCGCTCGTATGCGAGTGAAGTCCGTCAGCAGCGCCCCAAAGCGGGCTCTTCGCTCCAGGTAGCCGAAGAGGCACGGGTACGTCGGATTGGTGTCGTAGACGACCGGAGCCGCAGACCCGGGCTCGTGCGAGACGAGCAGGTTGACTTTGAAGCGGTTGAGGCGCGTCGCCAGCTCTGGGTCATCCCGCTCGTCGTGCGTGCGCTTTTCGCTGTCGGATTCGTCGGGGCCTTCGCGCTCGACCAAGTCCTCCCAGTCGTCGACTAGGGCGATGCGAACGCGCCCGAGCCACGCGCACACCTCTTCCCCGGCTTCGACGAACGACTGCACCAGGTGGTCCACTGCGCGGTCGATGACGCCACTCGCGGCCCGAGACAGCACTTTGCGCCGCGCTTCTTCGAATCGTGCGCTCTGGTCTCGAACAAGACGGGCTGCCTTCTCCACTTCGCGGGCGAGCTTCTCCTCGGACTCGCCGAGAGCTCGACGCGTAAACTCGTCGAGCACGTCGAACTGCTCGGCGCTCACGGGCTTGCCGTGCAAGATGGGAAACGTCTGGATTCCGCCCTGGACCGGACGGACGCCGAACCCGAGCGTCTTCGCGAGCGTTTCGAGGTCCCGGATGATCGCCCGGTTCTTCGTGTCGAACTCGCCGGACAGCTTCGCCTGGGCGCGCTTGAAGTCATCCCCCTCGACGACGCCCGCAATCTCTTGCTGAAGACGGTCGATGAGCTCAGCCATCTTGGCGACGAGCGTCGGACCCAGCCCGGCGGGCAAGAGAAGGGGCCGGGGAGCTTCCGGGTGGTCGAAATCGTGGACGTAGACGATATCGCACGGCGTAGGCCGACCAAGGGCGAACCGCGCGGAATAACGCACGACGTCGTCCTCGATCATGACCTCCGGCTCGGCCGCGACAAACACATGAAAGCTCGGCTCGCGAGCCGCGAGCCCCAGTTCGAGAGCTCGCCGAGCCGTGTCCGAGACCAGCTCGAACAGACCGCGACTTGCTTGAGAGGCCTCGGGCAGGAGCGCGGCGTCGGTGCGCAGAACGAGCGTCTCGGACGCGACCCGATGTCGAGAACGAGCCCCATCGCCTCCAGCTTTCTGCTGCGGCTGCAGGGCCGGCGCGCGGACCCTCGACCGGCGCGCTGCGGCGACAGCTTCCGGCGGTGGCGTAACTCCGG
This sequence comes from Polyangiaceae bacterium, assembly GCA_049512415.1. GTDB lineage: Bacteria > Myxococcota_A > Polyangia > Polyangiales > Polyangiaceae > Palsa-1150. The sequence goes on from JBEKXD010000023.1 coordinate 36,661, forward strand.
AAGAAGTAGCCGCGGAGTTCATCCGGGGCCGGTCTTTGGTGCGGGCTCGCGACGGGTGGGTTGGCATGCTGAAGGGGGGGGCTCGCGGCAGACACTCTCCCCGCGTAACCGCAGCCGTCGTTCTAGCATTTGTGGGACGGTGGGCCTGTCCGCACCGTGCGCCACGCGCTAGCATGGTAGCTCGACATGGCAAGGCTGATCCTCGCGACCGCCGAAGGTCAGCAGGCGATCGAACTCCGAGCGACCAATAGCCTGGGACGGCACCCGAGCAATTCGATTCAGCTCCTCGACAAGATTGTTTCGAAGGAGCATTGCACGCTCGAACAACAGGGCGACCGCTTCGTATTGCGCGACCTAGGGAGTCTGAACGGCACGTATGTAAACGGAGAGCGGTTGCGAGGCGACGCCGTCCTGCGTCATGGCGACGAGATCGCACTGGGCTCCACGCGAGCGCGCTTCGACGACGGATCGAGCGCTCTTCCGCCGCCTCCGATAGGACCCGGTGCCGTCCAAGCCCTCCCCGACGCACCGCACGCCTCGCCCCCCGCCGCGACGCCCATCGCGCGTACCCCCGCGCCGGCAGCCCCGCACCTCGGTCCCCAGCGACCGGACACGCGTCCGCAGGAAGCCGCGCAGGCCTCCCTGCCCGTGGGCGCCGCGGCTCGACAGCCCTATCCGTCGCCGACGACGGGAACCCTGGCGCTGCCGCGCAGCCGGCCCGTGCCGCGAGGCACTCGCGTCGACGTTCGCGACGCCGCCCATTCCATCGGAACTCAAATCGCCGCCCAGGCCAAGGGCTTCACGCCGTTCGACCTTGCGGGCCGGGATCCCCAACAGCTCGGGCTCGACTACGAGCGCCTGCGCGTCACGTGGGAGCTCACGCGGGACATCGGCCTCGAACGCGATCTCGACCGATTGCTCGACAAGATCCTCCTCGCGCTATTCAAGTTTACGAAGGCCGACCGCGGCGTCATCTTGATGCGCGAGGACGATGGGTCTCTCCAACCGCGAGCTGCGCGGCGTCGCGACGGCAGCGATGCGTCCATCGAAGTGAGTTCGACGATTCTCAACCATGTCATCCGCGAGCGCGCGAGTGTTCTCACGCACGACGCGTCCATGGACTTCGCGTCATCCAGCAATAAGTCCATGATCCTAAACCGGATATCCTCCGCCATGGTCGTGCCTCTGGTCCACGACAACGAGAAGGACGTTCTCGGCGTCCTGTGGCTCGATTCCGAGACGCTCGCACAGTTCCTGCCGCGCGACCTCGAAGTGATCACGTCGGTCGCAGGGCAGGCCTCGATGTTCATCGAGAACACGATTCTGGCGCGCAAGGTCGAACAGGAGATCGTGCTGCGGGACCGGTTTGCTCGGCTCGTGGCGCCCAACGTGGCCGAGCAGATGATGTCGGGCAAGCTCGAGGTGAAGAAGGGCGGAGAGCTCGTCCAGGAGCTCACCGTTTACAACAGCGACATTCGCGGGTTCACGCGAATGAGCGAGGGGACTCCGGCCGAGGTCATCGTCGAAATGCTCAACGAGTACTTCGAGCGAATGGTCGAGACTCTCTTCAAGTACGAGGGAACGCTCGACAAGTTCATGGGCGACGGGATCATGGCGTTCTGGGGAGCGCCCCTCTCCCACCCCGATGACGCCGTTCGTAGTGTCGAGTGCGCGTTGGATCAAATGGCCGCATTGGGCCACTTCAACCGAGAGCGCATCGGAGCGGGCAAGCCCGCCCTCGCGGTGGGGATCGGAATTCACTCGGGCCACGGCGTCGTAGGGTACGTAGGAAGTTCGAAGGCGCTCTCGTATACCGTCATCGGGGACACGGCGAATACGAGTTCGCGTCTGTGCTCTTCCGCTCTCGCGGGGCAGATCGTCATCAGCGAAGCTACGGCGCAGCGCGTCGCCGGCCGGTTCGATCTCGAGGAGATCGAGCCACGCTCTCTGAAAGGAAAGGAGCTTCCCGTGCGCCGGTTCAACGTCTTGCGTGCGAAATCGCGTGCGGTAGCCAGTTCTGGATGAACGGTGCTAAGAAGCAGCCGGACACGTGGCGGCCCCCTCCTCGTTCGTATTGCCCTTCGAAAGGCCGGTAGTCGAGCTCGTCTCTCGCTTGCGCGAGCTGCGCGATCTAGCCCAGAGTGACTGCGAGCTGCAAACCGAGCTTCATCGCTTGGAAGACAAGACACGGCGACTCGCGAAAGAGATCTTCGCGGACCTCTCGCCGTGGCAGAAAGTTCAGCTTTCGCGTCACCCGAACCGCCCATACGCGCTCGACTACATCGAGAGACTCTTCGAGAATTTCGTGGAACTCCACGGCGATCGCAGATTTGGCGACGACGCGGCGATCGTAGCGGGGCTCGCCCGCTTCCGAGGTCGTTCGGTTGCGATCGTAGCGCATCAGAAAGGGCGCGGGACGAAGGAGAAGATCGCGCGAAATTTCGGACAAGCCAACCCCGAAGGGTACCGCAAAGCGCTCCGGATCTATGCGCTCGCCTCGCGATTCAAACTTCCGATTCTGACACTCATCGACACCGCGGGAGCCTATCCAGGTCTCGGCGCCGAAGAGCGAGGCCAGAGCGAGGCCATCGGCGCGTGCCTAGCCCAGATGGCCAGCGCCCCCGTTCCGATTGTCGCGACGATCGTCGGCGAAGGCGGCAGCGGGGGTGCTCTGGCTCTCGGCGTGGCCAATCGCGTGCTCGTTCTGGAATATGGAACGTATAGCGTGATCTCCCCGGAGGGCTGCGCGTCGATCCTTTGGAAGGACGGCAGCAAGACCGAAGAGGCAGCCAGCCGCCTCAAGATGACCGCCGAAGACTTGTTGCGCCTCGGCGTCGTCGACCGCATCGTTGAGGAGCCGACCGGAGGAGCTCACCAGGACCACGACGCGGCAGCCGCCTTCGCCGGAGCGGCCATTTCCGATGCACTCGAGAGCATGGAGTCGCTCGGCCCGACCGAGGTCGTCGCGGACAGGTATCGTCGATTCCGCGCCATCGGGGCCTACGTTGGCGCGGACTGACGGGGCGTCGGTCTTTCTCATTCCCGTCGAAGGGATGACGTGCGCGGCGTGTGTGGGGCGAGTCGCAAGTGCGCTGCGCCGCGCGCCTGGCGTGATGCAGGCGGACGTCAATCTCGTCCTTGCAAGCGCGCGAGTCGTTGTGCGCAGCGGAGCGGCTCTCGAGCCTGTGCTCACCGCGATCGACGAGGCGGGCTATCGAACGACGGCGTCCGCCGAGGATCTCCGCGCAGGGGTCGTGGCGCTCAGTGCAGACAGCCGACGGGATGCGGCTCAGAGGGCCCTCGTTCGCCGCACGGGCGTCGCACTCGCTCTGGCTTCCGCGACGATGGTGCTCTCGACGCCTCTCATGTCCGCTCAGGCGAGCGATCCACTCGCCCATCTCATGATGCCCGTCAGCGAGTTCGTCACTCGAACCGTGCCGGGTCTCGCCACGTGCCCAGCGGGGCTTCTGCGCATCGTCTTGGGGGTGCTGACGGTGCCAGCGCTCACGTGGTGCGGCGCGGGGTTCTTCGCGTCGGCCTGGCGTGCCCTCCTGCACAAGACGGCCACGATGAGCACGCTGGTCTCCGTCGGCACGGGGACGGCCTTCACGTTCTCGGTCGTCGCCACCCTGGCGCCCGGGATCTTTGAGCGCGGTGGCCTGGCGCCCGAGGTCTTTTACGACTCGGTCACGTCGATCGTCGCGCTCGTGCTTCTGGGGCAGGCGCTCGAAGGCCGCGCGCGCGCCCGCACGTCGTCCGCGATCCGGACGCTCATGGGCCTCGCTCCGCGCGTGGCGCACCTCGTTCGCGACGGCGGAGAACACGACGTGGACCTCGCGGCGCTGCGAGTGGGCGACGTCGTCCGCGTGCGACCTGGGGAGCGGATTCCCGTCGACGGTCACGTCTCTCTCGGAGATTCGTCCGTCGATGAGTCGATGCTGACCGGCGAACCCATGCCCGCGGAGAAGCATCCCGGCGACCGTGTCGTCGGCGGAACGCTCAACGGAGCCGGGAGCCTCCAGGTCGTCGCCGAGAGCGTGGGGGCAGACACGGTGCTCTCGCACGTCGTGGCGCTCGTGCGGCACGCCCAGACGACTCGCGCGCCGGTGCAAGACCTCGCGGACCGGATCAGCGCGGTGTTCGTTCCGGCGGTCCTTGCGGTCGGTGCCGTCACGTTTGTCGTCTGGGCCATCGTCGGCCCGGAGCCGCGACTGCTGCATGCGCTCGTGTCCTTCGTCGCGGTCACCGTGATCGCCTGTCCCTGCGCGATGGGGCTCGCGACGCCGACGGCCCTCGTCGTGGGAATGGGACGTGCCGCTTCGCTAGGAGTTCTCATCAAGAATGGAGAGACGATCGAGCGGGCGGCTCTCGTCGATACCGTCGCGCTCGACAAGACGGGGACGCTCACCGAGGGACGGCCTACGGTCACGGACGTCGTGGTCGCTCGAGGATCGGGCCTCGACGAGGACGGAGTTCTGTCCCTCGCCGCGTCGGTCGAATCCTTCAGCGAGCACCCGATCGCGGCGGCTGTCCGAACCGAGGCGCAGCGACGGGACCTGCCCATCGAGGCAACCCTCGACTTCTCCGCGGCTCCCAGCGGCGGCGTGAGAGCACGGGTGAGCGGGCGCTCGGTCGCGGTCGGCGCATCGCGATGGCTCGAGAGCGAGGGCGTGGATGCGGCGAGCCTACGAGCGCTGGACGAGCGAGCGACAGGCCGCGACGCGACTCAGATCTTCGTCGCGGTGGACGGTCGGGCCGTCGCCCTCATCGCCGTGCGCGACCGTTTGCGCGCAGGGGCGCGCGACTCGCTCAAGCGGCTCAGACGCCTGGGACTGCATGCCGTGATGTTGACCGGCGACCGGTCCGAGGCGGCCGACTCCATCGCGAGACAGGCCGGAATCGACGACGTCCGTGCCGGGCTATCGCCCGCCGACAAGGTCGCCGCGGTCGCGCGGCTCCAGAAGGCCGGCCATCGCGTCCTCATGGTGGGCGACGGCATCAACGACGCCCCGGCTCTCGCCCAGGCCGACGTCGGAGTGGCCGTCGGCCCCGCTGCGGACGTCGCTCTCGACGCGGCCGACGCCGCCTTGCTCCGTGTGGGCCTCGATGGAGTGTCGACCCTCGTGGCGCTCGCGAGGCGCACGATGCGCACGATCCGCGCGAACCTGTTCTGGGCATTCGCCTACAACGTACTCGGCATTCCGGTCGCGGCGGGTGTGCTCGTTCCCGCGTTCGGCTTTCGATTGTCGCCCGTCTTCGCGTCGTTCGCGATGGCCATGTCGAGCGTCAGCGTCGTGGCCAATTCCCTGCGGCTCAAGGGTTTCCGCGCGCCCGAGTGAGGACCCCGACCGTCAGAGCCTACGGCAAGGTAGGCAGCGCCGGACACTGCGGCACACAGTAAAAAGTAATGCAGTTACCATAGTCGGTGTAGTCGGAGATTGCCGAAGGATACGGCGTGTACGTGTTCTCGCATGCCTGGGCGCAGTCGGCGAGCGGGGTCGTCGTTCCCGTGGGGCATGCAGCGAACGCGCACTGGAGGAGCGCGTTGCAATTGCTCGCCGAACAATATTGAGCCGTCTGGCAGCAGTTGGACGCAATGCACCCCTGACACACCGTATTTTGAGTTGGCAGCGACGTCGCGGCAGACCCGCAGGAGCCAGCCTCCCCGCTCGCAGTCGATCCCGAATCCGATTCGGCACCCGCCTCGGCTTGGGACCCCTCTGCACCTCCTCCGCCACCCAGGGTGCCGCACGTTGCCGCGCTATCGCTCACACAGTCGCCCGACGCGGCGTAGTGAGTAGCGTTCGTGCTGCACCCGAGAAGTGCCATCCACGCGCAGGCCGCTGCAAGGCGCATGGGGGGGACCATAGTCCGCCGCCACACGCACGCAAAAGCCTTGGCCAGTTCGGCGTGCGACGCGCTCACGCTCTCGGTGACTGCTCGCAAGATGCGCATCCTCTTCGTCAGAGTCCGTGCTTTCGAATCAGACGATACATGTACGTGCGGTCGAGTCCCGCCTCCTTGGCCGCTTCCGCGACGTTTCGGTGGTGCCGTTCGAGAAGCGACCGAATGAATGCCCTCTCTCCATAGCCGATCCACTGTTCACGAAAAGCGTGGAACGGCTGCGCCAGCGACGGCGTTTCATCGACTGTGGCCGCCGACGAGTCCGGCGCGGGTACGGGGGCTATGGACGGTAGCGACGGGGCAGCGGGTACGCCGGAGACGGTGACCGGGGGCATCGAGGCGATCGAGACACCCCCGTTCGGAGCGCCATGCCGATAACGCGTCGGATCGATCGAAGACGGCTTCGTCAGAATGGCCGTAACGGGCTCGCGAGAGTCGAAACCGTCGTCACAGAGGGTGAGCGCCTCCGTCGCCCCGAGAGCGCTCGCGCGCGCGGCGAAGTTTCGCAGTTCCCGGACGTTTCCCCGCCAAGGCCGCGCCTCGAGAGATCGGATGAGGTTCGGGGTGATCCACGCGGTGGAACTGCTCGAGAAGTGCTCGAGCAAGTGGCCGATATCCTCGGGCCGCTCGCGCAGCGGGGGCACGCGAACCGGAACGATCGCGAGACGAAAATAGAGATCTTCCCGAAACTCCCCTCGATTGACCATCGACAGCAGGTCGCGGTGCGTTGCCGACAGGAATCGAACGTTGACCTTTCGGTGCTGCGACTCGCCAATACGCCGTATGGTGGAGGATTCGAGAACGCGCAAAAGCCTCGGCTGCATGGCGAGCGGGAGCTCTCCGATCTCATCGAGGAACACGGTTCCTCCGTGCGCGGTCTCGATCGCCCCGGCGCGGCTCTGGTGAGCTCCGGTGAACGCGCCCTTCACGTGCCCGAAGAGCTCGGCCTCGATGAGCGTTTCCGAGAGCGCAGCACAGTCGACGACGCTGAACGGTCCGAGCGACCGCGCCGACGCCTCGTGGATCGCCCTGGCGACGACTTCCTTGCCGGTGCCCGTCTCTCCCTGGATCAAAATGCACGTATCGAGCGGCGCGACGCGGGCGAGAGTCGCGAATAGCTCACGCATGACGGCGCTCTTGCCGAGCAGGGGTCCGAACCGGTCCGAGGGCCACGGCTCCACAGCGGCCGGCTCCGCATCGCCCACCGCCACGCGCAGCTCGGTGGTTCCGACCCGGATTGAGAAACCGTCCTGCACCTGCGCAGCTCCGACCGACACCCCTTCGACGAACGTCCCGTTGCGGCTGTTTAGATCGCGGATCCACAATCCGCCCCCCTTCGGTTCCGCCTCTGCGTGGACGCGGGACACGGCCGGATCGACCACCACGACATCGCAGTGGGGCGCCGAACCGATGACGAAACGGCGCACGACGGTCATCGAGTGGGACCCCTGGATGTCGGTCCAGTCGAGCCGGACGTTGACACGCGGCCCGGCCGGCGCGGAGGGGGTTTCCTTGTCCGTGGGCCTCTCGCCCGGATAGATGGTGGTCGGGTCCTCCACGATGGCTCGACCGTCAGAACGTGCCGGCGAAGGAGACGTGGCCGGGCCCAATCCCGACGGACGCTCTCACCGGCGACGACGACGGGCGCAGGGACAGGTAGATTGAAACGCCCCCGACGACGATCGCGAGTCCCGTGCAAACGTCGCTGATCACGGAGGCCACGTTCGCACGATTCGCGTCGTTCGCGCGCTCGGTGGGGTTCGATCCGGGCGTGTTTTGCAGATTGCTGAGCGAGGAGCGAGCGTCGAGCGTGACGGCTCCGCCCACGATCGCGCCGGCCGCGAGCGCTCCGGTGGCGACGAATCCGGGCCAGAACAGGGTTCGGGCCGGACCTTCGGTCGTCGGCGAAAGCGGATGTGCGGGGGCCAGAAGGGCGAGGATGAGTCGCACCGTCGCGTGATCGGCCCCGGCGAGAACCACGGTTCGGGTCGCCGGAGCGTATCCAGGCGCCGTCCCGCGGAGAACGTGCTCCCCTGCGTCGAGGAGCATGGGCCCCCCGAGCTGGGCCGGGTCGACCGTCTTGCCGTCGAGCGACACTTCGGCTGCCGCCACGTTCGTCGAAAGTTCCACGGTGGCCGTGCGAAGCGTCAGCGAGTCGAGCGAGCGCTGCACTTCCCGGCGGCGCGCCTCGGAGATGTTCGTGCCGCCGTCGTGCAGATATCGGGAAAAGGCGTGATAGGCCGCTGCGTAGCGACCGAGCTGCATGTTGACGAGCGCGATGTTGTAAAGTGCCTTGTAGTTCGGGGCGAGCTGATAAGCGCGTTCGAATTCGACCAGGGCCAGCGTGTAGTCTCCTTCCTCGAATCTCTCGAGTCCCCGCCGAAAGCGAGTCGAGGCCTCCTCGTCAGCGCGCTCGCTTGCCGTCGACGTAGGAGCTTGCGGTCCCTTGTCGGAGGGCTCCCCGGCGAACGCGGGGACGACGACACACAAGAGCGCCGCGACGACCGTCGCAAGGCCGATTCTGGGAAACCACACGGTCACGCGCATCATGATCACCGCCTCCGCCACGAGGAACCCAACGCCCCGAACCGCGAGCGAACGAGACAGGCCGCCTCGCCTGGTGTGCCCGCTCCGCTCCGCGGAGGCGAAGGGCCGACTTTCGAAACGCCACGCACCGACTGGAACGGCACCTTCGAGCTCCACATTAACTGCGATCGGTTCGGCATCGAGACCGTCCGGCGACGCTCGAAATCACGAATCTTGTGGCGTGGCGCGTGTGTGCACACCTCCCAGCCGTACATTGTCTCCGATCTTTGTTCCCGAATCCGGCGAGCGGTTCCCTTGGGCAAACGTCGTGTGATCCCCTATTCTAGATGGACGTATGAAGCGCGCGGGCACGCTCCGATGACGCACGCGGGTTACCGCGATGACGAACGGCGAAGCCCCGGGCTCGGAGGCGGCACGTATCGCCTTATCGCGGAGCTGGGCCAGGGGGGCATGGCCACCGTCTACTTGGCGGTCGTGCTCGGAAGCTCTGGATTCCGCAAACTCGCCGTCGTCAAGGTCTTGCGACCGGAGTTCGTGATCGACCCAGAATTCGTGCAAATGTTTCTCGATGAGGCGCGGCTGTCGGCCCGTCTCAATCACCCCAATATCGTCCAAACGTACGACGTGTGGGAGGGCCAGGGCCAGCACATGATGGCCATGGAGTACCTGGATGGGGTTTCGCTGCAGCTCGCGACGGCAAGGCTCTCCAAGGCCGGAACACCCATGGAGTTCGCCTTCCGCGCCACGGTGCTGCTCGACGTCCTCGAAGGACTGCGGTACGCCCACGAGCTGACCGACTACGACGGCAAACCGCTCAATGTCGTTCACCGCGACGTCACGCCTCACAACATTTTCGTGACGTACGATGGACAGGCGAAGCTCCTCGACTTCGGCATCGCCAAGGCGGCCACGTCGTCCGTGCGAACGGCGACGGGTGTCATCAAAGGCAAGATTACGTACATGTCGCCCGAGCAGGCCGTGGGCGACGCCGTCGACGCGCGCACCGACCTGTTCGCCGTGGGCGTCATGCTTTGGGAAGCGGTGACGGGCCGAAGGAGATGGCCCGCCGGGATCAGCGAACCGGCGCTATTCACAAAGCTCGTTTCGGGCGAGCTCCCGGAGCGGCCGGGAGCAGCCTCGCGAGGGTATCCGCCCGAGCTCGACGACATCGTCATGCGCGCCATCGCTCCGAATCGCGAAGACCGATTTCCGACGGCCGCCGAGTTCCGAGATGCGCTGCAGGGTGCGCTGCGCGCGCTTGGCCCCGTGTCGCTGCGCGATCTCGGGAGCGTGCTCGGCAAGACGTTCGCCGTCGAGCGCCAGCGGCTTCGATCCGTCATCGAAGAACAGTTCCGCCTGATGGACAGCGGCAATCCGCCACCGGACACCCACGCGTTGCCATCGGTCTCGCAGAGCGTCCTCAACACGATGTCGGAGTCGATCCAGCGCTCGCTCGAGAGTCCTCGCAGCGTGCCCGCCACCCTCACCGCTCGCCCTCCCCCGAACCCTCCAGTCGAGCGCGACGGGGACGTGATTTCGTCGGACGACAGCGTCAGGCAGACTCGTCTTGCGCCGTCTCGACGTCTGATTCTCGGCATTGCGGCCGGAGTTCTCATGGCGACGGTGGCCGCGCTAGGAGCCCTGGGCGCGCAGCTGTTCTCACGTGCAGCGAGCACGCCGAAAGCGGCGGCAGACTCGGCGCTCGACTCCGGTCCGCTCGGCACCTTGCCGGCAACCCCGGCGGTGTCTGCGTCTACCGCGCCGGAGGCGGCACCGGTATGGGTCGCACCTGTCCAGGCCGCCACCGTCGCACCTGCTCGCGTCGCCCCCCCCCCCCGTGCGCCGGGAGGATCCCGCCCAGCCGAGGGCCGCGGAGTCCCTCCGCCCATCGCCTCGGCGACGTCCGCTCCAATGCCTTCTTCAGCGCCCGCTCCCACGGCAACCGCCATTCCGGACGTCCCGCTCCCTCGCAAGGAGATCAAGCCGAAGGTTCAGCTCGACCCCGACAATCCGTGGCCTTGAACGCGCCGAGGCTCGCTCGAACGAGTGAGCAACCCTCACGGACAATCGACGAATTCGACGGGGGTCCCTGGCGGGGGCTCTTGGTCGAAAATACCCTCTACGAGCGGCGGGTTCCACACGACTTGCTCGTAGTTGAAGCGCACGTCGGCGCCTCGGTCGGGCACCTCGACGCGAATCCGTCGCGGGATTTCGGCCTCGCAGAACGGGCCGCTCGGTGGGATCGGCGGGGCGAGACCGTCCGGGTCGATGCGCGGGGAGGCCCAGGAGGCTGCTGCGTGGCTCGCAAGCTCCGCGTGATAGAGAACGGAGCCATGCTGCTGGACGGCCACGTCGAGCACGCGCACGCGCTGGTCCCGCCAGGGGCGCGCCCAATCGTCGGGACGCGGGGCGAGGTGAACGACTTCCAGCGCTCCCTGCGTTCCAGGGATAAGGAGGGAGTAGTATCCTGCCTCGTTCCAGGCAATCCGTGGGGATCCGGGCGCATGCCGGAGAACCGGAGCCTCTCCACGCAGAAGGTCGACGAGAACATGGCCTGGCACGGGCACGGTCGTCAGGCGTGCGATGTTGCACGCGTCGGCAGGGCCCACGTACGCGTGCTTGTCGCGCAAGTCCGACAGCGCAAAGTGGGCGCCGTCGCTCGTGAGCGTGGCCAGCGCCACCCCGAACGGACTCACGATATCCATGCGGATCCGGGCGGGCCGGCCCGTGAAGAGAAACATCTCCGCGCGCATCCGTCCTTGTTCGCCAAATTGATCGATCTTCGCCGACCCCTGGGTCGACCGGCCGCAGGCGAACGTCGCGTGCATGCGGGCCAGCGCATCGTCCGCACTGGGAATGAGCGACGGGGGCGGCGCGACGTGCGCACATGCGGAGACGAGAAGGACCCATCCGAGCGGGGAGAAGGTCGGTGTCCTTCGGCCGACCCCTCCGCGTTCCCGGCATCGCGCGTGCTCGCGTGCAGTCGTGCGCTCCGCTCGACTCGCCGCCGGCCTCGCTCGGCTTCGACCGAAATATGCCGACTTTCTCGGCAAAAAGCTCGCCAACGCTGCGTGCATGGCCACGACGGTAGCAGACGCCGAAAGCCGCCAGGACGCCCTGGATGCCAAACCTAGCTTGCCGGAGGCCTCCCGCCACTCGTACGCTGCATGGTCCGTGAACTGCCCGCACGCGTCCGTTATTTCATTTTGCGTCGCCACATCGGTCGCGGCAGGCACGTGGTCGTTTGACGCCCGATGTGACGGCGCATCGATCGACGGCCCGTGGAAAATGACGGCCGTGACCGAGACGTTTGCGGTCCAGGACTGGAGTGAGCCTTGCGGGCCCAGGCCCGTGTCGGGAACGCTGCTGCCCGGCGGTCCTGTCACGCTCACTTCGATGGCCGGCGAGATCGCAGTGGCAGGTCCGTCGCGCGTCCTTCGCACCAACGCCTGTCTGGACGCCCTCCCCACGCTTTCCCCTTGGAGCCATTCGCGGGACGGTCGGTCGTGGCGAACCCGGTGCGTTACCCCGGCGAGCGATCCGAGACACGCGGTGATGAATACCGCCTTCTTTCTCGCCCCGGGGGACGACACGATATCCATGGCCGAGACAGGGCGCTATGCGTTCATGATCGACGGAGCGCGGTGCGTCGCCGATGTGACCCGCTCCGGATCGATGTCGCGCGCGCTCGCGACGAGCCCGTCCGCGGCGCCCCCCGTGACAGCGCTTCCGCCCCCCGAGCCGGCGGCAAAGACTCCGGCCCTGCCCGCGCACACCTGCGACGTGGTGGGCCTGCCCGCGCGCCTCGAGGTGAGCCCGTCGCGAAAACTTCTGCGTGCCGGCGAGACGTTCGCCTTTCGAGCCGCTGTCGTCGATGCTCACGGCTGCCCTACCGCCACCCCCATCGCCTGGGCGATCGGCCCGATCGAATTTGCCGACGGCCAGCCGCGCCCAGCGCGTGCCCTGATCGATGAGTCGGGGCGCGTCACCCTTGCCGTTGCGGACTTCGGGGACGCGACCTTCGACGTCCTGGCCACCGCGGCGGGGCGCACAGCCCGCGCGTCCGTGCGGGTGGCCTCCGCCGCGGACTACCAGGCGCTGCTCGCGGAGTCCGGCCTCGACCCAAATGGCGAGAGTGGCGAGGCCTCCGTCACGGACATGGCCACGAGCACGATCGGAGCTTCCGGCGCTCGGATCGCGGAGGGAGTGCGACGCCGGGAGTGGTTCATCGCGGCCATCAGCGCCTTCGCCGTCGCCCTGGGCGTCGTGGCGTTCATCGGAGCGCGCAGGGCTCGCCGAGCGAGCAATCTCGAGCGCGCCGCGGCGGAACGTCACCGGGTGCGCGTGGCAGAGTACGAACGCCAAAAGCGCGCATTGGAGGAGCAGCACGCCGCCCAGCTCCGAGCCCACCGGGAGAGCGTCGCCATCGCCCAGCAGCAAGCGTATGCGGCGGCTGCGAGAGGCCTGACCGCTCCCGACACGGCGCCTGCGTCATCCCAAACTGCTGGACGCGGAAAAGTCTGCCCAATCTGTGGTACGCGCTTCGAAGCAGCGGCGACCTTCTGTGGGAAAGACGGCTCCCAGCTGGTTCCGCTGAACTGACCGGTCGTTTTCCAGGGAAGCGGCGGCATTCCGAGCTAGGGATGTCCATCGCACAGTCTACGCGAGTGACCACTGACTCGCGCACGGAGGCGCGCTACGATGTCCTGCGACGGGTTGATGCAGCTTTTTTAGTGGGTGGACCGAGTGAGTGAACGTACAAGGACGGTCGTTGGATGAAGATCACGTGTCAGGCGTGCCAGGCCAGGTACACGATTGCCGACGACAAGATCGTTGGCAAAGTGGTCAAGATTCGGTGCAAGAAGTGCGGCGCGAGCATCGTCGTCAACGGGAGCGAGCCCCCCGGGGCGCCTTCTGCGGTCGCGGCGTCTCTCAGTGGAACCTCGTCCGCTGGCGAAGCCTGGACGGTCAACGTGGCCGATGGCGACCAACGCACCATGACGGTGGCCGATGTGGCGGCCGCCTACGCATCCAAACTCATCGATGACGAGACGCTGTGCTGGAAGGAAGGGATGCCAGACTGGCTTGCCCTGCGCGAGATCGGTCCGCTGCGTGACGAGTGCGTCCGCGCGGCAGCGAACCCGGGGGCGGCGAACGCTCGCCCCGAAGGTTCGCAGGAAGACGAGCTCCCCACGCGTATCTTTGATCCCGCGAAGGAGGGGCCGGTGTCAGGGCCCGTCGGGGGGCCTGTCGATCTCGCCGATCCGAAAGCGCCAACTCCAGCCCACGCGCTCGCGAACGGAGCGCAGGCTGCCGCCTCGTCTGTCGCGGCGGCTCGTCGAACCGGGGGCCGCGGCCCGTCGGCCGACTTGTTCAAAGGTGCCGCGCAAGCCGGCGGCGAGGACGACGTGATGACGAGCGCGCCTCCGGAGGGTGCTCAAGCGGTGCACCCCGAGGGCCAAAAGCTCATCGGCGCCCGAAATGAGAGCAGCGTGCTCTTCTCGCTCGGTGCACTCACCGGACCAAGCGCCGCGGGCGCCCAGGGCGCGGTCGGCGAAGCATCCGGGCTGTTTGACATCCGTCAGCTCGGCGCAAAAGCGCCGCCGCAATCCGATCAGAAAAAGAAGAGTCGCGTCGACGACATCATGAACCTCGGTTCGGGATCGCTCAACGCCGCGATGGCGGCCCCGGTCCTCGCGGTGCCCAGCCTCGACAAGTACACGGCGCCCACAGGACTCGCTGCGGTTGCCGCCGCGGCGGTGTCTGCGCAGGTCCGCAATCGCGTTCTGATTGTGCTCGGAGTCTGCGCGTCGCTGTTCTTCGTCGTGGCCGCCGTCGGCACGGCGATGTGGGTCATGCGTGGCTTGGCTGCGAACCCGGACGAGAAGCTGAAGACCGCCGCGGGCAGCGCGGTCGCCGACGCGTCGCCGGAACAAGGGCCCGTGGCGGCCAACGCGCCCGCCGAACCGAGTCCCTCCGCCGCCCCCCCGTCGACCGAGCCCTCGACCGAAGCTCCCACTGCCAAGGAAGGTGCCAAGGAAGGCAAGGACAAGGAACCGGCGAAGGCTCGCGCGGCCAACCCTGCGTCCGCGGGCGCAGGAGAGACGGCGGGAGCGGCGGCTCCCAAGACCGCTGCCGCACCTGCCAGGGAGACGGCGCCGGCGGCAGCGCCCGCGGTGGTCAGCGACCAGCCGTTCAACATGGGCGAGGCGCGGGCTCGTCTCGGCGCGATCGCCGACAACGTTCAATCGTGCCGGAAGGGAAGCACGACCGGTACCGGGCGGGTCGTAATTACGTTCAATCCGAGCGGAAGCGCGGCTTCGGCAGTCCTCTCGCCCGGTTCTCCGTTCGACGGCACTCCCACGGGGGCCTGCGTGGCCGCCCGCTTCCGGAGCGCGAGGGTTCCTGCATTTGCCGGAAGCCCGTTCCCCGTGAGCAAGAGTTTCACAATCAACTGACGTGCGCGGTCCGCACCCCTCCGCGGTCGTGCGCTCAGGAGTTGCCCTTGCCCTCTTCGGCCTCTTGGCGACGGGGTACGCGCGCGCCGATCCCTCCTCGCTCACGTGGTCGCCTCAAACTCTGTCGCCGGCTCCCGCGGAATCTGCGGGAGGCGACGCGATGCAGCAGCGGGCCCTCGCCGCGTGCGGCCCCGGCGAGCTCGGGCTGCAAACGCTGGCTCGAAGTATCGCGGCCCGATCGCTCGCGGGGCGAGGGGTGCCCGAAGTGGCTATCATGGACTGGCAAGAGCGGGCGAGCGGCGAACCGCACCCGTGGCCGAGGGTCTGGGCGAGGACGGGACACGCGCTGGTTTCCGACGAGACGACCGCGCTACTCGAGACTTGGCTGCGGGGATCGCGGTTCGCGGCGCTGCGACGGTGCGGAGTCGCCGAGTCCTTGGCTGCGGATGGCACGCGCGTACTCGTCGTCGTCGCGGTCGACGCCCTCGCAGACCTCGCGCCGGTCCCGCGGACCGTGCGCGTCGGCGAGTGGATCACCGTCGACGCACGGCTGCACGTCCCGGCACGAGACCCGAAAATCCTCGTGCTCGGACCGAGCGGGGTGCCTCGCACTCTCCTGACGTCCGTCTCGGGTGCGGACGTGCGCGCTCGCTTCGCGCCCGAACGCAGCGGCATGTTCACCGTACAGGTCATGGGCGACGTCGAAGGGGGACCGCGACCTCTGCTCGACGCGACCGTATTCGCGGGGGTCGAGCCTCCGGCGTCTCCGCAAGAGGAAGGCGCACCCGGAGAGGAATTCGACGCAGCCGGCGGGAGCGAAGAGTCCCGCCTCGCGTCCATGGTCAATGCGGCGCGCGTCGCTTGCGGTCGCGCCCCCGTCGAGCGCACGGCCGTACTTGATGCGGTCGCTCACCAGCACGCCGTCCGCATGTCCACGGCGCACGAACTCGCCCACGACGTAGGGGACGGAGACCCCCTGGAGCGCCTTACTTCAGCGGGCGTGATCGGAGTCGAGGTCGGGGAGAACGTCGGTCGGGCGCGCACGCTCGTGACGGCGCACCGCCAGATTTGGAATAGCCCGTCGCATCGCGCAAACCTGCTGTCCGAGCGCTTTCGGCGAGCGGGGTTTGCCGTCGTGCGCGACCAGAACGGCGAAGCGTGGGTCGTGGAGGAGTTTGCGGGCAGGTAGTGCCGCTCGGCGTTTCCGTTGGGCGACAGTAATTCGATCGCTGCTCATTTCACGCGAGTCGCACACGCAGCCCCGCCCGATAGTAGGTCTAGCGGGCGGGTCCGCGTCTACAGGACTCTCCAGGAAAGGCTACTGGCACGGCTGCGAGCAACTCGACGCCATGCACTGAAATACCGCGTTGGCCGATGCCACGTCGGTCGTGCTGTACGTGTCGCTCGGATTGCACTCGTCCTCGCAGGCGCTCATACTCTCGCCGGCGACGCTCGCATTTCCTGCGACGCACGACAGCACGCAGGCAATGAACTGCTCGCAACCGCTGCTGCCCGCATCGTCGACGCCCGCGCCGCTCGCCGTATCGCAGGTGGTCAAAGCAGCGCAGCATTGCGATGTGACGCAGTCGTCGCACGCTTGGGTCCCGGTGTCGGCACCGACCGAACATGAGCCGCCCGCGTCCGTGACCGAGTTGCCCAGAGTGCAGCAATAAAGAGTCGCGGCCACTCCTTGACTGTTCGTTCCGGCCACTCCGGAATTACCGCATGTCACGCCCGAAAAGTCGCTTGCCGGGGTGTCCGTGCCGGTGCATGCGAACCCATAACTTCCCACGCACCCGGTGACCGATTGGTCTTGCTGGCATGTCGAACTGCTCGCCGCCGGGATCGCTGCGCAACAGTATTGGTCGGTCGTTCCGGCGGGCTGCGGAGTGCTGCAAAGGAGGGACGAATTGGCGGAATCCGGGGGCTGCGAGCCCGCTGTACAGCTGTAGCCAGATGCCCCGCCCGTACAGCTGACCGCAGAGTCCAGGGTACACCCCCCGGTCGGCGTGGAGCTCGACGGGTACGCGCAGCAGTAGAGCATGGCCGGCACTCCCTGACTATTCGCTCCGCTGACCCCCCCAGTACTACAAACGATACCAGAGTAGTCGGCCTCGGGACTGTCCGTCCCGGTGCACGAGAATCCGTACGAGCCCGCGGCGCACCCAGAAACGGAGTGATCCGAGACGCACGTCGCACCGCTCGCGGCCACAATCTGTGCGCAGCAGTACTCGTCTAGCCCGCCGACGGGGCTTGCAATGGAACAAGTGAGCGCAGAATCAGTCAAGTCTGGCGAAAGGGAACCTGTCGGGCAGCTGAACCCGTACGCTCCGTTCGTACACTGCACGGTGGTGTCTTGGTTGCAACCGGGGCTCGTCGCCGTGGTCGCAGTCACCGTGCAGTCTGCCGCGCTCAACGCCATGACGGCCAGTGCCCCGTAAAGAATGTGCTCGCGCATGAAATCTATCCTTTCCACGGCGATGCTTCGAATCGCCGGATCTATCAAGGTCTGTGAATCGAGATGAACGGATGTCTTCGGTACCTCCGAAAGCCGTCGCATGTGCGCCGCTGGCTGATTCCGCATGTTCGACGGAATCCCATGGTGGAGCCTTCAGTCAATGTCCCTCCCATTGGTCCGACAAAGTCGACGGCTCGTCCCCCGGATGCGCCCACTCGTGGCGGTGACCCGAAAGCCGCGCGGGGCCGCGAAGCGACGGATCCCCGAGGCTGCAAGCGAAAAACTAGTCCACGCCGAGTCCCGAGTCGGTCCCCCCGTCCACGCACGTGGACGCGGGGTTTTCGACCCAGATGACGACTTGATTCGCCTGCGGCTCCACGTGGGATGTGCCACAGCCGTCGGTCTCCTCAGTGAAGGTGATGGTCGTGGAGTACTCGTAGCCGGTCGCGAACGTCAGAGTGACCTGGCAATCGCCGGCTACATCGCTCGAGATCGTGACCTGGGTTCCGCTGACGAAGTCGCCCGGGGCCGTGCTTCCGTCCGCGGTCGCACACGGTCCGCTCACTTGAACCGAGGAAAGGTCAGTGGGGGTGCAGGCGAGCTCCAAGACGGCCGGCTGCCGCAAGTAGGCGACATCATCACAATCCATGTCATCCTTGCATGCCGTGGCCGCGAGGCATAGAAGCGCGAGTCCGAACGGCACCACGATCCTCCGGTTGCTCCGTATCCTTCGCATGCTCCGAATCTGAGCAGGATGCGTGCCAGAGCTTGCGCCTGAAATTATGGGCCCTCGGGCATGTCGCGAGCCTCCCTAGAGCGGCTGGACCTGTGACGCGAATGTCGCACGTCCCGATCCGTGAACGGGGTCTAGTCGGCGCGCGGCTTCGATCGACCCACTCGACGTCCCCGGTCGGCTTTGGATGACCCCACCGAGCCCGATCCGCTCTTGATGCTGCCGCCGGTCGCCGCGAGATGCTCCGCGATGAGCTCGGAAGTAAAGCGCGAGATGGTGTCGGGATCGGTGAAGACGGCCAGCGTGTTGTTCTGTGCCTTATAGCCCCGTCCGCCGGGGCCACCTTTGACGACGAACGTCCCTTCGCCCGAGGCGCTCCAGTTGGTCGACCCCTCGAAGCCGACGCGCCCGTCGATGACGCCACCCTTGGTGTGGCTGATCTGGTGCGTGGCGGACTGACCGACGACCACGTGCGTGTTGTACGCGGCGGGGTCCGTCGCCATGTCCGAATCGAGGATGGTCTTCTCGTGCTTGCCACCCGCCTGGCTCTTGTCGAGCGTGATTACGGTGGTGACCGTAGGGTCGCCGGCGCAGCGCATACACTGCTCGTTGAGATCCTCGTCGTCGTACCCGAACATGTTCAGGTAGAGAGATATGCTCGCGCGCGAGAGCAGGTACTTGAGGACTTCGTGGACGTCGTCTCGACCCACGTAAAAGAGGTGGAAGTCCTTGCTCGCAATGGTGGCGTAGACGCCCTCCTTCGTGAATTGGGCCAAATCCGTCAGATCGAACGTCTGCAGGCTGGCCGCACGGGTCGACGAAGACATGGGTGCAGCGGCGGGTACCTTGGCCATGATATGTCCTCTCGTGCTTCATAAGGGCCGAACGAAGCGGCAGCGCAACATCCCGAGCCGACGCGGCACGAGCAGTGAGTGTCGCACGTTCGAAGACCGCGACCAAGAGCATCGCACGGGCCTGAGGCTCGCCGCTCGCGGCACCGCTGAGCCCGGGTCGCGAAGTCAGTGTGCGCCGTCGCCAGGCGCGCGCTGATGATACACTAAGGGGTCTGGCCCCACACGAGCGTGCCGCCCAAGGTGGCCGTCATATTCGGATTGGCCACGTAGCCGCCGTCTCCCGCCACGTACGAGTAGTCGGTCGTCGGCGTGAACGTTCCCATAGCGTAAGTACTTGGGTAAAAACGCGCGTTCACGGTGACGGACCCATCGGCCGTCGGGATCGTCTGGGTCGCCGCGGGGAACGCGAACTCGAGATAGTAGGTTGCGTTTGCGGCTGCCGCAGTCGTGCCGGGAGATGTGCCCGGCGTGATCGTGACCTCCGCTTTGATGTTCGCGTAGGGTTGGTCGACTCCCGCGCTGTCGCAGGCCGACGAGAACGCCAGGGGCGAGGTGGTCGCGTTGAAGTAGTAACGAACCTTGACGGTGTTCAGTGCGACCGCCGTACCCAGGTTGATCGACGGGTTGATAATCCTGAAATCAATCGTCAGCTGACCTGTGCTCGGATTCGACTGGGACTCCGACTCGATCACGAGCTGACAACCGGGGGAACCGGGATTGATGCATCCGGTCCCGCCGCCGTCATCTCCCGCCCCCGCCTCCGTACCGCCAGAACTCGACCCCGCACCGCTCGAACTCGACCCCGCACCGCTCGAACTCGACCCCGCGCCGCTCGAACTCGACCCCGCGCCGCTCGAACTCGACCCCGCGCCGCTCGAACTCGACCCCGCGCCGCTCGAACTCGAACCCGCGCCGCTCGAACTCGAGCCTGACGAGGATCCAGAGACCTGCGTGTAGAGCGGCTGCTCTCGCTCGCCTTTCAGGCCGTCGTCCGCAGCGCATGCGGCAAACAGGCAGGCCCCCGCGAGACCGGTCAATCCCACGAAAAGTACCGGGCCCAGTTGTCGACGAGCTAAGTGCATCGTGTGCGCTCCCATATCATCACAATCTTACCGCACTCTTGCGCTGGCGGCTCGCGGACTAGCACGACGTCCGTGCCGACGTGGAGCGGCCACGGACCGTCGTCCGACAGTCTCCGACGAGCGGAGGCGATGCGGGAAGGGCCTGGGCTGCCGACGGCGGACCATGAGCCGAAAATGGCCCCCTCGGACACTGTTCGATACCTGCGTGGTATGCGGCATTTCTCCACCCGTTGGCCCGAACCTACGAAGGCCGCCCAAGGCACCGGGCTTACCGGCTCCCCCCGAGTTGGCTCCCGGTGACTCCGTATACTCCACGTGGCCGAACCCGCTCGACCGCGCCGCTTGATCCGCGGACGAGCCGCTCCCTACCTACGCACTCGAGGCACCCTCTTATGCGGATCCATCTGAAGCACGCTCGCCCCGCCGTCCTCAGCATTGCACTCGCGACGTCTTGCATCAGCCTCGGCGCGGTGGCGCGGGCAGACCAGACCATCCCCGTCGACGGCACGGGGACCGGCCGAACGTTCGACGGCATGGGGGCCGTGAGCGGGGGAGGAGCCACATCGGTTCTCCTGCGCGACTACGTGGAGCCGCAGCGCAGTCAAATTCTCGACTACCTGTTCAAGCCCAACTTCGGCGCGGCCATGTCGGAGCTCTACATCGAAGTCGGCGGGGACGGCAACGCGACTCAGGGTTCCGAGCTCAGCCACATGCACACCGCCACCGACGAGAACTACTTCCGCGGATACGAGTGGTGGCTGATGGAGCAAGCGCGGGCGAGAAATCCCGCCATCTACCTGGACGCGACGCCGTGGTCGGGCCCCTCGTGGCTGGGCACCAACAACAATCTTTTCACGCAAAGCACGGCCACGTACATGGCCAAGTGGCTCAATGGCGCGAAGACGTACCACAATCTCGACGTCAATTACGTGGGATGCCGGAACGAAAAGGGCACCAGCGAAACGTATGCCGATCTCCTTCGAACGACCCTGAACAGCAATGGGCTGACCACCGTAGGCATTCACGCGTTCGACAATCCGGGAGGCTCCGCGAACTGGACCTGGGCGACGGACCTGCTCACGAACACCACGCTCAACGCCGCGGTGTACGCGATCGGCCAGCACACGACGGAGGGGTCACCCCCGCCGGCAAACGTCATCGCCATCGGCAAGCCGATATGGGATACGGAAGAACACGTCTATGAGCAAGGCTTTCAGTGCGAAATCGACATCGTCAAGGCCTTCAACTTCAACTACGTCAACAGCAAGATTACAAAGACGATCTTCTGGTATCTGATCACTTCGTACTATTCGAACGAGAATTTCTACAACCAGACGGTCGGGATCGCGAGCAGCCCCTGGAGCGGCTCGTACACCATCAGTCCGGCCCTCTGGGGATATGCCCACGTCGGTCAGTTCACCCAGACCGGGTGGAAGTTCTTGGACGGCGCTTCCGGGAACTTCACCGGCGGCGGCTCCTACGTGACCCTGATGGCGCCGACTGGAGGAGACTTCAGCGTCATCGCGCAAACGGAAGGCGCCACGGCGACGCAGAACATCACGTTCAACGTGACGGGCGGCCTCGCCACGGGACCCATCTCGGTGTGGACGAGCAACGCGACCGCGCAGTTTCAGCAGCAGACCTCGGTCACTCAGACCAATGGTTCATTCACGGTCTCCATGGCCCCCAATACGGTCTACTCGCTCACGACGACGACCGGCCAGAAGAAAGGCTCGTACACGTCCCCGGCGACGGCTGGGTTCCCCCTGCCCTACTACGAGACCTACGATCACTATAATAGTGATTTCACGACCAGCGGCTATCGGCCCTACTATCACGCCGATATCTGCGGCGGCTTCGAGCTCTACCAGCGCCCGGACGGAACGGGACAGTGCTTGCGGCAGGTAGTGAATCCTGCGGCGAACGCCTGGGGGGTGGAGTGGAATCCGTATACCATCGTGGGGGATCCGACTTGGACCGACTACCAGGTCAGCGCGGACGTCTCCCTCGAGGACGCGACCGGATGGGCGTCTGTGATGGGACGCGTCAACTCGACTGGAGACGGCTACTGGGCGACTCCGAGCGGCTATTACATGACTCTGACTCAGGGCGGCGCCTGGACATTCAATACCGTCGCGCTCGCGGGAACCACGAGCAGCGTGAAGCAGCTCTCGACCGGACAGGCGACCCTTGCCGCGGGCAGCTGGCACAACCTCCAGATCGTGTTCTCGGGCACCTCGATCAAGGGACTGGTCGACAAGACTCAGGTGTTCTCGATCACCGACTCCACGTTCAAGAACGGCTCGGTGGGGCTTGCCACGCTGGCAAACCACAATGCCATGTTCGACAATCTCATTGTCAACACCGTGGGCGGCGCCACGCCCAGCCCGACGATTTTCGCTCAAGACGCCCAGAATCCGTCGGACGGAGGCGCCCCGTCGGACGCTGGCGGCAGCAGCAGTGGATCGACGAGCAGCAGCGGCGCCGGGTCGACCAGCAGCAGCGGAGCCGGGTCGACCAGCAGCAGCGGAGCCGGGTCGACCAGCAGCAGTGGAGCCGGCTCGACCAGCAGCAGCGGAGCTGGGTCGGCCAGTGGTGGAGCTGGATCGAGCGGCAGTGGAGCTGGATCGACCAGCAGCAGCGGCACTGGGTCGACAAGCAGCGGCGCGAAGAGCGGCAGCAGCGGCGCCGCCGGCAGCAGTGGGTCCACCGCCAGTAGCAGCGGAACCGCCGCCGGCAGCAGTGGGTCCACCGCCAGTAGCAGTGGAACCGCCGCCGGCAGCAGTGGGTCCACCGCCAGTAGCAGTGGAACCGCCGCCGGCAGCAGTGGGTCCACCGCCAGTAGCAGTGGACCGGGCACGGCAGACGCCGGCGCAGCGGCGGGCGCCAATTCGAGCAGCGGCTGTTCCTGCCGGACAGCGGGTGGCACCAGAAGCGGCAATGGCCTCAGCGGCCTGCTCGTCGCGGGCTTGCTCCTAGCGGGCCGCAAACGGCTCCCGAAAAAAGACCGGCGGACGCAGAGCATCGCTCCACCGCGTGGAAACGATGCTCATCATGGTCATCCAGGGGGTGACTAGGGCAACGCCTCCGTCCAATCGAAATCCGCTCTAGGGCGTGTTCCTGGATTGCGTCGACCACTTCGGTAGCGGCCCCACCCCCGGCTGCACGGAGTGCGTCGGCGTAGCCCTCCCCCGCGAGCTCAGACCGCGAGGTGCTAAGCCTCACCGTTCTGAGGGATCGCGGTGTCCTCCTCAGTACCTGTCGTGATCCCCCTTGGGTGCCATCGGCCACAATGGCGCGGACCGACCGTCGATGGTCGTGCCGCCATGAAAGAACGCGGCGCCGTTGGCAAGGAAGTCGGCCGGGAAATTGAGCTTCGGCTTCGTCAGCTCGTCGAGCTTTGCCAGGTGTTCGGGAGCGAGCATCACGTCGAGCGCAGCCAGATTGTCGTCGAGCTGGGCCAGCGTACGCGCGCCGATGATCGTGGAGGATACCCCTGGACGCCCTTTAACCCAGGCCAACGCAACGCGCGACGTCGTCGTGCCGAGCTGCTGGGCAATGCGCGCCGTCTCCTCGAGCAGGTCGTACGTCGTGTCGCTCAGAGCGCCCAGGGCCCATGCGCCCCGCCCGGCCTCGTGCTTGCCGTGGTCGGCGCGAAGGTACTTGCCCGTCAGAACGCCGCTCTTCAGAGGCGACCATGGCGTCACGCCAAGACCGAGCTCGCGCGCCATCGGGATGAGCTCGCCCTCCACCGTGCGTTCGAGCAGCGAATACTCGATCTGGAGCGCGATGAGTGGCGCAAGGCCGCGAAAGCGCGCGATCGTTTGAGCCTCGGCGCACTTCCACGCGGGCGTGTCCGAGAAACCCACGTACCGCACTTTGCCGTCGCCAACGAGATCGTCGAGCGCGCGCATCGTCTCCTCGATCGGCGTCGTCGGCTCCCACGCGTGCATCCAGTAGAGATCGATGTAGCCCGTTTGAAGCCTGCGCAATGACTGCTCGCACGCAGCAACGATCGCCTTTCTGCTCGCGCCGCCGCCATTGGGGTCGCCAGCGTACATGTTGCTGAAGAACTTGGTCGCAATGACGCAGCGATCGCGCTTGCTCGGCACTCGGCCGAGTCTGTCGCCGATGATCTTCTCAGAGTGACCTTTGGTGTACGCGTTGGCCGTATCGATGAAGTTGCCGCCGCGTTCGAGAAAGCGGTCGAGGATGGCGGCCGCGTCTTGCGCGCTCGATCCCCAACCCCAGTCCTCGCCAAAGGTCATCGCGCCGAGGCAAAAAGGGGAAACGCGCAGACCCGAGTGGCCGAGCGTGACGTAGTGGTCTAGGGGCATGGGGTAACCTTGGTGGATTTCGGGTTTCGCCGCTTCGATGCTCGGGACAGCGCGAACATCTCGGGTCTAGGGCGCACCCATCCCATTGAATCGCGTGAATCGCAGCGGAGCGGACGTTCGTGGAAGCCCGTTGCCCGAAGGGGTCGCACGACGTGGGAACCGCCTCCGCGCGCGGTGCTAATGCTGGCGCGATGCGATCTCCCCCTCGACGACCTCGGGCTCTCGCAGGTACCGCTCGACGACGCCGCCAATGAACGCGCTGGTGTACGCCTCGTGTTTCCGGCTCTCGATGACATCGACAATGGCCTTGACCGCCTCTTCGACCGGCTGCGCCCCGGGAAGCTTGCGGTTGTCCACGATTCCGACGCCCATCGAGTTGACCCCGAACTCGGTCGCGACGACGCCCGGCAAGAGGAGCGTCACGTGGATGCCGGGGTGCGTCTTCTTGAGCTCCACGCGGAGCGACGCGGTCAGCATGTTTACCGCGGCCTTCACCGCACCGTAGGCGGCTCGTACGGGTGCGAGCGGAACGCGCGATAGACCGCTCGAGATGTTGATGATCTGGCCCGCATTCTTCGCCTTGAAGTGCGGCAGGACGGCCTGGATGCCGTAGACGACGCTCTTCATGTTGACAGTCCACATTGCGTCGAGATCCTCGTCGGTCAGGTCGGCGACGCTGCGCGAAATGCCGCGACCGGCGTTGTTCACCCAGACGTCGATGCGACCGAAGCGCTCGATCGCCGCTTTCGCGAGGCGCTCGACGTCGCTCCGCTTGGTGACGTCAGTGACGACCACGAACGCTTGCTCGCCGATCCGCTTGGCAACCGCGTCGAGCTCCTCCTTGCGACGCGCCGCGAGGACGACATTGGCCCCCTTGGAGGCGAGCTGCTTGGCGAGCTCCGCCCCGATTCCTGCGCTCGCGCCCGTGACGACGACGACCTTGTCCATGGTGCATTCTTGTCGTGGTTATGAGTCCGGAGCAAGGGAAGAGCGTGCCCTGGAGCCTGCCGCCGTTTGCCGTAGATACCGACGTAGTCCACTTGGTACGCAATGGGGAACATCGTATTCGTGAGATCCCCGCAGTTCGCGCCTGGTCGATTCCCGAGATCCTCGGGCTGCTAGTCCCGGGAAGCCGGCCTCGCACTGGCGTTCTGCGTGCGCCAGGGCCGCGACCGGGTGCGAAGGGCAGCGGCCTCAGGGCTCTACGACGTCGACCGGCGCGAGGCTTCCGGCGTCCTGTCCGTCGCCCAATTCGCCCGAGCGGTTGGCGCCCCAGCAGACGGCGCGCGCCGCGGAGGTCACGGCGCACGCGTACCCGCTGCCCACGGAGACCGATGCAGCACCGGAGTCCAGGCCGGAGACGGGGACCGGAGTGCTGCTGTTCACCGTCGTGTTGTTGCCGAGCTGTCCCTGGTCGTTGCGACCCCAGCACAGAACGGCGCCGGCCGTCGTGGTTGCACACGTCACGTCGGTACCGGCGGAGACCGTCACGGCGTTCGATAGCCCCGAGACCGGCGCGAGCTCAGGGTCAGGGCTCGTCGTGCCGTTGCCCACCTCGCCGAAGGTATTCGACTTGCTGTAGCAGTCCACGCCGCCGTCGGCCGTGACGGCGCAGAACTGCGTGGCACCGACCGACACGCTTCCGTCGGTCCAACCGAACAGCGTAGGGTTGTACGGACCGAAGTTCGTGAAGTCGAAGCAGCCGATCGACTCGGTGTTCGATCCGCAGAGGACGAAGCCTGCGCTCAGGCTCCCCATATACACATTCGCTTCGCTCGACGGGACGTTCGATGGGCTCATGGACGAGTCGACCTGGTTTGTCGCTCCCCAGCACCGAATCCACTCCGCCTGATAGGCGCACGAGACCATGTCTCCGCACGTCAGATCGCTGGCACCCGAAGTCATGCCCGCGACCGCGACCGGAATCGAGGAACTCTGCGACGCACCGTTGCCTAGCTGACCGGCCGTGCCAAGCCCCCAGCACACGACGCCTCCGGCCGTCGTCAGGACACACGTGTGGGCGGAGCCCGCCGAGATGGCCGCGATGCCCGTGGACAGCCCGAACACCGGCACGGGCAGGCTGCTCGACGGCGCTGAAAGGCCGGCGCCGAGCTGTCCGACATCGTTGTTTCCCCAACACTGAACCCCTCCGGCGGTCGTCAGCGCGCACGCGTGGTCGCCTCCCGCGCTGACCGCTGCAACGTTCACGCACGTGTTCTGCCAGCAGAACTCACCGAGCGCGCAGTCGGCGTCGCTCGAGCAAGCCGCGTTGCATGCGGCCCCGCCGTCGGTCATGGCCGCTGCGATGCAGTCGCCCCCGTTGTCGCAGGTACCCGGGCTGGGGGCGCCGTGCGTGCACGGCTCGCTGCACGCTGCCTGGGGCACGCAGGCGCCGCCGCAAACGCCCCCGTCGCCCGAGGGCGCACTCAGGCACGCGTAGGGGCAGGCCGTCTCGACCCAGTGCCCGGCGGGGTCGCACGCCTCGATGTGCGTAGCATCCACACACTGCGCCTGGCCCGGCGTGCAGACATTCGTGCAGGCTCCCGCGTCGCACGACGGGAGGGGACAAGTCTGAACCTGCGTGTGGTTCAAGAGGTCCGGGCCGCATTCAATGACGTTCGCCGAGTCGCCGCAGTAGCGGTACCCCGGGCTCTCGCCGGCGCAGGCGGTGTCGAGCGTGGCGCAACTGGCTTGGTTCGCGCCGGGCGTGCTGTCGCAGTTCTGCCCTCGATCGCAGGTCTGGGCGAAGGCCCAGGTGCCCCCGCTGCATATCAGGACGACGCGCTGGTCGTTGCCCGCGCACGCGAGCGCCGCCGGCGTCACGCAGGGACAGCCAAGCACGGCGATGTCCCCCGACCCCTGCGGGGTGCACGGATCCGCGTCCGACGCGGACCCGTCGGCCGCGCCCGCATCGACCGATGGTCCGCCGTCGTTCGAGCTGCCGTCGTTCGAGCTGCCGTCGGCCGCCGCGGAGTCCACTGCACCGCCGTCATCGACTGGCGCGGTGTCGGCGCTCGCCGCGTCGACCATCGAGTCGAGCGCGTGATCGACCGATGCATCGGTCCCGGTGTCGAGCGCGGCGTCGAGCGTCGCGTCGGCAGGAGAATCGGTCGCTGCGTCCCCTAGCTCGCCCACGGCGTCGCGGTGCGCGTCGGTGGCGCTCGACGTCGTGCTCGAGTCGGCATCGGAAGATTCCGCCCCATCGGACGCCGCTTCGTTCGAACCGGGCTGCCCCGCGGCGCCATCGCGCGAGGCGTCTTCCGTCGCGCCGTTGGACGACGTACCGCATCCTGGAACGGTGAGCGCGCCGACGAGCCCCACGACCCACACCACGATGCGCGCGCGCGCCCTCGACCCCGAAGCTTCCATGTTCGATACGTATCGTATCGAGCACAAACTGCGCGCGTCAAGGCTGCCCGGCGCGAAAGACCGGCAATGCCTCGCGGTCTCGATCTGCGTCTCAGGACCCACACACGGTGACCGGCGCCGCGGAGTCGATCGTCGTCCCGTTGCCCAACTGACCGTAGTCGTTCAGACCCCAGCACTGAACCCGGCCGTCGTGCAGCAACGCGCAAACGAAGTCCTGGCCCACCGTAATGCGAAACCGAGCACCTTACACGTAGTCGATGCCATATAGGCCTCCCGAGTAGGCCTCCATGGTACGCCAAAGGCACCCGCCGCGACCGCCTGAACGATCGCCCGCTCCAGTTCGCCGTCCGAAGGTTTCGCAACGTTCGACGCGAATTGACGCAAATCTGACGCCAAATGACGTGAGTCGCCGCCGGTTCGCGTCGTTTCGCAACGTGAGAGTCTGCGGGTAGAGGGACGGCGGGGGACAGGACCGTCACCGCGTTCGGCGCGCCGGGACGCCGAGGCCCTACCCGCCTGTTTCGCGGACCGCTCTCGATTCGAGTGCGATTGTCTCCGCAGCCCTGTGGAGTCCCGCGCTCAGTGGTTAGTTGACGGTCGCGGCGTAGTTGCTCTCGATATAATTGAGGATGGTCGTTCCGTCTGGGCTCGTGATCTCGGAAGTGGACCACGGGCCGTTTGCGTTGGCGTTGGTCGTGAAGATAGCGGACGTTTCCCCGTTGGTTTCGACCGACCAATTCGTGCAACCGATATTGTTCGTGGCCAGGTAGTTCCAATAAAGTTGGAGTT
>JBEKXD010000024.1:0-65005 GCA_049512415.1 Polyangiaceae bacterium
CTCGCTCGCCTGCGGATCGAGGGGCACGATCACCGCGCCGACGCACACGGTCGCCCATTCAGCCAGGGCGCGCTCGAGCCGGAGCGACGACCCGATGACGACGCGATCGCCCGGACCGACGCCAAGTCGCTCACGCAAGAAGATGCCAATTCGCACCACGTGGCGGTAAAAACGCCAGGAGGGCATTTCTTGCCAATGTCCGCCTTCGCGCCAACGAAAGACCGCGCGACGGGTGGCCGATCGCTCAGCCTCAAGGTGTACGCCCCCGAGCGTTGCCCCCCTACGGAGACTGGACTCGCCATCGGCCGAGGCGGTCATGAGCCGACCTGCGGCGAGGGGGCATCGACCGCGCGCTCTTCCCGAACGGGCAGCCCACTGGGGTTAGAGTTTGCGCTGGAGCCAGGCTCCGCGGCTTGCCCCCCAACGGCCATCGCCGGCGCCGTCTCCAGATGGACCAGACGCATCATTCCCGTCATCTCCTCGTGATCCCCTAGAGGTCGCACCGTGACGGCACAACCAGGTAGCAATACGGTCAGTTCGCGCTCCAGAGCTCCGCAATCGAGCTCTGCGTCCTTGGCGCACTCGACGGCCAGCGCTATCCGGCGAGCGCTCGAGGAGCGACCCCTTCGGTCCCCCGCCAGAGGCAGCCGGGCGTGAGGAGTGAGCCACCACGCGCGCACTTCGGGAGTCCCGTTCGATACGCGGAGCACGGCGTCCAACACGTCGAGGATGCTCGGAAGCGACATGGATATTTCTCGAACCTCCCGTGTAAGGGCGTTTTTCGTATTCGCAAGGGGGGGCCTGCTCACCAACGCACGGAAGCGTCGGGATCGCCGCTCGACCTACCGTCCGGAATGCCCACTAAGCAGACCGTTCTGTCGCTCCCGAAAGCCAGTCGTATGAGGACGTCGAGAACGCGCAGCCGAATTCCTTGGGCGCCAGGCGAAGCCGTCCCGTCCTTGAACGCGCCGCTCGAAGAGACCCGCTAAGGCCGCCTTTCCGCCCCGGGTCCTCACGACGCGGAGCGGACCGCAGGGACACCTCGAACTTGCCATCGCGCTATCTGGACACGCGACAAGTCGATGATCCGCAGCCACCCCAAGAGGCGAACGAATTGATAAGCTGGGTCGACCTCGAACCATCGGACTGCGAAGTTCGGAGACTGCGACCACTTGTGGTGGTTATTTTGGAAGAGTTCGCCCATCGTCAGCACATCGAACACAAGGGTGTTCCTCGAGTGGTCCCCGATATCGAAATTCCGGGTGCCGACCTTGTGCCCGAGGTAGTTCACGATTGCGCCGTGCGTGGGCCCGAGCGCGCAGTGAATGGGCAGCAGCAGAAATAGCCACCAGTGCGTAGCGAACGCCACGTAGAGCGCCGTGTAGAGGACGACCCACGTGACGGGCGTCGCCCAGCCGCCAAGCCTATCGTCCAGGAACGGCCACTCCGGATAGCCTCCCTCGAAGCGCGGCTCCACCGCGACGCGCCCATATCTTAGATCGTCGAAGAGCGTCCGAGTGTGCCACATCAGGGCGAAAAAATTCTTCTCTTGGACCGGAGAGTGCGGATCGTTCGGCGTGTCGCTGTACGCGTGGTGCATCCGGTGCATGACCGCATACGTCCGAGGGTGCAGGTAGCTCGGCCCCTGGACGACCCAAGTCAGTCCGTGGAAGAACCGCTCCCACCGTTTGCTCATCGTGAACTGCCGATGGGCTCCATACCGATGCTGGAAGAAGCTCTGCAGGAGCACCGACAGTTGCCAGTGAGCGACGAACCAGACCACGATCACCACGCGAGGTAGATAGGAAGCGCGGCACGCCTCGACCGCCACGTTTGCGTCATCGCGACGGGCACGATGTCATCGGGTCGTCAGGCCAAGGGAGGGCGGCAGCAGCCGCGACGCCGGAGACCCACCTCAGGCGCCCACACCCCACGTCTAAACCTTTGCCCAGAATGGTCGATGATCCGACAGGAGGCACTCGTTCGCGTGCCTCGCGCGGCGGCCTTCGGACCCACCAGTTCCGGAGCTGCGGCTCGACGGCCCTCCTGCGCCCCGGGGTTGATGCCAACCTCCGGCGCCCCGCCGGTCACACCATGATGCTCTCGCAAGCGACACCAGCGACAATTCGAGAAACTTGGCTCGGGCGAGCCTCGACGATCTCAGGTCGCCCCACCATTTCTGAGGTTGCGGAGGCAGCCGTCAGCGGTGTGTACGACGCGTTCACGGAATCCCTCGTACTGGCGCGCGCCTTTCTCACTGTTCCCTACGGCATCCTGCCCGAGCGCCATCGGTCCTTCGCCTCGGCGATGGCCCACTCCGTCGGCCTCGCAGAACTTCTGCAAGCGCCCACCCCCGTCCATTGTATCCTCGCAACGAGGGGCCACGTCGCGGATTGGAACGACCCCATGCGGTCTCGGGACCACGTGGCCATTCCTCTGCTTTCCGACGAATTCGTAGCCTCGATTCCGATGATAGCGTGCCTGCTCAAGGCACTCGGACTCCCCCTCACCTGGCTTGGGGATTCCGCTTCGACCGCGGATCTGCGGATCATCGGCTCCGAGGTCGGGTCATTTCTCGTGGCGGACCCGGTCCACGCGGTGGACGAGCAAGGCAGGAGAATCATCCCCGACCGACCATTCGTCGACCAGCACTCGGTTCGCTCGGTCTTCGCGGTCGGAGGTGTGGTTTTCGGCGGCTCGGTGCTGACTCTCATCTTCTTCTCTACGGAGCCGCTCGCGTCGCGAAACGCACGCGCGTTCATGCCCCTTGTCAGCCACGTGAAGGGGCTTCTCCTGTCCCGCTGCTCGGTCGCGCGGACGTTTTCTCCCGCGGAGTACGCCGCCTCCGAAGGCGGGCCGGCCACTCGTTGCGGGCGAGGAGCGACTTGAACGCGCTCGAAGCTCGAGCTCTCGAGCGCCTGAGGGATGCGATCGCCCTCATGCTTCAGGGCTCCCTCTGCGACGCGCGCGACGCGCTCGAAGCGATCGAACTGCCCGACCAGTCGCCGGTCCGTTCGGTCTTTTCGGCGATGGTGGAGCTGACGGACCGACTGATTGTCGAACTGGAATCCAAGGAGTCCGCCCTCGCGTATGTCCAGACTGCCATGTGGGAACTGGAGACGACGAAGGAAGACCTTCGGGCGAATGAGGCCCGCTTCCGTACGACCCTCGCAAGCGTCGGAGACGGACTCATTTCGACCGATACGTGTGGCCGCGTCGAATTCATGAACGCAGTGGCCGAGCAGCTCACCGGATGGACGTCCGACGGCGCGCACCTTCGCCCCATCGGCGATGTCTTCCACACGTTCGACGTGCAAACGCGAACTCCAGGGGGCAACCTCGTGGAGCGATCGCTCCGCGAAGGGGTAGTCATCAGTCTGCCCCGTCACACCGTGCTTGTTGCGCGCGATGGCACAGAGCGACGGATTGCCGATAGCTGCGCCCCGATTCGCAGCCCTGACGGCCAACTTCTCGGCGCCGTCCTGGTGTTTCGCGATGTGACAGAAGAGCAGGCTCTCGAGGTCGAGCTGAGTCACGCGCGCAAGCTCGAGGCCGTCGGCCAGCTCGCCGCAGGGATCGCCCACGAAATCAACACGCCGGCGCAGTTCGTCGGCGACAGCATTCATTTTCTTGCGGACGGCTATAAGGACATGCAGTACCTCATGGCCGAATACCGGACGGCCATCGACGCGCTCGCGGCCGCACCTGGTGGCGAATCGGTGGCTCGCCGGCTAAGACAGTCCGAGAGCGCCGCGGATATTGGGTACTTGGAGAAGAATGCTCCTGCGGCCTTCGCTCGGGCTCTCGACGGGAACTCGCGGATCTCCACGATCGTGGGCGCCATGAAAGAGTTCGCGCACCCCGATCGGCGCGACAAGAACCCGGCAGACCTCAACCGCGCGCTCCAGACCACCCTGACGATTGCCAGAAATGAGTACAAGTACGTGGCGGATGTCGAGACCGACCTCGGCGAGCTACCCAAGGTCCTTTGCCACGTGGGTGACCTGAATCAGGTGTTCCTCAACCTGATCGTCAATGCCGCCCACGCGATTGCCGACGTCGTCGCGAACACCGGGAATCGAGGGATCATTCGCATCCGGACGACGCGCGAAGGCGACCGCGTGCGCATCGACATCGCGGACACGGGGTGCGGGATACCGGCCAGTATCCGGAAGAGAATCTTCGAACCTTTCTTCACGACCAAGGAGGTGGGCCGCGGAAGCGGTCAGGGTCTCGCCATCGCCCGCTCGATCGTAGTGGACAAGCACGGAGGAACCCTGACGTTCGAGAGCGAGGTACACAAGGGCACCACATTTACCATCCGGCTCCCTGTCGATGGACAGGCCGCTGACTCCGCGACACTGTCGTCGTCCAGGGAGATGACCCCATGAACCGATCTCGCGTCCTGACACCACTGCACGGCTCGGATTCCCCCGGGCACCGCTCCGCCGTTCTGTTCGTCGACGACGAACCGCACGTGGTGGCGGGCCTCCGTGACGCCCTGCGAAAGGGACCCTACGACATCCTGACGGCGACATCCGCCGAGGAAGCGCTGCAAACCTTGGTCGACCATCACGTCGACGTCGTGGTGTCGGACGAGCAAATGCCCAATATGACGGGATCGCAGTTTCTCGGGCTCGTCCGCCGCAAGTACCCCTATACGGTCCGAATCATTCTGACGGGCCACGCGAGCCTGGAAGCGGCGATTCGCGCCATCAACGAAGGAGAGGTCTACCGCTTCTTGACCAAGCCGTGCAATCCCGCGGATCTAGCGCACACGATTCAGCAGGGACTGCAGATTCGCGACCTGACCAGGGAGAGTTCACGGCTCTTGTCCCGGGTGCGGCGTCAGAAGGCGCTGCTCAGCGAACTCGAGGAGCAGCATCCCGGCATCAGTCGGGTCGAGACGGACGAACGTGGGGCGATTCTCCTTGAGGATGTGGACGTCGAAGCTCTCATCCGCGAGATCGAGAGAGAGAACGGATGACGGGGCGAAGCCCGCTTGCCGAACCCCGCAATGCTCTCAGGCGCGCCGGCCTACGGAATCTGGCCCCCCACGCGGCGCCGGGACGGGGCGCGCCGCGACGGGAAGCCGGATGAAGAACGTCGTCCCCTCCCCGACGTGCGTGTCGAACGTCAAAGTCCCCCCGTGTTTCTCGACGATGACGGAGCGACCGACGGCGAGCCCCTGACCCGTCCCATGACCCTCGTCCTTCGTCGTGAAGAATGGTTCGAAAACCTTGTCGCGGATGGCGTCGGGAATCCCAGTCCCGTTGTCGCTCACGGTCACGACAACGGACGCGCCTTCCTGTCGGGAGGCGACCTTGATGACGCCCCTCGCGTCGGTACCGTAGAGCTTCTCCCCGATCGCCTGTGCGGCATTCGCGACCATGTTCAAGAAGACGTGGTGGAGCGCTCCAATGTGGCATGAAACGAGCGGGAGCTCACCGAAGTCCGTTTCCACTTCGGCTACGGACTCGTACTGACTCCTCGCGACGGTGAGCACGGTGCGGAGCGCCTGATTTAGATCCGCGAGCGCCTTGTCCTCGCTGTCCTGACGTGCGAAGTCCTTCATCGCCTCGACGAGCATGGCCATCCGCGCGAGGCCGTCGAGCGCCCGGTCGATGGACACGGGGACGCGCTCCAATAGATAGTTTGTGTCCTCCTCGTTCGCCGCAGCCAATGCCTCCGCGGCGAGGTCTGGGAAGGCCGTGGCCGCCGCCTCGCGCAATCGCCGGTAGGGCTCTACGGAGCGCGCCATCTGGTCCACCGCATCGCGGACGAAGACGACGCTGTCGCGGACGAATTGAAGCGGCGTGTTGATGTTGTGCGCGATGCCGGCGGCGAGCCGACCCACGGCTTCCAGCTTCTGCGCGTGCCGCAGCTCGACCTCGGCCTGCTGCCGTGCGCGAGACTCCTCCGTGAGCTCCACGAGCGCAGCCTGCAGCGACCGCTCTCGCTCAGCCAAGGTGGCGGTGCGAGCTTCCACGAGCCGTTCGAGATTCGCGTTCACCTCCGCCACGCTGCGGATGTTGCGCCGAATTCCAAGAAGGATCAGCGCGCCAAATCCGATCGCGCCCAGCGTGGCTACCGCGGACACGAGCACCAGCGCGCCCCGCGCTCGAGCCGCGATTCCATGAGCTCGTGAGGCTTGTTCGCCGAGGCGCTTTTCATTGACCGCGATGAGTTGGAGGGTCTGCCCCTCCCAGGCCGTTGGCCATCCGGCGCGCGCTCGACCCACGACTCGCGCTTGTAGAGGATCCTCGGCGACCAATCTCACAATCCGGGCGTGCGACTCGAGCCACTCGGCGCGCTGCTGGCGAATGCTCGCAATGGTTGGCGCATCTTCGGGCGCCATGAGGGCTGCGAGGCGGTCGAGGACCCCCTCTAGAACGCGCGACTCGGCGTCGATCTGCGCTTGCAACGCAGTTCGGGCGGACGATTCGTCCGCCCAAACAAAGTCGAGCTCGTCGAGCTCCATCATTCGAAAAGCCCGCCGAACGTAGGTCGTCGTGAGCAGTCGCTGCATTTCCCGGTCCACCACGCTCTTGAGCGCGAGATCGACGGTGCCCAGGGCGCGCCAACCCGACCACGTCGCCGCACCGACGGCCACGAGGAGAGCCCCCACGAGCAGGCCGAACCGGGTCGTGAGCCTCATGAAGGGTCCTTGCCTTCGGCGCGCCAGGGGGCCCGTCGTGCCGACACCCGGACCGGCTCGCGCACGGAGCCCGGGACGAAGTTCCTCACGCGCTCGACGAGGCTTGCCGTGGCCTCGTGCCCGCGCGCGACCAGCAGCGCTCCAGTCTTGG
This sequence comes from Polyangiaceae bacterium, assembly GCA_049512415.1. Lineage (GTDB taxonomy): Bacteria > Myxococcota_A > Polyangia > Polyangiales > Polyangiaceae > Palsa-1150. Next base: position 6,810 of record JBEKXD010000024.1, read on the forward strand.
TCCGAACGTCCTCCAGGAAGATCATCCCTGCGGCCACCGACCGAATGGGCAATTCAAGCACGTCGACGTCCTTGGTCCCCTTGCCGAGCATCGATGCGAAAAGTTCCAGAAGCTCCGGGTCATAGCGACCGCGCCGCCCGCGCATCGTGTCGAGCGCGACCCTCTCGGAGGTATCGCCCCTCTCGAGACGGTCGAAATCCGCGACGATGTGCAGCACGCGCGCCCCGAGCGGAATGTCCTTGCCGCGGGGGGCTGTCTTGGGGGCCCCGCTTCCGTCGAAGGAAACCGCCTGAAACTTGAGCGCGGCACGGACGGCGTCGAGGCGAGGGATTCCGGCGATGAGCTGTTCGATGACGACCGGCAGGCGATCGACACTCTGCTGTTCTTCGGGAGTCAGAGGTTTGCCCTCATAGAGCTTCTCGACCGTCGAAGAGGCGAGTGACACGATGCCGATCTCCGACAACATCGCGGCGACCTCGACCGGCCAGGCCTCCGCCCCGGGGACCCTCGAAACGACCTCGCTGGCGTAGCGACGAAGGCGCACGGCGCGCCCGAACGCTTCCGGCGCCGCCAGCGCCAGGACATCCATCATCATCTGCATGCTGCCGCGGAGCGTCTGCTGCAAGAGGACTCGCTCGGAGGTCACCAGACGGTGCTGCTCGACGGCCGCGTCCAGCGCTGCCAGCAGCGCGCTGGGAGAGCACGGCTTGGTCAGAAAGCGGAAAATGCGACCCTCGTTGATGGCAGACGCTGCACCATCCACGTCGGCATGCCCAGTCAATAGAATCCGCGTCGCGTCAGGAGCCGCCTCCCGTGCTTTGCCCAGGAACGTCGCCCCATCCATTCCTGGCATTCGCATGTCAGAAATGATCACGGCCACGCCCCTGTCCCCCGACAGAAGTTCCAGCCCGGCAGGGCCGGAGTTGGCCGTCAGGACCTCGTAGGCGCGCCGCAGGCTGAGCGTCACTCCTTCGAGCACCTGGGGTTCGTCGTCCACACATAGAACGCGAGGCTTCGGCGCCATGGCCCTAGCCTCCGCCGCTCGCGCAAACGCCATCCACGATGCCGCGCCACTCCGGGAGCTTGTCGAGCACGCCGAGCCGTTTGAGGTGCTCCTCGTCGAGCGGCGATGCTCTGCTTGCGTCGACGCCACCGCGACCCGTCACCAGCGCCTCCGCAGCGTGCACGGCTGTCGTCACGTCGAAAGCTGTCCCGGCGAACCGATCCGGCTCGTGATGACCCGCCACAGCCTCCACGACGCCAAACGGCAATCCCCACGTTCCCAGCACATAAGCCCCGACGTCCGCGTGCGTAACGCCGATGTGCTCGCGCTCGACGACGTGCAGCGGGCTACCATTCCTTTGCGCGATCTTCGCGATTTCACCGATGCGCCCCTTTTCCGCCAGCGCGAGGATCAAGTGCCCGATGTCGTGGAGCATGGCTGCCATGAAGGCGTCGTCCTGCGAGGTCGGGATGAGCGCGCGCGCAACTCGCGCGACGAGGATGGAGTGCTCTTGAATTGCGGCGATGACGCGAGAGCCCCCGTCTATGCCTTCGGCTGCCGGAAAGATCTGCGTCACGAGCACCAGAGCCTTGAGCGGCTCGATGCCGAGAAACATGATGGATTCGCGGATCGCAGTGACGCGTCGGGGCAGCCCGAAGAAGGCGGAGTTTACGACCTGCAAAATCTTGAGGCACATGGCCGGGTCGCGCTCGATGACCTGCGCGACCTCGGCGATGGCGGGAGCCTCGTGCGTGAGGACCTCGGTGAGCTCCCGATACATCTTGGGCACTGAGGGGGAGCTTCTGGACCCGTCCCACGATGGACCGCAGTTCGGGCTGCGCCATGAGACCCTGCAGAGCGCAGGCCCGAGCGATGACGCTTCGCAGACTGTCGGCGTCGCAGGGCTTGCATAGATACTGGTGGGCCACGCTGAGCGCGCGCAGGACGGCCTGCCGTTCGGCGTGCCCCGACAGCACGATGCGAACGGTGCTCGGGAATCGATCTTTGATCTGCTCGAGGAGCGCCGCTCCGTCCATGCGTGGCATGCGCATGTCCGACACCACCACGTCGAAAGGAGCGCGCTCGCACTCGGCGATGGCGGCCTCGCCCCCCAGCACGAATACCATCTCCCATTCCCGGCGCTGCTTACGAAGCCGGTCCCTCAGCCCGTCGAGGATCGCCGGTTCGTCGTCAACAAATAGGATGCGCTTCATCGCTCACGATCTCTTGGTTCGACGGCTCTACGGGCAGCCTGACGAAGAATGTCGTTCCGTGGCCGATCTGGGTCTCGAAAGTGATCCCGCCACCGTGTTTTTCGACAATGACGTTGCGGGCGATCGCCAGGCCTTGGCCCGTACCGCGACCGACCTCTTTCGTCGTGAAGAATGGCTCGAAGATCTTGTCACGCACGTCCTCCGGAATCCCACCGCCCGTATCGCTGATCGCCACGAGGACCGATCGCTCCTCGGCCCACGTTCGTACGCGGATGAGCCCCTTGGATTCCGTCCCCCGGACCACGTCGCCGATGGCGTGCGCGGCGTTGACGATGAGGTTCAGGAACACTTGATTGAGTTCGCCCACGTGACAGATTACGGGCGGGAGCTCGCCAAACTCGGTCTCGACCTCTGCGACGTACTTGTACTCGTTTCGTGCAATGGCGAGGGTGGCGCCGAGCGCGCGATTCAGATCGGCGGGCGCCTTGTCCTTCTGGTCGGGATGCCCGAAATCCTTCATGCCCCGTACAATCGTGGCGACGCGCTCGAGTCCATCGAGCGCTCGGTCGAGCGAGCGCGGGATCTGTTGTGCCAGATACCCCACGTCTGCCTCCTGCTCCGCCGCCGAAAGCTCCTCGGATAGCTCCGGCGCCCAGGCCGACGCGACTTCGCGCAGGCGTCCATAGCGCGCGAGCAATCCGAACAGATCGCTCACCGCCTCTCGGACGAAGTGGACGCTGTCGCCAACGAACTGCACGGGCGTGTTGATCTCGTGGGCGATGCCCGCCGCGAGGCGGCCCACCGCTTCGAGCTTGAGAGCTTGACTCAGCGACATCTCCAAGTGCTTGCGGCGCGTGATGTCGTGAGCCACTCCTATCCCCACTGTCGGATTGCCGTCTTGGTCCCGCAGGAACGACGCTGTCTGAACGACCCAAATCACGGTTCCGTCCGGAGCCGTGTATCGACGCTCGACGTAGGGCTCCGGTAAGGCGAGGCCGTCCCTGACCATCTCGAACCGCCGTCGGCAATCGGCCACGTCGTCCTTGTGCAGGCGCGTATCGAACGAGCGACCGACGAGATTCTCCCGATCGTCTCTCATGATGCGGCAGTGCGCCAGGTTGCAGTCTGTGATCACGCCATCGGGCGTCAAGGTCACGATGCCGAAGGCCGCAAGCTCGAAGATCGCTCGGAAGCGAGCCTCACTCTGCCGCAAGGCCAGTTCGCCTTCCTTGGCCGCACGGATGTCCCGAAACACGAGGACCGAGCCCTTCGAGCCGTTGTGACCGTCAATCGGCGTGAGGACGAACGACACGGGAAGGCACTCGCGCGCGAGCGTCATGAAGCGACCGTCGTGGGAGCGGCACGAGCTTCCAGCGTGGATCGCGCCACGGAGCGCGACGAGTTCCTGTCGCCGCTCCAACTCCGATGGCCAGCCGCCGCTCACGACGGCCCCGAGATCGCGGCCGATGAGTGCCAAGTGGCGCGCGCCGAGCAGCGCCTCCGCGGCGGGATTGGCGATGCGGACAACTCCGTGGGAGTCGAGCACGCACACCCCGTCGCCCATGGAAGTGATCGTGGCATCCAGACGCCCCCGCGTCTGCCGAACGTGCGAAACAGTCGCTCTGGCGAAGACGATGCCGGTCGGGCCCACGAGCGCCAGCAGGGCAAACCAGGTCCATCGCTCGTGGTCCAGCGACATGATCTCCGGCACAGGCTCGACGACCCAGGCTGACAGGTCCGCCTGTGGAATGCCTTGGGAGCCCATCACGACGGGCGCGTCCCCTCCCTCGAAGCGCTGCAGACCGGGGTAACGCCCATCGCCCCAGGGCACGAGGGAAAGCGCCGTGAACTCGGTCTTCCTGTACCGGACGCGCCGCTCTTCATCTCCAAGAAGTTGGACGCCCGCATCGGGCAGCGCTCGACCTTCCAGCCCCTTCGAACGGGCCAGGACAACGACACCGTACGGATCGACGACGAGGCCATCGACCTGCCTGACCCAGTTCGTCAAGACGGATACGTCCGCTTTGCCGGCGACGACACCGATGACTTTTCCCCCGACTGAAACGGGGGCCGAGAAGAAGAGCCCCGGGATGCCGGTCACCTTGCCGACCGCGAACTGACGACCGAATTGACCGGCTTGGGCGCTGCGAAAATACTCTCTGTCGGCGTAGTTGGCGCCGACAAAGCTGTCGGGTCTACGAAAGTTGCTTGCTGCGATGCAGTCACCGGCCAGGTCGACGACATAGATGACGGACAAGGCGCCGATATCTGCCTCGGCCCGCTCGAGCAGCTCGTCGAGATCCTTGAGTTCCCTGTCCTTGAGCCACTGCTCTTGTCGCTCCACGAGCGGAAGTGCGGACGTTTGGGTCACCTCCGCAAAGCGCCGGAGCACCCGCCGGACCTCGATTTCATTGCCTACAAGAGCCGGCATTCTGTGAAGGAGGCGGAGGCTGTCTTCCACGCTGGTGACGACTCCAGAGATATGTTGCTGAAGGCGGGCGTGTCCCGCCGCGAGCGCGGCCGTGGCTCGACGCTCTCGCAGCGTATCGGAGACGGCCCATGCGACGCCTATCCACACCAACGTGGGGATGCCCACCGCGAGCAGCATCTTGAACAGCCGGCGGCGCCGATTCCCTGGTGTCATCGCGACCGCCAAGACGGACGTAGGCCGAGACCGACTCGGGTTTCACCAAGAATGGATCGGCCCGGGACCGACCCAGTCGCCTCTCCGCGCGGCTCGGTCAGCCACCCTCGGACTCGTCCACACTCTCCGCGATCCCCGGTGCGATATCGCATGACCGAACGCCTTTCCGATGGAAACGGAGCGTTCTTCATGGAAAGACCCGCGAGTACCCCACGCCACGACAAACGACACGACCGGGCCCATGGTTAAGTACTCGCGCGGTTCCCCGAATTGGTTTTTCGCATTTCCCGTCGACGGCGCGACCGTTCGCGACTTGCCTGAGCCCCCACGCCAAATCCGTGTCATCCACCCTGAGGACGCGCACCTCACGCTCGCGTTCCTCGGCACTTGCGGAGAGGCGGCGGCACTGCGCGCGCTGTCCATCCTCGACGAGGCGCTCCACCGCTCGCCCTGGCCGGTCATGGACATCTCGTTTGGCGAGGTCGTCCCGATGGGGCCACGTCCCCGGTACTCGGCTCTCTGCGCGCTCCTCGACCGAGGGCGCGAGGAGGCGACGCGATGCCTCGTCGCGCTCGGCGATGAGCTCGTCGAAGCTGCTTGTGGCCGGCGCGAGCCCCGCCCGCCAAAACCTCACGTCACGATCGCGCGCCCCATGGGCGGCGCAAGCGACACGGATCGCGCTGCCGGACTTGCATGGGCAGCCAAAGTCGCCCTCGGAGGGCACGACGGGACGCTGGATCGCATCGCGCTCTACACGTGGAGCGAGGAGCGGCGCGACCGATTGTTCCGCATCGTGGCCGAGCGTCCACTGGGATCGGCCGTTGTGGCCGGGCTCGAACCGAGAGGATGGTCGCTGCCATTTTTGGTGTAGACTGTGTGGGGAGGCGATCATGGCCCGGGCGACGAACACGGCGGCAATCGAAGTGGGGCGCCTCGTAGAGGTTCGCCTGTCGGTTGGCTTCCGGAACGTCGAGTTCGTCAGCCAGATTTTCGCGGATATGGATGCCGCAATCGAGAAACTTCCTGCGTCCGCAAAGCTTGTGGTCGCCGCGGATTGGCGCTTCTGCCGTGTGATGTCGAGCGAAGCCGGCGAAGCCCTCGTGTCCAACCTCGCGCGCTACAATCCTCGCATCGAGCGCAGTGCAGCGCTCGCCTCCGAGAACTCGCCGAGCGCGTTGCTTCAGTTCAACCGCGTCGTCCGCAGCGGCGCCAATCCCGACCGCCGACTGTTCACAGACCGGGCGGCTATGACCTCGTGGCTCGGGGAGGTGCTGACCTCCTATGAACGGAATCGACTTGTCCGGTTCTTGGACGAGCCAGGGGACGGCTTCGACTCTCCCTAGAACACGTGGCGCGACCGTCAGGCATTGCCTCGTTCATCTTTGCCTGTGACGAACGCCAACCTCAGCTCGAGCCGTTAAGTCACGCCGGCCTTGTGCCGTTTGTTCCTTCCGTATAGTCATGCGCGCGAGGCCTGAACGGGCTCAAGGTCGTGGTCCAAGAAGCGCCGCAATCTTCCGGGCCTCGGTCGTCGTCGCCCCATCGGTCTCCGCCGAAGTGCGAGGGCCGCGCGGCGGCTAGAAGGTCGTCGCACTTCGGGCGAGACCGAGTGACGCGGGCGTGGCCCGCTCGATGGGCGCGGACAGCCCTTGCGCTAGCGGTTGTCCTGCTCGACAGCCAGGCGTCGGCGCTGGATCCGTCACGCTCGATTCGACAGTACGCCCACGAAACGTGGACGACCAAAGAGGGACTCCCTGAGGGGGCGATCCTCTCGCTGGCCCAGACGACCGACGGCTACGTGTGGCTGGGCACCCAGTGCTGTCTCGTACGGTACGACGGTGCCCGCTTCCTCGCCTTCGAGGATCGCCAGCTCGGCGTCCCGCAATACAGCTTTGTGCGCGACCTCGTCGAGACACCCGACGGTGCGCTTTGGGCGGCGCTCGTCGGGGGACTCGCGCGTTACCGGAGAGGGGTCTTCGACGTCTTTGCCGAAAAGGACGGGCTGACGCACCCCTTCGTCTATGCGCTAGCGCCCGGCCCGGGGGCCTCGCTTTGGGTCGGCACAGGAGGAACGGGGATTTGGCAGTTTGACCCAATGAGCGAGGCCGCCAGACGGCAAGAACGCCAAGGTCAGGTTCCCTCCGGGGTCGCCGCGGCCTTTACCCCGCACCCCGCATATGCCGCCGCGGCGGTTCTCCCGGCCAAGATCAATGACTTGAAAGTCGACGGCCAAGGCACGTTGTGGGCCGCGACCGACGACGGTGTGCTCGCGCTCGGCGCGACGGACCGGGCGTTCAGGGTGGACGATGGTTTGCCATCGCTCGTCGCCAACGTGGTGCTCGTCGATACACAGCAAACCGTCTGGGTGGGGACACGTCGCGGGCTCGCGCGTACGAGCGCGGCCCAAAGTTGGCGGGTTTCCGTAGAGGACGCGCTCGCCACCGCAGACGTCACGGCATTGCTGGAAGACCGTAATCATAGCCTGTGGATAGGGACACGCGACGGCGGGCTCGGTCGTCTACGCGGACGCGAGCTCGACAACTCCGCGTCCGCGGGCGCCGAAAGTCGGGAGGGAGTCTTCGCGCTGACCGAGGACCGCGCGGGGTCACTCTGGGTTGGGACGGGCCGTGGTGTCGAACGATTCCGGGACGGGGCGTTCGTGACCCTGGGGCACGCGGGTGGCTTTCCGAGCGATAGGATCCTCAACGTGCTCGCCAGACGGTCGGGAGGCGTGTGGGTGCTCGACGGCACGGGCAGTGTGTCAATCTTGGAGGGCGGGCATCGCCTGGAAGTCGCGCCGCCCGGTACCATTGAGGGCGAGGGGATGCTCGGCCTCCTCGAGTCGGACGACGGGAGTCTGTGGATCGGCGGCACGACTCTCCACCGGCTTCGCTCCGGTCGCTGGGAGAGTGTTTCGCGACCGGGCGGCGACTTCACGGTCCTCTCTGCGCATGCGTCCGAGATGTGGGTTTCACAAACATCGATCGACGGGACGAGCACTCTGTCGAGGTTCTCGGGCGGGGTCTTCGAACCCGTGAGAACCGCCGCGCCGCTGAAACACGTGCAGCGCCTGTTCTGGGACCGCGGCGGCAATCTCTGGATCAGCACGGGAGGCCTCGGTCTCGTGCGCGTCGTGGGCGGCACGACGCGTGTGTTTCGGACCGCCGACGGATTGCCCCACGACGTCGTGTATGGCCTTGCGGAGGACGACCGCGGTGACCTATGGGTCGCTACGCGCGCCGGTCTCGCCAGGATACGCGGCGACACCGTCGTCAGTCTCGCGAGCGTCCCAGGAACGCCGCACCGATCGCCCGTCCACGTCACGGCCGACGGACTCGGGTTTCTCTGGGTGACCGCGGACGATGGGATATATCGCATGTCCATCGCGTCGCTCGACGATGTGGCCGAGCGCCGTTCGCGGCGAGTGGTCTCGCAACGGTTCACGACCCGAGACGGCCTCGGATCCACCGAGATCTCGTGGCGCTGCTCGGCGCAGACCACGGCGTCCGACGGCCGCATGTACTACGCGACGGCCCGTGGGCTGTCGGTCGTCGATCCGCACTCCGCCGAAGCGCGACCTCAGCCGCCCACCAGCATTGCCATCGACGAGATTGTCGCCGGCGGCCGTCGCATCGATCCCTCGGTCGGTCGGGGGCCTCGCAAAGACATTTCCATCCGCGACGGCCGCGAGCGCATCGAACTGCACTTCAGCGCCCCCGCTTTCGCCAACGCCGAAGCGATAGACCTTCGCGTCCGACTCGTGGGCTACGACGCCGACTGGATAGACGTCCGCGGCGATCGAACGGTGAGCTACACCAACGTGCCTCCGGGCACCTACGTGTTCGTCGTCTCCGCACAAACCGAAGGCGACGCTTTCGCCGGAACCGAAGCGTCCCTGAGTTTCCGGGTCGAGCCTCGGTGGTACGAAACCGCCGCTGCGCGACTGCTCGCGGGGTTCGCCGCCTGCCTCGTACTCGTCGCGGGCTATCGCCTTCGCGTCGTGGCGCTGAGGCGTCGCGAGCTGCTTCTGGTCTGGAGGGTCGCCGAACGGACGCGAGACCTCGCGCGCGAAGTCCGCGAGCGACGCGCCGCCGAGGAAGCTCTTCAACGCCTCAGCGACGAGCTCGATAAACGCGTCAAGGAGAGAACATCGAGGCTCGAATCCGCGAACGTCAAACTCCGCCGAAGCGAGGAGCGCTACGCCCTGGCCGCGGAAGGATCCAACGACGGCCTATGGGACTGGGATGTCACGGCTGGACACGTGTACTTCTCCCCCCGGTGGAAGGCGATGCTCGGATACGATCCGCATGAGATAGGCGATGATCTCGACGAATGGCTCTCGCGGGTCAATCCGGAGGACCTCGGCGGCCTTCGACGAACTCTCGATGCATGTCTCGCCGGACTCCGCACGCCGTTTAGGCACGAGTACCGTATGATCGGCAGGGAGGGCGAGGAGATCTGGGTGGCGTGCCGGGGGGCAGGCATCGTAAATTCCGAGGGCCGCGTCGTGCGTATGGCCGGCTCGCAAGCGGACATCACTACGAGCAAGCGAGCGGAGGCCGATCTCTATCGAAACGCCACCCATGACGCGCTCACGGGTCTTCCCAATCGGGTGCTATTCACCGATCGTTTGAGACAGGCCATCGTGCGACGCCGGCGCGCCGAAGACGCCCATTTCGCAGTCTTGTTCCTGGACATCGACCATTTCAAGACGATAAATGACAGTTTCGGCCACCTTACGGGCGATCAACTTCTGATTCAGATCGCGGAGCGCCTGAGAGGCTGCACTCGCGACGTCGACACCGTCGCTCGATTCGGCGGCGACGAATTCGCCATTCTCGTTGCCGACACGCCCACGGACGACAACGCTACAGCCCTCGCCGACCGCATCCAGGCGGTGCTAAGCGGACCGTTCGACGTCGGAGACCGCCGCGTGTTCGCGTCCGCGAGCATCGGGATCGCCATCAGTTCCGACCCGTGCTTTTTCGCCGACGATTTTCTTCGCGACGCCGATACGGCCATGTATCGCGCGAAGGCGCAGGGGCGCGCACGCTACCAACGATTCGACGTGCACATGCGCGAGCAAGCAGTCGAAAGGGTTACGGTGGAGGCCGGATTGCGTCAAGCGCTCGAGAAGGGGGAGCTCGTACTGCACTATCAGCCCTTCGTTTCGCTCCGCACCGGCACGGTCGTGGGAGCGGAGGCGCTCATCCGGTGGCAGCATCCGGAGCGTGGACTTCTAGGACCCTCGGCCTTTCTCTCCATCGCTGAGGAATCCGGTCTGATCGTTCCCATCAGCGCGTGGGTCGCGCGAGCCGCGTGCGACCAGGCGGCCGCGTGGCAACAAGCCCCACCGAATCCCTTTCGCATCCACATCAATGTGCCACCGCAACTCTTGAGCGATCCGTTGCTCTTCGAACAGATCCGCGAACACGTCCGCCGCAGTGAGATCTCGGCGTCGTCGCTCGGCGTCGAACTCGTCGAGAGCAGCCTGGTCGAGGGTCGGGCGACCGTACTCAACAATCTCGCGGAATTGCGAGCTATGGGGATTCACGTCTCGATAGACGACTTTGGCACCGGCTACTCGTCACTGAGTTACCTCAAGCGCCTTCCCATCGACTGCCTGAAGATCGATCGGTCCTTCACCCAGGGAGTCCCGCGCGACGGCAACGACACGGCGATATGCACGGCGATCATTGCCATGGCCCGAAGTCTGAATCTGAGCGTCGTCGCCGAAGGCGTCGAGACGCGCGAGCAGGCCGAGTTCATGAGTCGCAACGGCTGTCTCATCGCCCAGGGATTCTACTTCAGTCGGCCCATGTCGGCGGCAGACTGCACCCACTTCTTCGCGAGCGGCTGCACGCTCCCTTCGTCGTGGCAAGCGACCCGTGCCGCATCCCGGGTCGAAGCGGCGGACGTGACTGCCGCGCCCCCGAGCCTCCTGGCCACCGGTTCCCGCCCGCCGGCGTGAGAATCCGAGACGTCAGAAGGCGCGAGCCGAATCGGGTCGTGACGGCGTCGCCCTACGTTCCTGTCCGCCGACTCCAAGCCCTCAGCGCAATTTCCGCAGTCCACAGCGCGAGCAGCAACAGTGCGAGTCCCGGACTCGTGTCCACCGCAGCGGTACGCTGCCCCACTCGGCTCCCGATCGCTTCGGGCGCGGCCGCTCGCGGACGGAGGTCGAGTTCGCGCGGGTCAGGCGCGGCTACGCGAGTCTCCGTCTTGCCGTCGATGGCGACGGCATACGTGCCAATCTCAGCGGGGTCGAATCGCCACTTTCCGTCGGTGCGCAGGCCCGCCAATCGACCTCGTGGGCCCCGCACGTCGACCGGGTCAGCTCCCGGGAAGGTCCAGAACGTACCCACCGTGACTCGCCGATCCACGCCGTGACGGCGTGCCGCGCGCACCCACCCGTCGAGCAGCGCCAAGAAGCCCGGCCGCAGCGGCAGCTCGCTGGCGTCGAGGGCGAACGGAAGCGTCACGATCCACGCCTCGCCTCGGCCCGTGACACGGCGGGCCACGAGCGGCATGCCGTCCGTCCACGGGGCGAGGACATCCAGGCCCGCGACGTCGGCCGGCGACAGCTCCGCCCGCCGGAATGCGCCGAGGTCCGCCAGACTCTGCGCGTCCGCCACCAGGACTCCGGTCGCGCGCGAAGTATCGGCCCCGGGCGACGTCGTCTCCCGCCACGAGACTGCGCTACGCAGCACAGGCTCGAACGATGCCCCCAGCGGAGCTGCCGCTGCCCGCGGCCCGAGCGCGACGAGCACGACGCCTCCTTGACCTACGAATGCCGCGAGCGCGCGACGCTGCTCGGGTGTGAGGCCGGGCGGGTCATCGAGCAGCACCCCGAGCGCACCCGCCAGGTCCTCGACTCGATCGGGAAACGCGGGCATGGGACGTACGTCCGCATCGATCTTGAGGGCCATGAGCGCTTGCTCGGCGATGGGCGCTCCTCCAGTAACCGGCATCTCGTCGGCCGTGTCGGCGACAACGACTACGGCCATGCGAGCGGGCTCCGAGAGCACCGGAGCGATGTCGTCACTGGAGATGGCATCGACGCCGGCGAGTCTCGCCGCGGCCGGACCTCGGGCGTCGTCCGCAATCCGCACGGCAAGCGTCATGTGCGTGCCCTTGCCGCTGACGGTGGCCCGACCGGCGTCCTTTCCCTGGGAATCCTCGAGAACGACCTCGCGCCCTTCGGCCGATGCTCCAGGCCCGCATGCCACCTCCACGCGCACGCTGGTGCCGACTCTGTCCGCCGCCATCAGGGCACAGTCAGACGCCGCCTCACGCAGCTCCGGGAGGGCCACCCAGACAGGGACGGCGCTTGCCTCCCCGAGGGGGCGCGCGTCGAGACGTCCGTCGGCGAGGTCACTGAAGACGACGATACGCTTTTCCACCTGCGGCAGCGGCGTGACGAGTTCGGTCGCGACCGACAGCGCCCCGTCGAGGTCCGTCGCGCGGTCGCTCGGCTCGGTCTCGGCCACCGCCTTGCGTGCCGTATCGAGGTCCGTCGTGGCGGCGAGCGCGAGGCGGACGGGCGTCCCCGCGAGAACGACCGCGACAGCGTCCCCTTCCCGTGCGGAGCCCAGCAACTCCCCAGCCGCTTCCCTCGCTCGTTCGAAGCGCGACTTGCCGCCGTCGGCTCGTGCCCGCATGCTCATCGAGTCGTCGATCACCAGGACCAAAGCGACGGACGCGCCGCCTGGCCTGGCGAGCGACAATCGGGTGCACCGGACGAACGGCGTAGCGCCGAGCACGGCCAGCACGACGATGGACGCGGCGCGGACGGCGAACAGACCGGGGTCCTCAATGCGCGAGCGCCGGCGGACGGTCGGCAGCGAGGCGGACAGCAGTCGAGCGGGCGGAAAAGGTTGAACGTCCGCGCGACGCCGCCTGAGCCTGTGGGCCACGTAGGGCGCCACGACCAGTAGCGCGACACCCAGCGCCACCGCGGTAAGGAATGTCACGCGCCAGCGGTAGCACGAACCCCGTCCGCGCGAAGCCCATCGTCGGTCACTGTAGGCGGTCCAAGAGCGTCCGAACGACCTGCAGCGGATTGTCCGCGGTGCTCGCTCGCAGGAATCGACCTCCTCGGCGCACCACTGCTCGCTCCCAGGAGCCCGTGATCTCTCCGAGCCGCGCGCGGTATCCAGCGCGAGCCGCGTCGGCATCGGTCTCGACTTCCGCTGTCCCCTCGAGGGCACGCAGCCGAACCGTACCGCGGTACGGCAGATCCATTTCGGCTGGGTCGAGGACCTGGACGACAACAAGCACTCGCCCGCCCAATGCCAAGGCAGCGACGCGTTCGGCCGCTCCCTCCGCGGCGTCGAGCAAATCGCTGAAAACGACGACAACCGCCCCACGACGCGTCGTGTGGGCGACCGCATCCAGCGCGCGGCTCAGCATCGCCCGATCGACGTAGGTATCCCCTCCCGGCCTGACGGCGTCGAGCGATGCCACGACGCGGTCGAACTGCTCGCTGCTGGCCGCGCGCGGGACCGGGGCTCCGAAGGACTCGGCCCCTATGAACGACAGGCTGACCGGATCTCCGCCGCTCAGCGCGACTCGCGCGAGAGCCGCCGCGAGGATCGAGGCGTACGCGACCTTCGGGAAGTCCGCGGTTGGGCCCCGGAACGCCATGGACGCCGACGCGTCGACGACAAGACACAGGGCGCGATCGGTCTCGGTCTCGAACTGACGAATGACCAGGCGCTCGTGGCGGAGCAGCGAGCGACGGTCGAGCCATCGCAAGTCGTCACCCCGCACATACTCGCGGAACCCTCCGAACTCGACACCGGCTCCCCGGCGAGCACTGCGGTGCGACCCTGCGAAGACACCCTCGGCCACCTCGCGAGCGCGAATCTTCAGAATTGCGAGGGCGCTCCAGTCGAGAGCGCGACCGATGGAAGGGCGGACGGTCACGGAAGAACCACGTCCGGAGGCAGCGGCCCATCGACCTTCGAGTCGCCCGCTTCGAGCAGTCCCCTGACGACGAGTTCGAGCGCCTCGTTGACGCCGGCATCGGCCAAAACCAGCTTGAGGAGCTCCTGTTCGCCTCGGATGTCGCCGCTGGCTTTGCGCTCCATCGCCTCATAGAAGAGGCTCTCACCTCTGTGCGCAGGCGTGCCGGCGCGCGCCACGAGCTCGTCCGACTTGAGCTTTCCCTCGCCGTAACGCGCGAGAAGAGAGGCCCAACGACGGTCGTCTGGGACGGCTGCAAACATGCGATCCGCGGTTCCGTCGCTCGCAGCGTGACCCTGACGCTCGAGCACCCGAATCCAGAGCGCATACTGCACTAGATCGTCGTCGTCGACGTCGACGGTCAATACCCGACGAAGCCACTCGCGCGCAGCTTGCAGGTCGCCGCGCACCAGTGCGCGGCCAAGCAGGACTCCGACAGTCCGCGAGACTTGGGTCTTGTCCGCCGGAGCGGCGGCATACGCCCGCTCGAGCGCCCGGTCCGCCGGGCCGGACGCTCCGAAGCGATCGAGCACGCGGGCGAGCCCCCTTTCAACCCGGGCGAGCTCGCTGCCGCTCACACGGTGGCGCGCGTCTGCCAGTTCTCTCAGCGCCTGCGTGAGCGCATCACGAGCCGGGCCCGCCTGCCCCTGGTCATGCAGAACCTCGCTCTTGGCCAGAAGGATTTCGCCTCTAAGGGCGGCGTCACCCGGTGCGTCCGGAGCGGTCAGCGCGCTGCCGAGGTGATCCAGCGCGGCTTGCGCGTGACCGATCCGCGCTTCGATGCGCGCCAGCGACAGCAAGACTTCCGCCGAGTTTTCCTCCTGCGCGGAGCGCGCCAGTAGCTCACGGGCGACATCTTCCCGTCCTTCACGCAGCTCGATCGATCCCATCGCTGCGCGGACGCGTGCGCTGCTCGGTCGGACCTTCCCGAGGAGCGAGGGCGCGGATCCGGCTGCCAACAGAGGCTGGCTCGCCCCAAACGCACGTCGGGCGCCATCCACGTCTCCCAGCCCCTCCTCGACGAGAATCGCTCGCAGGGAAATATCGAGGGACTGTCCGATGAGATGCGGATCGGGGTGCGCGCGGACCGCCGCGATGAGCACGGCGGGCGCCGCCTCTGCCATTCCAAGTTCCACGAGTGCGTGCCCCAGCATGAGCGCCGCCGCCGGTGCGCTGGGATCCAGCCGATAGCACTCGCCGGCAAGGCCGAACGTAGCCACGCTGAAGAGATCGCGATCGTCGGCAAACGCGTCATTGTCGTCGCCAGCATCCCCCACGGTCACCGACCGCAGCTGCCGCAACAGTCCAATGCAGCCGCCCGCAGTTGCGTCGCTAGCCGCCGCGGCGAGCGCCGTCCAAAGCTGCGGGCGTCCCGACTCGGCCAACGAGCGGAAAGGCTCGCGCCCGACGGCCGCGAGAGCCGCCGGAACGTCTCCGTCGCGAAGGTACAGCGACGCGAGCACCACCGGACCCGTCTCGATCGCTCGCCACGCTTCGATTCCGTCCTCGTGCGACGGGGCTACCCGTGTCCTTCGAAAGAGCTCCCGGAGAGCTAGCGCTTCCTTGACCCACGTCGTTGTCGCGCGCACCGCGCTATCGCGCGCCGCTTGACTCGGTTCGAGCATGCAGCGCCGCACCTCGATCCTTTCGCTTGTCCCCGCCGCCGCGGTCGGTCCGCCGTCCGCTCTGAGAGCCTGAGTCCAGGAGTCGATGGCAGCCAGATGGCGCTCGATGTCAGCCCTCTCACCACTCCTAGTCATCCCCAACATCAAGTCGTAGAGCGCCCGTGCGCGCCCCTCGTCCCCCCGTTGCGCAAATGCGCGTGCACCCTCGGTGATCGCTTCGAGACCGCTCGCTCCAAACAGCGTGGCCGTGGCCTCTCCGGTGTGGACGAGATAGAGGCCGCCGGTCAAGGCCGCCAATCCGCCATCGAGCGACCGCGCCGCGAACCGCGTCTTCGCGGCGGCCATCTGTTTGGCCTCGATGGCGGCGAGCTGCACCGAGCGCTGCCGCGATCCGGGGGCGCTCATCAGCAGACCATGTATGCCTGACGCAAATCCGTCGTCCCCGTAAGCTCCTGGCAGGACCCGCAGGCCTTCGGAGTTCGACGCAAGAGCGGGCGTCGGGGCAGACCGCACGCACGCCGGGACGGAAAACAGCACCGGCGCGCAGGCGACGAACCAGGCCACCAGGCGGCCGGGGAGAACCGACCTCCGAACCAAGTGCAGGTTCACGGTACTCAAAAAAGACATCCTCCCGACAGAACATGGGGCATCCTCGCCCGGAGTCTACACGGCATAGCGCCTCCGCGAGCGACCGATCGGCGCGAACCGCCGGACCTCGGGGGGGCCGCGCAACGCCCCACTCCTCGATCCATGTGCGAGCACTCCCCCAATTTCCGCCGGTGGCTGCGCGTGCCATCATGACGATCGCATGAGACCAAGCGACTCGATTCGCTTCTACGCCGCGACCGACGTCGGCAAGGTCCGCGAGCACAACGAGGACAACTTCCTCGTCGACAAGAAGCTGGGCCTGTTCGTCGTCGCGGACGGCATGGGGGGCCACGCCGCGGGCGAGGTCGCAAGCGCTCTCGCGGTGCGCACCATGCACGAGGAAATCAGGCGGGAAGTGGAGCTGCTCAGCGACTATCGCGCAGGCGCGACGGGACCGAACAAGGTTACGCCCCGCGACGTCGTCGCTCTCCTCGAACACGCCGTGCAGCAGGCGTGCTCCACGATCCATGAGAACGCCGCGGACGATCCCGAGAAGCGAGGCATGGGGACGACGCTCAGCGGACTGCTAATCGTGGGCCACCAGGGATTCATTGCGCACGTCGGCGACAGCCGCATCTATCTCGCGCGGAATCGGCGCATCCAGCAGGTGACCGAAGATCACACGGTCTACAACGAACTCATCAAACGCGGAAAACTGACGCGGGACCAGATCGAAAAGATCGAACAGAAGAACGCGATTACCAGAGCCGTCGGAGTCTACGAGCGAGTAGACGTCGATACGCTGGTCCTCGAGCTCATCGCGGGCGATGTCCTGCTGCTGGCCACCGACGGGCTCCACGGGTATCTGCGGTCACCCGAGGAACTCGCGGTGCCCCTCGCCATGGAGGGCGACGCGAGCGTCAAAGCGCTGGTCCTGCTCGCCAACGAACGCGGTGGAAAAGACAACGTCACGGCGGTCGTCGTCCGTGTGGGCGAAGAAGGCGCCATCGATACCGAACGTGCAAAGCGCCTCGAACTCAAACGCGATGTCCTCGCGAATACGCCGCTTTTTGCGCGCTTGTCCGAGCGAGAGCTGCTCCGTGTGATGCAAGCCGTCGAAGTGCGCGAATACAAGGACGGCGAGACCGTCATTCGCGAGGGAGACAAGGGGGACGAACTCTTCATCGTCCTCGACGGAAAGGTCCGCGTCGCCCGCGGCGACCAGGTCCTGACGCACCTCGGCCCGGGGGAACACGTCGGTGAGATGGCGCTCATTCGAAGCGTTCCCCGGTCGGCCACGGTAACCGCCCAAGGGCCGGCGGAGCTCATCTCAATCCGACGGGCCGACTTCTTCGAAATCCTTCGGAGCGAACACGAAGTGGCCGTCAAGATGCTCTGGCAGTTCTTGGGTGTTTTGGCCGATCGACTCGACCAGACGTCGAGCGAGCTTCACAACGCCAAGCGTGAACTCGCCGCCGAAGACGTCACCTCCGACATCTTCCCAATCGACACCGACTAGAAGTGTGGTGATGCGACTCCTAGCGACTCTCGGCGCGCTCGCGCTTCTGCTCGTTGCGATCCAAGCGCGCTCGGAGGGGCGCGCGACGGTCGTCGTTTGGCCCACGCTCACCCCCGCCGGAGATGCGCCGACGAACGTCCCGCTTCACAAGCCCCAGCCGCTCGACAAGGAGGTCTACGAGCTCGCTCAGCAACTCGACGTGACGCTCAGGGACGCCGTCCAAGACCTCGGATTCACGTTGTCTCTGGGAGACACCGAACCGTCGGCCCAGTCCCCACGCGACGAAAACCTTCTCGACCGCGCGGCGCGCTCAGAGGTCGGCGGTCGCGACGAGGGTACCTGGGTCGTCAGTCCTCGGGTCGAACGCGCGGGCCGTGATCAGTACATCGTTCGCATCGTGGCCGCGGCACCCAGATCCAAAGAGCTTCGCGTGCGGGTTCAGACCGTGGCAAACGAATTGGTGAGCGTCCGCGGGCTGGCGATGTTGCGTGACCTGCTATCGCCCCAAACAGCGGCGCAGGCGGCACTCGAAGATCGCAGAGATCTGTCCGCGCGCGGCAGCGAACAGGGAGTGGCCAAGCCCCTACGCTCGGCCGGACGGGCCATACTGGCCGTCAACTCCGCTCTGTTCGGCGGGTTCACGGCGTTCGCCCTGCAGCGGGCGAGTGGCTCGGACGACCCGCGGGTCCTCTATCCGCTTCTGGCGGTCGGCACAGGAATGGGCTTGGGCGGTGCGTTGCTCGTGGCCGACGAGTGGGACGTGTCGACCGGCGATGCGTGGACCCTCGCGGCCGGCGGGTGGTGGTCGGCCGTAGCGGGGTACCTGTTGGCCTCGGGCCAGAACTTACAGCCTACGGGGGATCGATTCTCGTGGGCCACGGGAGGAGGGCTCATCGGCGCGGGTGTGGCGACGGTCGCCCTGACGCAGACGCCGATGGACGACGGCGACGCCACGCTCGTCCACTCCGGTGCGGCGCTTGGACTGCTCGTCGGTGGCGCCGGTGAATGGATGGTCCGAGGCAAGACGACGGACATCGCCGAGACGGCGCCCAACACGGGAATGGGCGTGGGGACGGCCGTGGGCCTTGCGGCGGCGGGCGTGCTTGCGACGCGGGTTGCGACCACCCCATCCAGGGTGCTCCTCATCGACGTGGGCGCCGGCGGAGGGGCACTGCTCGGGGCGGCCGCCGCGAGCCCGCTCATCTTCAATAACGACCGCAGTGGCCCGGTGCGGGCTTGGCTGGCGGTGTCGCTCGCGAGCAGCGTAGTCGGCGGCGGCGTCGCGTGGTGGCTGACGCGCGATGCGCTCCCGGGCACTGCGCCGGCGAAGGGCCTGCTCCCGTGGCTCCCTGGCCGCCCCCTCGTGGGCGTCCTCGGCATGAGCCCGGCGCACGGTGGCTACATGCCGATCTACGGGGTGGGCTGGCAGGGGACTGATTAGGAGCCGGGCAAGGACGACCGAAACTGCAGACGGACGTGGACGACGAGTGGCATAGCGCTCGACAGCGCCCGCGCTCCGGCAGGCACACGCACCTCAAGCCTGACTATCTCAGCGGTGTCGGCATCGTATAGGTGATCGTGTCGCCCTCGAGGCACGGAAACGTCTCGTTGGCGAGGGCCGCCACGACACAGGATCCAGCATCGCTCGAGAACGGAGGCTGATAGCCGACGACATGGCCCTGCGCATCCACAACGATGATGATCGTACTTGCGAATTCGGGAGGTATACACGACTGCTGAGCGGCTTCCCACGCGCCCCCCACAAGCTTGCCGAGATCTGAGGCCGTGCATGCGCTCGGAGGGTTGGGGCTCAACGCGAACACCCCGTTGCCCTCCGTGCACACGTAGTCGCCCGCATCCGAGTCGCTGGTGCCCGAATCGCTCACCTCCGAAGGCGGCACACACGTCCAGAGCGTCCTGACGATCATCGCCCCGTCGCTTCCGTCCGCGTTTGAAGGCATGCTGCCGTCGGTCGTCGTCATCGTGCTGCCGTCGGTCGTCGTCATCGTGCTGCCGTCGGTCGTCGTCATCGTGCTGCCGTCCGTCGTCGTCATCGTGCTGCCGTCGGTCGCTGACGACGGGCCGGTATCGGTCGCGGGAGTCGCGCCCGAATCCGTCACTTGAGCCCCGCTGTCCATAACCAACGTCCCGCTCGCATCCGCGGGTGCGCGTCCGTCCTCGGCGGGCCCTTCGACGCGCGTCTGACCCCCGCACGCCGTTGCCGCTCCGAGAGACATCACCACGAGCCCCCGGACAGCGCGGGCAGAAAGCAAATGGTGGCGTTCGGTGCCTGCAATTAGGGTTGGCTCCAACCGATGATGAAGAGCCTTGACGCGAGATTCCACGCGGGCGAGGCGGGAGCGGAGCCGCTGGATAATGGCGGCCAGGGCGCGCGTATCGTCGGTCCTTCCGAGCCGCGTGTCCGATAGCGCGAGCAGGGATCGGTACGCGGCGAGGCGCGTCGCATTCACGGCGTCGAGCAGCTCGGCCATCTCGTTCTCCATGGCGGCCGAGACCGTGCGCAAGTCGAGTCGACGGGCGACGGCGACGCTGCTGGACACGTGGTGCGCGTAGAGCGCGATGTCGGAGGGTCCCCCCGTGGCGAGCATCAGACGTGTGAGGTGCGCGTAAAATGCGGCGGCGACGGGGTCGGCAGGTGTGTAGTCCGCGATGAGATCGTTGCCCGTGACGCGTCCTTCGAGGCGAAGCTCTTCGTAGGCCGCCGTGCCCGGGTACACGACGAGGGGGATGACTTCGTAATAAACGCCCGACGGCACGTCCTCGAGCGCGTCGAGCTCGGCCCCGATGCTCGCGCCGGTCGCCGTCGGGTGAACGGCGAGAATGTTGAACAGAGTCGCGATCCCGCGGCGGCGCGCGCGCGCGAGCGCATCGAAATTCGCCTCGACGTCTACGGATCGGCCGAGCGAGCGCAAGCCCGAGTCGGTGAGCGACTCCACTCCGATCACCATGCGAGCCACACCGAGACGATCGAGAGCGTCCAGTAGGGGATCGGTGACCGAGGGCGGATCGATCATCAGGCTCCACGCCGTGTGCGTGACGCCACGGCACTCGAGCTCATCGGCGAGTCGATCGGCCCACTCACGCCCATCGGAATGCGGCCCTCCGACGACGTTGTCGTCGAGCAGGTGCAGGATGCGCACGCCGCGCTCGTGATAGAGATCGCTCACTTCGTCGGCGACGTCGTGGGGACTGCGCCGCCGCCGGCCTCCGACACCGATGCGATCGAGCTCGGCGCGCGGGAGCCCGGCGCGCAGCCCCTCGTCGAGATGCATGCGCCGCAGCGCGTGGGAACCGCAGTACTTGCAACCACCCGTGCACCCGCGAGATGAAATGAGCTGCGCTACGCGCGAGCCGAGAACGCGCTGGAGATTGTCCGAACGAAGCGGGCGAACCGCGAACGGCTCTGAGCTCGGCGCGCACGGCGGGCCATCGCCCGCCGACGTTGTGACTCCTGGACAGTCGTGCCACTCCAAGCCGGATGCGATGCGTCCCGCGAGCTCGACCATCGGGACTTCTCCCGCATGACGAACAATGGAGTCGATCGCCGGGTGATGGCGCAGAATGTCATGCCGCGCGAGGGTCGCTAGGGCTCCACCACCGGTGATGTGACCTCGGAACCCGCGCTCGCGAAGATGGTGCGCGAGGGTGAACTGGCCGATCGCGGATAAAGCGTCGGAAATGGCAAGCCCCACGAGAGGCGTGGCCATGGACAAAATCCGATCGGTCACTCGGGCAACGTCCTCTATTCCGTTGAGCGCCTCAATGTGCGGACGGTGGCCAGCGGCGAGCAGGGCCGACGCGACGTATCGAACCCCGAGATTCTCGTCGCCGGCAAGCTCCCGCCCGACAAGGACGACATCCAGTGAACCGCGCACATTAAGCGACATGATTCCCTCGTCGAATAAAGCCAAAATGGTCCGTTTCTGCCCCGTGGCCCCTGCACCGTCGCGCGGCTAGTCACAAGGTGTCCAAGGTCGCTCGCAGGGTACACGGGACGAATCATGGCCCCGCTTGGACAAATCCGTCACAATCTTGGGCCCGTTGACCACGGGATCGCAGCCGCGTCCGTCCAGAAACTCTATGCGTGCTTTTCCGCCAGCCCCTCGGCGAATTCGAGCGCGATGAGCGGAGCGCGTGGATTGTCCTTGTGCTTCACGAACGCAAAGACTTCAGTGCCTGAATTCGCCCACCGCTGCATGACACTCTGCCAATGGGCGCGGGCGTCGGCGTCGTACTCTTCTCGACGGAGACGCACATAGGTCCGCGGCCCGGTGATCTCGAGCACCGGTGGGTCATCGTCCTGGTCGTGGATGCAGAGGCCAACGCGTCGCTCTCGTAGAATTGCGAATACCTCGGGCGTGAACCACGAGGCGTGACGAAACTCGAAAGCACACGGTAGCGACGCGGGCAGTGTATCTAAGAATCGCGACAGCTTGTCGCAGTCTCCACGAGCATTGGGTGGCAACTGGTAAAGCACCATCCCGAGCCGCGGGCCGAGAGGCTCGAGCACGCGCAGAAAGACGGTGTTCGCTTCCGACGGTGTGGCCAGCCGCTCGAAATGGGTAATCCTCCGAGGCGCTTTGATGCCGAATCGAAAGGACTCCGGGGCGATTCCGCTCCAGCTTGCGATGGTCTTCGGGCTGGGAATCCGATAGAAGGTCGAATCGATCTCGACCGCATTGAGTCGGGTCACGTAGTAGGCGAGAAAGTCCTTGTCCGGAACGTTACGCGGATAGAAAAGGGGCTTCCACTCGCGATAGGAGAATCCTGACGTACCTATCCAGATGGAACTCATGGTGCGCGCGCAGAGGATGATCGATGCCCGCGGCGTCAGCCGGCCGCTCTCTTCTTCTTGACGGGGTGGCTGACCTTGTCGTGGTGGGATTCGGCGGCGGACTCGGACTTTGCTTTTGCCGGGCCGGGCATGCTGCTGGCCTTTGCGGTGCTCTTGAGCGAGCGCGCGAGCAGCTCGGCGAGGTCGATGACCTGGGCGCCCAAGGGCGCGCTGCCCGCGGCTGGCTCGCGCTCGACGGTGTCGTGCGCCACTTCACCAGCCCGGACCTTCTCATCGACGGCGGCGAGCACGGCAGCGCGGTATTCATCCGGGAGCTTGCTCGGATCAAAGCGCCCTGACAGCTCATTCACGAGGTGGAGCGCGAGCTGTTTCTCACGAGGGTTCGGCACCTTCTGCTCGGCCGGAGCGAGTTCGTCACCTGCAACGAGCTCCTCGGCAAAGCGCATCATGTCGAGCGCGAAGAGGCGCCCCCGTGGCCGCAGCAGGGCCAGGCGCGTGCGGGTGCGCAGGCGGACCTTGCCGACGGCCACCTTCTTGGTGTCCTCGAGAACGGAGCGCAGCAGATCGTAGCCGCGCACGTTCGCGCCCCCAGGGCCGACCCAGTAACTCTTTTCCACGTACACGAGGTCGACTTCTAGCGGGTCCACGAACTCCACGATTTCGATGGTGCTCCCGGCGTCATCGCTATCGAGCTTCGCGAGCTCCTCCTTGGAGAAGAGCGCGTACTGCCCCTTGGAGACTTCGTAGCCCTTGCCGATCTCCTCCCCACCGAGATCGCGGTTGCACTTCGGGCAACGACGCACCATCGTGATCCGCGTGCCACATTCCTTGTGGAGCTGGTGGAATTGCGGCGTAAGGTCCCTGGTCGCCGTGTACAACTTGGCAGGGATCGTCACGAGCCCGAAAGCGATCTCACCAGACCAGAAAGCGCGCATTATCAGTTGTCTCCTCACACAAAGAGAGTGAATAAGACAATAAGGTCGCAGCCAAAGGAGAGCACTGAAAGCACGACCAGTTCGAGCGCGACTTCCGCTGGAGGCTACCGCCTGGGCGGGTACCGGTCGAAGAGACGTTTCGGGATCACGCCCGAGCCCGCCGGCCGGTCCCCGTCGTGTCGCACTGCGAGAGCCGCGAACGAGAAAACGCCTTTGCCGCTCGCATTCGTGGTCCAAAAGCACGATGCCCGCCGCCTGCACTACGACGTGCGGCTCGAGATCGGTGGTGCGATGACGAGCTGGGCAGTCCCCAAGGGGCCGAGCTACGACCCGGATGTGCGACGCCTGGCGATCCAGACCGAGGACCACCCGATCGAATACAATGAATTCGAGGGCCGCATCCCGGAGGGCGAATACGGTGCAGGGGACGTGCTCATCTGGGACCGTGGGCGCTACCAGACTGTCCCGCCGGGTCAGGAACGGTCGATGCTCGATAAAGGGCACCTGCGCGTGCGCCTCGAAGGGACCAAGCTTGTCGGCGAATGGCACCTCGTTCGCTTGCAGCGTTCCGCAGACGACGACCGCGCGGGGCCACCGGGCAGGGCCCAGTGGCTGCTGTTCAAAGCCAAAGACGAGCACGCGGACCCGAGCTACGACGTCACGGCCGAGAATCCGGGGTCCGTAGTCAGCGGTCGACGAGCGACACGCGGTCCGCGTCGCGCTGGAGGGCTGGCCGGGGGCAAGACCGCCCGTATTCTCTATGAGGCGGTAGGCGAGTTCGCTCTGGCGACGTCCGCGTCGACGCTGCCCGACCCGGCCCACTGGACGTTTGAAATCAAGTACGACGGATACCGCTTGCTCGCTTGCCGCGCAGGCTCGGATGTTCGCCTCTACACGCGCTCGGCGCACGATTGGACGCATCGATTCGAGGAGATCCAAAAGGCCGTACTGCGACTGGCTGCCGACGAGTGCGTGATCGACGGGGAGGTGTGCGCCTTCGACGAGGTGGGCCGGAGCTCCCTTTTTGCGCTGCAGCAGTGGCTTGCAGGACAGAAGGGCCGAGCGCACGTAGCCTATGTGGCATTCGACCTCTTGTGGCTCGACCGGCGCGATGTGCGCGCAGAGTCCGTGGAGGCGCGGCGCGAGCTGCTGGAGAGGCTGCTCGACGGGCACGGCCCGATCCTCTCGTTCTCGCGGTCGGCGGACGGGGAGCCTGCGAAGCTCGTCCAGGTCGTCAAAGACGCGGGACTCGAGGGCCTCATCGCGAAACGACGCGGCTCGCGGTACGCGGGAGGCCGGACTCCCGACTGGCTCAAGCTGCGGTTCCATCGCCGGCAGGAGTGCGCGATCGCAGGGTGGATTCCGATGGTGGGCACCGCGGACCAGATCGGCGCGTTGCTGCTTGCGGTGGCGGACGGGCAGCGACTCGTCTTCGCCGGTCGCGTGGGCACGGGATTCGACGCGAGCACACGCCGTAGCCTGGCGCGGCGTCTCGATACACATCCAGCGTCCGCGCCACAGGTCGAGGGGGCGCCGAGCACGAAAGGCGCCCACTGGGTCATGCCGAAGTTGGTTTGCGAGTGCCGGTTCGTCGACTGGACGCGAGATGGATCCATGCGCGAGCCTCGCTACCTCGGTCTGCGCGAGGATAAGGGGCCGCTCGAAGCTGTGCGCGAGCTCGGCCCCGCCCAAGAGCAGACCTCGCGGGAAGTCGAGGGGGACCGGGAAGCGCGCCCCTCGGCGACGAAAGTGGGCGGACGCGGGCCGCACCTGGTCCGGCCCGAGAAGATCCTGTTCCCGCGCGACGGGATCACCAAGCGCGATATTTGGGATTACTTTACGAACATAGCGCCCGCGCTGCTGCCCCACTTGTCCGGGCGACCGCTGACGTTGCAGCGCTATCCGGACGGAATCGACGGGCAGGAATGGTACCAGCAGAACGCGCCCGAGAAGACGCCCGCCTTCGTTCGGCTCGTCGACGTCGGGCCCCGCCACGAGAACAAGAACCGTATCGTGTGCGACAACCTCGAGACGCTCGGATGGCTCGCCAACCTCGCGGCCCTGACCATTCATCAGTGGTCTTGCCACGTCCCGGTCACGGCGACCACCCGCACTTCAATCGACCGCGCCCTCGCGCAGCCCGACTACTTCGTGCTCGACCTGGATCCGGGGAGCGGTCCGTGGGCGCACGTGATTGAGGTCGCGCACGCGGTGCGGACCCTGCTCGAAGCGCTGGCGCTCGAAAGCTTCGTCAAGACCAGCGGCAAGCGCGGGCTGCACATAGCGGTGCCGACCGCATCGGGATCGACGCACGACCAGGCCACCCGGGTCGCAGAGCAAGTCGCGCGCGCCGTCGCGAAGGTGCTGCCGCAGATCGCCACCGTGGAGCGCACGAAAGATAAACGCAAAGGCCGACTCTACATCGACTATGGGCAAAACGGCGAAGGGCGAACGATCGTATCGCCCTACGTCATTCGGGCGCGCGACGGGGCGGTCGTCTCCACACCCGTCCGGTGGGACGAGGTCACGGAGAGGCTGGACCCTAAGACCTTCACCATCCGTACGGTCCTCGAGCGCCTGTCCAAGCACGGGGACCTGTTCGCCGGAGCGCTGCGACGGACAGCGCGATAATGCATCACTTTGGCTTCCAAAGGTGAGGCGTCTCGCTCCGCTGCTGCCCAGACTGCTCGCATTTCTGCGAGTCCATTGAGGGAATCGCCAAGATGCCGAGCGATCGGCGCCTCGGCGACCCCTCCTCCGGCCTTCTACGTCGAGGCTTCGTCGGAGACGGCCTTCGTCTCCTCGCGAGAGTCCGTCCGCCCGCGGCGCCTACGCCGCCCGAGGACTACTGTCCCAGCGAGAAGGAGCCCGCCGAGTCCATCCCGGCCGCCATGGCCACCTGCCGTCCGGCAGGAACAACCATTGCTCGAATTCCCGGTTCCCGCGGTTCCGGCGTCCGCGGCGGTGGAGCCGCTGCTCGACCCGGCGGCGGAGCCGCTGCTCGACCCGGCGGTGGAGCCGCTGCTCGACCCGGCGGTGGAGCCGCCGCTCGACCCGGCGGTGGAGCCGCCGCTCGACCCGGCGGTGGAGCCGCTGCTCGACCCAGCGGTGGAGCCGCCGCTCGACCCGGCGGCGGAGCCGCTGCTCGACCCGGCGGCGGAGCCGCTGCTCGACCCGGCGGTGGAGCCGCTGCTCGACCCGGCGGTGGAGCCGCTGCTCGACCCGGAGCTGCTGCCCATCTTGGCGCCGCTGCTCGATCCGCCGCTGCTCGCGGTGGAGCCACTGCTTGATCCGCTGCTGCTGCCCGTCTTGGTGCCGCTGCTCGATCCACCGCTGCTCGCGGTGACGCCGCTGCTGCTGGTCGTTCCACTGCTGCTGGATCCACCGCTGCTGCTGGTCGCGCTACCGCCGCTGCTTGCGCCGCCCGCGTCGGTCGGCGCGCCGCCGTCCGGTGGGTTCTGAGCGTCTTGCGGGAACACCGTAGGAGTGGGCGTCGCTCCACCCACGGCATTGACGATGAGATTGTCGAACATCGCATTGTGGCCGGATTGCGTGCCCAGCCCGACGGAGCCGGATTTGTAGGTCCCATCGGTGATCGAGAACACCTGAGTCGCATCGACCGACCCTTTGATGGATGTGCCCGAGAAGACGAGCTTTAGGTTGTGGAAGGTCCCAGCGAGCAGCGTAGCGGTCCCGCTTGCAAGCTGCTTCACGACGTTCCCGCTCCCCCCATACGTAATCGTATTGAACGACCAGCCCCCAGCCTGGGTCAAGGACATGTAATACGCGCTCGGAGTCGCGTCGTAGCCGTTCCCGGCGGAGTTGACGCGGCCCATGATCGACGCCCACCCCGTGGCGTCCTCCACGGAGACATCGGCGCTGACTTCGTAGTCGGTCCAGGTCGGGTCCCCGACGATGGTAAACGGGTTCCACTCGACGCCCCAGGCGTTCGCAGGGGGATTGACGACCTGTCGCAGACACTGGCCGGTGCCATCAGGACGATCGTAGAGCTCGAAGCCGCCCGCGATGTCTGCGTGATAGTAGGGCCGGTAGCCAACGCTCGAGAAATCACTGTTATAGTGATCGTAGTTCTCGTAGTAGGGAAACGGGAACGCGGCGGCGGCGGGCGGCGTGTACGAGCCTTTCTGTTGTCCCGTCGTCGTCGTGATCGAATAGATGGTGTTCGGCGCCATCGCGACGGTAAACGCCCCATTGGTCTGGGTGACCGACGCCTGCTTCTCGAACATGGCTGTCGCGTTGCTGCTCCAGACCGAGACGGTTCCGGTCGACAGGCCGCCCGTCACGTTGAAGGTGACGTTCTGCGTCGCGGTGGCCTGGTAGGTCTGCGCGATAACGCTGAAATCCCCTCCGCTGGGGGACATCATGGTGACGTAGCTGCCTCCATTCGTGAGGTTTCCGGACGCCGCGTCCAGGAACTTCCATCCGGTCTTGGTGAACTGACCTACGTGGGCGTATCCCCAGAGCGCCGGATTGACCGTGTAGGAGCCGCTCCACGGCGTGCTCGCGACTCCCGTCGTGACGTCGTAGAAGGTCTCGTTCGAGTAGAACGCGGTGATCAGATACCAGTAAATCGTCTTGGTGATCTTGCTGTTGATGTAGTTGTAGTTGAAGTATCGGATGATGTCGATTGCGCACTGAAATCCGTGTTCGTATACGTGCTCTTCGGTATCCCATATCGGATGGCCGTCCGCGATGACGTCCGCGGGCGGGGGCGATCCCGAGGCACCCGGGGGATTCGACGTCGTGTGACTGCCGATTGCGTAGATCGCGCTGCTCAGCGTGGCATTGGTCTTCATGTCCGGGACCCAGTTCCAGCTCGTCGCCCCCCAATTGTCGAATGCGTGGATGCCGACGCTGGTCAGTCCGTCGCCGTTGAGCGTCGTTCGAAGGAGCTCGGCATAGGGCTCGCTGGTGCCCTTTTCGTTTCGACACCCCACGTAGTTGACGTCGAGATTGTGGTAGGTCTTGGCGCCGGCGAGCCACTTGGACACATAGGTGGCCATCGTTTGCGTGAATAGGTTGTTGTTCGTGCCGACCCACGAGGGTCCCGACCACGGCGTCGCATCCAAGTAGATCGCCGGATTCCTCGCCCGGGCCTGCTCCATCAGCCACCACTCGTAGCCGCGGTAGTAGTTCTCGTCGGTGCTCGTATGCATGTGGCTAAGCTCGGACCCCTGGGTCGAATTGCCATCCCCGGGTATTTCGATATAGAGCTCCGACATGTTCGCCCCGAAGTTGGGCTTGAACAGGTAATCGAGAATCTGGCTGCGCTGCGGCTCGACGTAGTCTCGGAGCAGGACCGACGTGGCGCCGCCGCCGCTCACGGCTCCCATCCCGTCGAACGTGCGCCCGGTCCCCGTACCGTCGACGGTGACGGTCTGGTCCGCGGCCGCGACAGCGCTCCCCGTGAGGTAGCATGCTGCAGCCGCCGCGGCGAGCGTCCGGAGACGCGCTGTCGTGCCTGGCACACGCGAGCGGATGGCGCCGTTCATGAGGCACCGGAGCAGTTCTGATTTGAATGGAATAATACCGCGGCTATGGTCTTTGCGCATTCTCGTCCTCGGTGCCGGCAGACGGGGGCGAGGCCGTGAATGGCTCAAGAATCGCTGGTGACGCAAGGACGGGACCGCGCTGGGAGGGGCAGAGCGATACCGTGGCCTGCCGCCGCGCCCGGCACGGCCATCGATACGGGCTTCTCGCATTGCTCGTGCTAGGCATTGACGAGATACATGGATAGACCCTCGAGATTATTTCAGGCCGTCGTCGGCGCTGGTATAGGTCTCGGTGCGACCCTCGCGGGATGCGGAGCAGGCCCGGCGACATCGGAAACGCCCGCCAACCAGGCGTACGGTTCATCGGTAACCGATCCTTCGGCGAGTGAAACGCTCGGCGCCGATGCCGCTGCTCTCGACGGCAATCAATACGCGACGGTCGGCGAGCTTTTCGAGGCCTTTTGCGATGCTCCGTGGCCGACGACCAAGGGCGGAGTCCAGGCCCCGGGGCAGGTCACGCCGCCGGCCTGCGTGGATCCGCACCAACAGTGCATCGGGCAGACGCCGGTCATGTGCGAGGGCGCTACCGACGGGGGCCTGTGCAGCGACCCGCAGTTCGCGGACTGTGTCGGGGGTCAATACATGTGCCCCGTCGGACAAATGCCGGCGTGCGACTGCCCGCACCCGTTCGTCAGCGATTACTGGTCATGCACCGGCGCCAGCGGCGGATGAATCCGTGGGCCCAATCGAATACACCGAAAACGGGCGGTGGGGCGGACGTCTGACGAAGACTCCGCTACCCGAATACGACGACTCGATCGATGCGCTTGCTCCTTCAGCTCGGCAGCGCCTCGCGGACATCTGGTTGCGCCGCGCCGCGATGGAGCGACGTGTGGCGGACTCCTTCGCCGTCATCGCCGGCGCCCTGGGCCGCCGGCTTGCGGATTCGGGCATCGTCGCCCTCGCTTCGCGCGCGATCGACGACGAATACCGCCACGCCGAACTGAGCCGTGTGGTCGCGTCGCGCTTCGCGGGCGTGAACCTTGCTGCGCCCGCTCGGCTCGCGCTGGACGTCCCGAAGCACAAGGGCGCGTCGGCGGAACTGCGAGGCACGCTATTCGTCGTCGGCCAGTGCGTGCTGAACGAGACGACGGCCGCCGCATTCCTCGAGGTGTGCCTCGCGCGGGCAAGGGGTCCGCTCGCGAAGACGGCACTTCGTGATCTGCTTAGTGACGAAATCGATCACGCACGCATCGGTTGGGCGCACTTGGCCGCGCTGGAACCTAGGACCCGCGCCGAAGTGGCGCGATGGCTCCTGCCGATGGCGTATCTGAATCTCCGAGTCTGGCGCGAGGAGACGCCGGTGGACCCCGCATACGAGGAAGCGTTCTCCGACCACGGCGCGCCGCCCGCGGCGTCCGTCCACGACGCGTTCATCGACGCGCTTCGCACGCTGATCGTACCGGGTCTCGCGCGGCTTGGTATGCGAACTGGGCCCCTGGAAGCCTGGCTCGAGGCGGGGGCTTTCACCCATCGTCCGCCCACCGAGTTCCTATGGGTGAAGACGTAATCGCGCGGGCTGCGCCCGCGGCGAAACCCGCGCGGCGACTGCGGCCCCAGAACTACGGGGGACGCTGCGGCGAGCTCGGCGCTCGCTCACTGGACGTAGATGGTCCCTCCCATTCCGGGGCAATGCTCCGAGCAGAAGTACCCGTAGGTACCGGGAAGCGCGAATGAGTAGGTGAATCGATAGCCAGTCTCTTGAAGACCCGTATTGAATCTCTGGTCCGGTGTGCAGGTGACGGGATCTCCAGACACGACGCTGTGGCCGTCGGCAACCCAATACCAAGCGACCGTCGTTCCAGCATCGACTGAAAGGTCCGCCGGGACGAAGGCATTGCCTCCCTGTCCAACTTCGATGACCGGATTTCCCGCGTCATCGAGCGCGACGCCGGAAAGCCGCGCATTGCCACCCGCGCAATGGACCGCGGCAGGCAACAACACGAACACGAGACCCAGCACGGGCCGGGGCGTCCTCAGGCACGCAAGGCAAGCGCATCCAGTGACGATTTGGATCGCGGAGGCCATGATCCGCAAGGGCTAGGGGCGCCCCGCGACGCAAGCAACCGGGCTCGCCAATCGACGCGCGTCGACGATCGTGCCGAGAGATGACCCGTAAGCGCAAGAGGATCGACGGACGTGGGCGCGTGCTATAGATGCTCTCCCTGGTAAGGTGGGGAGTCCGATGATGCCGGCGAGTTCCATCCCTCTGGCCCAAGGCGACACAATTGCAGGAAAGTACGTCGTCGAGCGCGTACTCGGCACCGGTGGAATGGGTATCGTCGTTGCTGCGCGGCACGAGCAACTCGAGCAACTCGTCGCGATCAAGCTGATGCGCGCAGAGGCCGCGGACAACGGGGACTCGGTCACCCGATTCCTCCGCGAAGCGAGGGCAGCCGCGAAACTCAAGAGCGAGCACGTGGCCCGTGTCTTGGACGTCGGAACGCTCGACAACGGCGCGCCCTATATGGTGATGGAATACTTGGAGGGAAGTGACCTCGCTCAGGTGCTGGCGACGAGCGGCCCGATGTCGGTCGAAAGCACCGTTGGGCTGATGCTGCAGGCCTGTGAAGCCGTCGCTGAGGCCCATGCGGCCGGAATCATTCATCGCGATCTGAAGCCGCAGAATTTGTTCTTGACCCACGGCCGCGATGGGTCCCCCAAGCTCAAGGTGCTCGATTTCGGAATCTCCAAAGCCATTGGGCACCAGAATGCCGGACGCGTCATAAATCTCACGAGCACGCACATGATGCTCGGTTCTCCCTACTACATGGCTCCCGAGCAAATGATGTCGTCTCGAGACGTCGACGAGCGTGTCGACATCTGGGCGCTCGGAATCGTGCTCTTCGAGCTTCTCACAGGGCGGTGCCCTTTCGAAGCCGACACGATGCCCGGCCTTTGCCATAAGGTGGTCAACGAACCACCGATGCCTTTATCGGATCTGCGAGCGGACGTCCCAAGTGGCCTATGCGCCGTCATCGAACACTGCCTGAAGAAGGACCCAGTAGAGCGCTTTGCCAAGGCCGAGGACCTAGCGGCCGCGCTGCAGAGGTTCCGCCCGATGTCCGGGCGTCAGGGCAGGGAGATGAACCGCGTCCCGCCTGAAGGGACCGCATGGCGGGCTTCACCCAGCGGGAGCAGGTCGCAAGGGAACAGCACGCCAGCCTCCTGGAATTCACGCTCCCGCACGCCCTCTGCGAGGCGCAAGGCGCCAACGGCCGTCTGGACGATCGCTTCGGTCTTGGCGGCCGCGACATTGCTCATGGCAGTCGGCAGCCGCCGCGGCGAGCCTTCGAGGGGCGCCGGCTCGGCGCCCGAGCCGACCTTATCAAGTGTTTGGGGGACAAGTTCGACTGGAGATACCCCCTCGTCGTCCGTGCCTCAGACGTCCACTTCAGAGTCGGCAGTCGAGGCGGGCACTTCATCGCCCGCCCTACGAGCGGGTGCGGCGACCGCTTCCGCGAAGACAGAGCCGAGCCCCCTCGCGGTGCGACGCGCGACCGCAGGAATGCCTGTGCCTGCCCGAACCCCGCCGGTGGCGAAGTCATTGGACGCCCCCGCGCCTACGTCGCGTCCGGAATCGGAGGGGGACGGGATTCCCACGCGGCGATGAACTCCCTATGTGATGCGGCTGAATGATCGACGGACGATGCGTG
Source organism: Polyangiaceae bacterium (assembly GCA_049512415.1). Classification (GTDB taxonomy): domain Bacteria; phylum Myxococcota_A; class Polyangia; order Polyangiales; family Polyangiaceae; genus Palsa-1150. Next base: position 39,350 of record JBEKXD010000024.1, read on the forward strand.
GACGGTCGAGCCCGCCGACTGGGAGCCTGTTTGGTGCTTGCACTGTCCTCGGCACTCCCTGGCCGCACGGCGCTTGCGGAGCCGCCGCTGCGCGATCCAGTGGCCGCTGAGGCCTTGTTCGAGAGCGGTCGCAAGCTGGTGGACGCGGGGCACTTCGCGGAAGCGTGCCCGAAGTTTGCCGACAGCCAGAAGCTGGATCCTTCGCCCGCGACGCTGCTCAATCTCGCGAATTGCACGGAGAAGATCGGACGGACGGCGACCGCCTGGGCCACCTATCGTGAGGCGGCGAGCGCGGCCGCTGCGGCAGGGCGGCAGGACTACGTAGCAAGCGCGGATCGCCACGCCGATGCGCTCGTACCCAGACTTTCGCACCTTGTCATCAGTGTTTCGCGCGCCGTGGCGGGACTCGTCCTCCAGCGCGACGGTGCACCGGTAGAACAGGCGGAGTGGGGAGTCTCGATGCCCATCGATTCAGGGCCTCACGTGCTCCTAGCCAGTGCGCCGGGATATCAACCGTGGACCACGAGGGTCGATATTGCCCGGGATGGTCTGGAGGTCACGGTGAGCGTGCCGCAACTAGAGGCTGTCGCGCGCCCCGATGTGCGTCCTCCGTCTGCGGCTCTCACCGCGGAACCTGGGTCCGTCCCCTCGATCGCAGCGATCGTCTCGCCCGCTTCGAATCAAAGCCCCAAGGGCTCGACGCAGAGAGTCGTCGGTGTCGTCGTGGGTGGACTCGGCCTCGTCGGCGTGGGCGTGGCCGCGGGCTTCGCCGTCTTCGCCAAGAACAAGTACAATCAATCCCTGGGGGACTGCTTGAGCGCCAATGTGTGTGGCAGCGAGGGACTCTCGCTTCGAAGCGATGCCCGCACTGCCGGGGATATTGCCACGTGGACGCTCGCCCTCGGAGCGGTCGCACTCGCGGGGGGCGTGTCTCTCTGGATCGTGTCGCCCCGCGTAGAAGCGCCCAAGCCGAGCAGCCGTGTTTCCCTCGCGCTCGCCCCGACCGCTGGGGGCGCCGCGCTCAGGGGGACATGGTGATCGGCGCTCGGTCGATAGCCGCCGGCTGCGCGATCGCGACATGGGTCGTCATCGCATGCAATTCGGTGCTTGGAATCGATTCTGCCGTGTCCGAGCAATGTTTGAACGCATGCCCGGCGGGCATCGATCCGTCGTGTTCGACGTACTGCACCGCCGTAATGTCGAACTGCACGGCCCCGACATTCGTCGCGTACCAAAGCTGCGACGTGTGCTGCACGATGTGTGGCGTCTACGTGAGCCAAGCTCAGGGCGATTACGGCTCCCAGTCGGACACTACCGGCAATAACATTTACTGCCGAATCAATCACGCCTTGGCGGCCGCCAAAGACCCCGCTACGGAATGTCCCAACGCTGGCCCCCTGGGTGGCACGGCGTGCGTGAACAGCGCCGACACCGACCCGTGCGCGACCTTCTGCGCCCTCGACCTGGCCTTCTGTTCGGCCGGAGTGGATCGGCCTGCCTGTTCCGACGGGGGCCTGATCGATCCGGCTGATCTTCCGTACGCAGACGGCGGCTGCCTCGATCTTTGCGAGACGTATGACTACCAGCCCGCCTCGCAAGTCCTCGCGCCGGCCAACAACTCGACCAATACGCTAAACTGCCGCCAGTACCATCTTCAGAACTACCTATCTTCGTGCAATCCGATGCACTGCCAACACACGGATGTCGCAAGCATGGCGTGCACGCTGCCGCCGGGCCAGTGACGCTCGGGGTCTACTGCACGGTCAAGTCCGCCTGCGCCTCTGCGTCCGCCGACGAGCCTCCGATCGTAAGATGGACCGTGCTTGTCGGGACTTGGTAGGCCGACGCCGTGTCGTTCCAGGTGGAAAGGTTGGACTCGCTGATGGTGAACGTCACCGTCTGGCTCGCCTGAGGCGCCAGGGTCACCCGCTGAAAGCCGATGAGGCGCTTGATCGGTAGCGCCAATCCCGTGACTGCCGGGTAGCTCACATAGAGCTGCACGACCTCATCGCCGGCCACGCCGCCCGTGTTCGTTACGTCGACACTGGCGGTAATCGAGCCGGTCTGGGTCACGGACGACGCGCTGAGCTGCAAAGTCGAGTAGCTGAACGTGGTGTAGCTGAGGCCGAATCCAAAGGGGTAGATGGGCGTACCCGTGAAGTACTGGTACGTGCGGCCGTTTCGTATATTGTAATCGGTCTTGACCGGAATATCGCTCAGCGAGTTGTACCATGTCACCGTGGTTCGGCCTCCAGGGTTGTAGTCACCGAACAGCACATCGGCGATCGCGTTGCCGAGCTCTTGACTGGAGTGAGTGACGTGGACGATGGCAGGGATGTTGGCGTTCACCCACGTGATCGACTGAGCGAAGCTCGAGACCAGCACGACGATCGTGTTTGGGTTCGCTGCGAAAACAGCCTGGATCATGGCGAGTTGATCGGGTTTGAGATCGATGTACTGCCGGTCGATGGTTTCCCTGCTGTCGTAGGGACTTGGGCAGACCGCCCAGGTCGTCGTTCCGCAAATCGGATTATTGCCGACGAACACGAGGGCCGCATCCGCCCCCGTCGCTGCCGTTACGGCCGCGCCATTGGTGTTGTCGACCGCGGACAGCACGTTGACTCCCGTGCCGACTTTGCTGGTAATGCCCGCGAGCGGGGTGATGGCATAGGGGGGCTTTCCGCCGTACCAGTCGCCAAAGACCTGATTGGAGTTGGGTCCGATCACCGCCAACGTCTTCACTTTGGTCTTGTCGAGGGGAAGCATCCCCGCCGAGTTCTTGAGGAGGACGATCGACTTCTGGGTCACGAGACGCGCGGTCGCCTCCACGCCGGGGTCCGTCCACGGAGTGGAAGTCCCGTCCACGGTCGAATAGGAAACACGCGCGGGAGGATCGAACTCGCCTAGCCGGAAGCGCATTCGAAAGTTGCCGCGCAGGGCCGCGTCGATTTCGGCCCGCGTGAGGGCTCCCGTCGTGTACGCCGACAGCATCGAGGTGGGGTCGCCCGCCAAGATTACGGGCGTTCCGGCGATGACCGTTCCGGCGGCCGCGGCGATCAGCGATGGGAAGTAGTGATACGACTCGTAGGTCGCCTGCATTGCATCGGCATCGGTGCACACCATCCCGTCGAATCCCCACTCTCCTATCACGATGCTCTTGATGTACGGAGATACTGTATTGGGCACCCCGTTCACGGCGTTGTAGGAGGTCATGAACGATTGCCCGTGCTGGTTCTGAAGCACCTCGCGGAAGGGAATGAGGTAATACTCTCGCAGGTTTCGATTGTCGACCACTACGTTGAGATCTCCCCGGTTCTCTTCCTGGTTGTACGCCAAGAAGTGTTTGGCCGTGGAGGCCGACTGAAGGTAATTGGGATCATCGCCCTGCAACCCATGCACGTATCCCTTGGTCATCTCGCCGACGAGATACGGGTCCTCGCCCATCGACTCCTCGTTGCGGCCCGCCCGCGGATCACGATTGAGATCGACGACCGGTGCACGAATGGCCAAGCTGGCGTGGGTGCCGCTGTACTTCACGTAGTAGACGCGGGCCTCGTGGCCCTCCTCGGCGCCCACCTGGCGAGTCATCTCGGGATCCCACGTCTCCCCGAGCCCGGAAGCCTGCGGATACTGGGTAGAGAGCAGGGACATGGTCGGTTCGTTCTGAGCCGACCCCAGCCCGTGGATACCCTCAGTGTATGTGGAAAACGCCTCAATCCCGAGACGGGTGATCGCAGGTTGGTGCTCGGTGAGCAGCGACACCGCCTCGGTGTCCGTGAGCAGGCTCAGAAGATTGGTGACCCGGTCCTCGAGATCAAGGCAGTAGTTCTGGAATGGATACGTGAACTGCGTGGGATCGCTCACGCAAGGCAGCCCGCCTTCGGCTCCCGCATCGGTGCCCACGCCAGTGTCACTCTGCGCGCCGGTGCCCGCATCCGTGAGTGGACTTCGCCCGTCATCTCCCGCGTCCAGAAACGGACCTGTCGCGTCCGCGCTGGCATCCGTCGGTTGACCCTGCGTCCCGTCCGCACTGGCATCGCGCAGCGGCGGCAGGCCTTGCCCATCCACTTTGGCTCCGGAATCCGAATTCCCGCCGTTGCCTGAGTCGACGGCACCGTCGGCAGGCCCCTGGCCGGGTGGGACGCCGCCCTCTACCGTCGGCGATCCGCCTCCGCTGGCGTCCGCATTGCCGGAAGCGGGAGGCGACGAGTCCGCACATCCAGCAACGGTCAGGACCAGTGCGAGAGCACAACGTAGATTCATGTTTCTCCGTCTCCGTGGGAACGACGCCGGCACAGCGCGCGTCGATGCCGGCGAACCGGTCCAGTACGTCCGCAGTGAACGACCTCCGCCAAACCGGCTCACGCGAGACGCGCCGGGCGAGTCGATCCGCTCGTGAGCCTGCACGCTCCCGCCGCCCACGCACGCCACGACGAGGCTCGCGGCTGTCACTACTTCTCGTCGGCGTAAGCGAGTCCCTCGTCGGGGTGAACGGCTCGTCCTTCGGGATTGACGCGTTCCTCCGCGAGTTGGACCCCCTTCACGCTCCCCTCGAGAGGGGGAAGCTGCCGATTACCGATCGTGACCCGCACCTCGGAGGGAGCCGAGATCGAAAGGTCTCGCGCCGCGACGGGAATGGCCCGCGACCCCCCCCGGCGCATGGGTCGCCGCCCGCAACGACGCGAGCGTCGAGAACGTCCCCAGGAGCGTAGCGTGCCCCTCCACGGAGCTGCTGGCGAAAGTGTAGGGCCCGTGCACACTCAAGGGTCGGCCGCACCTGCCGTACTGCCTGCCTGACGGGGGTCGTCACTTCGCCATGTCCAGGAGCCCGGCGATGACTTCCGAACAGACGGTTTGCTGCGAGTGTGGTCGATCAGCCCCTGCTACGAACACGACTGAAACGCTTGTCAGCAAGACGGGATGGCGCCTGACGCGCCCGCGCGGCACGGCTACCTTCGAGTGGCGCTGCCCCGAATGTTGGACCAAACGCAAGTCAGCCCTTGCGGCGAACGCCCGCACTTTGTGGCCCACCAGTCGCTGACGCAACGCGCATCGCCCTCGCCGCCGCGGGGCCATCGTCGGGGTTGCGCAACCACCGACCGCTGACCTCGGCACGCGTGCGCGCACGATTGCAGCCGTCGTCACCGGTGTGTCTGATATTTGCCGGCTGACCCATTGTGGAGCGCTCCTGACCAGGGCCGTTCCGTCATGCTCTGGCACGGACTGGCGCAACCGAGCTCTTTCGAACATCGCCAATCGAACGCCATTTTAGGATGTCGTGCGGTTCTCCGGGATGGCACGCACGATGCGTCTAGCAGTCCTGATCGCCGTTCAATTTTTTCGAGGTACCGATGCATCACTCTCGAGTGTTTTCCTGCCTTGCCTTCGCCGCCCTGACCGGCGCAATGCTCCTCGCCACGGCCGACGCCAATGCCGCGACGCCATGTTCCACGGACGCCGATTGCGGCCACGGGTTCTCGTGCGTCGCGACGGGGACTACGGAGTGCCCGAAGGCGCCTGCGTGCGCGAAGGGCGATGAGTGCCCCCCCGTTCCACCATGCGACCCGGTGACGACCATGACGTGCGCGCTCGGGTCGTGCGCAACCGACTCCGACTGTGCGAGCGGGATGTCGTGCTCGACCAGGACGGTCAGTGAGTGCACCGGAGGGGGCACGGCGTGCAACGCAGACGCTGCGTGCCAGGTGTCCCCTCCGCCCACATGCACGTCGACAACGTCCAGCACCTGCGCTCCAAAATACAATCTTCCCTGTCAGGTCGACTCCGACTGTGGCTCCGGCTTCACGTGCGTGCCAGAGCCTTGCGCATGTGCTGCGTCGAATTCGAGCGGAACAGAAACGTCGCCAATCGACGCCTCGTGTGGCTGCCCAGATACCGCTGGCAACATATGCCAGCTAAACCCCATCTCGTGCGCTGCTGGTAGCGACTGCCCCTCGACGTGGACATGCCAGGTGACGATCGACGCGATCTGTGCATGCCCCGGCGTCGTGATGGCCGACGGAGCGTCTCTGCCCTGTATTTGCCCCGACGCTTCATCGTCGGGCAGTTGTATTCCGCCGTATTGGAACGGTTACGCTGGCACTCTATCGTCAGAGGGAGGAGCTCCGACTACGACTGAATCCGTTGGGGACGCCGGAGCTGGCGATGCAGGAGGGAATAACGACTCCTCGGTCCCGGCTGATTCTGACGCAGCCGCCACCCTAGGTACGACGGTCGGCGATGCGGGAATCCAAAACACGCCCAGCGGCGACGCAGCTCTCGCAAATGGCGGAGACTCGAGTGCGGAAGCTACAACACCTTTGTCAGCCGGCAATTCGAACGACCACTCGGCCGGAGGTTGCCAGATGGGAGCCGGACGCAGGTCGACTTCGTCTCATGGCCTTCTAGCAATGGGACTCATGGCTCTCGGCGTATCGGCCAGACGCCGTCACCTAGCAGCTTCGCGGCGGATTTGGCCTGATGCTCAGCGCGCAGGGTGAATGCTGGCGACATCATGGCCCCGTTCGGTCACGTCCGACTATCGCCCCCGAATCCCCCCGCCGTACGCCCCCGTGGCCGGGGTGTCTTTCATCCGAGGGCGCCAACATCCCCAGGCACCCCGGCCACCTGCTCTCCTCGGCTGCACGGCTGTAACCCCGTCCGCCACTCCGGTGAGCCATTTAGGGAGCGACAAGCGTCTACGAGGGTGGCGTCGCTGCCATGTCAGCGGTCGCATCGCGTCGAGGTCGCGCGCCATGAAGCTTGCTTTCCGCGTCGTTTTCGTATCAGTGGCAGCCGCGTGGCTGCTCGCCGGGTGCTCATCGACTCCTGCCACTGCGGTCGACACCGACGGCGGTGGAGAGTCCGGAAGCGCATCCGGCGGAAGCTCGGGGTCTCCAACATCGAGCAGCAGTTCGGGGGCGACGTCGGCCAGCGGGTCCAGTGGTAGTCCGAGCAGTGCTTCAAGCGGCAGCTCAGGGGCGACGTCGAGCAGCAGTTCGGGGGCGACGTCGAGCAGCAGTTCGGGGGCGACGTCGGGGAGCGGATCGAGCGGCAGTCCGAGCAGCGCTTCAAGCGGCAGCTCCGGCACCACGTCGAGCAACAGTTCGGGCACAGCGTCCAGCGGCGGGTCAGGTAGCACGGGAAGCAGTTCAGGCAACGGCAGCTCCGGGAAGGGCTCGAGTGGCGGTTCCGGGGGTGGCGGCAGCTCTTCTGCAATGGGGTCGAGTAGCTCATCGGGTGGCGGCAGCTCGGGAACGTCATCGGGAGACCACGATTCAGGGGTGGACGCTGCTTCGGATTCGTCGACCCACGCCGACTCGGGAGGTTTCCAAGAGGGCGGCGCGGGATCATCAGGCGGCGGCGATGGGGGGCATCTGGCCCATGCGGGAGTGTGGCGGATCACCCCAATAGGTGACTCGATAACTGAGGACACGTGCGGACCACAGTTGCTTTCTCAGATGCTGATCCAGGCCGGGCGTACGAATTTCGTATTTGTGGGCACTGAGACTAACAACCAGAGCTGCAACGGCGCGCCTACTGTCGAAAGCGAAGGCCACGCTGGATTCTGTGTCAGTGATCTCATCCCCGGCCTCCAACACTATTCGGTAGCGAACGACTCTGGCTCCGAGTACTTGCCGGCGTGGGCGGCCAACGACAAGTCCGATGTGCTCCTGATGCAATTTGGAACGAATGACGCATGGAATAGCGTGGCAACGCAGACGATTCTGGAGGGGTATTCGCTGGTCTTGTCGGACTATCGGGCCACGAATCCGAATGTCATCATGTTTGTCGCGCAGATTACTCCTCTGTATCCCGACCCTTCGAAATACAGTTGCCCAAATTGTGAGGCCAACGTGGTGGCGCTCAACAGCGCGATCCCTGGATGGGCGACGAGCCAGAGCACGACCTCCTCACCGGTCTACGTCGTTGACCTGTTTGATCAGTTCAACCCTCCTTCGGACTATACCGTTGCCAATGGCAAGTGGACAGCCGACGGAGTTCACCCAAACTTGACCGCAGCGCAGCTCATCGCCACGGCGTGGTACAACGCGATTGTCGCGCAGGGCATTCCCTGATGGTGTCGGGCTGCTGGAGCGAAGGCGTGCTTTGGGGAGTGCGCCGAGCGTGTTCGGCGAGGAGACTAAGCCCCAATGCACTTTGCCCGCGCTCGTCACGAGCCTCACCACCCAATAGAGCGAACGCGCTCCGGGCACGAAGTGCATCACGCAGTCGTAGAGCACGCCGTTGAGAGCGAGAGCCATGCGGGGCTCGACTTGAACCTCGGCATCATCGCCGTCGGCGCCCACGTCGGGTACGCCGTTCTCGAGGCGCAGCCCGCGTCCCCGCAGTGGGTGATCGCTGGGCTCGACGGGACGATCGTGTTCTGACCGTCGTGACGATTTGGCCGGAGCTAGTCTCAAGGAAGAGGCATACCCCTGGCCGCACTGCGCGTGTGCCGTATTTTTTTGGAGTGTAAGTAGGCAGATATGGAGGGCCCCTTTCAGTTTCCTTGGTAGGCACGCTGGAGCGTCGCGATGTCCAGCTTGACCATCTTGAGCATCGCGTCGGTGACCCGCTTCGTGCGGGTCACGTCGCGGTCGCGCATCATCTGCTCGAAGGCCACCGGGACGATCTGCCACCGGACGCCGAAGCGATCGATGAGCCACCCGCACGCCTGCGCCTTGCCTCCCGTCTCGAGGAGCGCGTTCCAGTAACGGTCGAGCTCCGCCTGGTCGTCGCAGGACACAACGAGCGACATGGCGTCGTTGAAGTCGTGGTGCGGGCCCGCGCTCATCGCCCGGAGCGGCTGACCGAAGAGCGTGAAGTCCACGACTTTCACCGAACCCGCCAGCCCGCTCGGTGAGTCGCTAGGCAGCGTCGCCACGTGGTCGATCCGCGAGTCCGGGAAGATGGAAGTGTAGAACTTGGCCGCTTCCTCAGCCTCGTTCGCGTACCAGAGATGCGTCAGGATCTTCGTGCGTCGCGTTTCTGCCATGATCAGTCCTCCTCTCAAGCATCCTCGATCCGAGGACGGACGACACTGCGCCGAGCCGACATGCCTGCCGAACTTCTTTGTCCTCTCACTCCGCCTGCTCCTTTTTTCGCGTCAGCCGGTCGATCTGCAGCCGGACGTGTGCCGCCTCGGCCGGCGACTTCGCGATCGCGAGCGCGCGATCGAACGCCTCCCGCGCCTCGTCGGGTCGGCCGAGGTCCGTCAGGAGAGCCCCGCGGACGCCGAAGAAGTAGAAGTACCCGGCCAGGTCCTTCGCCAGCGCGTCGAGCATCGCCAGCGCCGCCGCCGGACCGCGCAGCTTGGCCACGGCGACGGCGCGGTTGAGAGAGACGACCGGCGAGGGCTGGAGGCGCTCGAGCGCGGCGTAGAGCTGTTCGATCTCCGCCCAGTCCGTGTCTTCGAAGCGGGGCGCACGAGCGTGGAGCGCTGCGATGGCGGCCTGCACTTGGTAGGGCCCCGGGCTCCCGTGGCGAAGGGCCTTGTCGAGGAGCGCCAGGGCCTCGGCGACGCGATCGCGGTCCCACAGGCCACGGTCTTGATCCTCGAGAAGAACGATCGCGCCCTGCGCGTCGAGGCGCGCCTTCGACCGCGAATGCTGAAGGAGCATAAGCCCGGTCAGCCCGAGCATCTCTGGCTCTCCCGGAAACAGGCGGAGCAGGAGCCGGGCCAGGCGGATAGCCTCATCGCAGAGTGGGACGCGCACGTGGGCGCTGCCACCCGTCGCCGAGTACCCCTCGTTGAAGAGGAGGTAAAGGACGGCCGCTACAGCCGAAAGTCGCTCCGCTCGCTCCGGTGCGCTCGGCATTTCGAAGGGGATGCGCTCCGCTGCGACGAGCTTCTTGGCCCGCGTGATCCGCTGCTCCATCGCGACGTCGGTCACCAGGAACGCGCGGGCGATCTCCGGGACGGTGAGGCCGCAGACGACGCGCAGCGCGAGCGCGATCTGCTGCGTCGCGGGAAGCTCCGGGTGACAGCACATGAAGAGCAGCCGGAGGAGGTCGTCGCGGTAGTCCGCCTCGTCAAGCTGCTCGGCTAGCGGTCCTTCCGCGTCGCTCAGGTCGGAAAGCGCTTCCTCTCCCGGCAGCTCGCGCTCCCGATTGCGCCTCCGCACGCCATCGAGCGCGGCGTTGCGCCCGACCAGCACGAGCCACGCCACGGTGTCGCGCGGAGGGCCGTTCCTCGGCCAGCTCTTGAGCGCGCGCAAGCACGCCTCTTGGAACGCCTCCTCGGCAAGGTCCAGCTCCCGGAAATGGCGGAGCAGGGCGCCCATCGCCTGGGGACGCGCGCCCCGGAGGGCCACGTCGATCCAGGCGAGGGTGCTCACGGCCGGGGCGCCTCTGGACGAAGCAGGCGAAGCGGGCGGATTTCGTAGGAGCCGTTCGTGCTACTGGCCGCGCCGAGGTCCTTCGCCGTAGCGATCGCCTGCTCGAGCGACGCACACTCGACGATGAAGAACCCAAGGAGCTGCTCCTTGGTCTCCGCGAACGGCCCGTCGAGGATGAGGGTCTCCTTGCCTTTGCGAACGGTCGTCGCGGTCGTTGTCGGCATCAGGCGGGCGACCGGTCCCAGGCGTCCCTCGCGGGCGAGCCTGTCAGTCACGACGTCGAGCTTGGCAATGACGGCGGCATCCTGCTCCGGCGTCCAGGACTCGACGATGTCTTCGCGGTCGTAACAGAGGATGGCGTAATGCATTCTCCCGGGTCTCCTTCCTAGGACGAAGGACTATGCCCGCGGCCGACAGAGGGTCGAAGAAGAAATGTGAAAGGGAGTGTCGGCTCCTGGCTTTCCCGATCGTCCTCGGGGCACGGAAGCCATCTCGACCACGATTCAAAGTCAGGCTCCACTTCAAGCTCTCGGAGGTTCCCCATGCAACTCGTCCACATCTATCTGAACTTTGCCGGCAACACCGAAGAGGCCTTCAAGTTCTACGAGAAGGTCTTCGGGACGCGCATCGCCATGAAACAGACTTTCGGCGACACGCCCTTCGTGAAGGGCGTGCCCGAGGGCGCGAAGAACAAGCTGATGCACATTCAGCTGCCCATAACCGAGTCAGTGCACTTGATGGGGAGCGACGCGGTCGAAGGCTTCGGTCCGCCGCTCAAGCCGGGCAACAACTTTCACGTCTCGGTCGTCGCGGACGACAAGGCCGAGGCCGATCGCGTGTTCCAAGCGCTCAGCGGCGACGGCGGGAAGGTCACCATGCCGATCGCGAACGCGCCATGGGGTCCGTACTTCGGCATGTGCGTGGATCGCTTCGGCACGCAGTGGATGGTGAGCCTGCCGACGCCGGCGTGAGCACGATGCAGAGAGGCGAACCCCGACGAGCTCACCGCGCGCCTCCTCGCGTTTGAGCCCCCATACCCACGGATGAGCGCACCCATACCACGGGATGATTGCACCCATCCCCTTGGATCGCGGACCTATACCAGTGGATGAACGCACCCATCCCCTTGGATCGTGGACCCATACCACGGGATGACTGCGCCCATCCCCTTGGTTTGTGGACCCATACCAGGGGATGACTGCACCCATCCCCTTGGATCGTGGAGCGGCTGGGAAGTCTTACGCGAAATCGCGGGTCGAAACGCCATCGCACGCAATCGTCCGACTCCCAAGGACACCGCTCGAGCGTCGCGCCGGACCCTCCATTGGACACGGCACCTCCGACGGCGGCGACCGAGTTCTCCCCTTTGTAGCGACGTCGCCACCGAATCGAAACGCGATCCTTTCGAACCTGACCCAGCCGTTCGTATACCGTCCGCCCGCGAAGACGGAGCCCCTGGGGGGTCCCATCTGCAACCGCAGGTTGACGGAGGCCAAGATGAGGTTGACGCGATGGCTCTATGTCACGGCGCTCCTGGTCCCATTGACCGCACGACGGCAAACCGACCAGAACGGGCCGGTAATCGCCACACCGCGCTTCAGACCGTACTTCTGGGGCCAATGGGATGTCGCCACCCACAATCAGGTTCAAGCGGACTTTGATACGATTACCAACTCCCCCGCATTCTACAACCGTCTTCTCGAGTACGGCATTGGTCAGGGAAGCTCTGGACCCCCGCCCGACATCCCGGTCTCGAACACCTATGGCAATCTCCTCGCAGGGCCACAGTGGGCCAATTGTTACCCTGGCGGTGGTAGTCTCGATGGCAACATTGCCGCCTGGTTGGATATTTACATCGACCCTTCCGATGTTACAAGCAACGATATCTTCGTCGTGTTCCTGCCCTCGACCGTCATCGATCTTAGCGATTGCACGTCGTTGACCGAATGCGCCCAGCCCTCCCAACCCCCGCCCATCGGTCCCTACGGCGGCTATCACTCCGAAACCGACCTTGGTTATGTGTACGCCGTGGTCGAGGGCTCCTATCCTCCTGAACGGATTGAGACGCTGACGCACGAGATGACCGAGGCGATGACCAATCCGCATCCATGTCACAATCCTGCGTGGAGGGACAACATCACTTCTACTTCTTCTAAAGAGGTTTGCGACCTATGCGCGAAGAACCCGCTGATGGCCAATGGCAACCCGATCGCGCACGAAATCCAGGGTCTCCCCGTTTGGCAAGTCTGGTCTAATGCAGCATGTCGCTGCGTAACGAAGCGCGACGTCACCTTGGGAGACGGATTTTGCTGTCTATCGTCTTTTCGAACAGACGTGGTATATTTTGCCTAGTTCGCAGCCAGGTACGTCTTTGAAGTGGTTCTGGAATTTGGGGTTGTCTCACGGCTTCCCTATCCCAGGAGATTTCGACGGGGACGGCAAGGTTGACGCGGCCTGGTGGGACAGCTCCGCCGGCACGTTCTACGTAGCAACGTCGAGCAGCCAGCTTCAGCAGACGTATTCGTACTCCATCGGGTCCCCGCAGGACTGGCCCGTCGTGAAGGATTGGGATGGGGATTGGCAAAGTGATTTTGCCGTGTGGCATTCTGCGGATGCAACGTGGCACATCAATTACAGTAGCACCGGGGTTCCCCAGGTGCTTTCATGGGGAAACGGAGGAACCGATATCCCAGTCGACTGGTTCGTACCCGAGTATGGGCTGTATCCGTACGTGCCTAACCTTAGCCCGTATTCTCAATCCCAACCCACGGCTCCTCCGTCGACTCCGTGGTCGCCCTCCACCTTGTGGTCGGCCGGTCTCGCGGGGGCTTTGACGGTGTTCGGTTTCTCGAGGCTTCGCCGCCGGAGGTTCGCCTGAACCGTCTCGCCTGATGGTCGAGGGCGTCTAAGCTGGTCTCAACGTGAGGCAACGACGATGAATCGAATCGCACAGGCCCTGTCGAGTTTGCTCCTTGGGGTTGCGGCGTGTGGGGGAGCCGTTGCGGACGAAGACGAGTCCGGGCCGGGTGGCGGAAGCGGGACGTACGGGCTCGACGCGGCGGTACCGGGTTCCGACGCAACTTTAGGCGTATCGATGCTTGTTATAGGCGAGGCGTGTGACGTCGGATCTGTGTGCCCCAACGGAGTGGAATGCCTGACGGGGGCCTGTCTGTCCGGAGATTGTCGTATCGGTCCGGATTGCACGAACACATGTGCGGAAGGCTGGTGCGTAGTGCTCGATGGATCCGGAGGTGCCATCTATCTACCGTCCATTCGAGAGTGTGTGGAGCACCCGAATGCATCGGCGTGGTGCAATCGCTTGATTGCGGGAGCGCAACTGGACGGCACGGATTGTTGGGTGGACGCGGCAGCCGTTTGCATCCGAATCATGGATTCAGCGCGGGTTACAGATTGTCAGCAGTATCCGAATGTGGGGATACTGTGTATGGCGTATTCCGTCGCGGACGCCGAAGCGCTTTTAGACGAGTGTCCCTACTGTCGAGGATTTCCCGATGCAGGACTCTGCGTCAGCACATGCGGGACACCCGAAGACCAATGATCACGATGGTTGAGGTCGCGCAAGCCTTTCCCGACGCGAGGCAACGACGATGAATCGGATCGCACAGTTGATGTCGAGTTCACTCCTAGCGGTTGCGGCGTGTGGGGGAACCGTTGCGGAGAGAGACGGTTCGGATGCAGGTGCCGGGGCCTACAGGCTCGATGCGTCTATTCCTGTTTCAGACGCAACTCTGGATCCACTGGTCGACGCCATCGGCCAAACGTGTGACGTCGGCCTTCTGTGTTCCAACGGGGTGGCTTGTGTAACGGGAGCCTGTCAGGCCGGCAATTGTCGCAGCGGCGCGGATTGTGTGCTCGCCGCATGTTCGCATGGATGGTGCGTTACCGATAATGAATATGGTCAATTCGTTGTACCGTCCATTACGGAGTGTCTCGAGAATCCCGATGCGGAGTTCGTGTGCGGCGAAGTAACGCCCATTGATGCGGGTTGGATCACTGGATGTCAGAGCTATCCCGATGCGGGAGTCGTATGTGCTGTCGGCGGAGCGGACGGTGGAGCGCCAATCGCGTATTGTCGAGCGCTGCCGAATTTGGGAGCGTGCGTCACCATGGGCTCGGCACTTCCGGCAGAGCAATGATCAAAAGGGCCGAGCGCGTGTATTCCGGTCTAGGCCAGCTTCGCCAGGACGTCGAGGCCCTGTCCCTCGCCGTTGAACTGCGAATTCAATATGCCTTGGTAGCAGCCTTCGTCGCTGCGTAAGCGGCCAGCCAAGGGCGTCTGGCAGGAACGATGTCCCCGTGATCTCCTCGCGCGAGCGAGAGGGTCCCGATGCAGCGGAGCCGAGAGCAGTGGGCAAAGATCGTCGAGCAGTTCGAGCACAATGGCGAGACCCACGAGGCATTCTGCGCGCGGCTGCACCTGCCGGTCTGGTCGTTTCGCAGTTGGCTTTATCGCTTGCGGCGAGAGTCTTCTCAGGGCAAAGTCGCGCATAACGCGACGCGGTTGCTGCCAGTCCGCCTGGGGTCGTCGGACGTCGGCCAGGACGAGACGGTCGTCGAGGTCGTGGTGGGCGATACCGTCATCCGCCTCTGTCGGTTCGCAGAGTCATGGGGCCACTTGGAGGGGATTTTCGCAGGGTCATGGGGCCACCCCGTTCGCAGCATGATGGGGCCACCCGCGAGGGGGCCGTGACACTGGTTTCGCAGGGCATGGGGCCAGCTTCCAGGAGGTTTTCGCAGCCTCATGGGGCCAGCCCGACGCGAGCGACCTGGAGTGAGCCAGGGTTCCTCCGACAGCGACGCGGGTCGCCGTCAGGAGGACTCAATGCCCTACAGGGAGCTGACAATGATTGATGTGAAAGAGATGCTTCGCCGCTGGAACGCAGTAGGCGTCGAAGGCGGCGTAGGCGTGCAAAAGCGGTCGTAGGCTCGCACGAAACACTCTCGAATCGGTGGCGGAGAGGGCGGCGTCGACGATGGCACGGGGGACCCCTCGGGCGAGGGGTGGTTTCGACCTGCGCACGACCTCAGGATAAGGCAGGAGGTATTCGAATGACCCGAGATCGCATGCATGCGGCTGGCTGCCGCATAGCCGAGCCCGGAGGTGGTGCCGGTGACGAGAGCGATCGAATGTCTCATGGGTGGTTCCGTGGTGTGGGGGGGAGATCGAACCGGGAGTTCCAACACGTCGGGGCCGGTTACCTTGCCTATTTCGAACCGTTCGGTACATTAATGGGGCGAATGGTCGGGCGCAAGGAGTTTTGAACTGAATGATTCACAAGACCACTAGGCCGCGTGGACGACCGCGCAACTTCGACGAGCTGGAAGCGCTGGAAAAGGCGACCCAGGTGTTCTGGTCGAAGGGCTACGACGGAGTGACGATCGACGATCTCGTCGCCGGGATGGGTGTGGGACGGCCGAGTCTGTATGCCGTCTTCGGGGACAAGCGGACGTTATTCTTGCGCGTCCTCAGGGCGTATGCAGAGACGAAGGGCGCTCTCGCTGCGAAGGCCATCTTCTCGCCGCAGCCTCTTCGCGACTCGCTCGCCAGCTTCCTGAGACACATCGTCGAGAGTGCGACCGAGGAAGGCTCGGCCGAGGGTTGTTTACTCGTGTGTGTCGCGCCGCTTGTGGACGACGCAGAGGTGCGGCAGTTCCTACAGAAAGCTACGGCTGGCGCCGTGGCGACGGTCGAACGTCGTCTCCGGGACGGGGTCCGAGCGGGAGAAATCCCTTCGGACTTTCCTGTAGCCGCACGGGCGCGCCAAGTCATTGACCTCGTCAATGGCTTGACCGTGCGTGCGAAAATGGGCACGGCGCGCAAGACGCTCCTCAGGGACGCAGAGGAAACGGTCGACTTGGTGCTTCCGCCGCGGGACACTAGCAACAACGTGCGGAGCGGCAGGGCCCGCAAAGCCCGTACGGTTCGGGGCTGACATCGGCGTCCGCTCCTAGAACTTCTCGACCGAGGGCCGCAAGTCGATCTCCTGGCTCCATGTGCTCGGATCCTGCGCATGAAGATTCCAGTAGTTCTCCGCGATCGCCGTCGGATCGAGAAACGCCCGGGGGTCGCGATCCGCAAACATCGTCCGCGCGCGCGCTGAATCGATGCCGCCATCGATCACGACATGCGCCACGTGAATCCCCTTGGGCCCAAGCTCCCGGGCCATGGATTGAGCCAGAGCGCGCAGCCCAAACTTGCCGACCGCGAGCCCTGCGAAGCGGGCGCTACCACGCAACGAAGCGGTCGCTCCCGAGAAGATGATGCTGCCGCGACCTTCGTCGGACGCGTCGCCGACGTAGGACCGCGCCGAGCTACCGAGCCCATCGATCTCTGTCCGAACGGGCCGTAGTGACTCGTCACGTCGCGCCACAAGCGCGAGCGCGAACCCTCCTCGCGCAAATCGGACTGCTAGAGCTCGACCCAGCCCCGACCCAACGCCAACGACCGCAGCAACCTCTTCCCAGAGTTCATTTGTTCTCTCCCTTCAGCGTCCGTACGGAGTGGTCCTTGACCGAGCTCGGCGCGAGACAATTGCACGCCGATCTACGGCTCTTGTTTGCTGCATCGGTACATCGTCGTCACACAGAGCCGACTAAAAAAACGCGAGGGCACCGCATACGCGCGGATGCAAAAAGGAGATGACCGATGCGCATTCGAACGACTCTGCCGCTGCTGTCGCTTGGCCTCGTCGGGGCCTGCAGCTCGAACGCTGGGACCGGCGAAGAAATCACGGGTACCTCGGCGCAGGCGATCACGGCTGACCGCCAGGGCCAAGGAGACCAGGGGGATGACGGACTCCACCGCCACCGCCACGTGTTGCTAATTTCGGTCGATGGCATGCACCAGAGTGACCTTGACTGGTACGTCGCCAACCACCAAGACTCGACGTTTGCCAAGTTGGTTCACTCCGGCAGCGAGTACACCCATGCGGCGACATCCAACCCGTCGGACTCCGACCCGGGTGGCACCGCGCTGATGACCGGCGGTAACCCCAAATCGACCGGCGTCTTCTATGACGTCGAGTACAGCCACAAGGTCGACGAAGCGGGCGCTGCCTGCACCCCGGGCCAGCCGGCCACCGGTGGTGACGTCATCTATGACTCGCCGGATGACGCGCTGGCGAACGTCCCCGACTTCATCAACCCCGCGAACGGCACCTTCCCGTCGTTCGACGAGAACGGTTCGATCTTCGCCAACGGCGTTGACACCAACCCGGCCGCGATCATGGGCCTGAAGTTCGACCCGGAGACGTCGCTCAACTCGGGCACGTTCCCAGTCGACCCGAAGACCTGCAAGCCGATCACTCCGTGGGACTACCTCGGCGTCAACACGATCTTCCAAGTCATCCACAAAGCCGGCCTGCGCACCGCTTGGTCTGACAAGCACGAGGTCTACGCGTCGTTCAATGGTCCGGGCTCGAACGGCCGGAGCATCGACGACCTCTTCTCGCCGGAGATCGACTCGCAGGCTGTCATGCCGAACGGTGTCCCTTACCCGCAGGACGACGACTGGGCGCACATCGACGCCGCCACCAAGCAGTACGACGGCTACAAGGTCCAGGCCATCCTGAATGAGATCGACGGTCTCGACCACTCGGGCAAGACCCACGTCGGCACCCCGGCGATCTTCGGCATGAACTTCCAGACCGTCTCGGTCGCGGAGAAGATCCGCTCGACTCCGACGACGTTGATCGGTCCGGACGCAAACGGGAATTACACCACCAGCGCTCCGGAGGCAGGTGGTTACCAGTGGGTCAACGGTCAGCTCGTTCCCGGCCCCGTCCTCTCGAGCGCGCTCGACTACGTCGACGCTCAACTCGGCCGCATGGTTTCTACGATCCACAAGGACGGCCTCGCGGACTCGACGACGATCATCGTCACGGCAAAGCACGGCCAGTCGCCGCGGGATCCGAATGAACTCCGCACCGTCCAGGACGGCCCGATCATCAGCGCGATCAACGCCGCCTGGGCGCAGACGCACCCGAGCAACACGAGCCTGATCGTTGCCGGAACCGATGACGACCTGTGGCAGTCCTACCTGTCGGACAACTCGCAGGCCGCTTGCGACTTCGTCAAGAGCTACCTGTGGAACCACACCGCTCAGGGCTTCGACGTCAACAAGAACCCCGTCACCGTCCAGCACTCGGGCCTCGCCCGGATCTGGGCCGGCGCTGAAGCCGCCAACTTCTTCGGCGTCCCGGTGGACAACGGTCACTACCCGGACGTCTTCGGCGAGGTCCAGGTGGGCATTGTCTACGCGAAGCCGACCAAGCTCGCCGAGCACGGTGGTATGAACCCCGGCGACCGACACGTCCTGATGGTTGTCAGCGGCCCGGGCATACCGGTTCAGGTCGAGTCCACCCCCGTCGAGACCACCCAGGTCGCCCCGACGATCCTCGCCCTCCTTGGGCTCGACCCGAACGCGCTGACGGCCGTCCAGATTGAGGGCACGCAGGTCCTTCCGGGCCTTCGGTAGACCGCAGACTGGACGCTGGCCGTGCGTCGGATGCACGCCGGTTGGCTGGCAGCAATAAACAGGAGGCCGGGGCGAATCGCCCTGGCCTCCTCTGCTTTCGACGACACCAAAAAGGTCCACTTCCGGACTGGCTCTTAGAGCATCGTTCCATCGCTTGGAACGATGCTCGTCAGGATCGTCGGACGTGTGATCAGGCGAATGGCACGGTTCGGAATCACTTCGTAGTAGACGCCCGACGGCACGTTCTCGAGCGCGTCGAGCTCCGCACCGATGCTCGCACCGGTTGCAGCGCGGTGGACCGCGAGAATATTGAACAGCGTCGCTATCCCCCGGCGCCGAACGCGTTCAAGCGCAGCGAAGTTCGTTTGAACACTGCCGCCTCGGCCGAGCGCGCGTAGGCCGGCGTCCGTGAGCGACTCGACCCCCACCAGAAGGCGAGCCACGCCGTGTCTCTCGAGCGCGTCGAGCAGGCGATCGGTCACCGACAGGGGATCGATCATGAGGCTCCACGCGGTGCGCGTGACGCCGCGACGCTCGAGCTCCTGCGCGAGGCGGTCCGCCCACTCCCACCCGTCCGGATGCGCGCCCCCCACGAGGTTGTCGTCGAGCAGGTGGAGGATGGCTCGCGATGGAAGCTGCGAGGGCCGCGGCGTCGCTTCGGTCCAGGACTTCCCCCAGAAAGCGATCCCGTCGAAACACTCGCTCGAGCGACTCGGTCCAAGTGTAGAACCCCAAAGGCTTTGAACGGACTGGGTCCTTGAGAAATGTCTTGGCTCGCGCTCCAGGCGCGGCCACGCCCTTCGCGAGTTCGACCGCCGCGTCGACGAAGTCTCTCGACGTGGCTGACGGGGACGAGGCTGCGGCGAGCAGTCGAAGAAACTCGTTCATTCCCACGCCTCGGTCGTCGCCCTCGGTCGACAGCCCCTCGAGCGCCGCGAGAATCCCGTCGCACACGCTCTTCACCTTCTGCGAGACGTAGGCCGCCGGTACGTAGTCCTTCACACCCGTTGCAGCGGCCACCTGCCCAAGGGTGGCGAGACGCGGTGGGCTGGACGCGGGCTGGACGTCGCAGAGGATCCGTTGTCCGGTGCGATCCAGCGCATCGAGCGACGGACCGGCGGGTTCCCGGGCCGTCGGGCTCGAACCGCGGCGGCGAAAGTACGCTCGAATCGCATCCACGATGCTCGTGATCGACGCCTTTGAGGACGGTGGCACGACCAATGCGCTTGGAGGAGGCTGGTCGACGATCACAGATGGGTATTCCACTCGCACTCCCAGCCCGCGCGTCGCTCCTTCGGCCGGGTTTACGACAACGTGGAACTATACGCGGCCAGTGAAGCCACACCGATGGCAAGTAATCCCGTCATTGGGACGCCCAAGGTCAACCAGGTGGGGTATCTTCCGTCTGCAGGAAAGGCGTTTCACATCACCGTTGGCGCGCCCGCGCAGCCTGGCGACACTTTCTCGGTGCTCGATGCGGTCACGGGTCAAGCGGTCATGGCCGGAGCTCTCGCTTCCAGTGCCGTCGACGACACCACGGCATCGGGCGAGTCCGTTCTGGCAGGTGACTTCTCGTCGTTGACCACTCCTGGGCAGTACATGATATCCGTTGATGGCGCGCAATCGCCGCCATTCACGATTGCCGATGACATTTACGCGTCCCTCTTTCGCGACGCAATACGGGCGTTTTACATCATCCGATGCGGCGTCGCGATCGATGACTCAGAGACCGGCATCCCGCACCCAGCGTGCCACACGGCGGACGCGGTGCTCAGGACCGACACGTCGCAGTCGGTCGACGTGACCGGTGGGTGGCACAACGCGGGCGATTTTGGCAAGTGGACACCCGAGGCCGCAATCAGCGCCAGCTACATGATGTGGCTATACGAGCTCAACGCGGCCGGCATCGGAGTCGTGAACACGAATATACCCGAATCGGGGAATTCGACTCCCGACGTGCTCGACGAAGCGCGCTGGGATCTCACCTGGCTGTTGAAGATGCAGCAGGCAGACGGGATGCACGTGCCATTTGCACAGAACGGCGTCGTGCCGCTGTACGCCGTCGACGAGGCCTCGTAGACGCACCCCATTGCGTCCGCCGCGCAGACGACCACCGAGCCGCCGTCGCAGACGCTGCCGACCGCTGGGCACGCCGGATCGGCAAAGCACGGGCACTTCCCATACAGGCACTCCTGGTGCGGTCCGCACGCGACAGGCGCGCCGTACGTGCTGCAGCAGTCCGTGGACAGCGTGCAATTGACGCATTCCGTTTGGCCCTGAAGGCAGATGCGCGCAGATCGAAGCCGCGCACGTACACGACGCCGCGCTGCCGCTGGACGTGCACGTCTCGTGCGGGGCGCGCGCGGCGGCGCCTTTCCATCGGCCGTCCGTCCCGCATGTTTGCACGCCATTGTCCGCACTCTCGAGTTCGCCGACAGAGCAGGATCCATTCGATGTGGCAGTGCGCGCCGCGGCGACCAAGGCCCAGCCTTCGATGCGTGCGTCGAGCGCAGCCAAATTGTCCAGACGGTACGCCGTCGTGCCGTATTAGGACCCACCCAAGAGCTGGAAGAGCCATCACAACGCGTCCAATGAAGTCGATATCGCGGCCGCCCGCGTATTACCGAATCGACCGACGTACTCTCCGCAGGACGATGCGGGTTATGATCCTTCGACCATCGGGTCAGAGTGCGCAGCAGGGTGCGGACCGCACAGCGGACGGAGCACCTCGCGTTCGGTTCGCGACAGCGTTGTCAGTGGGTGACTCAGCGTGCGCGTCGCGCGGTCGAAGAAGGGATGGGGCCATGTTTGCCCGCTCAGACGCCAACCGAGGGACAGGCGGAGCATACGCAGGATGATCCGCCGATTGAACCGCCTTGAGCCCCCTGGTGTGGCGCCAACCGCGTACTTGATTTGGTGGGCTCCGATCGGCTTGCCGAACAATTCGTCGAGTCTGTGCGCGTCGTCGTCGAACGCCTTGGTGACGATCCCCACAAACGGGATCGTCAAACCGAGCGTATTGCCGATCGGCGTCTTGCAACAGCTCGCGTACCATCGATAGAGGCCTTTCGGCGTGAGGCGCAAACCAACAATGCGCTCGTTTCCACGATGGAACGAGAGTGCCCCGGGCGCGACGAGAACGGTGTCCGTGCCGCCGTGTTCGTCGAGGAGATCTGCGCGGTTGAGGTAGTGAAGATACGCTTGACAGTCGTCGCAGTAGCAGATGACGCGGTTGACCGTCTCTGGTGAAGGGTTCGTGACGCGTCCGTAGACATCCCCACAACGGCAGCGCAGCTCGGCGTCTTTGCTCATCTGGGCTCTGGCGACCAACTATGACTGAGATGCTCTCCTCCCGCAACCATGTCGCACACTAATGATGAGCGGATCCGCAGCGGAGCCCCAACTTGGTTGGTGGGGTTTCCTCCCCGTCAGGTCTTCCCTCGCGTTCGTCAGCCACGGTCCTGCCACGGTTTGACCGGATTCGACCGGATTGTGCAAGCGATGCGGGCGCCATCCGGCCGTATTTTGCGCTACCTTCGCGATTCTCATTCAGCTTGGAGGATCGCCGTCGGCCGCAATCTTGGCCAAGATCGCCAAGGCCTACAAGGCCGCGTCGAAGGCCCTGGCACAACCGACGACCCCTCCGGCTCGCGTGTCATCGTAGTCCGTCGCTGAGACCAATAGCCGGAGTAACGCCTGGACCTCCGCGCTTCGGGTTTACGCACGAGCTGCGCGACAACGTCGAAGCGCCCTGCAGCAGGAGGAGAAGAGGCTGCGCGTTCCACGTCGCACACGGCCGAGACGTTTCGTGACGAATCATCCTGACGCAACGGGAAACAAGATGGATCGCCATCTGCGATTGCGCCGCCTTCCAACGTGCAAGTACGCGCAATCCTTGGTGTTGCGGTCCAATGCGGGTCATTCATACGCGCTAGGTCGGGGGTTCGGCGGGTGGAAACCGTTGCCTTCCTCGCGGGTCGAGCGGTGGCGCAAGGGGTCAGGTTGTCACGCACCGGTCGGCCCGGTCGGTATGTGACAAGCTGCGGTCTAATTAGCTGCCGAACCATGGACCGCTGTTGCCTACGTTCCATATATTTCGAGCAAGTGCTGCGAGGTCACCTTGTCCAGTGCGCCGTCGTCGCACAATCCAGACTCGTTCGATCCACTCCCATTCGCGTCGGCCCCAGAGGAGCCAGCCGAAGCACCGTCGCCACTCGGATAGGCGTTCTTGAACGCAATCAACGCGGCCCTTATCGTGTCGAGATCAGTAGTACCAACTTCCTTGTCGAGTTCAATAAATCCAAGATTCTGCAGGCGCTGAAAAGTCCCAGACAGGGTATCGACCGGGTCGAGATCGCCAATGCGGAGCGCGTACGTTGCTCCAGATTTGGAAAACCTGATGGTGACGAGGGCAAGCGTAACGGGAATTGACAGGCTCGCCGTTCCGTCCGCACCTGTCGTGAGACCCGTGCGTTCGGGCAGCTCATCCACGGTGTACGCCTGCGACGCAAGGTTCGTATCGGAGAAACGAATCGAGAAGTCTATGATCGTAGGATTGGATTCAAACGTATTCATCTGACCAACAACAAGCGTAAACGTTGTCGGCTTCTTGTCCACCTGGTCGGGGATGTAGAGGATATCCGTCGGCCACAGAATATTGGGGTTCGGCCGGCGCTTCCGAAGGTCGTCATTGGCCGGATCGTTCCAAACTGCGTCAGCATCGAAGCCGAACTTGTAGGCGAGCTTGGCAAGGTAATCACCTGCTTTGATGACATATGGTTCCATATCGTCCTTTCCCGGCAGGGTGAAGTCTGGCGATGCGTTTCACCCTCGAATCAGAAGAGTTCGGACGCTCCGCCGTCGCCCGCGTCACGGTCGCGCGCCCGCTTCAACTCGGCCAGACCCCACCACGACGCCACTCGGCGATGGAGTTTCGATGCGCCTGGTCGACAATTCTGGCGTGGCGAGGGGCTGGCACATGTTCAGACAGGCCAGACATTGCGCTCCAAACCAGCCACGGGCGCATCCATCGTCGACTATCTGGTGGGTCGCGCAGTCCTCCACGGCGCAAACCGGCACGGTCCGCCCATTGGATTGGCATTCAATGCACCCCAGTGACAACGCGACATAAAACACGAGACTGACGTTGATATTCCGACCCTCGTCGTCCGATGTCCGAGCGTCCTTGCGATAGGTCATTCCTAGAATATCTCGGGTCCCAATAGATCGTCCAACTGCTTCTGGATCTCTGGCGGAGGCGGGGGGTCCTGGGGAGTCGCCTGGACAGGCGGCGGCTCGTCCTGGCGTGGCTCCTCGCCCTTCGTAAACACCCCACCTTTCTTCAAAAGCCTTTTGTTCCCGTTCGGCGAAAATTCGAAGACATCTCCCTCCCAGTCTCCAAAGTCGATGGGGGAAACGCCACCCCAAAATGTGGTATTGCTGTAATACTGCGTTGCGGAGGATGCAATCACCTTCGCCTGAGTCATCACGGCCAATTGGGTGCAGAGCCACGCACCGTCCCCATTGGTATGATTCGCGCCCGGAGCGACGTCTGCAGCCGCACATGAAAACAAGATGATTCGGTCGACATACCCCCGAAGGGTCTTGAAACATGAAACGGTGACAAGAGTCAGATCTTCCTTGCCGAGGACGATCCCAAAACCACCGTGGCCATTCGTGTCTTCGTAGCCGTGAGCCATGATCACGTATCGGTTCAGGGATCCGCTCTCGCGCGCCACCTCGCCAGACCAATCCGCTATGTGCTGGATGGGAACGGTACTGTCGACCTCCCAAATGTTCGCAGCGATCCGCGGAGAAGGACCCTTCAGCCGCATATCGTGGACGAGCATATCGATTGCCATTCGAACGAACGCCTCTATCTAGTATGGGGCGGCGCAATGCCACGTTGACGGCCGAGGGCCCACTCTCGTGGATCATCCAGCATGGGACATGTAGCCGGACCCGCTGCTGACCGCAATCTTGTCTTCGAATTCACCCTGGTAGTTCTCGGTTAGGAGAGTGACCTCATAGCGGTATGCATCGCTTCCATCGGTGGCGTCCCCCCAATCCACCGTAACACTCGCGCAGGTTGCGCTGGGATACGCGATCGTCACCCAGCCGTCAGGACTCGTGCCGCGAAGTGTATGGCCAAAGAAGCCGACGGAATAACGAACGTTTGTCATCACGTTTCCATCGTCATCGTACAGCTGCATTCTAAGCGTATGTGCCGTCTTGGAGCCCGAGGCGATGGGGTGGATGTTCCCCGGCGAGACCGCGTACGCGCGCTGTCCCCTTGGCAGGAAAACAACGCTCCCGACTTCTGGGTCAGGCGGCGGATCGTCGGGATCACACCCGTTCGCGAGAAGCAATTCGGGGACGGTCACGGCCACACCCGCAGCGATTGACTCCCACGTCTCACCCGCGATGACTTGACGTGACGGCATCGTCTTTCGCCCTGCGGCTAGTATACAGGCGCCCCGGGTGCACGCCACACGATGGCGACGATCTGGGTGGCGGGTAGGAAACCGTTGCCTTCCTCGCGGGTCAAGCGGTGGCGCAAGGGGTCAGGTTGTCACGCACCGGTCGGCTAACCATCCATCACATCTCGATCGCCTTTTTCCCGGAGATGGGATCAAAGCTCCTTGATGAAGCTGCAAGATATCGGGGCGGAGTATCGCGGGGCGTCGCTGGGGGACGCGCAGCGAGGCAGGCGACTCGAACGCATCGCAGGTGAGCTGGCACGCAATCCCGGCCTGAGTTTTCCCGAGGCGATGGGGAGTGAGGGACAGCTCGAGGGCCTGTACCGGTTCTTGAACAACGAAC
>JBEKXD010000025.1:0-64870 GCA_049512415.1 Polyangiaceae bacterium
CTCGCTCGAGGTGTGCGCGGTCCTCGTCGAGGGAAACGCCCACTCGCTCGAGGTGTGCGCGGCCCTCGTCGAGGGAAACACCCACTCGCTCGAAGTGTGCGAGGCCCTCGTCGAGGGAAACGCCCACTGGCTCGAGGTGGGCGCATGCTTCGTCGAGGGAAACGCCAAGCCGCTCGAGGTGTGCGAGGCCCTCGTCGCGGGAAACGCCCACTCGCTCGAAGTGTGCGCGGCCCTCGTCGCGGGAAACGCCCACTCGCTCGAAGTGTGCGCGGCCCTCGTCGCGGGAAACGCCCACTCGCTCGAAGTGTGCGCGGCGCTCGTCGAGGGAAACACCGGCCCGCTCGCGTTTGACGTCGGCTCTTCCTCGGGGTGTCCGGACCATCGCAGTCAACCGATCGGTCAAGCCACGGGCAGGTCGCCGCGCCCCGGGGAAGACCCTTAATCACACCCGTCGAGCGGTCGCTCTGCCCAAGTACGCAGTCGAAGAGCGATTCTCACGTTCGAGTTGGAGGGACATCGATGGCCGCGACAAATCATTCCGAAGAAGTGCTGCGGCCTCGCGCCGGTGACCGTGCGCTGGCCGCCCCCCGCAACGGAGGCATGAACACGCCGAAGGCCGCCGCGGAAAGCGCGGACTTGCAGCACGATCGGGTCGTGGCCCGCAAGCTCGCAGAGGAGAAGGCGCGCGCTCGCACCCTCGCGAAGGCGCAGGCCGTGGCGGAGAAACTGTCGTCCGCGACGACGCAGGTGTCAGCCTCCATCGAGGAGGCCTCCGGGGCGATCCACGAGCTCGAGAAGACGATGCAGCAAATTGCCACCGGGGCCCGTCAGGCGACGGCGGCCGCCGAGGAATCGCGCACCGCGATCACGGAGATTGAAAAGTCCGCCCAGCTCGCCGCCAAGAACGCCGCGAGCTCGATGGAGCAGGTCGTCGGCCTCCAGGGTCTCGTTGTGGCCGCCGGGGCCGACATCCGGGTCCTCGTTCAAGGCGTCAGCGATTCGGCGCAGGCCAACATCGAGTCCGCGCGGATGATCGGCGAGCTCGAGAAGCTGTCCAATGAAATCGGCAAGATCGTCCACGCGGTCGCGCGGATCGCCGATCAGACCAACTTGCTCGCGCTCAACGCAGCCATCGAGGCCGCGCGGGCGGGCGAGCACGGCAAAGGGTTTGCTGTGGTGGCTGACGAAGTTCGCAATCTTGCGGAGCGCAGTGAGAAGAGCGCGCGCGGAATCCAGGAAGTCGTCAACGAAATCCAGGGCCAGGTGAAGGTCGTCGCCGCGGACACCGAGAAGGCCGGAACCAAGGCCGTCGAGGAGGTCGAGAAAGCGAAGGTCATCACGCGCGACCTCGAGACGGTCAACACGGAAATGGCGGCCATTCGCCAGGCGTGCGAGGTCATCGCGACCAACGCGACGCAGGCCATGGGCGGCGCTCGCGAGTACCAGCGAGGGGCCGAGCAGATCAGCTCCGCCGCCGAGGAGACCTCCACGTCGTGCGAGGAGGCCCTGCGCTCAGTGCAGGAGCAGGCCAAGGCCTACAACGAGATGTCCGCGGCGGCCGGCTCGATGTCGCAGCTCGCCGATGAGCTCAAGACGTCGAAGAACGCGCAGAAGTCCGCGGAGGAGCTCGCTGCCTCCGCCGAGCAACTTTCCGCCAATGCCGACGAGGTCAAGGCGGCCGCGGGTCAGATCGCCATCGCGATCGACCAGATCCAGAAGGCTGCGGGGCTCCAGGCGAAAGCCGCCGAGAAGTCCAAGGAGCTCGGCGAGCAGCTGCAGACGGCGTCGACGGCCATGGGCGAGCGGGCGGCTGCCAGCGTCGCCAAGGGCACTGCCATCAAAGACCTCCTCCAGGCCAACAAGGGCAACGTCGACGCGCTCATCGCCAACATCGGCGTGACGGCGCAAGCCGCGCTCTCGTCGGCGAAGAACGTGAAGGAGCTGGAGGAGCGGACGCGCCGGATCGACAAGATTGTCGACGCCATCGTCATGGTCACCGTGCAGACGAACATGCTCGCGGTCAACGGCAACGTCGAGGCTGCGCGGGCTGGAGAGTTTGGGCGGGGCTTCTCCGTAGTGGCGGGGGACATCCGGTCGCTGTCGAACGAGAGCAGCGAAAACGCGGACCGGATCAAGGACCTCGTGCGACAGGTGCAGGGCCAGATTCAGCGCGTGGCCGCCGACATCGAAGTAGCGGGCAAGACGGCGGTGGCCGAGGCCTCGAAGGCCAAGGTCGTCACGGGCAACCTCGTCAAGATCGCCGACGAGGTCGAAAAGGCGCTCCACGCCATCCAGGAAGTGGGGACAGGTGCCCAAGAGTCCTTGAAGGCCCTCGATCAGGCGGGCAAGGCTTCCGAGGAGATCAGCTCCGCGGCCCAGGAGACCAATCGCGCGACCGAAGAGGGAGCGAGCGCAGCGGAGGAGGCGTCCAAGGCCGCCCAGGAAATCGCGCAGGCCGTCGAGGAGATCGCCTCGCAGGCCGACGAGCTGCAGCACGGCTGAGCCACGAAACGCGCGGACTCTAGCAGCGGAGAAGACGATGGCAGAGCAGCTCGTGAATACGCACGACCAAGGTGCGACCAAAGAAGAGAGTCAGCTCGTGACGTTTTACCTCGGCGACGAGGAGTTCGGGTTCGACATCATGTCCGTGCAGGAGATCATTCGCCAGCCCGTCCTATGCCGGGTACCGATGGCTCCGGAGTACGTCGAGGGCATCGCGAACCTGCGCGGGACGGTGCTTCCGGTCATCGATACCCGAACGCGCTTCGGAATGAAGCGCGAAGCGGACACCGACGGCACGCGCGTCCTCGTCGTCGACATCCACGGGCAGAAGACGGGTTTGCGCGTCGACCGCGTGAGGCAGGTGACGCGCATCCAGGCGGCCGAGATGGAGGCCCCGCCGCAGGTTCTCGGCGGGGGAGGCCACACGGACTATTTGCGCAATGTCGCGAAGCTCGAAGGCGGCAAGCGCATCATCATGGAGCTCAATCCGCGCACGCTGTGCGAGATCCACGGTCAGGCGCGGTCTGACGCGCCTGACGGCGATCGGTCGCGGACCACTCCGTCCGGGGAAGCGGCGAGTGCCGACGCAGGCTCGGATCAATCGATCGTCCAGCTCGTCTCGTTCACGCTCGGGGGCGAAGAGTACTCGTTTCCGATGGAACAGGTCCGCGAGATCCTCCGGGTCGAGCGGCCGAACGTCGTCCCGAACGCAGCGAACTACGTCCTTGGGATTCTCACCGTGCGCGGCAAGATCCTCCCGGTCATCGACTTGCGCGTCCTTCTCGGCCTGCGCACGCTCGCGGCCGACATCACGACCGAGTCGACGCGACTGCACCAGCGCTTCGAGGGTTGGCTGCGGGCCAAGACCGCCCACGCGCAGCACACTGCGGCAGCGGATCCGGGCCTAGGGCCGGTCGAGGATCTGCACGCTTGGATCGCCGGCTTCACGACGTCGAGTGAGAAACTGCTCGAGACACTCGGCAGCCTGCGCGTCGTGACGGACAAGGTCTTGCGGGCGTGTCAGTCCACGACAACCCAAGCCGCGAGCGCCGTGGCCGGGTCCGCCGAAGGCGGTCAGTTCACGCTTGAGGTTGCGCCCAACGCGAGCGAAGCGCTCCGCCTGCTCGCCGAGTTCAACCAGCAGGTCGAGGAGAATATCAGCGAGGACCAACGTCTCGTCGTCGTGCAGGCCAACGGCACGCTGCTGGCCCTGCTCGTCGACCGCGTGCGCGAGGTGCTCAATGTGCCCAAGGGGCTCATCGACCCGCCTTCGCGGATTTCCAGCACGGACCGCCGCGAAATGGCGGGCGTGGCAAGACTGAACGAAGGCAAGAGACTGATTCTTCTGCTCGATACGGCGAGCTTGATAGAAGGCAATACGCTCGACTCCTTGAAGCGCGCGGCCGAAGGACCCGACATGCAGACGACGGAGGTCGCGACGGACCAGCAGGTGCGCAGAGAGCAGTCGCTCGGGGAACGACAATTCGTGACGTTCCGGCTCGCAGATGGCGAATACGGAATTCCCATCGACCAGATCCAGGAGATCGACAGGCCCGCCGCGATGACGCGCATCCCCAAGGCCGCTAGCTACGTCGAGGGGATCACCAACCTTCGCGGGGAAGTGATCCCCGTGATCAATGCGCGCAAGCGCTTCTCCTTGCCTGCGCGCGAGGTGGACGAGCAGGCTCGCGTCATCATCATCGACGTCAAGGGCAAGAAGACAGGACTCCTCGTCGACTCGGTGCGCGAAGTGCGAAACCAAGCGATTCGCGACATCGCGCCGCCGCCCGCGCAGGTGTCCGAGGGGGTCGGGCAGGAATTCATCTCGGGCATCGGCAAGGCCGCCGACGGCAAGCGGATGATCGTCCTTCTGGACGTGACCAAGATCCTCGAAGGCTGAGCGTCCCACCGCGTCTTGCAGGAGGGCGCAAACTCATGGCGACTCCAGAAAATCGCGTTCGCGTGCTCGTCGCTGACGATTCCGCCCTGATGCGTCGGACGCTCACGCAACTCATCCAGTCCGATCCGGGACTAGAAGTCGTCGGCACGGCGCGAGACGGCGAAGACGTCGTGATCAAAGCGCGAGAGATCCGCCCTGACGTGATCTCGATGGATATCAATATGCCGAAGCTCGACGGCATCTCCGCGCTCCAGCTCATCGTTCACGAGCAGATATGTCCGGTCGTGATGATGTCCAGTCTCACTCAGCACGGGGCGCAGACGACCTTCGAGGCTCTCGAGCTCGGGGCCTTCGACTTCGTGCCGAAGCCCGACGGGACTGTGTCCGCGGACCTTTCGTCCGTCGCGGCGGACCTGCGGCGCAAGCTCAAGGCAGCGGCGTCCTCGAGCAGCTCCAGGCGGACGCAGCGGCGCCCGGAGCGCGTTCAGAGGAAGCCCAGTCCGCCGGCGGTCGCCCCCGAGCGGCCCGAGGTCCGGGGGCCCACGTCGGGCATGAAGGCGGTCGTCATCGGAATATCGACGGGAGGCCCAGCGACGATTGTGCACGTGCTGCCGAAGCTTGCCGCGGATGTGCCCGCGGCGATCTTCCTCGTTCAGCACATGCCCGGCAGCTTCACCGGAGCCTTCGCTCGTCGCCTCGACGAGACGTGCGCCGTGAAGGTGGAAGAGGCGACGGCGGGCACCGAAGTTCGAGCCGGACACTGCTATGTCGGGCGGGGCGACTACCAACTCACCGTGTACCGGAGCGGCCCCGGGCACGTCGTCCTGCGCACGCCCACCAAGCCCGACACGCTCTTCAAGCCGTCCGTCAACGTCACGATGGAGTCGGTCCGCAGCGCATTCGGCAAGAACACGATCGGCGTCCTCATGACGGGCATTGGCGACGACGGCGCCGACGAGATGGTCAAGATCAAGGCCTCCGGCGGATACACCATCGCGGAAAGTGCCGAGAGCGCGGTCGTCTACGGAATGCCGCGCGAAGCGATCGAGCGCGGGGGCGCCCACGCGGTGTGTCCAGCGTGGGACATCGCCGAGGCCATCGTGAGCCACCTATGAAGGCGCCTTCATGAACGCCGAGGACCTCATGGCGCAGCTCTCCTCCGAGGACGAGTCGATCCGCTCGGAGGCTGTCGACGACATCGGATGGGCGGACATGGGCGCGGCGCTGGGCGCCCTGGTCGCTCGCCTGCAGATCGAGTCCTCGCAGGCGGTTCGGGAGGGCATCGTCGCCGCCTTGGCGCGTCTGACCGACCCGAGGGTTCCCGCGAGCGTCGCCGCTCTGCTGACCCACGAGGAAGCGGCGGTACGGAATGCAGCGCTGAGGATCCTGCAGAAGAAGGGCCGTGGGTCGCTCGACGCGATCCAGCGAGCGTTCCGGGAGGGCAACGCCGACGTGCGCAAGCTCGCGATCGACGCGACGGCCCGCTGGGTCGGGTCCGAAGTCGATGCGCTCTACGGAGCGGCCCTGGTCGACCACGACCTCAACGTGCGGATGTCGGCGGTCGAGAGCATCGAGGAACATGGCAGGGGCGCGTTCCGCGAGCGCCTCGAAGAGTTATTTCGCACGGAATCCGACCCGATGATGCTCTCGACGCTGCTGTCTGCGCTCCTCGTAGTCGGTGGCGATTCGACGTGGAGCGCCATTCAGTCGCGATACCCGACTCTGGAGTCCGCTCCGCCTCACCAGCGCGCGCTCTGGATCCGAGCGTTTGGCCAGTGGGCAGGGCCGTCCGAAATGAAACTGCTAGGCGACGGAATCTCGCGAATCCCCCGGAACGCCAACGCCGAGCTCTTCGACGCGATACGGACCCTGCAGGAACGGCATCCGGGGATGACGGTCCCGGAGCCGCTCCTCGAGTGGCTGCGGTCTCTTTCTGGCGCGCCCGAGCTGACACCCCTCGGGCGCCGAATTCGCGAGTGGTTGGCGACGGCGCTCCCATTGCCCGACAGGCTCGAATCGGTGCGGCCACTGGCGACGAGGCGAGGCGAGTGATGGCACTGACCTCGCGCCAGGTCGAGAACCTGAACGACCTCATTTACCAGGCCCTAGGTCTGGCCTTCGACGACTCGAAGGCCGACTTCATCCAAAAGCGCGTCGAAAAACGAATGGCGCAGCTCGGGATGACTCGCGCGGACGACTACGTATTCCACCTGCGCTTTCTCGACGCCGGCGGAAAGGAGATGCAGGCGCTCGCGAATCTCGTGACGACCAACGAGACGTACATGTTTCGCGAGTTCGACCAGCTCCAGGCCTTCGCCGACTGCTGCTTGCCGGAGATTCTTCTGGCGAGCGAGAAGCGCGGCCGCAAGGCGCTGCGCGTGTGGTCGGCTGGGTGTTCTTCAGGAGAGGAGCCGTACACTCTCGCCATCATCCTTCGCGAAGTCATCCACGACATCGACACTTGGGACGTCCAGATCCTCGCGACGGACATCGACGAGGTGCGTCTCGAGATGGCTCGCAAGGCGACCTACGGGCTTCGCTCCGTCAAGGAGGTTCCCGAGGCGTACGTCGAGCGCCACATCGTGGAGCTCGACGCGGATACCTACGTCGTTTCCCCGCAGACCACGCGCTTAGTGGAAATCCGACATTTGAACCTACACGATCGCATCGCCATGCGAAGCGTTCGCGGAATGGACTTCATTTTCTGCAGGAACGTCCTCATTTACTTCGATGATGCCTCGCGAAAGGATGTCGTCGACCGGTTCTTTCATGCGCTCGCACCGGGTGGGTACCTCTTCCTCGGCCACGCCGAGTCCGTCGGACGTATCTCGAGCGCCTTCGCGCTCAAACGATTTGGCAAACATCTCGTCTACCGAAGGGAGCCGTGACTTGAAAACGGTGCTCGTCGTCGACGACTCGCGGACGACACGGGAATACCACGCGAACATCCTGGCCTCGGCTGGGTACGGGGTCGATACGGCCATCGACGGCGCCGACGGTCTGGAGAAACTCTTCGCTCGCTCCTGCGATCTCGTCCTCACGGATATCAACATGCAGGGGATGGACGGTCTCGAGTTCATTCGGCGGATTCGCAAGAACGCGGACTGGGACGACCTGCCGATCGTCATCCTGTCCACCGAGTCGCGCGACTCGGAGCGGCGCAAGGGCCTTGTGGCCGGAGCCAATCTGTACCTGACCAAGCCGTCGGAGCCCGAGTCCCTGCTCGAGCACATCGGAATGCTTCTGGGGGAGCCGTCATGACCATGTCGCTCAGCGCCGAGGGGCGGTTTCTGCGCGTCGTTCTCGAGGGCGAGCTCGGGGTCACGGACGCTCGCGCGATGTTCGAGCGACTCGCCCCCTACGCGAAGGCCGATACGGTCGTCGTCCTTTCCGCCGCTGGAGTCGCGCGGGCCGATACGGCGGTCGTACAGCTGTTCGCCGCGCTCGGGCGCTCTGTGAACGCTCTCGAAGTCGAGAGCGAATCCGACGCTTGGCGCGAGCTCTGGCGGTGCGTCGGTCTCGACCGACCGATACTTCCGATCTTGTCCGGCGCGCAGGAGGCGTAGGGATGGGCAAAACGATTCTCACGGTGGACGACTCGCTCAGCATTCGACAGGCAGTGACCCTGACGCTGACTGCGGCGGGCTACACGGTTCTCGAGGCGAGCGGCGGTCCGGCCGCGTTGGACCTCTGCCGTGGCCATGCGGTTCACACGATTCTGACCGACCTCAACATGCCTGAAATGGACGGCGTCGAACTCATCGGGCGCCTGCGGGCCCTGCCCAATCTCACGTTCACGCCCATCGTCATGCTCACGACCGAGTCCAATCCAGAGCACAAGGCGCGTGGGAAAGCTGCCGGAGCCACCGGTTGGATCGTCAAGCCTTTCAAACCCGACCAACTCCTCGCGGTCGTCAAACGCGTGTGCCCACCCTGAGCGGCCGGAGTCCCGAACCCATTGCGAACCTTTGGCCATGGAAGCGCCTTCGACACTCCATGAGAATCTGCGAGCGGTCGCCGGCGCGCTGCGCGCGGGGCGGGACGCAATCCTCGGCCTGGATCAGCAAACCGAAGTCGAATTTGCAGCGCTTGGGACCGCTCTCTCTCAGGTCATGAATCTCATCGGCGAGATGGTCGAAACGTGCGAAAGGCAGCGGTGCCTCATGAGCGGGCAAGACGCCAAGCAGGCTCTCGTCTTTTCGTACCAACTCTTCAAGAAGTTCGCCGATCTTGCGAATGCGGGTCTGGAGCGCGGGGACATCTGGCACCAGCTCGGCAACGTGGCCGAGGAACTCAGAAAGCTGAGCGACCAGGAAGAGAGCCTATCGAGCGTCGTCAGCTCGTGCCGGATGTTGAAGGTGGCATTCCGCGAGGAGGCGGCCACGCTGTCCGAAGCCGAGAAGGTCATTTTCATCGATCTCGCAGCCCGCATGGAAAGCGTCTACGACAACCTCAGCTCTCTCGTTCGCGTCCAGTTCGCGCACCTCGCCGAAGCCGGTACAGTGCTCCGAGAAGTCGATCGGCACATGGGCCTCGTGCAGGATGCGAGTCGCGCCGGGGTTGGCGCAGCGCGTCTTCAGATCGAAGCCAACCTGAAGGCCCTGGACAGGGCTCTAGAA
The DNA here is from genome assembly GCA_049512415.1 of Polyangiaceae bacterium. Taxonomy (GTDB): domain Bacteria; phylum Myxococcota_A; class Polyangia; order Polyangiales; family Polyangiaceae; genus Palsa-1150. The sequence continues at coordinate 9,022 of JBEKXD010000025.1, forward strand.
CCGGTGATGGCTCTGAGTGCGCGCATTTCGGGCGAGCTGGCGAACGCGCGCGCCCTGGCGAGCCAGGTGATCGTGGCCCTTCAGTATCAGGATATCGTTCGCCAGAAGGTCGAGCACGTGGCCACGAGCATCCAGGGGGTTCTGGCGACACTCGAGGCTCCGACGAGCGATGCGGCCGGCGGGATCTGCATCGACAACGCGCCCGCGCTTCACCATTGGGCCCGAGTCCAGTCGGAGCAACTCCGCGTCGCACGGGGCGAAATCGAACGCGCTGGCTCTGGAATCGTCGAGGCCCTTGGGTCGTTGGGGCAGGTCTGCGACCGACTCCTGAACATGGGAAAGGAGGTTCAACGCATTGGGACCGATGGGCTCATGGACTCGCGAGCCGCCGCGTCGTTCCAATTCCGCTTTCAGGAGCTTCATCGAGACGTGGCCGTGGGCATGAATTCCGCCGTCGAAGAGGTGCGAACCGACGTGCTGAGGAAAATAGGAGGAATCGTCGACGAACTGTCCGCGGAGGTCGTGCGGCTAGTCGAGGGTCTTCGGGTCGTGGCCATCAACGGGCGCATTCAGTCTGCGCGGATCGCGGGTGGAGGGGTCCTCGCTCAGCTCGCCGCGCTGACGACGTCTCAGTCGCAGGAGGCCCGCAGGATCTCGGAAGGCCTGCTCGGGGGAGTCCGCAGCGTCGTCGGCAAGGTGGAACACTTGCAGACCAATCTCGACGACTTCGTAGGTCTGTCCGCGAAAGAGGAGATGGTGCTGTCCTTGGAGGCCAATACCGCAGGTCGATATTTGGAGGAGATGCGTCTCGAGGTCGAACAGGGATTCGACGGCATGGAGCGAGCCCTCTCGCACGTCCGGGCGCGCACGTCCGAACTCGTCCGGACCTTGAAGTTCCCAGGATATGTTGAAAGCAGCTTCGGAGCTGTCGAGGCGGCCCTAAGGGACGTGGTCCAGTTGACCGCCGCGAGCGCGGCGACGCAGATCCCTTCCGGAGACGTTGGGGCCCTGCTGGGTGACCTGCGAAATAGCTACACGATGGAGCGAGAGCGAGCGCTGCACGACGAGCTCGTGACCGGGCTCGGGCAGACCCAACCGCCAGGCGACCCTGCGGGGCCCGTCGCCGACCGGCGAGGCGGGCCCGAGCGAGTCGAGGAGGACCTTGGTGACAACGTCGAGCTCTTTTGACCGCGTCGTGCCCATCCGGACTTCGGAGGATGTCCTGCGCGCCCGCCAGGCCAGCCGCGAGGTTGGGATCGCGCTCGGCTTCGACGTGGAGGACCAGACGCGCATCGCGACAGCCGTCTCCGAGATCGCTCGCAACGTCCTACAGCACTCAGGAGCAACAGGGGAGGTGCATTTGAAGGACATTGTGGGAGGCGCGATGCGAGGCGTCGCAATCGTGGTGACGGACGCCGGCTGCGGCATCGCGAGCCTGGAAAGCGCCCTCGGCCACGACCAGTCGACGTTCGTGCTCTGCCGTGGCGCGGGACTGCCCGGCTCGAAGCGCTTGATGGACGAGTTTCACGTGGACACTGCAGTGGGCAAGGGCACGACGGTGCGCATGGTGAAATGGCTTCGCCGTGCGCTTCCGTCCGATTCGTGAACACGAGGGGAGAGTCGACGTGGCGTTCACTCCGTCTCACATCTTGACTCTGACTCGCGCCGCGTTCCGACAGGAAGCCGATGAGCTCCTTACGGAGCTCGACGCAGCCCTCCTCGGATTGGAAGCCGCGCCGAAGGACGACGGGCTGGTAAACCGAGCGTTCCGCGCGACGCACACGCTAAAGGGCGGGGGAGCGACCGCGGGCTTCGACGACGTCTCCGCGCTGCTCCACGGAGTGGAGGATGTCTTCAACGAGGTGCGAGAGGCGCGCATCGAGGTGACCGCGCAGCTCGTAGACCTCGCGCTCCAGGTGAGCGATGCGATCCGGCGGATTCTTCAGAGCCCGGAATCCGAGAGCGCACGGATCGCCCAGGAGGCACGGGGAGCCGTCCAGTCCCTTCGCGCTCTCATCGTCCCCGGAAAGGAGCTGGCGAAGGCTGTGGCTGCCCCCGACGCCGAAGAGGCTTCGGAAAGTCGAGGGTTCGTCTACTCCATTCGGTTCGAGCCGGCCGCGCGAATCTTCTTTTCGGGCAATGACCCGTCCGTGATGCTGCGGGATCTGGCTGCGCTCGGTGCGCTCGTCGTCCGAGCGCGCGTCGACGCACTGCCGCCGTTCTTGGAGCTTGACGCCGAACTCTGCGCGCTGTCATGGGAAGTTCAGTTGGCGACCGATCAGTCGGAAGCCAGCATTCGCGACGTCTTTTTGTTCGTCGAGGACCAGGCCAAGGTCGAAATCGGACGCGTGGCCTCGGACAAGGCCTGGGTGCTCCCCCCCGCTGCGTACTTCGGGGCCGAAATGGTCGACGGATTCCTCGAGGAATCCGCCGAGGACATCGCGGAGCTCGAAGCGAGCGTGCTGGCGCTCGAGGCCAACCCCTGCGACGCCGCGGGCATCGAAGGACTCTTCCGCCTGCTTCACAATCTCAAGGCGCAGGCACGACTGCTGCTCAGCGACGTGCGGCGTCGGCCTCCCAAGACGCACCCGTTATGGGCGTGGAGCGACTTGTGCCATCGGCTGGAGAGCATCGTCGAGCCGCACCGCGGTCCGAATCCGCGCGACGTCGATGCCACCACGATTCAGCACCTGCTTCAAGCCGTCGACTGGATGAAGCTTCTCGCGCGCGACTTCGTTGAGGCGCGTCCCGCACTGGACGCGGTCGTCGCTTTCCTCGCCGAGCAGACCGCCCAGAATCCGGCGCCGGTCGCGTCGCGCGCATCGCCAGCCACCGGACAGGGGAGGCCGATGTTGGCGTCCGTGGGTGCCCAGTGCCTCGACGTCCTTACGTCGGTCCTGCGCCCCAGCATCACTGCGGACAGGGTGACCCAAGACGAACTCAAGGCGATGTCGCGGGCGCTTCACACGCTGCGTCGTGCCGCTGCGCATCAGTCGGCGAACGACGTGCGCGACAAGACCGATGAGATGCTGGAAGTCTGCCGGAGGGCCGCCGCGGAATCCGGCAAGCTGACGATTGCTCCTCTCGTCGCGAAGGTCCGGACACTCGAAGAGGAACTGCGCAAGGCCGCGGCGTCCGGCGGCGCAGGGGCTCCCCGGGGAGACGCTCGGACCATCTCGCTCCGTCCGTCCAAGCCGGTTCGAGGTGCGCCGACCCTACGCGGGCCAGCGGGGGCGACGGCCTCCGAGGCCAACAGCGGCGCGCGAAGCATCCGGGTCGACCAGGCGAAGCTCGATCGTCTGATGCAGGCCGTCGGCGAGCTGCTCGTTGCCCGCAATGCCTTGCCAGTTTTGGCCAAGCGATTGGACGAGGAAAAGAGTGCGTCCGCCAAGGACCTCAAAGAGGCGAGCGAGCGCATTTCGCACATTTCGGCGGACCTCCAGGACACCGTGATGTCCGTGCGCATGATGCCCATACGGACGGTTTTCCAGCGGTTTCCGCGCATGCTCCGCGACCTCGCCCGCGCCGAAAACAAGCTGGTACAGCTCATCATTTCGGGCGAGGAGACCGAACTCGACAAGACTGTTCTGGAGCAGTTGGGCGACCCGCTCATTCACCTCGTTCGCAATGCGATCGATCACGGTGTCGAGCCGCCCGATGACCGCCGCGCCACCGGCAAGCCGGAGCTCGGGACGATCGGGCTTCGCGTGTCGCGCGAGGGGAGCTTCGTCGTCATTTCCGTGTCGGACGACGGCCGCGGAATGGATGCGGCAGTGCTGCGCGAAAAGGCCGTCGAGAAGGGGATCATGGATCGCGCTGCGGCCGCCAAGCTGACGCGGGAGGGATCGTTCGACCTCATCTTTCTTCCAGGGTTCTCGACGGCGGCCAAGGTCACGAGCATCTCGGGCCGAGGTGTCGGAATGGACGTCGTGCGGAGCAACGTGCGTCAGCTTCACGGCACGGTCGTCGTCGACAGCGAGCGTGGGAAAGGTACGACCTTCGTCATCAAGCTGCCGGCCAGCCTGATGGTCTCCAAAGGGATGCTGATCGAGTGTGCCGGCGAGCAGTACGTCTTGCCGATCGAATCGATCCGCGAAACCGTGAAGGTGCCCCGCTCGGACATCCACCAGGCGGGCGACGTAAAGCTACTTCACGTCCGGGGTTGCGTGCACCCGGTCGTGTCCCTCGCAGAACTTCTCGTGGCTCCCCGCGGGATGCGCGTCGACGATGGCGCAGAGTGCAGCGTGGCGATTGTCCAAACGCGCGCGGGTCTCACGGCCGTCCTCGTGGATCGGCTGGTGAGCGAGATTGACGTCATCGTCAAGCCTCTGAGCGACGCGTTGAACGGGGGCCAGCTTTTTCAGGGGGCTTCCGTGCTCGGCGACGGAACGGTGACGCTCGTCATCGACCCGGGTCAGCTGTCCGTTGGCCCCCCCGTTCACCGCACGTGCCTCGCTACGAAGAAGGGGGCGTAAAGGCGGTCGGTCCCCAGGATGTGATTGAAGAGCCATGCCTGGAGGAACTCCAGAAGGTCGATCGCGCTCACGACGTCCCCGGCTTGCGCTTGCTGTCGGATCTCTGCGACCCGTTCGGCGAACTCTGCGTGCTCCTGACGGTGCGAGGCGAGCTGCGGATAACCGAAGCGCTGCATCGTGGTCTCTTCGTCGCCAATGTGGAGCTTCGCGTAGTCCGCCAACTTGTCGGTGAGGCTGGAGAGAATGTCGCGCGCCTGTCCCGACTTCATCGCCGAGTGCAGATCGTTGATGAGACGGATCATCTCTCGGTGGTCGTCGTCAAAGCGCTTGACCTCCACAGAAAACCGCGGGCCATCCCATTCGATTAACGGCATGGCCAGCTCCTTCCATGGGGCCCAATGTGAGGTCGAGTCGCCGCCATTGATGCGCTCCCTCAGCAGTCCAGCCAAACCAAACGGCCGCTCTCGGTCACGAGGTAACTCCCGGCCTCGGCCGTTTACCGCAGGGCCCGGGCCAAGGTCGCGGCCACGCGCTCGAGCACGACCCCGAAGATCGCGAGCGTCGCGACGGCCCGGAGTGGAGAAAGAAGGGCATGGACCTGCGCGGGCGATGCCGCCCGGGCGACGAGCGCGGCAGCCACCTCCACGACGATGGACGCGGCGAGAAGGGGGGCCCCGAGGGCTACGGCAAGCGTGATGCCGGAGACGAGGTGGCCCGCGACCGTGAGCACGGGATGTGACGTGGGTGGGTCCACCGCGAGAGCGTGGACGACGCGAGCCGGGCCTCCCCCTTCGAGAAAGAGAGCGCACGCGAGAAGCGACAGCGTGACGCCCAAGGTGGTTGCGCGCCCTTCCATCGTGGGCAAGCCTTGCGTCTCCTGTGGAGCGCCGCGCAGCGCATCGGCGACCCCTCCGGCCATCGTGGCGGCCCACAGAGGGACCGCGGCGGCCAGGGCCACCGGCAGGCCGCGCGCAAACTCCACGGCGGCCAGGGCAATCCAAGGACCAGACCGCTCGTGCGCGGCCGGTGTCATGGCGGGAAAGACCGTGGCGGCGAACGCGAGGCCCATGACGGCTCGGGCCGGCGCCGGAAGAGCGCGAAGCCCGAAGGCCGGAACGAGCGTGACAGTGGGAAGGACTCTGGCCCATGCGAGGCCCAACCCTGCGAGGTCGACGCCAGCGGCCGACAGCGCCGCGATAGTCGTCGACAGGACCGAGGGCACGCTGGAAACCTGGTTCGGCCCGGGTGCGTAAGTCAAGCGCCATTGACGGCTGCGGCGCCGGTCGGCCAATCTGCTCGCGCAGTCTCATGCCGCTCAATCGTTGTCTCATGGGCCGGGCGAGCGCGCCCTCGTCGCACTCCTACACGTGGAAGGACACGGTCCTCTACGCGCTCGCGGTCGGGGCGAAGAAGAGTGAATCCGAATACCTATTCGAGGGGCGCGGTCCGAAGGTCCTTCCGACGTACGCGGTCGTCGCCAAACAGAGCTTGATGCTCGAGCTCATTCGCGACACCGGCTGCGACCTGAGCATGGTCGTCCATTACGGAGAGCGTGTGGTCGTCCACGGCCCCATCCTCCCCGGTGGAGCGCTCGTGACCACGGCGACGATCCGCGACATTTACGACATGAAGCGGTTCGCCCTCCTCGTGGTCGACACGCGGTCCGTGGATGCCGACGGACGGCTGGTGGCCGAGACGACATCCTCCGTGCTCCTGCGTGGCGAAGGCGGGTTCGGCGGACCGCCCGTTCCCCGAGCCGCGCCCCGAATCGAAAAGCCGGCGGGCGAGCCTCCGACGTTTGCCATCGAAGAGGCGACGGTGGCAGAGCAGGCTCTTGTCTATCGCCTTTGCGGCGACATCAATCCGCTGCACGCCGACGACGAATTTGCGGCGAAAGCTGGATTCGATCGAGGCGCGCTGCTCCACGGTCTCTGCACGTTCGGATTCATGGCTCGCCACGTCGCGAAGGCCGTCTGCGATGGCGATGCGACGCGGATCCGCATGATCGAAGGTCAGTTCAGGAAGCCCGTGTGGCCGGGAGAGACTCTCTGCACGGAGGGATGGCGAGTCGGGGACGACGCCGTCGCGCTTCAAGTCCGAGTCAAGGAGCGCGACGAGGTAGTCATCTCGGCGGCGTCAGCGACGCTAACTTCGACATAGAACGGAAGGCTACCCGGCGAGAGAGAAGGCCGGTGGTTTTCGGTCGAACCCGAGCGAGGCCGGCGGCGAGTCGCGCGGAGCGTACGACACGCGAGCACGCTCGCCACCGGGATCGCGAAGGGATCGGCCGAAAGACCCCGGCCTTCTAAGCTGGGCGTTCGACTAGTACGCCTCCCGCCCTGCGCAGGGCGTCCACGTCGACATCGCCCTCGAACGCTCGCTGCCCGTGAACGATGAGCCAACGGGCCGCATTCCTCATCGTTCGAACGGCGCGCAACGCAGCCTGCATGCTGGGGAACACCCATGACAGCGTCCCGGGCTCCGACTCGATCCACCCGTAAACAACCAGTGTGACTGCATCGGTCATCGCTGCACCTACCCGCGCTGGCACAACCACCGCCGTCTCGGGAGCATTCCTTCGCGCTCGCCGGAGAGCTTCAAAGCCGAAGGGTAAGGCCGAACGCTCTCACCGCAAGGCGAATTCGGAAACGGTGGTGCTACGGTTCTGTCACTTTAACGATGGCAACATCCACTGCAATTCTTCGCAATTGGGCAGTCTCCCGGCCTGCGCGGCGTTCTCGGCGAGGGGGGCGCTTCCCGGTCCCCTCGAGCTCCGCCTTGTGACATCCGGCTCCAATTCCAAGGCACTGAGGCGCGCCGAATGCGGAATGCCTATCGAAGAATGTGGCCGCTTCTTCCCATCGCTCCCGGTGCGGTGGCGCTGATCGGGATCGGGGCCGCGATGGTCATCGGGTCCCTCGGCCTTGCGAGTCTGCGAGCCGAGGATGAGATTCGCGCGGCTTCGAGGGCCGACCTTCTTGCGACGACGCTCGCCGAGCGCCTGCCGTCCGTTGCCGAAGAGGACCGTAGCGAGACCCTGCAGCGCGCGGCACGACGAACCGGTAGCGAACTGGTGCTTGTGTCGAGCGGCTTGGATCTTCTGATCGACGCGAGCCTCGGCCGACTCGACGCCGGGGAGCTCCGTCGAGTCATCGACGCTCACGACGGCGAAACGGTGACCGGGATAGGTCGCGTTCGCTTCGCCGCGCGCGCGCTGTCGCGAAATCCGGACAGTGCGGTCCTCGTGGCCTTCGTGAGAGCGCCCGGTGTCGCCAACGGGGCGTACGGTTTGGTCACGGCACTCGTCGCGCTCACGACCCTTCTCGTCGCCGTGGCCGCTGCCGTGGCGTACGCACTGGCTCGCGACGCGAACAAGGACGTCGACTTCGCCGCCAGTCGAGTTCGCGGCATGCTGCAGGTCCGCTCGGAGCCCACGGGAGAGGCGGTGCCCCTGAGAACGATGGATGAGGTCGGGGCACTCACGGTGGCCTTCAACGCGCTGGTCGACCGATTCGCTGCGGCGCGGGCTGCCTACCAGAGCGATCTCGAGCGCGTTCACGCGGCCGACCGAGACCGCGCGGCATTTCTCGCCGCCGTCAGCCACGAACTGCGGAGTCCGCTCAATGCTATTCTCGGATTTGCAGACGTTCTCACGACAGAGGTCGACGGCCCGCTCTCCGAGGACGCGCGCGAGGAGGTGGGGCAGATCCGAGGATCGGGCGCCCATCTGCTCGACCTCATCAACGACATTCTCGAACTGAGCGCCATCGAAAGCGGTCAACTCAAACTGGCGCGATGCCGTGTCGACTTGGGGGCGATAGCGTTCGACGTGGTACGCGAAGCCGCCGGGCTCCTCGGCGACAGGCCGGTCGCCCTGCGCGTCGAGGCCGTGGAAGGTGTGGTGGCGCTCGGCGATCCAAAGCGAATTCGGCAAATACTGACGAATCTCGTCGGCAACGCGGTCAAGTTCACCCAGCGCGGTGACGTGGTGGTGCGCGTCGGGCGAGAGGAAGGGTTCGCACGATTGAGCGTCTGCGACACCGGGCCCGGCATCAGTCCGGAGGAGCGGTCGATCATCTTCGACGAGTACAAACAGTCGAAGGATGAGCGGCCGCGCCGACGCGGAACGGGGCTGGGGTTGGCCATTACCAAACGCCTTGTCACGATGCACGGCGGACGCATTCGCCTGGAGAGCGAGATCGGTCGCGGCTCGGACTTCGACGTGCTTTTGCCCTTGGCCGAGGACGCGCCGGCAGGACCCGCATGAACCAGGCGCCCCTGCGACTGCCCGCGAAACTGGCCATCGTCCAAGCGTTCGTCTGCTTCGCCACAGGCCTGCTGCTGTGGGCATTCGCCCCGCGGGTGCTCCTGCTCGCGCCGGGCATCGTCGAGGGGACGGCGCCTCTCGCGCGGGTTACCTGGGGTGCCGTCACGGTCGTCGTCGTCAGCGCGACGCTGGTCGCGACCTGGGGCCTGCGTCGCACTCTCAGTCGGCTGGCGGTGGGCGTGGCCGGACTCCAATTGACCGACGTGTTGGCGCTGTACGCGCTGCCGTGGAGACTCGTGCGCCTCGACCTCGCCGTGACGTCGGTCGCCGCTCTCGTCGTGCTTGCGCCGCCTTTCATCCCGGCGAAGGACACGTGGCTCGTCCAGCTCGAACTCGTGCTCCTGGGCGTGACCTTCGCGGGCGTCGCATGGCTCGGCGCGTACGTGGCGATGCGCGCCCTCGTGGTGCGCGTGACCGAACTCGTCCCCGTGGCCGTCTCGCGCGAAGCCGTCGCTCTCTTGAACCCGGCGGAGCGAGGCGCGCGTCTTCGTCGCCGGTGGCAAGCGGCGGTGGTCGCTCCGGTGGCGTTCGTCGCGCTCGCCAGCCTGCTTCTCGTTCGGGCCCACGTGCTGGCGTCCGACCAGTCGGCCCGGGTGCACGAAGCGGCGGAGCTCGTGCGCGGCGTGTTTGATGTCCCCGACGCCCCGCCCGCCTCGTTCGAACGCGCGAGAGCCGCGGCGCTCGCGAGGGGCTTCGACATCTCGGTCGAGGCGAGTTCGCATCCCTTTGGCATCGAAACCCAAGAGACGGGCACGACGTGCGTCACCGTTCCCATGGACCGCAGTTCGGCCCATGTGCGCTTTCTCGCCCCGCGATCGGGAAGGGGCACGATAGCTTTTACCGCCGTCGCCTTGATGGCCATCGTGGTCGCCGCGTTCTTAGGCTCCCGGCTTGGAGCGGCCTTCGCCGACGACGTCTCGCTCGCCAGGCGGGAGCTCGACGCCACGGGGGTTGCCGACGTTCTTCGAGGTGGGCGCATTCGAGGGGGGGCGCGATTCCGGTCTGTCGGCGCGCTCCTCGACGCCGCGGACCGCTTGGGGGCCCTCTTCCGCGAGTTTGCACGCGCCCAGCAGCGCGCGATCGACGCGCGAGCGCGGACGGCGAGGATGCGTGGGCTCTTTCTCGCGTCCATGAGCCACGACATCAAAGCTCCGCTCAATGCGATCCTCGGATTCGCGGAGCTCGTATCGCGGGAGACCTTGACCGATGCGCAGCGCGAGAGCGTGAGCATCATCGAGCAGCGGGGGCGCGAGCTCCTTCAGCTGATCCAGACGATTCTGGACGTCGCGCGCGTCGAGGCCGGAGAGCTTTCGCTCTCGCGCGCGTGGACTGACGTCGGCAACGTCGTCATGCAAGCCGTGCTCGATGCCCGCGGGCTGTCGATCGGGCAGCACGTCGACATCAGCGGCGAGCTGCAGCCAGGCCTGCCTCTCATGAACGTCGACGAAAACCGCCTCGTTCAGGCGCTCGTCGCCATCACCCTCACCGCTGTCCGCTTCGCCGACCGCGGCCACGTATTGGTGCGGGCGGCCACGCCTCCAGGCGATCGCCGCGTGGGCATCGACGTCCTCGTCACCGGTCGACAGCTGGCGTCGGCCGATAGGGACCGGGTGTTCGAGGCCTTCGATCACGCCGACCGGGCGCGGCGCCACGGCAGCCTGGGCCTCGGACCCCTCTTAGCTCGCGCGATCGTCGAGATGCACCACGGGGGTATCGACGTAGGGACGACCGAGACCGGGGGAATCCTCTTTCACGTTTGGGTGCCGGTCAATCGGGAGAACTCGATGCCGTCTCTTTCGGTGTTGTGACCCTCACTCACCCGCGACCGAACCGTACTGCGAGCCCGAGCCACCCGCGGAGAACGTAGAGACCGTTGAGGGCGATCCACACCCACATGAAAAGCTCGGTGTGCCCCGCAAGCGCCCAGAGCCAGATATGGCTCGGGTAGTGGTTTACGAATCGAAGGAACGTCGCGACCGACGCCGCGATGCGCCCCATGAGCGCGGACGGCACGCGCATGTCCGCCGTCTCGTAGAATGCCTCGACCGACGTGGGTCGTCCGCTGACCTCGGGACTTCGCAGGAACCGGGTGAGCGACAGCGCCGACGACACGGCGACGACGCCGACCACCCCTGCGAGCAGAAATCGCGCATCGCCGGCCGGCCACCACCGACCGTCCAGTCCGAAGCCTCCCACCCTCCAGGCCCTGACGGCGAGAGCCCCGGCGAGCAGGATCGCCTTGAGCTCGTCGGTGAAAAAGTCGAAGAGATGTCCCACGGTGGACGCGACCTTCTTGTGGCGTGCGAGCATGCCGTCCAGGCAGTCCAGACCGTAGCTGGCTTCGAGAACGAGGACGGCCGCCACGCCGCCCCCCCAGGATGTCCACGCCGCGAAGCCCGCCGCAGCGACGACGAACACAGCGAGATTCATCAGCGTGACCTGGTTCGGCGTGATCCGCGTCCGGGCGACCGGCAGGACGGCGACGGCCGCCAGAGGTCGCATCACGTACACGTTGAACAGGTAGTCGTGCTTCTTACGGGTCTCTCGGTAAACCCTGGATGCGGCTTCGAACATGGGCGCTCGCGACCTATACGCTACGCGGCCCCACCCGTCCGAAGTTCACGACGGTGTCCCGACGATGACGTTGGCGCGAATTATTGTGCTGCCGGTCCGCTTGGTCGTGCCACAGAAGGGCGATCTGCGCTAGAGGGCTTCTCGCCATGTCGATGAAGCGCACCAAACAACGCGGCAGCGGGTCGGGCCGCAGCTCCGCAGATGAAGAAGACGCGGCTTGGAGCAAGCCGGCAGAGCCCGAGCCCAAATGGGCTGAAATCGAGTCGAAGCCGGACGGCTCGTTCGTGCCGTTCGCTCTGTCGTCGCGATACTCGAAGGGAGATCTCATCCTGCACTCCAAGTTCGGCAAGGGCCTCGTCCTCGGTGTCGAGCCTGGACGCATCGAGGTTCTGTTCCACGACGGAAAGAAGAAACTCGGCCACGCGGTAGCTTGACAACGCTCGCTTGGGGGAAAGGCTTCCGCGCGCTGTAGTCTGCGGCAGCCATGCTCGCCGACCGTCTCCCTCCCCGATCGGGCCTCTCGCCCGACGAGATCCTCGATCTTTTTCTCGGCCACGTGCGCGAGCTCGGGCTCGCCCTTTACCCGGCTCAAGAACTGGCCATCCTCGAGCTTCTCACGGGCAGCAACGTCATTCTCGCGACGCCGACCGGCAGCGGGAAATCCCTCGTCGCCGAGGCCTTTCACTTCGCAGCCCTCAGCGATGGCAAGCGCAGCATCTACACGGCTCCGATCAAGGCGCTCGTGAGCGAGAAGTTCTTTGCGCTGTGCCGCGACTTCGGGGCCGACAAGGTCGGCATGCTGACCGGCGACGCTGCGGTCAATCGAGATGCCCCCATCCTGTGCTGCACGGCGGAGATCCTCGCCAATCTGGCGCTGCGCGAAGGCAGGCAGGCGAACGCCGACGCGGTGATTCTCGACGAGTTTCACTACTACGCGGACAAGGAACGGGGCGTCGCCTGGCAGATTCCGCTGCTCTTGCTCGAGCGTTCCCAGTTCCTCTTGATGAGTGCGACCCTGGGTCCGACAGAGTTCTTCGAAAAGGCGCTCACCAAGGTGACCCGGCGCCCCTCGGTGACGGTCGGCTCGAAAGAGCGGCCCGTCCCGCTGGACTTCGAGTACCGCGAGACGCCGCTGCACGACACGATCGTCGACATCGATCGCGCGGGGCGCTGCCCCGTCTACATCGTCAGCTTCACGCAGCGAGCGGCGGCGGAGACGGCGCAGGACCTCATGAGTCTCGACTTCGTGCCCAAAGAGCGCAAACGCGCTATCGCCGAAGAACTTTCGGCCATTCGCTTCGACAGTCCGTACGGCAAGGACGTCAAGCGCCTGCTCCTGCACGGCATCGGCCTGCACCACGCGGGCTTGCTCCCGAAGTATCGCCTTCTCGTCGAGAAGCTCGCTCAAAAGGGCCTCCTGGCGGTGATCAGCGGGACCGACACGCTCGGCGTCGGCGTCAACATCCCTATCCGCACGGTGCTACTCACGCAGCTCTGCAAGTTCGACGGGGAGAAGACGGCGCTCCTCAGCGTGCGCGAGTTCCAGCAGATCGCAGGCCGGGCTGGGCGAAGGGGGTTCGATGACCGCGGCTACGTCGTCGTGCAGGCTCCGGCCCACGTCATCGAGAACCTGCGCCTCGAGCAGAAGGCCGGCGGGGACCCGGTGAAACGAAAGCGCATCGTTCGGAAGAAGCCGCCGGACAAGGGCTACGTCGCGTGGGACAAGAACGTGTTCACGCGCCTGGTGTCGTCGGACCCGGAGCCGCTGGTGTCACGGTTTCAAGTCACCCACGCGATGCTGCTGCAAGTCCTCGGTCGCCCTGGCGCCGGCTGCCTCGACGTCGGACGGATCATCTACCGCGCCCACGAGCGGCTCCCCCAAAGGCGCATCTTGGGACGCCAGGCGCGCACGCTCTATCAGTCGCTCGTCGAGGCCGGCATCGTCGAAGTCGATCCGGACACCCATCGGGTCCGCGTCCACGTCGAACTTCAGAGCGACTTCTCGCTCCATCACGCCCTCGCCCTCTGGCTCATCGACACGGCGCCGACTCTCGATCCGGAGAGTCCGACACACGCGCTCGACATGCTCACGCTCGTCGAGTCGATGCTCGAGGACCCTGGCTTTGTCCTGCGCCAACAGCTCGAGATGCTCAAGCGCGAGAAGCTCGGCGAGCTCAAGTTGGCCGGCGTCGAGTACGAGGAGCGCATCGCCGAGCTCGAGAAGCTCGAGTATCCCAAGCCGCTGCGGGAATTCGTCTACGAGACCTTCAACGCCTTCGCCAGGCTGCATCCCTGGGTGCGAGGCGACGATGTGCGGCCCAAGTCGGTGGCCCGCGAGATGTTCGAGCGGTTCATGGACTTCAACGAGTACGTGCGCGAATACGAGCTTAGCCGGGCGGAGGGCACGCTGCTGCGGTACTTGAGCGACACGCTCAAGGCGCTCACGCAGACGGTACCCGCGCCGTTGAAGACTCCGGAGATAGACGAGATCGAGGTGTTCCTCCGCGCGATGGTGCGCGCGGTCGACTCGAGCCTACTCGACGAGTGGGATCGCCTGCGTCAAGGACCCGTGGCTCCGATTCCCGCGGACGCCGGAGCCCCGATCGCAGAGTACCGCGAGCCCGACATCACGACCGACGAGCACGCCTTCATGGTCCTCGTTCGCAACGCGGTCATCCGAATCCTCCGCGCGCTCGAACGCAAGGACTGGGCGGCCGCCGCGGAGCAAACGACCGCCATGGCGGACGAGGAGCCGTGGGATGCAGCGCGCTTCGAGAGGGCATTCAGCCCCTTCTATGAGGAGCACTCCACTGTCCGCCTGGACGCGGCGGCACGCGCGCCCGGACATACGCGCATCGACAAGACCCATGAGGATACGTGGGCGGTGACTCAGGTGATCTGTGACGAGAACGACGACAACGACTGGGCTCTGACGTGCGCTGTCGACGTCCAGGCGTCCGCGCTCGCGGGCCGACCGGTCCTCGTCATGCGGAACCTGTGCGGATAGGGCGGAGCCCGGTCGGCGTGCGCTCCTGCGAGCGATCGGGCCTTGTCCTCTGTGCGCGCCTCTGCTTACTAGCAAGATGTCGATGGCCCTCTCGCGCGAAAGCCCGTCACCCATCACTGTTCGTCGTTCGCGCGTTCAGGGCAAGGGTGTTTTCGCCACGCGAGACATCGCCAAGGGCGAACGAATCATCGAGTACCAGGGCGCTCTCCTGACTCACGAGGAGACCGACGCCACGTGCGACGACGAGGCGATGCGCCGTCACCACACGTTTCTTTTCGCCGTCGACGACAAGTACGTCATCGACGGAGGACGCGGGGGCAACGACGCGCGTTTCATCAACCATTCGTGCGAGCCGAACTGCGAGAGCGTGGTCCAGGGACGGCGCATTTTCATCCATGCCACGCGAGACATCGAAGCCGGCGAGGAAGTGCTCTACGACTATTGGTACATCACCGACGACAGCTACACGCTCGAAGATCTGCGGCGCATCTACCCGTGCCGTTGCCGCTCGGAATCTTGCCGCGGAACGCTGGCCCGACCTCCGCGACGGCGGAGGGGTGCCGCGAGTTCGCGGTGAGCGATGACCCAAGACGTGGCCGCGTGAGCAGCGATTTCCAGGCGACTTCATCGACGAGCGGGGCGCTTCGCGACGCCCCTCGAACGCCGTCGTGGAAGGCGGCGTTCGCCTACCGCGACTTCAATCTCTACGGAGCCGCCCGAATCCTCGTCATCCTTGGCGCCCAGATGCAGAGCGTAGCCGTCGGCTGGCAGGTCTATGCGCTGACAGGGCGGCCGCTCGCCCTGGCGTGGGTCGGACTGGCGCTGTTTCTACCGGCCGTCGGACTGGCGCTGGTGACCGGACACACCGCGGACCGAGTCGAACGGCGGCGCATCTTGATGGTTTGCAGCGGCGCCCTCTCCGCGCTCTGTGGCGCGCTGTTCTTCCTCGCGCGCACGAGCCATCCCCACCTGCTCGCAATCTACGCAGTGCTCGTCGGCGTCGGAACGGTCCGCGCGTTCCAGGGACCGGCCAACCAAGCGATGCTCCCGGCGCTGGTGCGGCGAGAAGACTTCGGAAACGCGGTGGCGTGGGGCTCGTCGTTCTGGCAGTTCGCCACGATCGTGGGACCGACTCTCGGGGGCATCGTCTACGCATCCACCGGGGGCGCCGGCTTCGTGTACGCCATCGCGGCGGTCCTGCCCTTCATCGCGCTCGTCCTGCTCGCGTTCATCGAGCCGCACCCTCAAGCGCGCCGCAACGCCCCGACCGATCTCCATTCCTTGCTCGCGGGCGTGCGCTACATCGCGTCGAGCCCCGTCGTTCTCGGGGCGACGTCGCTCGACCTGTTCGCCGTCCTGCTCGGCGGCGCGACGGCCCTGCTGCCAGTCTACGCCCGCGACATTTTGCACCTCGGACCGTGGGCCCTCGGCCTGCTGCGCAGCTCTCCGGCCATCGGAGGCGGCGCCATGGGCATCCTTCTCGCTCTGCGCCCGCTCGACCGGCACGCGGGCCGCACGATGCTCCTCTGCGTGGCAGTCTTCGGGCTCGCAACCATCGTCTTCGGCGTGTCCCGATCGTTTCTGCTTTCTCTCGCCTGCCTGCTCGTTCTCGGCGCCGCGGACATGGTCAGCGTCTTCGTGAGATCCGCGCTCGTTCAGCTCGCGACTCCCGACGCGATGCGCGGTCGCGTGAGCGCCATCAACATGCTCTTTATCGGAGCCAGCAACGAGCTCGGAGAGGTCGAGTCCGGAATCACGGCGCAGTGGTTTGGCACCGTGCCCGCCGTCGTCGTGGGCGGCTTGGGAACTCTCCTGGTGGTCGCCGTTTGGGCGTGGCGGTTCCCTGCACTAAAGAGGGTGGACCGCTTGCGCGATGTCGTCACGGCGGCCGCGATCGCCGCCGAACGAGACCGCGGTTCCGGTGTCTGACCGCGGGGGGAGGCGCGACGCCGTGCTATTGCGGGCAGAAGCCGAATGACCGTCACCACCTCTTTTGTCGCCGACACGACCACGCCCGTTCGCGCGTACGCGGCCCTTCGCCGCGCCGCCGGCGATGCGGCGTCCTTCCTTCTGGAGAGCGTCGTCGGGGGCGAGCGCTGGGGTCGATACTCGATCCTCGGCACGCGACCCACCCGGGAGCTGTCGCTCATGCCTTCGGGCGAGTGGCTCGACGCCGCGGGCCGCGCCGCATTTCCGGGCCTCGCATCCAAGGACTGCGACCCGCTCGCTGCGGTCCATTCTCTGTTCGATCGGTCGGCCGACGCGCACGCCGAGCAGGCGGACCCTGCGATTCGCTTTAGTCGCGCGTACGTGGGCTATCTCGGATGGGACCTCATTCCCATGATTGACAAGGTCCCGGGCTGGGGGCTCGAGGTTGTCTCTCCGGTGGCAAGGCTGTTCGGCGGGGCGACCATCGTCGTATTCGATGCGCTGTCGCAGACGGTCACCATCGCGGCGGAGCATCGAGACGATCTCGAACGGACCCGGGAACAGATCGAGAACCCGGCGGCGCCCGCGCCGCTCGCTCTGCCGGACGGGGGGCGCGTTCCTCGCGGCATCGAAGTCAACGTAAACGACGAGGGGTATCAGGAAATGGTGCGGCGCGCTCGGGAGTTCATCGCGGCCGGCGACGCGTTTCAGATCGTTCCCGCCCGCACGTTCCGCGTGCCCCGCGCGGGTCGCGACCCGTTCGATGTCTACCGCGCCATGCGCG
Source organism: Polyangiaceae bacterium (assembly GCA_049512415.1). Taxonomy (GTDB): domain Bacteria; phylum Myxococcota_A; class Polyangia; order Polyangiales; family Polyangiaceae; genus Palsa-1150. The sequence continues at coordinate 26,118 of JBEKXD010000025.1, forward strand.
TGCTCAATCCGAGTCCGTACATGTACTATCTCGACTTGCCGCCCGCGCCGGGCGAAAGGTCGCGCACGCAAATTGCGGGCGCCAGTCCAGAGACGCTCGTCCGCCTCGAGCGGGGCATCATGTCCGTGCGCCCCATCGCGGGCACACGACCTCGTGGGCGGACACCGGAAGAAGACGCCGAACTCGAACGCGAGCTGCTCGCCGACCCCAAGGAACGCGCCGAGCACGTCATGCTCATCGACCTCGGTCGCAACGACGTGGGCCGCGTCGCGGAGACCGGCTCGGTCCAGGTCGTGCGCCAGATGGAGATCGAGCGTTACTCGCACGTGATGCATATCGTCAGCGAGGTGGTGGGCCGTATTGCGCCCACGACCCCTCCGCTCGACGTGCTTCGCGCGGCGTTTCCTGCCGGAACACTTTCCGGGGCGCCCAAGGTCCGCGCCATGCAGATCATCCGCGAACTCGAGCCCGAGCCGAGAGGGATCTACGGCGGCGCGATTGGATACGTATCGCAGACGGGAGACCTGGACTTCGCGATCGCGATTCGAACCGCCACCTGCAAGGACGACTGGTTCTACGTCACCGCGGGAGCCGGCATCGTCGAAGCGAGCGACCCGCGCGCCGAGGCCGAGGAGACTCGCAACAAGGCCCGCGGAGTCCTCTGCGCCATCGAGACCGCCGGCCGGACCGCTTAGGAAGGCCGGTGTATTTCGGCCGATCCCTTCGCGATCCCGGCGTCGAGCGTGCTCGCGTGCGGGAAGTACGCTCCGCGCGACTCGCCGCCGGCCTCGCTCGGGTTCGACCGAAATACGCCGGCCTTCCCTCCGGGAGAGGCTCCAGGCGCTTCCCCGGCGCACCCACTTCTAGGGGGTCCTCGCGCACCGAATTCCGTAGGCGTATGCGTTCGAATCCGCGGGATTGTCTTCGTGTCTCTTGGGCGGGAAGTAGACTGCCGGGGCGTCGAAGTTCCCGCCCTGGTTGACCCGCAGGGTCGCGGTCGTCAGGTAGGCGCAATCGACGCACGGGCTCACGTAGGCCGCGGCGTACCCATCGAGGTTCCACTCGAAGAGGCTTCCCGCAACGTCGAGATGCCCCCACCGCCCAGCCCCGAGCAGCGCTGTCCCAACCGGCGCGATGTTCCCCACGCCCGAGCAGCTTCCCGAGCCGTTCGGGTAGTAACACCCATAGATGGCGTACTGGCTGTCGGTGCCCGGATCCGACGAGCCCCACGGATACTCGAGCTCCTCGCTACCGCCGACCGCCGCGAATTTCCACTCGGCCTCGCTCGGCAGGAAGCCCCCGTCCCAGATGCAAAACGCGTAAGCCGAGTACCAGTTCGCACAGGTGATGGGCAGGGTTTCCTGAGTGCCCGGATCTGGCGTCCACGTGTCGTAGACCGAATTGGGAGCTAGCTGGGGAAGGAACTCATAATCGTTCACGCCACATGCGAGGCCAAGGCCGCCGTCGGTGGGCGTGATGTTGGCCGTGACGTTGCTGTCGTCCGCAGGAACCCATCCGGGCTCGTAGCCCCCGCCAGTAGCGGCCAAACCGTTGCCTCCGTTCAAGTGCGTGTGCTTGCCGGCCCCCGCTTCGGGTACCCATCCGGCGCCGCCGTCCCACGCGGCCACGAATTGGCGAAATCGGCCGACCGTGACCAAGTACTTGTCGAGTCGAAAGGTGCTCACGGTCGCCGGGTCGGCCTCGTCCGTCGGCCCGCCCCCGTCGTTCGTGAACGTTCGGTAGAAGGTCCCGCCCGGGACCGTCAAGCTCGTACAGCAGCTCTCGCTCACGCATTCGCCGCACTGGGGGCCCGCCTGGCAACTCGGCGGAGCGGCGTCTGCGTCGTTCGCGTCGGCGATGAAGGGGTCAGATCCGGTCCCGTTGCAACCGAGGATCACTTCGAAATCGTTGCATGCACTGGACGCGAGGCCGAGGGTGAGGGCTGCCGCGAGGCCGCGATCCATGGGCCCATGATGGGCCATCCGCCGCGCTTTTCAAACTGTCGCGGCGGTGCAGACTCGGGCTACACACGGGGCATGGCCGACCTCCTGCGGCGCGAGCGTTGGCGTTTCACCTCGGCGCTTGCCGCCGCGGGGACCGCCCTCGGGCTGGGAGCCGCGAGCGCGAGGGCGGCGGATGGCCCCAGTCTCGTGGCGCTCGAGTGGGTCGCGCCGGACGCCTGTCCGGAAGCGGCGTACGTCGGGCAGCAGATCGACCGCCTGCTTTCCGGAACAAGCCTCGTCGGAGCCCCCTATCTCCGGGCGCGCGCCGAGGTTCACCAGGACCTGCTCCGAGCCTGGAGCGTCGAGCTGCGCACGACCGGTCCCAACGGTCCCGGGTTTCGTACCGTCGCGGCCGAGTCGTGTCGCGCGCTCGCGGACGCGACGGCCTTGATCCTTGCCCTCGCCGTCGACCCCAACCGCGTAGCCGAGAATCGGCCACGGATCGTCGCGCCGCAAGAATCGGCCTCGCCTGCGCGCGAGCAGACCCCGCCGGCCGGGCCGCCGTCCAACGGGACTGGTGCTGTCCCGCCTACTCCCGCGCCGAGGCCGATCGTCATCGCGGAGCCCCGACGCGCTCCAGCCGCAGCGCGGGAGCGGCTGCATGACCTGAACTGGGAATTCGACGTGTCCGCTGTGCTCGACGTCGGTACCCTTCCGACCGTCGCCCCTGGGATGGCCGCCACACTCGCCTGGATTCCTCGCGCACGCTCTCCGCTGCGCTTCGAGGTCGCGACGGACCTATTTTTCGACCAGGCGAAGGAGGTTCCATCGGCGCAAAGCGGACAGTTTGCCCTCCGCACGTTCGATGCGGGCGCATGCGCACAAACGCCGCTGGGCCGCCTCGACGTCTCGGCTTGCGCGGACGCGGAGTTGGCCTGGCTCCTCGCCGAGGGGTTGTACGAGACGCAGGCATGGCAGGGCGATGCAGTGTGGCTGGTGCTTCGGGGCCGAGCCCTCGGGGCTTATCGATTGACGTCGACGATCGCCATGCGCGGTGACGTGGGCGCAGGATACGATACGAGGCGGCCCGTGTTCATGGCTTCGGGCGCCGGACCGGGCTTCATCCATCAACCCGCTCGCACGACCGGGCGCATTTCGCTGGGGCTGGAAATTCGATTTTGATCACGAACGATCTAGTGGCTGGCCACTTAGCCGTAGTGACGATTATGGCTGCGGCAGTTCGAGAACCGGTTTCGATCGCGGCCAGTGTCGGTGTCGTCGAGTGGACGTTCGCGGCGGTCTACAAGGCGAACTTCGCGTTCGTGTGGCGAACCGTACGCCGACTTGGCGTCGCCGAGAGTACGGTCGACGACGTGGTCCAAGAGGTCTTTCTGGTGGTGCACCGGCAGCTTCCGAGTTTTCGTGGCGACTCGTCCATTCGGTCATGGCTTTTCGTCATCGCGTCCCGGATCGCACGCGATGCGCGGCGTACGCTCCGCCGTAAGCCGGGCAACTTGGGAGGCCGCGGCCGGGTCGCCGACGCGCTCGACCTCATCGCCGACGCTGAGCCGAATCCGCAGGAGAAGGTCGCTGCGGGCGAGGCCGTGCGCACCTTGCATGCAGTGCTGGACGCGATGTCCGAAGAGCGGCGCGAGGTGTTCATTCTCGCCGAGCTCGAACAGATGACTGTGGCGGACATCGCGGCCGCTGTGCAAGAGAACGTCAACACTGTCTATTCGAGGCTCCGCGCAGCACGCGCCGACTTCGAGCGAGCTGTCACAAGGGCGCGAGCCCACGACGCGTGGAGGATGCGATGACCGGGCTCGGGCCAGAGGCCATGGATCTGATCGCGGCGGCACGGGACGGCGATGATCCGACACAAGCCGATCAGGATCGGCTCGAGGCGGCGATCGCGGCCAGGCTGGCGGCGGCCGCTGCGGCTGGGCTCGCGACCGGGCTTCGTGGCCCCCCTCGAGCTGCTCCGTCGTCGGTTTCTTCGCCTATCGCCCCTGGCGCGATCGGGCGCCTTGGACTGGCCAGTGTGCGCCCCTGGCTCGCCACGACGCTGCTCGTTTCGGTAGCCGCTCTGGGCGTCATGGCCGTGCGGGAGCTCGAGGGGCGCCGCGAAGCGCCCCCCTCGTCGATGGGGATCGCCACGCTCGGGGCCCGGTCACCGACAGCAACCCCGGATCCGGCGACGACGGTCGTCGAGCCCGCGTCCGTAGTGGGGCAGGAGCCCGCTCATGTCGTCCGGCCGCCGACGGACGTCGCAGGGGACGCGCCGGCTCGGAAGACCCCAGAGCTAGCTGGTTTGCCTCTGGAACAGCGCGCGCACCCCGTCGCCGGCCTCGCATCCGCCGGGGCGGCGGGCACGCTGACCGCGCACGGCGGGTCTGCCGCGGGCGACGTGGCCGCTGAAGTCCTCTTGCTGGGCGAGGCACATGCGGCCATCCGGAACGGACAGGCTGAGCACGCCCTCGCTCTTCTCGACGAGCACTCTCGGCGCTTTCCCAGGGGAGCTCTCGGGGAGGAGCGCGAGGCCTCTCGGGTCACCGCCCTGTGCGCGCTCGGTCGCGTGGCTGAGGCTCGAGCTGCTGCGGACCGGTTTCTCCGCGTGTCGCCGCTGTCCCCGCATGCCGGGCGGGTGCGAGCATCCTGCGGCGGTTCGCCCGCCGCGCCAGCGCCGTCGTTTTGATCACGAATCTCTGAGAGGTCGGCCACTGAGCGAGCTGTCGGCGAGCGTCCCGAGCGGGGGCGAACGCGACGGCTCGGTTCGGCGTCGGACCTGGCTCCCACCACGATTGAGACGATTGAGAGATGTCGGCCATGAAGACGAGTACCTTTTGCGCGTCAGTCCAGTCGGCAGCGGTGATCGCGCTCGTCGCGGTCGCGTCCCCCGCGCAAGCTCAAACAGCCGACGGAGGCACGAAGACTCTCATCGACTATTTCTTGCCGACGCCCATTCTCTGTCCGCTGACGTCGAACACGTGGGGAGCCGCGAGCGTCCTTCCTCGGGACACGTGCAATGGTCTGGAGGATACGACCGGGCTCGCGTGGGACTACTGGGACGGCATCATTCTAAAGAATACCGACGGCACGTTTCACATCTTCGCGGGCCGCTGGCCGGCGACGAAAGGCTTCAACGACTGGCCCAACTCCGTGGGTGTCCACGCGGTCAGCAATGACACGTACGTCGGATCGTACATTGCCAGCACGGCGGCCACGTTCACTAGCGGAAAAGAGCAAAACGTGACCGGGATCGTGCTCAACGACGGGAGCTACGCCCTCATCGACAGCCCGGGCAACATCTTCACGGCCACGAACCTCGGTGGCCCGTGGACGACCGCGGGAACGCTCACCATCAATGCCAACGGCTATACCATCGGCACCGCGACCGAGAACCAGAGCCTCTGGGAGATGGCGACTGGGAACTTTCTCATCGCGCCTCGGCCTTTCTACATGATGCTGAGCACGACGGGTATCTTGGGGCCCTATCTGATCCAAGGCGGGAGCGTCCTTCCGACGATCCCGGGCGTCTCCGGTCAAGCGGAAGACCCCGTGATCTGGTGCAGCGGCGGCCAATTCCACATGGTGGCCAATTGGTGGTCGGAGCGCAAGGCGATGCACCTGACGTCGAACGACGGGATCCACAACTGGACCAATCGGGGACTGGCGTACGATCCAACGACCAATTTCGTCCGCTACACCGACGGGACGGTCAACAATTGGTACAACATGGAGCGTCCGGGCGTCTACATGGAGAAGGGCCACGTCGTGGCCTTTAGCTTCGCCGTCACCGACGTCGAGAAAACTACGATTGTGGCAGGCGATAATCATCTGAGTAAGATTATCGTCGTTCCGTTTGACGGCGCCACCTTCGACGCCGAGAATCCCGGACCTGGCAGCGCGGAGTGCCCGCTCGACACCAGCGGCCCCGACGATGCCGGCGGAGGTGACGCGAACGAGCGGGTCGACGCCGGCGGATTGGAGGACGCGAGCGAGGCCGTCGACGCCGCCTCGGCGATGGACGCGAGCCGCGCGGCGGATGGCTCTCCGGGGATGGACGCGAGTCGAGCGCAGGATGGCGCCGGCTTGCTCGACGCCTCGCGTGGCGCCGACGCGGCGGCGACCGATGCGGCGCTATCCCTCGATGCCACCCGGTCGGCGGACGGGTCCATCACGGCGTTCGATGCTGCCGTGCAGGCCGATGCATCGGCGCCGGCGCAAGCGGCTGCGGATGCGAATTCGAGCCCCGTGGGGCAGCTCGACGCTCAGGGAGGTTCCGACGACGAAGGGGGCGTCATGGCCGGCGGGTCCAGTCCAGATGGCGGTACGAATGCGGGTGGCTGCTCATGCCAGACGGCCGGAGTCCGCGGAGAGAACGGCCTAGCGGGGTTCGCGCTGCTCGCCGGGCTGCTTCTCGCTGCGGGCCGGCGCCGACGCACTGCGCCCACGCACTGCCCGCACTGAGCGACCCCTCGGCTCTCAAAGGGAGCGCGATGGTGCGGGTGGCGGCCCGGAGCCAGGTCTGTGTTTGCTGAGTTTGTACTTACTCAAATAGGGCGGATTGCGCACCCATTCCTTTGAGTCTCTTGAACGTTGGCGTTGACGGTCGGGCTGTCACGTGGCCATCGTGAAATCGATGAGTCACCGTTGCGGCGCGGCCAGAGACGGCGCCACGAAGGGTCGCAAGATCCGTTGGAACAAGCAAGTTCCAGTGTGACGCGTTCAGGACGAATGTTGGGCGAGCGAAGAAATGCAAACGTTTCGTCGCGAAGAGCCCCTTTAAGGTGGTGGAGAGGCAACATGAAGACGACGAATATTTTCGTAGCTTGCGCCGCGATGCTGGTCGCGACGGGCTGCGGTAGCAGTAACCAAAGCTCGCCGGGCGATCAGGGCGCCGGCGCCAGCTCGAGCTCCGGTGCGAGCTCCAGCGGCACGGGGACGTCGAGCGGAAGCTCATCGAGCGGCGCTTCGAGCGGGACGTCAGGCGGGAGCACGAGCGGCGTGACGTCCTCGAGCGGAACGTCAGGCAGTTCCTCGAGCGGCATCGGCGTGGCTTCCTCGAGTGGCAAGACTGGCGGCAGCTCCTCCAGCGGCGTCGGTGTGACCTCGTCGAGCGGGACGCCGGGAGGCAGTTCGAGCGGGACGCCAGGAGGCAGCTCGAGCGGGACGCCAGGAGGCAGTTCGAGCGGCACGCCGGGAGGCAGTTCGAGCGGCACGCCGGGAGGCAGTTCGAGCGGCACGCCGGGAGGCAGTTCGAGCGGCACGCCGGGAGGCAGTTCGAGCGGCACGCCGGGAGGCAGCTCGAGCGGGGGCCCCGTCGGCGATGGCGGTCCGCCCCCGATTCAGGGGAATCGCGTGCGGAATATCATGAACTTCGACCAGAGCTGGCTCTTTCACGTCGGCGACGTGACCGGGGCGGATACGACTGCGTTTGCGGATAGCTCGTGGCGCTCCTTGAATGTCCCGCACGACTGGGCCATCGAAGGGACGAACCCGCCGGCTGTTCCCTTCTCGCCGACCGCGGCGACGACGGGGAGGGGCGGCTGGGTCGCCTCGGGAATTGCGTGGTATCGAAAGCACTTCACGATGCCCTCGACCGTTCCCTCCACCGACAAGGTCTATATCGAATTCGATGGCGTGATGGGCGACAGTACCGTTTATGTAAACGGCACGAAGATCGGGAATCACCCGTACGGCTATGTGAGCTTCCGCTATGACATTACGTCGAACATCCAGTTCGGCGGAGCCGAGAACGTGATCGCCGTCGAGTGCGACACAACCCTCCAACCCGCGTCGCGCTTCTACGCTGGGGCTGGGATTTATCGCCACGTCCGGCTCCTCGGAACGAACCCGGTCCATGTGGACCAATGGGCAACCTACGTCCAGGTGCCGCCGGCGACCATCACGACCGCGTCTGCGATCGTTCAGGTACAGACCTCGGTCGTCAACAGCGGTGCGACTTCTCAGAGCGTGACCGTGCAAGGGACCGTCTCGGGGCCGGACGGCACGGCGCTCACTCCGGTGTCGGCACCGGCGCAGACGATCGCGGCAGGCGCGTCGGCGAGCTTTACATTCAACGTGACCGTCGCCAATCCCCAGCTGTGGGACCTCACCACTCCGAACATGTATTCGCTGTTGACCGATGTTCAGGTGGGCAGCACGACCGTGGACGACGACGTGACGCCGTTCGGGATTCGAAGCCTCGTCTACAATACTGGGGCGACGCTCAACGGAAAGGCCGTTCACTTCCAGGGTGGGGCGAATCACCAAGACTATCACGGGCTGGGCTTGGCTGCGCCGGCGCGAGCCATCCAGCGACGGATCGCGCAGCTCAAGACCATCGGAATCAACGCGTGGCGAACGGCGCACGACCCCCCCAATCCGGAGCTCCTCGACCTGGCGGACAGAATGGGAATGTTCGTGCTCGATGAGTTCACCGACGTCTGGCAGAACCACAAGTACAGTGATGTTGGCGACTACGCGGCGTACTTCGATGTGGCGTCGACGACGCCAACGGGCATGCCGGCATTGCCTTCGCAGGCGACCGGAACGAAGTGGTGGGAAGTCGATTTCACCGGCTACATCATGCGAGATCGCAATCACCCGAGCATTATCGCCTACAGCATGGGAAATGAGATCCACGACTCGCTCACGTCGCGGACCCCCATTCTCACGGAGATGCGGGCCATCGCCCATGCGCTCGATCCCCAGAAGCCTATCACCCAAGCGCTGCTGGACCCGCAGAACGGAGACGTCGGCGGGGCTACGGAACAGCTCCTGGACGTCTGGGGAACCAACTACAATACGGCGGCGTGTATTCAGGCCGAGGCCGAAGTCACCACGAAGTCTGGAATGCTCACCGAGATGGGTGAGGAGACCAGCACGTGGGCCACGATCACGAGTACTCCTGGGCTGACCGGTGAGTTCATGTGGACGGGGACGGACTACATGGGCGAGGTCGATGGGCAGACGACGAAGATTGGCGGCGGCGGCGGCTTGATGGACTCGCTCGGATACATCAGGGCCAATGGCCAAGCGTGGCAGAAAATCTGGGGAGTTACGTCGACCACGAACAGCACCGGGGCCGCGGCTGGCAAGGTCACTCTCACGGTCGACCACGCCTCAATCTTGGTCGACGACAATGACGTCGCCTTCTTCCAGGCGGCGATCACAGGGGCCGACGGCACGCCGATCACGTTTGCCATTACCGGACCGGGAACCATTGTCGCGGTCGACAGCGGAAACATGAACATGGAGACTTTCCGCGGAAATACACGGAATACAACCAACGGCGTCGCCTACGCGATCGTTCAAGCAAGCGGGCCGGGCACCATTACAGTGACGGCGTCGGCGACCGGGCTCACGGCCGGAAGCGCGAGCGTGACCGCAAGCGCCGGAACGTGGACGCCCTGCGCCACGGCCGCCACTTGCAACTGACACGGTTCTAACCTGGCTGCGGTAGTTGGGCGGCCCTAGGTCCTTGCACGCGCGCTGAGATTTGGCAGCCGCGTGCAAGGCGGTTTGTGAAGGTACTTTCGAGTCGACCTGCGGTAGGTCGAACGTTGCCGCGTATCGCGTTGATGGCTCCACACTTCGAAAGGCTCGGATCGCCGCAGACCGAGCCGCTGGCGGTTGCGCAGTCCGAGAGGAAGAAAAATGAAGACGAAGAGATTCCTTGTGGCGCTTGTCGCCGCGCTGTGGGTGGCTGGATGCGGTAGTTCGAATTCGACGGCGCCGATGGGAGACGGCGGGTCGCCCACGGGATCCTCCAGCGGTGGTGCGGGATCGAGTGGGGCGGGGACAAGTTCTTCCTCCGGCGGTAACTCAAGTGGGTCGAGCTCCGGGGGCAGCACGACGTCGAGTTCCGGGGCCGGCACGACGTCGAGTTCCGGGACGGGTACGACGTCGAGCTCGGGGACGGGTACGACGTCGAGCTCGGGCGGAACCGGGGCATCCTCGAGCGGAGGTCCGACCGCCCTGCCCAACCGGGTTCGCCAGATTATTCCGTTCGATGAGACATGGCTCTACAATAACGGCGACGCGACCGGGGCCGATACGACTACGTTCGCAGACAGCGCATGGCGCTCGCTCAACGTCCCGCACGACTGGGCCATCGAGGGGACGAATCCTCCGGCCAATCCGTTCTCGGCAACGGCTGCGACGACCGGCCGAGGCGCGTGGGTGGCTTCCGGAATTGCCTGGTACCGTAAGCATTTCACGCTGGACCAGTCGCTCTCGGGCGACAAGATCTACATCGAGTTTGACGGCGTGATGGGGGACAGCACGACCTACGTCAACGGCACCAAGATTGGAAATCATCCGTACGGGTACGTGACCTTCCGCTACGACATCACGGCAAACGTGCAATTTGGGGGAGCGGACAATGTGATCGCGGTGGAGTGCAACACGACGACTCAACCGGCCGAGCGCTTCTATGCGGGTGCCGGCATCTACCGCCATGTCCGCCTGCTTGCGACCAACCCGGTTCACGTCGACCAGTGGGCGACGTACGTGCAGACTCCGGCGGCCACCATCACGACGGCGTCCGCGGTCGTCCAAGTGCAGACTTCAGTGGTCAACAGCGGAACAGCTTCTCAGAGCGTGACCGTACAAGGCATTGTGTCGGGGCCGGACGGAACCGCGCTTCCCGCCGTGTCGGCACCGGCGCAGACGATTGCGGCAGGCGCATCGGCGAGCTTCACGTTCAACGTGACGGTCGCGAACCCCCAGCTATGGGACCTGACGACGCCGAACATGTATTCGCTCCTGACCAACGTGCAGGTAGGCGGCGCGACGGTGGACGACGACGTGACGCCGTTCGGCATACGCAGCCTCGTCTACAACAACGGTCTGACCCTCAACGGCAAGAGTATAAAGCTGCAAGGAACCGCGAATCACCAAGACTTCCACGGGCTGGGGTTGGCCGCCCCCGAGAGGGTCATCCAGCGGCGTATCGCGCAGCTAAAGACAATCGGGTCGAACGCCTTCCGCACGGCGCACGACTGTCCCAATCCGCAGTTCCTCGACGTGACGGACAGGATGGGCATGCTGGTGCTCGACGAGTTCACCGATGTGTGGACCGCGCACAAGTATCAGGACGTCGGTGACTACGCCTTGTACTTCAATACGGCTTCGACAACCCCGACGGGAATGCCGGCGCTACCTTCTCAGGCCACCAGCTCCAAGTGGTGGGAGGTGGACTTCACCGGTTGGATCATGCGGGATCGCAACCACCCGAGCATCGCCATCTACAGCATGGGCAACGAGATCCATGACTCAATCAACACGCGAACGCCCATTCTTACGGAGATGAGGAGCATCGCTCATGCGCTCGACCCGGCGCACGATATCACTCAGGCCTTGCTGGACCCCGCGACCTCGGGCGACTACCCCGGTACGACCACGTCGGCTTTGCTCGATGTCTGGGGCACGAACTACGATGTCGCCACGGCCACGAAGGCCCTCACTCAGGTCACCACGACGTCGGGTGTGATGACCGAGGAAGGCAGCGAGACCAGCGTGTGGACCACCGTGGAGGCCACATCGGGTTTGGTGGGGGAGTTCATCTGGACCGGCGTCCAATACATGGGTGAGGTCAATGGACAGACCAGCGTGATCGGAGGCTCGGGAGCCATGATGGACGAAATGGGCGCCATCAATGGCAATGGCAACACGTGGCAGAAGGAGTGGGGAGTTCCCACGACTACGTTTAGCTCCGGAGCGGTGGCGGGCAAGGTGACCGTTACGGCGGACCACTCGACGCTGCTCGTCGACAATAACGACGCTGTGTTCTTCCAGGCGGCTGTCAGCGGCGGTACGACTCCGATCACGTTTGCCATCACCGGTCCAGGGACGATCATTGCGGTAGACAGCGGAAGCATGGGGATGGAGACGTTCCGCGGTCTGACTCGGAACGCGTTCAATGGCGTGGCCTATGCCATCGTGCAGGCGACCGGCCCTGGGACCATCACGGTCACCGCGTCGGCAACCGGGATGACCGCAGGCAGTGCGAGCGTAACTGCGAGCGCCGGCACGTTCGTGCCGTGTGCCACGGCCGCGACCTGCAACTAGAAATACGCCGACCTTCTTTCCAATAGGTCCCACGAAGCGTCCACGGAGGCGCCGCGCGCATCTCGGCGGAGAGCGCCTCGGTCGGCGCTACGCCCTGGCGCGCGGTCTCACTGAAGTTTCGCGACTTCGCTGCCGGCGAGGAGAAATGCACCTACGCCGTAGTCGTTGGTGTCCGTCGCGGTTGCCGCCGCAGGGGCGCTGCCAGTCGGCTGAACGTATTCAAGCATTCCGGCCGAGCTCACGAGGCTGACAAGCCCATTCCACGCGTTGGTGACCACCGGGAGGTACGTCGCGCTGTCCAAAACACCGTTGTTGATGCCCCACGCGATCGCGAAAGTCATGAGGCCCGTACCGCTCGTCTCCGGATTTGGAAATGCGCTCGCGTCGAGCAAGTTCGAACGCCAGAGACCATCGCTTCCCTGCAACGGAGCCACCCCGCTCGCCATGTTCTTGAGCAGTGTGGTGTAGCTTGTGTACTGGGCATCGGTCTGCGGCAGATACTCTAGAACCCTGACCGTGCCGGCCATTACCCAGCCGTTGCCACGCGACCAGTACGTCGTGGTGTTGACGAAGCTCGAATCTCTCCAGAAGAGCTTGTGCGTCGGGTCATAAAGCTTCGTCTGGGTTGCCGTCCACTCGGTGTCGAGCAGCGAGAAATACTTCGCCCCTGCGCTGGCCCCGGCGGCAGACCCGACGCGAGCGACCAGGCCGGGCCCCATGAAGAGCGCATCAGCCCAGTACCAGAAGTTCGCGAACGAAGGCGGCGGGGTCGTGTCCGCGGATTCGACGCTCGCCTGGCTGCTCGTGAGGTCACTCGCGTTCGTCGTCGGATCCATCAGGTAAAGTTCCGCATACACCTGACCGGCGCACCAGGCGTTCGCATCGGTGGTCGGTGAACCCGACAATGTGTACTTGTTGGTGGCCGCCCACTTCGTGGCATCCGTCAAGTACTGCGCATTCTTCGTGGTGTCGTAGGCCGCCATCACACCGATATAAAACGTCCCCTCCGTCCACTTGGGTCCCCATGTCGGATCCGAGGGTCCAACTCCGACTTGATATGTCTCCGCCTTGAGCATGCTGCTGTAGATGTCTGCCTGGCTGGGTAAGCCGGACGAGGAGCCTGACGAGCTTCCCGAGCCTCCGGACGAGCTCCCGCTCGACGCGCCCGAAGAAGAACTGCCCGACGATGAGCTAGCCGAGCTTCCCGAGGACGACTGGACGCCGGAGGAAGAAGAGCTTCCCGAGGACGACGAGCCACTCGATGAACTCGAGGAACCGACTCCCGACGAGGACGACCGGCTTCCGGAGGAGGCCCCCGACGACGACCCACTGCTGGAGCTCGAGGAGGACGGTAAGACGCCGGAAGAAGAGCCTCCGGACGACGATCCGTTCTTTGTCCCCGAGGAGGACGACCCTCCGCTGGAGTTCGACGAGGACGCGGATCCGGAGGACGAAGCCCCGGACGACGAGGAGCTGGAGGACGACCCGGCGCTCGTCCCCGAGGAGGAAGACGCTCCGCTCGAGCTCGACGACGAGCTGGAGTTGGACCCGGAGGAGGACGCGCCCGCTCCGGAGCTCGAACTACCAGGACCAGGCTGATTCTGACTCGAGTCGGAGCACGCGACCGCAACGCTGCCGATCCACGCGCTCGCGAACAACAGAGGAACATTGAGTCGTCGGGAAATACCCATGGGTCACCGCCTAAGTCCGACCTTCTATTGCGCTGCCAATTCGTTCGACCCGCGGGTCAGATCGACCCGAGAGCTCCGTCCGGTATCGCAGGACCGACGTGGCCGGAACCCCAGCGCGAGGGCTCCGCTGACATGCCGTCTCACCAATCATTCTTGAACCAGCTCTGAACCGCGTCAAGGAGACTGACACGCGCGAATAAACCGCACAATTTCGCCGACGATGCGACGACCACCGCGCCATGCGCGCGATTGCACACCGCCGGTGTCCATCGAGTGCTCATGGATGAGTAGCATAATACGCGCCGAACACGTTGATCCCGACATCCGTCGCCCCGGCATCCGTGTATTGGGGCTGAGTGTTCCCGCCCGTGACGTTGAAGTCACCGCAGCTGGGGACCGCGAAGTGCGGTAGCGCGATAACTTGTCCCGGAAAGAGCGCCGGCATGGCGTCGATTGCCGTGTAGACGATGGGCGGAATGATCGTTTCATTCCCGGTGGTCCCAGTAAAGGGGCACGGCGCGTTCGGTGGGCCGCTGGTCAGCGCCATGAGCTCGATACGCTTTGGGTGATTGAATTTTGTGTTTATGTTGTTCACAACGCCAGTCAGGTCTGTTTCAACCTCTGCTGCAGTGGTCTCAGTCCACTGGGCCGCTACGAAGATCACCCGATCGGGCGTATCCGAATCATCCGCGCACGTGTGCGCAGGACCCGGGTACGGATCGAAGGCGGTGCTCCAACCTACGTCCGTAGGACTTGCCCACAAGTTCGTATAGTGGTGTGCGATCCAGATGCATTCCCAGCGGCTGGGGTCGACCACCGTGAGAAATCCGTCGTCGAACCACTGCCCCGTGGGCGACTCTCCGATGACAAGATTGCACGTGAATGGGGCCCCCGCGTCGTCCGCCCCCGCGTCGCCCGCTCCCGAACTCGAGGAGCTTCCTGAGCTCGAGGAGCTTCCTGAGCTCGAGGAGCCTCCCGAACTCGAGGAGCCTCCCGAACTCGAGGAGCTTCCCGAACTCGAGGAGCTTCCCGAACTCGAGGAGCTTCCTGAGCTCGAGGAGACCCCCGAACTCGACGATCTTCCTGAACTCGAGGACGAGCCGGAGCTCGACGAACTTCCTGAACTCGATGAACTTGAGGAAACTCCGGAGCTCGAGTGGCCCCCGGAACTGGATGCCATGCCGGAGCTTGACGGGCTTCCGGAGCTCGAAGCCCCCGAACTCGCGGGACTGCCCGAGCTTGAGGTTGCGCCGGAGCTCGATGAACTTCCGGAGCCCGATGAACTGTTCGAGCTCGTCTGGCTGCCCGAACTCGTCGCAATCCCCGACGAGCTTCCGCTGCTTGCCGTCCCCGACGAACTTCCTCCGGCATCCGCGTTAGTGTCCCCGCCGGTGCTCGAGCACGCAGCCAACGCGAGTCCTAACACCCCAAGTGCAATGATTCGCTTGTTCAAAGTGCGGTGCATACTACCCTCATCTCGCGTCCGGCCCACGTGGCGACGGCAATCTCGTCGCGCTCCTTACCTCGAACAACCATAGTAGCGCATCTTCGTCGCCTCTTGGGCCTGAGTGCCTTGAAGAACCCGCAGTTCTACTAGAAGCGCAAATTGACGAACCGGCTGCGTGCGACTCGCTACGGATTCGCGTTGTAATACGCGGCCACCAGCGCTGCGACCGAGGCGGGCTGACCGCCAGGCAGGAAGTGAGGCCCGCCGTTGGTGGCGAACCAAGAGCAGGATCCGACGTAAATCTTCGGCGCAGCGAACACCAGCGTCGGCTCGTCCTGCGCCACTGCCGCGATCGCGTTGTCTACCCACGGTTCCACGACGTCCTCGTGGTTCGTCGTAGTGGCGGGCATGCAGTCCGTACCCTCCGGACTGCGGATCATCGTCATGATCTCGACGCGCTTGACCGAGGGGTACTTTCCCTGAATGGTAGTCACTCCCTGTTTGAGAATCGACACCCAATTGGCCAACACCGTCGGATCGTCCAGATTCGAGTAGTCGTTGTAGGTGTCGTAGAGTGAATTCCCTGGTTCCGTCGTTTCCGCATACGCAACCCAGACAATCCGATCGGGAGCCTTGTCGTTCTGCGTACACGTGTGCGGTACCCCGGAGTCTGGGTCGAAGCCCTGACTCCACACCGGGTCATTCGGGTTTGCCCAGAGGTTTACGTATTCCTCTGATTTCGTTGTGGCCTCCCACCGCGTTCCGTCGACCAGCTCGAAGTAGCCGCCCTGGTTGATCCATTCGCCGGTCGAGGAAATGCCCAGGATCAGGTTGCACGCATAGCCGCCGCTCGCGTCGGGTCCCGCGTCGACGCCCGCACCGCTGCTGCTCCCGCTGGTGGATCCCGCGCCGCTCGAGGAGCTGCTGGTGGAGGAGCCAGCCCCGCTCCCGCTCGACGAGCTACTACTGGGTCCCGCGCCGCTGCTCGAGGAGCTACCGCTGGAGGAACCAGCCCCACTCCCGCTCGACGAGCTACCGCTGGGTCCCGCGTCGCTGCTCGAGGAGCTGCCGCTGGAGGAGCCAGCCCCGCTCCCGCTCGACGAGCTGCTACCGCTGGGGCGCGCACCGCTGCTCGAGGAGCTGCTGCTCGTGGATCCCGCGCCGCTCGAGGAGCTGCTGGTGGAGGAGCCAGCCCCACCCCCGCTCGACGAGCTGCCGCTGGGTCCCGCACCGCTGCTCGAAGAGCTGGCGCTGCTCGAACCGCCACTGCTGCCGGCGCCTCCTTCCGCGCCCCCGCTTGTCGAGGCGTCCGGACTCTGACCGGCGCTGCTGTCGCTGCTGCTGCATCCGCTCAACGCTAGAGCGCACACGCCGAGCGCGATGCCGTGATAAATCTTGACCATTCATCCCTCGTCTTAGATCCCACCGGCATCGGGATGTCGATAGAAGCACGCTCTGCAGCGGCCGAGTTTGGATAGCGCGTTTTTGCGGCGCGCGCCGTGCGGAGCGGGCGATTTTACTGAGGACGCAATTTGGCGACCTTGGTGACCTGTCGATGCGGCCCCAGCGTAGTGCCGTCCGGCGCGACTCGCGCAATGAACGTCGTCAGTAGCTTTTGCGGGGCCGATCGGACGTCGTGACCTCAAGGGCGGGAAACACTTCTCGCACAAAACGGTCGCGCGCCGCTAGGGCCCGCTCCAAGTCGCCCCGGGCGGGCACGGCGACACCAAAAACGAGGCAAGATCCCTTCCACGCCGGGTACGTGGCGTATGCGCCCGCGTATTGATCGCGCAGGCCCAGAGTGGCCGTGGTGGCGACGAGGGAATCGATGGCGATGATGGCGTCGTGCCACGGAATCGCTTTGGGAGTGCCGTGCTCTATGGCGACCTCGAAGGAATCGATCCAGGGCTGGGCTGAGGCTTCGAAGGCCTTTGCGCACGCGCCCGGCTCCCGTTCATTGGTTACGGGCATGACGAACGCGCCCGCCACCGCGTGGTGGTCTTTCCCATATCGAAACCCCGCGAGACTTGGGACACCGAGGAAGCGCACGAGCGTCCAGTGGGCTCCATCAGGCAATGGAGCCCGCACACTGTGCTGGGGATCCCAGCGGGTGACGAGCGGGGCGACCGCGAGCTCTTCCAGAGCGGCGGAGTGGGTTGGGCCCGCCGCGCCGCCGGTGGCTGGTTTGCCGTCGTCCGCTGGGGGTGGCGCCGGAGCCACGTGCTGCTCGACGACCGAGCGGACAGTGCGCGGCACGCACGCGGCGGTGAGAGTTGAAAGGGCGAGCGTGACGAAGCGAGCTCCGCAAAGGGGTGGCGGACGCGAGTGCATGGGCCGAGGAAAGATGTTACACGGGACGCTCTCGGCGTCGGGGTTTTCGACCCGTCCCCGCCCCGCTTCGGGTGTTGTAGTCCGACCTCGAGGAGCCATTGACGATGACGAAGTCGCTGAAGGAGCCCCCCGTGAACCATACGCCATCCACCAACCCTCATCTGGGCGCGTGGGTCGACGAGTGCGCCCGCCTGACCAAGCCCGACCGCATTGTCTGGTGCGACGGCTCGGAGGAGCAGCGGCGTCGATTTACCTCGGAAGCCGTCGAGGCCGGTGCGCTTCTTCCTCTCAATGCCGACAAGCGCCCCGGGTGTTTCTTGCACCGCACGAATCCGAACGACGTCGCTCGTGTCGAGCAGCTCACGTTCATCTGCACGAGTACTAAGGAGCAGGCGGGTCCGACGAACAATTGGATGGCCCCTTCCGAGGCCTACGGCAAGCTGCGAGCCCTCTTCGACGGTTCGATGCGCGGGCGCACGATGTACGTCGTTCCCTATGTGATGGGGCCGATCGGTTCACCATTCTCGAAGATTGGCATCGAGCTCACCGACAGTCTGTACGTCGTCCTCAACATGGGAATCATGACCCGTATGGGGCTTGCGGCCTTGCGGATGCTCGGGGAGGGCCAGGACTTCAATCGAGGCCTGCACTCGACCCTCGACTGCAATCCAGACCGGCGATTCATTTGTCACTTCCCCGAGGACAACACGATCTGGAGCATCGGCAGCGGATACGGCGGGAACGTCCTCCTCGGCAAGAAGTGCTTGTCTTTGCGCATCGGAAGCTATCTCGGCAAGAGTGAGGGATGGCTCGCCGAGCACATGCTCATCATGGGTGTGGAGTCTCCCGAGGGCGAGATCACCTACGTGGCCGCGGCGTTCCCGAGCGCGTGCGGCAAGACCAACTTTGCGATGATGGTGCCGCCCGAAACCTTTCGCGGCTGGAAGATTTGGACGCTTGGCGACGACATCGCGTGGATGCGCCCGGGGCCGGACGGACGTCTGTACGCCGTCAATCCAGAAGCGGGATATTTCGGGGTTGCCCCGGGAACGAACGGGAAGACCAATCCGAATGCGATGAAGACGATCTCTCACGACACCCTCTTTACGAACGTCGGACTGACCGCCGGCGGAGACGTGTGGTGGGAGGGCATGGATGGGGAGGTGCCCGAGGAGTTGACCGACTGGACCGGACGCCCCTGGAAGCGTGGCAGCGCGACGCCCGCGGCTCATCCGAATTCTAGATTTACGGCGCCCGCCACCAACAATCCCTCGCGCAGTCCGCGCGCCGACGACCCGATGGGCGTGCCCATCAGTGCCCTCATTGTCGGCGGTCGCCGCGCCAGCACAATCCCTCTCGTGATGCAGGCCGCCGACTGGGTGGGGGGAGTCTTTTTCGGAGCGACGCTCGGTAGCGAGACCACCGCCGCTGCGGCGGGCGCGGTGGGAATTGTCAGGCGCGACCCGTTCGCCATGTTGCCGTTCTGCGGGTACGATATGGGTGCTTACCTCGGCCATTGGCTGGATATGAAACAAAAGCTCGCGAGCCCCCCGCCCATCTTCATGGTCAACTGGT
This sequence comes from Polyangiaceae bacterium, assembly GCA_049512415.1. Classification (GTDB taxonomy): domain Bacteria; phylum Myxococcota_A; class Polyangia; order Polyangiales; family Polyangiaceae; genus Palsa-1150. The sequence goes on from JBEKXD010000025.1 coordinate 45,182, forward strand.
TCAGGAAAGGCGAAGGCGGCTCCTTCCTCTGGCCGGGATATTCCGACAACATGAGGGTGCTGCGGTGGGTCGTGGACCGCGTGCGCTCACGCGTGGGCGCCGAGGAGACTCCGCTCGGCTGGGTACCGCGAGTGTCCGATTTGGACCTCTCCGGGCTGGGCGCGCCGCGGACGAACGTAGAGGCAGCGATGCAGATCGACGGCCGGGCTTGGATCGCGGAGCTCGATGGTATCGGGAAGTTCTTCGAGTCGCTCGGCCCCACGTTTCCGCCTGAATTGGAGCGGCACCGAAGGCAGGTTCTCGAGCGTATTCGGCAGACCGGTTCGTAGGCGAGACTCGGCGTGCGGTGCGCACTCTGGATTGGATGGGCGATCCCCGTCGTATCGGCGGGGTGCCATTGGACCTTGACGCCCGACGACGCCGGTGTCCAGGACTCGGGGACTCAAACCGTGGGTGAGGAGTGCACCGAGATCGGCGCCGAGATTTGTACTCAAGACATCAATGGCTGCGGCGCCCCCACGACGCTGGCGGACTGCATGGCGAGCTTCCAACCGCAGTGCTGCATCGGGACCGCGTGCGACAAGGTCGCTACCGTACCAGAGTCGGTCGTCGATTCGTGCAAGAGCGAGATGGATCCGCCGGACTGCAACGCGCTCACGAATTCCGTCTATCCGTCCGACTGCCAGAGCGTCATGAGTCAGTGAGCACGTCCTACTCGAACATCGCGCGCAGCACGTTGTCGATCAGGCGGTCTCCCGCGCGCTGCCCGCTTTCCGAGAACTCGGCGGTTCCCGCGAGGATCCGCTCGGCCCCGCCCGGACCATTCGCTGCCCTCACGAACGCCGCATCGCCGCGGACCCATTCGACGACGTCGGACGGCGACAGCTCCACGTGAAACTGAATGCCGCACGCGCGCTGGCCATAGCGAAACATCTGATTGGGGCAGGCTAGGGTGCTCGCAAGTCGCGCCGCATGAGTCGGCAAATCGAACGTGTCTCCATGCCAGTGGACGACGATCTCGCAATCGCGGAGCCCGTCGAGGAGCCCATCGGCTCCCGGTGCTCTTCGGAAGAAATTGACCGCTCCCCAACCCACTTCGCGATGGCGAACGGGTGGCTCGCCGACCGTCAGAGGGTAGACGCGCGCTCCGAGAGCGTGCGCCATGAGTTGTGCGCCCAGGCACACACCGAGGACGGGGCGACCTGCGAGCAGCAGTCTCCGTATGAGATCGACCTCGGCCGCGAGAAAGGGCCATCGGGGATCCTGGAGATCTCCGACGCCCATCGGCCCTCCCAGCACGAGGAGCCCATCTCCGGCCGGCAGGTCGGACGGTACCGCCGCGCCGTCGAAGACGGGCACGACGCGAAGCTCATGACGGCAGGCGAGCGATCGTTCGGAGATTCTCGCCGGCCCTTCGGTCGGCGTGTGTTGTAGAGCGTGCAATGTCGCCATAGGCCCGAGCATGGGGGACTACCCGGCGTCCGTCGAGGTGGCATCGCCGATTACGTCAAGGCCCGCCGCCCCTCTCCACCGAGCGTCACCCATGGCGGCCCGACAGGGGGCACGAGCATAGGTTCGGACGTGGAAATGAATCTTTGGGAGTGGGAGGGCTTTCAGGTTGGCCGACTCAGAGGCAGCATGTGAAGCCGCCCGGATTGGGTGGATTCGTCTCGCAGTCCTGGTCGGAGCTGGGGGCCTCTGTGCAGGGGGAGACCGGGGTTCGGCAGGTTCCGCCGGCCGCGCGGCACAACGCACCGACGACCGTCGTCGGCGACGTGAACGTCATGCACTGCTGGTCGACGCACCGAACGCCGACGTATGAAAAGTCCGGAGCGGTCTGGCAGTCCTCGGTTTCGTATCCGGACGCATCGGGAGCACAGCCAAATCCGCCATCCGGCATCACTGGCGGCGCGCAAGGCGGAGCCACGCACACTTTCGTATTCGTCGTGTTCACGCCCACGACGGGGCCGACACATCCGCACGCGGGGATGCCGTACGTGGTGCAGTCCTCGTCCGTGCTACAGGCCACCTCCGCCGGAGTGAAGGCGCACGCTTGAGGAGGCGGATTCGCCTCAATGAAGGAGAGTGCAGCCGTGCACGCTGCATCTCCGCCGGCGTTCGAGGCATCGTCGCTCAGGCTCGCGCCGTCCGACCCTCCGCTAGCATCAGCGGCACCTACCCCCGTCGTCGTCGACGTGAACGTCACGCACTGCTGCTCGACGCACCTCACGCCGACGTTCGACATGTCCGGGGCAAGCTCGCAGTCCTGAGTCTCAAATCCGGTCGTTCCGGGCGCACAGCCAGGCGCACCATCCGGCATCACCGGGACCGCGCACGGCACGTAGCACGCGGTGGCGGTGCTGGCCATGTTCACACCCCATACGTTCGGTGCGCACCCACAGCCCACGAGCACCAACGAAGTGCAGTCCGTATCGCTGGTGCACGCGACATCAGCCGGCGAGAGCGCGCAGGTGTGGGGAGCCGCATCCGGCACCAGATCGGGCAGGAGCGAACACGTCGCTTCGGACGGCGCGTCGGCTGCTCCCTCGGTCTCGCGTTCCGCGTCGGATTCCGCGCCGCCGTCGTACGCGCTGACGCTGATGTCCTGTGCGAGCACATCCCTCGTCGCGCCGGCGCCATCTGAGCCTTCAATCCCCGCCTCAACCTCCGCCCCCCCGTCGGACCGAAGACTGGCATCCTGCCCCGTGGAAAGCGACGACGCATCCTCCCCCGCCTGCGCGTCGGCGCCGGAATCGTCGCTCGAAAGCAGCGTCGCCGTGACGCTGCAGGCCGAGCATGGGACCACCAAGAGAAAAAGAACCGAACCCTCGAGAATGTGTCGTCTCATAGTCTCTAGAGCCACGAGGGGGGGCGAGACGGCTCACGGACACCGGGCGATCGAGAACTTTGAGCCGCTCGGCGGTCGTCGAGGCTCACTACTAAGCTCTCGAGTGGCCACAACCCACGTGCCCGACGAGAGGGCCTCTGGTCACTTGGACGCAGGCGCCGCGAGGCTCACGGCAACGGGATTGCCAGCGCGGGTCGACATGGTCTGGACGGCTTTGGTCCAGGCGGCCGCGTCGGCGACGTTGGACACGGGGCCGCGATCCCAGGCGGTGCCAGCGTAGTACGTGAGCGGACCGGACTTGGGAAGAGGCGTCGTCACCAAGTAGTCGGTGTCGATCTGCTGGACCTCGCTCTTGACCGAGGGCGGCAGGACGACCGCACAACCGAGACTGCCTTTCGCCTCTCCATTGAGCGACAGCGGTTCCCACGTGCGGATCCAGGTTCCCTTGGGGTCCGCCTCCTCGACGTTGCCCGGGTGTTTCGAGATCCCGATGCCGACTGTCAAGCCTGGCTTACCGCCTTCGAGCGTGGCGTCGACTCGATTGAAGTGCGAGCCCGCATCGAGTGTTACGCGGCGCGTCTCGCTGACCTTCGCTCCCCCAGCATCCCAAGCCGCATACTTGAGCTCGAAGATGAGCCGGATGGGTCCGTTCGCGTATACGTGGGATCCCGTGAAGTTCCTAGACACGTGGAGCTTGCCGCCGGACCAGATTCCGAGACCGCCGCACCCGCGAGTCTTCTTGACCGAGTAGAAGTCCGCGCCTTCGCCCATGTCGTCGTGGTAGTGATCTGTCATATACCACTTATTGACGACGAGCCGCGGGACATGCTTGACCCAAACGTCGACTCCGCTCGACGTCAGCGGATCGCCCTTGTAGGTCTCGAGGTCCGGCCCGTAGACGCGGTGGGCGACGATGTCGTTCTCCCACGCGAAGTCGTCGTGCCTCTCGCGAACAAAGCGACCATAGACCTTGTAGTCCTCCTCGGTGGTCATGGGGCGGTCCGCGGCCTTGAGGCTGAAGGTCTTGCTCTCGCTCGGTCCAAGGTCGGTCTGAAAGACGAGCTGATCGGGCGTGTCGTTGCCATCGAGATCGACGACTTGCGAGAGTACGATCTTGCCAGTTGCGTCGGTGACGACGGTCTTCGAGAGATCGATCTTCGGCGCGACCTTGATGAGGTCCGCGAGCGCGAGCGCGATCGTCTCGGCGTCTCGCTGGATGGCGACTGGATTGGTCACCGTGAGTTTGAGCACGTCGGGTGCGGAGATCGAGGTCGACGCTGCGGCGGTGGCTGGGGGAGCCGCCGGAGGCGGTGCTTTGGCGCTTGCCAGGGACGCGGGCGGGGGCGCCGCGGGAACCGGTGCACTCGCGGTTGGGGCAACGGGCGTTGCCGGGGGGCTTGCAGCGGGCGTCTCCGCGCATGCGGGCACAAAGCAGGCGGCCAGCGCCGTGACGAGTAGGGATCGAGTTTTCATTGTGTCAATGGGCTCCGATCGTGGGTGAGGTGCTCAGCAGGGAAGAAAAGACGCGGGTCCTAGCCCTGAGGCAGGGGCCATCAGCCGCGGATCTCTCGAATCAGGGCCAGCGTCTCGGCGACTCTACGCGTGATTCCGTCGAAATCCTTCGAGCTAAGGAGGTCTTGAGTCAAAAGGTTCGAACCCATTCCAGCGCACGCAATTCCAGCGCGAAACCACGCCGTCAGGCTGTCCCGCGTGGGCGAGACTCCGCCGGTCGGCATGATGTCGGCCCACGGGCAGGGGCCGCGAACGCTCTTGACGAACGCGGGTCCTCCAACCTCTGTCCCTGGAAAGACTTTGCAGATTTCGACACCAAGCTGATGGGCCCTGTGGATTTCGGTTACGGACCCACACCCGGGCGAATAGGGAATCTTGCGGCCATTGCAGAGCCTAGCCGTATCCTCGTCCATTCCAGGTCCGACGACGAAATTGGCTCCCAATCCGATGTACATCGCCGCCGTCGGTGCGTCGACGATGGATCCGACGCCTAAAACGGCCTCTGGTTTGTGTGACGCGCACCATTCTTCGAGCTGGCCAAAGACCTGGTGCGCCCGGTCGCCCCGGTTCGTGAATTCCACGACGCGTGCGCCACCGTCCACGCAGGCCGCGACAACGCTGCGCGCAAGATCGATGTCGGCGCTGTAGAAGACCGGAATCAAGCCGGTCTCCTTCATCATGACGAGTGTTTCGAGCCTTCTGTATCTGGCCAAGGACGTCTCCTTTAGCGTTCGATCCGCGCACTCGACCCCTTCATGAGTCGCTCGACTTCAGCCTGGCTTGCCATGGACGTGTCTCCGGGCGTGGACATTGCGAGCGCTCCGTGGGCGACCCCACATCGCAACGCCCACGATGGATCCCTATACTCGAGAAGACCATAGATGAAGCCGGAGGCAAAGGAATCTCCGCCTCCGACGCGGTCGAAAATCTCGATATCTGTTGGCGTCGCCTCGAAAAATTCCCCAGCGCTGTAGGCGATGGCGCCCCACCCGTTGAGTGTCGCCGTCTTCGCCGTCCGGAGCGTCGTCGCGACGGCCTTGACGTTCGGAAACGTCGCCACGACCTTCTCGATCATGCGCCGGAAGCTGTCCGTGTGAAGCTCAGAGTAGTTCGGCCCAGTTCCTTCGATCTCGAACCCGAGGGCCGCCGAGAAGTCTTCTTCGTTGCCAAAGAGGACGTCGACCGACTGGGCGAGCTGGCGATTGACTTCGCGGGCCTTGTTCTGCCCCCCGATGTTGCGCCATAGCGAATCCCGATAGTTTAGGTCGTACGAGATCACGGTCCCGTGCCGCTTCGCCACCTCGAAGGCGCGCGCCAGGACCGCGGGCGTGGCGTCGCTCAGGGCCGCAAAGATTCCACCCGTGTGGAGCCAGCGCGTCCCAAGTTCTCCGAAGATTTGCTCCCAATCGAAGTCGTCGGGCTTGAGCTGCGAGGCCGCGGTGTGGCCGCGATCGGAGCAGCCCACTGCGGGGCGTGGGCCGAACCCGCGTTCGGTGAAATTGAGTCCATTGCGAACGCCCCGTCCCACCCCGTCGTACGGCACCCATCGCACGAAGCTGGAGTCGGTGCCGCCTTCGAGGATTAGGTCCTCGATGAGGCGCCCGATTGGATTGTCCGCGAGCGCCGTGAGAATGGCCGTCCGCTTGCCGAAGCACCGCCGCAGACCCCTTGCGACGTTGTATTCTCCGCCGCCTTCCCAGGCATGCAGAGTGCGCGCAGTGTGGATCCGTCCCTCGCCAGGATCCAGCCTGAGCATGACCTCGCCGAGACTGACCAAGTCCCATCGGCATCCGGATGCGGGCTTTAGCTTCATCGTCGATTCCATTGAGTCCCTCAACCCCATTGCCATCGAGCCCACACGCACCGGAGCTCGTCGAGTCCGCGCTCGGCGGCGCCTCTTGCCCTGATTAGCGAGCCAGCCAGCCGCCGTCGACGGCAAGCGTGAAGCCGTTGACGTAGTCCGAGGCGGCCGACGCGAGGAAGACGACGGCTCCCTGCAGGTCCTCCGGAGTGCCCCAGCGCCCTGCGGGGATGCGCTCGAGGATGGCCGCGCTGCGCTTCTCGTCGGCTCGCAAGGGAGCCGTGTTGTCGGTCGCCATGTAGCCCGGAGCGATGGCATTCGTGTGGATGCCCTTGTCGGCCAGCTCGCAAGCCATCAGCCGAGTGAGGCCCTGCACAGCGCTCTTTGAACTCGTGTACGAAGGGACGCGAATGCCACCTTGAAACGACAGCATCGACGCGATGTTGATGATCTTGGCCTTGGCCTTGCGCGCCACCACGTCGCGCACGAAGGCCTGGCTGAGGAAGAACACCGCGTCGATGTTGATCTTCATCACGAGGTCCCAGTCCGCCTCGGAGAAGTCCTGAAAATCGGCTCGCTTGATGACACCTGCGCAATTGACCAAGATATCGAGCGCGGGGAAGGCTCGCCGCGCTTCTTCGATGACCCAGGGAATCGCCTTGCGATCGGAGAGGTCCGCGAACACGCAAGCACACTTCCGGCCAAGGCCGCCGACCTGGGTGCGCGTGTCCTCCGTCGGCAGTACATCGACGGCTACGATGTCGGCGCCGGCGCTGGCAAGGGCCAGGGCCATGCCCTGCCCGAGACCGCGGGCCGCGCCCGTGACGACGGCCACCTTGCCGTCCAATTTGAATCGCTCGAGGATGGTGCTCATGGTCATTTAGATGCCAAATGGTAAAAACGGGTATTCCCGCGACTAGCGAAGCTGGCGAACGGGCGCGGGGGCCATGTCGGCAAAGACCTGGTTCTCTCCGCCCATCGCCCAGATGAAGACATAATTCGATGTCCCGGCCGCGCAATGAATGGACCACGGGGGCGAGAGAGCTGCCTGGCGGTCGTGGACCACGACGCTGCGCGTGGCCTCCGGGCGTCCCATGAGGTGCACGACGGCACCGTCGGCTGGCAGATCGAAGTAGAGATAGACCTCGTTGCGACGAAGATGCGTATGAGGGGGCATCGTATTCCAGACGCTGCCCTCAGCGAGCGCCGTAAAACCCATGACGAGTTGGCAGCTCTTGATGCCGCCGAGGTGGATGTAGCGGTGGATCGTGCGGCGGTTCGCGTCCGCTGCGGACCCCAAGTCGGCCTTTTCGGCCTGGATGGGGGTCGCCAGCGTCGTCGGATACACGGCATGGGCTGGATAACTGACGATGTAGAACTGAGCGGGCTCCGAAGCACGTGCCGAGGAAAAGACCACTTCGCGACTGCCGCGGCCCACGTACAGGCAGTCGAGCCTGGCGAGGGAGTGGGCCTTGCCGTCTACCCGGACGCTCCCGGGTCCGCCAATGTTGAGGATCCCCACTTCGCGACGCTCAGCGAAGTACGTCGCTCCGAGCTCGCTCGGACACGGCAAGGGAAGGGGCGCGTCTGTCGGGACGGCCGACCCGACGACGGTGCGTTCGCTCGTCCAATAGGTCAGCGCGATCTGATTGGCCTCGAAAAGGTCCTCGACGAGAAATGACCGCCGGAGCGAGTCCGTCGTCATCGTCTCGTAGCTTGCCGGGTCAGGTTCGTGGATGATTCTCATGGCGCCTCGGAGGACGATAAGAATCGGGATTGCTCCGAGAATCAAGAAGCCCCGAGCAACATCGTGTTGCTCCGGCATCGCCTTAAAAAACGACCGCCCGGCCAACCGAGGCGCCAGGCACAGTGTGCCGCAGCGCTTCGGGCGGTCCGGGCGGCGTCTTATCTGGGGCGCCCAGGAGTCCGTCGGGCTTCTTGCAGGGGCAAGAAGGGCCGCCGGCCACCTTAGCTCAGACTACTTAGCGCCGGCGTCCGTCGCCTTCGCCTTGGGCTTCTTGGTCGATACCTTGCCAGCGTCCGGGGCCCCGGCGTCGGCGCTCGAACTGCTCGCCGCGAGGGCCGCTGCGGCCGCTGCGCCGCTCCCGCTCTCGTCGGCGGCGACGGGCTCGCCATTGAACTCGCGAACGTGGAACTCGACTCGACGGTTGAGAGCCTTGTCGTCGGCGTTGTCGTTCGGCTTGAGCGGATTCTTAGATCCGAGACCGATGGCGACGAGGCGCTTGGCGTCCACGCCGTTCTTCGTGAGGTAGTCGACGACGGCCTGCGCACGTTCCTTCGACAGCTTCACATTGTCAAAGCCTTTGTCCTCGCCCTCGTTATCCGTATTGCCCTCCACCGAGAGCTTGGTGACCTCCGTGTTGTCCTTCAAGATCGCGAGCAGCTGCGTCAGGACCTTCTTCGACTTGTCGGAGAGATTAATCTTCGTGCTGCCAGTATGAAACTCGATGTCCCCGGGCATGTCGATCTGTGTGGCACTCTTCATCTGCACGCCTCGCAGCGAGATGACTTTCTTGGGCGGCGGCGGAGGGGGTGGGGGCGGCGGCTCAGCGGTCGTGCTGGCCGGCGGCGGGGGCGGCGGTGGAGTCGGAGCGGACGATGCCGCGGGCTCGGGCGCCGTCGCGACCTTAGCCTCGGCCTCCGCGTGGCACGCGCTCACGATGGCCCCGCTGGTGACCATGGCCAGGGTGGCGAGCAGGGGAAGTAACGCCTTATGAATCCTCATGGATGCCTCCTTCAAACGCGATCAAGTCGCAGAGAGAGCGAGGTGCCGGCTCGGCGGCTGCTGCCTAAAGCCTCCCATCCGGTCCCCGATGCTGGACCTCGTGTCCAGCCACGACCGAACGAAACAGCACGCTTCGTCGAGATGTCGGCTCGCCTCTGCCTCGGGAAATCTTCACCTCTGATTGTCGGACGGGGCGGCAGACTAGGAGGCCGTGGGGCTTTTTGCCAGAGCAAAAATCCCGCCGTGTCGAATCGTGTTCGCTCCCCGCGAGCTCCGGTCGGAACGTGTTCGCGCCCCGCAAGCTCCGGTCGGAACGTGTTCGCGCCCCGCGCCGCGGAAGAGTGAAGAGGAAGAAGGCCGGTGTATTTCGGCCGAAACCGAGCGAGGCTGGCGGCGAGTCGCGCGGAGCGTACTTCCTGTAACTTCCTGTACGCGAGCACGCTCGACGCCGGGATCGCGAAGGGATCGGTCGAAAGACACCGGCCTTCTTGCCAGGAGGGCGACCTGAAGGCACCCTTGAGGACTTCTCTATGACCTCCGCAGCAGGCACGGCGCCGCCCACCACGACGGACGAACTGCGCGCCGCAGTTCAGGCCCATCGAACCGCCCTGGCGGAGAGAATCGCTGCCGGGGAGGACGGTACGTCGCTCGGCAGGTGCAATGCGCGCTTCCTCGAAACTCACTTCAGAGCGCGGTTCGAGATGGCGGCCAGCGCGGTGCGCCTCGGGCCCAAGGGCGTGGCTCTCGCCGCCGTCGGCAGTTTCGGGCGCGGTGCCGTTGCGCTTCGCAGCGATGCGGACGTCGTGCTGGTCGTCAATCCGAAGATGCTCCGCTCCGACGCGGCGACGGCCTTTGCCGAGGCTCTGCTCTATCCGCTGTGGGATGCCACGTTCGCCGTGGGCCACCAGGTCTTGAGCAGCGCGGACGCCGTGCCTCTCGCGCAGACCGACCTTGCGACTGCGACGGAACTCCTCGATATGCGGTTTCTCGCCGGGGACGCGTCGCTCGTGCGCGAACTTGTGGCGAGTGCGAGCGAGGGGCTCTTCGGCGAGGAAGACCTCGGTGAATTCATCGCACGAATCGAGGCCGAGAGCACGAGTCGTCACGAGCGTTTCGGTGGATCGGTGTACCTCCTGGAGCCCGACGTGAAGGCCGGAGCGGGTGGTCTGCGTGATATCGACGGCCTGAGGTGGGCGTCGCGTGCGCGCTATCCCGTCGGCGACGGCGACGCCCCCAAGGGATTCTGGGCGGAGCTCGTGCGGCTCGGCGTCCTCGTGCCGCGCGAGGCACATGAGATTCAAGCGGCCGAGGAATTCCTCTGGCGAGTTCGCAATCGCCTGCACAACCGGGCGGGGCGCAAAGCGGATCGGCTCGGGTTTGCCGAACAGGAAACGCTTGGCGTTGCGATGGGGTTCAGCGACGACCGCCCGACGGGCGCCGAACGCCTGATGCAAGAGTACTACGTGCACGCCCGAACGGTCATCCGTGCCCGGTCGAGTCTCTTCGAGCGGCTCAAGCCCCGGCGCCGCCGAAAGACCGCGCCCCCCGTCGACCTCGGAGGCGGCGTGCGCCTTTTCGACGGGCATGTCACCTTGGTCGGGGTCGCCGAGCTTCACGAGGACCCGGCGCTCGCGATGCGCGTCTACGCTGCGAGCGTGAAGCAACTCGCGCCGTTGCTCCCGTTCGCGCGCGACGTTATCGCCCGCGCGGCCGCCGATCCGAGCTGGTGCGAAGCCTTGCGGTCGAGTTCCGAAGCGGCCGGATTGTTCGTCGACTTGGTGTGCACCGTTTCCGAAGCCGGGATGCGCCGCGGTTCCATCGTAGGCGAGCTTCACGACGTGGGACTGGTCGTCGCCATGGTCCCGGAGTTTCTCCCGGTCATCGGCCAAGTCCACCACGACGTTTACCATGTGCTCACGGTCGATGCTCACTCGCTTGCGGCCGTCGACCGGCTCCGCCAACTCGCGCGCGGGGAGCTCGCCAGCGAGTTCGCGGTCGCCACCAGGCTTGCGGCCGAGGTCACCGGTCCCCGTCCACTCTTCATGGCCACGCTCCTCCACGATATCGGGAAGGGCTGGCCGGACGCGCGCGGCTCGCGCATGAGCCACTCCAAGACCGGTGCCTCGCTCTGCGGGCGCATTCTTCCCCGACTCGGATTCACGAAGGCCGAAATTCAAGAAACCCGAGAGCTCGTCGAAAACCACCTTCTCATGTACCACGTGGCGACGCGCAGAGACCTCGACGACGCCGCCACCATCAGCGAGTTTTGTAGCGCGTGCAGCGGGCAGGAGAGCCTGCGGCATCTCTACCTCCTCACGGTGGCCGACCTCAGCACGACCTCGCCCACCGCCATGACGTCGTGGAAGGCTCGCATGCTCGACGAGCTCTACTTCGCTTCCGAGAGCCACTTTGCGGGACACGCCCCGCGGGAGGACGCCGAGCGTTTCGCCCGTGCCAAGAAGGCGGTGGCGCGCCTTTGGAAAGGGTCGGCGGGCGCGCTCGAGCGATTCGTAGCGTCCATGCCCGATCGGTACTTGCTCGCCAACCCCGCCGAGTCGATCGCGGTGCACGCTCAGGCGGTCGAAGACCGCAGCGGACGAGCGGCCCATCTTGTGCGCGTGCCGTCCCCACACGCCGACGTCGCCGAGCTCTGCGTCGTGGCGGACGATCGGCCCGGCCTGCTCGCGCGCGTGGCTGGGACCATCACCGCCAACCGCTTGGAAGTGCTCGCTGCTCAAGTCTACTCGCGCGTCGACCGGGGCAAGGGCGAGGCGGTGGATCTCTTCTGGGTGCGAGACAAGGAAGGCGGCGCGGACGGTGTCGAATCCGTTCTGGCGCAGCTGTCGCGCGATCTCGAGTCCGTCTGTTCGGGGCGTATCGCCGCGGCCGCGCTGCTCGCCGAGCGTTTCGGCGCGGCCTCCCCGTGGCGAGAGAGGCCGAGCCCGGCGGTTCCGACTGAGGTCCTCGTCGACGACCGCGCGTCTCCACGTCACACGGTCGTCGAAGTATTCGCCAAAGACCGGCCGGGCCTACTTTACACGCTCGCTCGTGCCCTTCACGAAGTGGGGATCTCTATCGCTCTCTCCAAGATCAATACCGAAGGCACACGCGTCATCGACGTCTTTTATGTCACCGAGCTCGATGGCCGGAAGGTCGCCCCTGGGCCTCGGAGCAAGGAGGTCCGCGAGGCGCTCATCGCGGCCATCGGTCAGCCTTGATGGGCCATCGCCGTTGTCTGTGCGCCGCGACGGTGGGAGGATGGTGGCAATGAAGGTTGGGCTGCGGTCGTCAAGTCGGATTCTCGTCGTCGTGCTCGCCGCGTGCGGGGCGGCTACGCCTCCGCCCCAGTCGGAGGGGGCATCGTCTGGTTCGCTGCCGGCCGACAGTCCATCGCCGGCGGGACCTTCGACTGCGTCCGCTTCTGACTCGGGCTCCGAGGCCCCGGCGACGCCGGAGCTCCTGGCCGGCATTCGAGCCTTCGACGCGGGCAACTTCGCCGAGGCTCGAAAACAGTTCGAGGCCGCGTCGCAGAAGAGTCCGAACGACCCCACGGTTCAATACAACCTCGGCCTTGCGTGCGAGAAAGCCGGAGACCACGCGGCTGCGGAGTCTGCGTACAAAGCCGCTCTCGCGCGCAAGCCGGATCTGGAAGCCGCGGTCGAAGAGCTCGGGGCGCTGTACATCGATCAAGGCCGCTCGGCGGACGCGGTAGCGCTCCTTCGACCCGCCGTCGTCAAACATCCGGCGAACGGAGCGCTGCACGAGAACCTAGGGGTCGCCCTGGCGGCCAACGGAGACGTGCCGACGGCTCGTCAGGAGCTGGAGGCCGCGGCGAAGATCACCCCGAGCGAGCCAATGGTGCACTTGACCCTCGCGCATTGGCTGACGGCCTGGCGTGCGCCCGGAGCGACCGCGGAGCTCGACACGGCCCGAGACCTCGCCAAAAACAACCTCGGTCTGATCGCGTCGGTCGGCTACGAGTACCGGATGGCCGGCGCGTTCGACGCATGCATCAAGACGTTCGATCGAGCGGCTGAGATCAAGGACGGTGGCGAAGTGCGGACCGAGAGGGCGCTCTGCAAGCTCGGCGTCAAGGACGACAAAGGAGCGCGTGACGACCTGCAAGCGGCTGTTCTAAAGGAACCAAGCTACGGCCCGGCCCACTACTATCTCGCCGGTCGCCTCGCGGTTGAAAGAAACTTCGCCGGAGCCTCAGCGGAGTATTCGAAGTATCTCGAGATCGAGCCGAACGGGTCACTCGTGAAAGCGGCCAAGGAGCGCCTGAAGGCATCCAACGAGGCGATGTCCCAGGAAAAGGGCTCCGGGTCGAAGAAGAAGTGAGAGAAGAGCTCTAGGGGCTCGCCGACCGAAATCCGCGGATCACCCGTCCTCGTCCGTCCTCGTCGATCCGCCCGACGGCGACGAGCTTTCCCGCCGGGTCCAGCCACGCGCTCGGCTCTCGCGTGGGGGCTTCGATCTGATCGGGACCGAGGGTGCGGCCCAGGCGGGCGTCGCGGGCGCCCGCCTCCGTCAGGCGAGCGATGGGCAGGGCGAGGGCGGCGGCGTCGGCCAGCGGGACCACGGCGGCGCGGAGCGCATCGGATGGATCGTCGATGCGAGCCGCGTCGTCGACCGAGAAGGTGCCCGAGCGGGTGCGTCGCAGACTGCAAAGGTGTGCCACGGTGCCCAGAGCGCGTCCGAGGTCCCTCGCGAACGCTCGAACGTAGTACCCCTTGCTGACGCGAAGCGTGACCGTAAGGGTCGGCGGCTCGTCAGTGAACGAGGCGAGACACAGGTCGTGGACGGCGACCTCTCGAGGTGCGAGATCGGACGCCTCGCCCCGGCGCGCCCGCTCGTAGGCCCGCTCGCCCCCGCAGTGGATCGCCGAATACGCCGGAGGAACCTGCGAGGTGCGAGCGCTCTCGGCTCGGAGAGCAGTCTCCAGCAAGAGGGGCACCGGAGCTCCCTCGCGCGACGCTCGAAGGGCATCGCGGAGCGCTGGCCCTACGTCGACTCGGCCTGTTTCAGTCCCCCAGGCATCGCACGTGTCCGTTTCCACACCGAGGGCGACGCGCGCGCTATATACTTTCTCGTGGTGGGTAAGCCAGGGCATGAGCTTGGTCGCCTCGCCGATGGCGACGACGAGGACGCCAGTGGCCATGGGGTCGAGGGTTCCCGCGTGGCCAACTTCCCGCACTCCGAGCGCTCGGCGAATCGCGGCGACCAAGTCGTGACTCGTCGGCCCTCGCGCTTTGTCGACCACCAAGATGCCGTGAGGCTGCTCAGGGCCGTGTGTTCTCATGTCGGCGTCCACTTCTCCCTGCGCATCCCTTGCGGCATGCTACTTCGATCGCGCGCGGGCGCGCAGGCAAGCCCGAGAAGCGTGATACCCTAGAGCTCAGAGATGCCGATCTCCAGCATCCCGGCACCGCTGCGGCTCGGGCCGTACGCTCTCATGCGGCGGATCGCAACCGGCGGTATGGCGGAGGTGTACGTGGCGCGGCGGGCGGGGCCGCACGGATTCCAGAAGACGGTCGCTGTAAAGAGGATTCTGCCGCAGTTTGCCAGGGACCCGGACTTCGTCGCCATGTTCATCGACGAAGCACGCGTATGCGCCCGCCTCGGTCATCCCAACATCGTCCAAGTCTTCGACTTCGGCGAACACGACGGCGAGCTTTACATGGCTATGGAGTACGTCGACGGGACGACGGCCGCCCGTCTCGTTCGGGCCGCCGCCACACGCGCGGAAGATGTCCCGCTCGACGTCTGCTTTCATGTCGCGCTGTCTCTGCTCCGATCGCTCGAGTACGCCCACAATGTGCGCGACGATGAAGGCAAGCCTCTCGCACTGGTTCACCGGGACGTGTCGCCCGGCAACGTGCTGATCGACCGGTCGGGGACCGTCAAGCTCACCGACTTCGGGATCGCCCGGGCGGCTGAGATCGAGAGGCGCACCGACGCTGGTCAGCTCAAGGGCAAGCTCGGTTACATGTCTCCTGAACAGGTCGTCGGTCGAGAGCTCGACGCGCGCACGGACATCTTCACGCTAGGAATCGTCCTCGCCGAGCTTCTCATTCGGCGTCCGCTCTTCGGTGGCGGAAAGGAACTCGACGTTCTCATTCGCATTCGGGATGCGGACCTGTCCGCAATCGACCGTGCGACCAACCGGCTCGCGGATGACGTGCGTGCGGTCTTGTTTCGAGCGCTTTCCAAGGATCCGTCCATGCGCTGGGCGAGCGCGTCCGCCTTCGCGGCTGCTATCGAAGAGATCGTGCGCCGGCGCCGCCTGCAAGTAGGCCCCACGCGTCTTGCGGCTTTGATCGAACACCTCGGTCTCGTGGCCGAGCCCACGGATTCCAGTTCACGCTGGGCGGCCGCCACCCCTGTCGCGCTGCCCGCAGATGTGGAGACGAATCCGCGTCCGGTGTTCCCTGCGACGCGCCCCGGCGACGGTCAGGGCCACCTGGGGCAACCGGCCGGACAACCGGCGAGTCACTTCCGGGTGAGGCGCCCGGATGGCACGATGCTTGGCCCCGTCGCGCTTGCGGGTCTCATCGAACTCTTCGCCACCGGCATGGTGGGCTGTCGCTGCGAGATTGCAAAAGACGACGAGGCGTTCCGCCCCGCGGCCGAGATTCCGGAGTTGGCGCGTTTTCTGTCCAGTCCTGCTCTCAACTGGGACACCGAGTTCCAGTCGGACGCCATCGACGACGGAGACCTCGACCCGGCACGACTTCCGACCCGGCTCTTTCATATCGCCGTGCGCCGAGAAACGGGCGCGCTCCTTCTCGAGGACGGGATTCGAAGAAAGAGAATCTTTTTCGTCGAGGGAGCGCCCGAGTGCGTGAGCTCGACCGACAAGAATGAACTCCTCGGCGAGTTCCTCGTCGAGCGAGGCCAGGTGCTCCGTCTCGAGGTCGAGATGGCCTTGGCGACGCTCCCACGCTTCGGCGGACGGCTGGGCGATGCTCTCGTCGGAATCGGCGTACTGCGGCCGATTGAGCTCTTTCGCGCCATCAAAGAGCAGACTCAGGCGCGCCTCATTGACGTGTTCTCGTGGAAGTCCGGGCGCATTGCGTTTGCGCGAGGGGTGCGCTCTCAGGAGGAAACTTTCCCGCTCGGTGTCGATACGTACGAGCTCATCGCACGAGGCATTCGCGGCGGGTACGCGTACGAGGAGCTCGAGGCGACGCTGGCGCCCGTGCGCGAAGAAGTCCTCGAACGCATCGAAGTGCCGCCGGTGCGATCCGAGATGTTTCGCCTGGCCGATCGCGAAGCCGCGGTTCTCGGGTGCGTCGCAGGCAAGACCACGCTCGGGAAGCTCGTCGCCGAACTCGGCTCGTCGGGGGTCGCCGACCCGGAGGAGGTCCTGCGGGCGGTATTCCTCGGACTGGCGTGCGAACTGCTGCGTACCCCGAAGTGGGTCATCCCTCCGAGCTTCGTGAAGGCGACGTAGAGCGCCAGGCATTCACAGGAACGTGCCCTGCCCGCCACTTTGTCATGCCTGAATCAAGTCCCGATGCATCGGCCCTAGGACCCGTTGAAACTGAGCGTCCGAACGAAAATATTTCTGGTGTGGCTCGCTCTCATCGTTCTGTCGATGGCGGCGGCTGACGCCTTTCTGTCGGCGGGCGTCGCTCGACCGCTTTCCGAAGTCATGCGTGAAGACCTTCTCTCGCGCGCTCGGTTGATCGCGCACCAGGTCGCGAGTGTGCCTGCGCTCCCGCAAGGGGACTTCGTGGCGTGGGACCGGATGGCCGACGAGCTGGCCACCGTGGCGCGAGCGCGGGTCACTCTCATCGGGCGGGATGGAACGGTCTTCGGCGATTCCGAGCTGTCCGTGGACGATCTGGCGCGCGTCGAGGGGAGCACGCCCGGTGGCGAAGTCGCTCAGGCCTTCGATGTGGGCGAGGGGATCACGGAGCACCTTGGGGGCGTCCAACGGCAGCATCGATTCCTGGCAGCGGCCGTTCGGTTCATGCACGATGGCGCTGTTGCGGGGGTCGCTCGCGTGACCGGGCCGCTCGACGCGATCGAGACGGCGACGTCCGATGTGCGCAGACTGGTGTGGTTCGGGTCCGGTGTCGCGCTCCTCTTGGCGCTGGCGCTCTCCAACGTCGTTGCGAGGCGCGTATCGCGAGCCCTGGTGGCCCTCACGGCGGCGGCGAGGCGTATGACGGACGGCGACTTCTCGGTGCGCACGCGTTTGGTGGGAAGCGACGATCTGGCCGAGCTCGGGCAGTCACTCGACGGACTGGCAGCAAGCCTCACGACGCGTATGGGCCAGCTTCGGGCGGAGCGCGACCTGCAAGGGCGGGTTCTCGAAGCGATGCAGGAGGGCGTCGTCGTCGTCGACGGGAACGGACGTATCGTTCTGGTGAATTCAGCGCTTCGATCCATGCTCCTGCTGGGCAACGACGCCGTCGGCAGGCTGCTCATCGAGACGGTGCGCCACGCACAGATTCAGGAACTTCTCGGGGCAGCAGGTCGCCAAGGCAAGGTGGTCGCCGTCGAGATCGACCTTCCGGGGCTCAAACCTCGCCGCCTCCTAGGCCACGCCACGCCTCTCTCCGGCGAGGACGAAGGTCTCGTCGTCGTGGTGTTCGTGGACGTCACGGACTTGCGCCGCCTCGAGTCGATGCGACGCGATTTCGTCGCGAACGCTTCGCACGAACTCCGCACGCCGATCGCGGCCGTGCAGTCGGCGACCGAGACGCTGCGAACGGCTGCGCTCAGTGATTCGCGGGCGGCCATGCGCTTCATCGACATCATCGACCGCAACGCCCAGCGTCTAAGAAGTCTGCTCGAAGACATGCTGGAGCTTTCGAAGCTCGAATCGAACGAGTTTCGCTTGAAGCGAGAACGCGTGGAATTGGGCAGCGTCGTGCCGATCGTGCTCGCCCTCTTCCGAGAGCGCGCCGAGAAGAAAGGCGTGCAGCTGCAGGCCGAATTGCCCCCGGAGCCCACTGCGATTGAAGGCGATGCGCGCGCGCTCGAGCACGTCCTATCCAACCTCGTAGACAACGCCGTCAAGTATTGTCCAGGAGGCACCCGTGTCGTCGTGCGCGCCGTTGCGGACGGGGCTCGCGTGCGCTTGGTCGTCACCGATACCGGACCCGGCATTCCATCCGAGCACCTGCCGCGAATATTCGAGCGATTTTACCGTGTCGATGCCGGGCGTTCGCGGGAGCTCGGCGGAACCGGGCTGGGACTCTCCATCGTCAAGCACATGGTGGAGGCGATGCGAGGAAAGGTCTCCGCGGAGAGCCAGGTCGGCAAGGGCTCGACGTTTTCCATGTCCCTGCCAGCCGCCCGGGCGGAGGACTCGGATGCGCCCCGAGAGGCAAATTACGCCTGAGTGTAGGAACGCCTCGGCGGGATTCCGGCCGCGGGAAAGGGCCGTCGCGAATAGTTCGCTCGCCCCTCCTGATTTTCCTCCCCGTTTGGCGTAAATCTTTGGGGCGTCATGTTGCTGTACGTCGCGCTCGTGCTCACAGCGACATCGCTCGGCCTGCATGGAGCGATGATGGGGCTGTTCGCCCTGGCGATGAGGCGCCGGGCGCGGGGTGCCAGCGAGTCGCACCCCGCGGCCGCTCCGCGGGTGAGCATTCTCAAGCCCCTGGCTGGGGAAGACGATGATCTCGCGGAGAATCTCGAGTCATTTGCGCGCCTCGCCTACCCCGAATTCGAAATTCTCTTCGGAGTGGCGTCGAAGGCCGATCCCGCGTTTTCCCTCGCTAGCTGCTTCGTGGCTCGTCACCCGGAGCTCGACGCGCGGGTCGTTCTCACCGCCCCCGACGCGGCCGTCAACCCGAAGGTCGCACAGCTCGTCGGCCTCGAGTCGGTCGCGACGGGAGAGATATGCGTCATTTCCGATTCGAACGTTCGCGTATCCCCCGCGTACCTCTGGTCGCTCGTCCAGGGTCTGGGGGACGCAACGGTCGGCATGGTCACGAGCCTGTTCGTGGGAACGGGGGAGAAGACGCTCGGGGCGGCGATCGAGAACCTCCAGCTCTGCGCATCCTCGGCTCCCGGCCTAGTGGCGATGAACGCGGTGGCCGCCCGGCCGATCACCGTGGGCAAGTCGATGGCCATGCGCCGCTGCGATCTCGCCCGGCTCGGCGGATTTGTCCGTGTGGGGGGCGTTCTGGCGGAAGACCACGCCCTCGGACGCCTCGTGCTCGATGCAGGGTTCTCCATCATGACCTCGCTCGATATCGTGGAAAATCGCAATCTTACGGGCAGTCTGAGGCGCACCATCGAACGCCACACGCGATGGTCGAAGACCCGGCGCACGCTCCAGCCCCTCGGTTTTTTCGGGGAGCCCCTGTTGATGCCCATCGCAATATCCGGGCTTTGCTTCCTCCTCGCGCCCGGGCCCGTCATGGGGGTCCTTTTCGGCATCTCGAGCGTTGCGCAGATCGGCGGCGCTATCTACGCCGTGCGCGTTCTCCGCGGCAGGGCCCTTCGCTGGTGGCATGCGCCGCTTGAACTTGTCCGAACGGTGGTAGTGCTCGTGTGTTGGGCGGGGGGGGCCTTCGGAGGCGGCCGCATCGAGTGGCGCGGGCACCATTTCAAGGTCAAGCGCGGAAGCGTCATCGTCCCCGTCGAAGGCCGCTCGATTCGGGCGCGCGCACAGGCCCGCGAACGACTCGCCGCCTAGAAGTTCCCACCGTCCGGGGGCCGACCGCGACGCATGAAACGTGGAGCCCGTATACTGGGGGCGGTGGCGGTCGGAGGTCGGTAACGGCAATGGTGCAAAGAGCCCGGCTAGAAGTTGGA
>JBEKXD010000026.1:0-64712 GCA_049512415.1 Polyangiaceae bacterium
GGGGAGCTGTCGAACAAGGCGATCCGGCGCGGATCCCATCGCAGCGTCAAGGAACTCGAAGATGCCATCCGCGCCTACCTCGACACGAGCAACGCCGACCCCAAACCGTTCGTTTGGACCAATACGGCGGACCATATCCTCGCCAAGATCGCTCGATTCGCTCGCGCTACCCTCGAAGACCACGGACTCGACGAAAGTCGCGACACTTCAGAGACGGGACACTAGGCTAGAAGGCCGGTGTATTTCGGCCGATCGCCGGGATCACGGCTTGGCGCCGCCGATCGGCGGCGCAGCTGGGGAGTGCGCGGGTTCTCCCGTCGGATTCTCGAAGCCTTCCATCCGACAGTTTCCTTGAAACACGACGCCGCGCTCGATGAAGAGCGAGGGCGAGTTCAAGTTCCCAATCACACGACCGGGGGCGTAGAGCTCGATCGAGGTCCGGGCGCAGATGTTTCCGTGGACGATGCCTCCTCGGACGATCACGGTCGCGACCTCGATCTCGGCCGTCACAACAGCCCCCTCGCCGATGACCAGCGTGTCTTCGCTCCGGACCTCGCCCTTAAACGTGCCGTCGATGCGTACGCGCCCTTCGAACTCGAGTTTGCCGTCGAATTCAGTGCCCCGTCCGAGGAGCGCGGTGATCTCGGTCGATGGTAGCTGCTGATCCATGGATCAGAGGGCCCTATCAGGCCCCCGGGGGACATTTCAATGGGAAGACAGGGGCACGTTGAAATTGGTGGGGAAGGCGGACGCATGCGATACTCGCGGTCATGCGCCTCTGGACGCGCCGAGCGGCGCTCCTCGTAGCGTTCTGCTTGGGGCCGACGTTGGCCCGTGCGCAGACTCCGACCGATGTTCCCTCCGGCAGCGAGGATGGCGACGCCGGCGCGGCCCCTTCGCCGCCGACCTCCCACCCTGCGACGGGCTACGGTTGGACGACACCGACGACACGCTCGACACCTGCCCGGGCTCCGGCGCCTCCCCCTGGCAGCTGCGATGCCACCATGTCCGGCTTCGAGAAGCTCGAGGATGGATCGTCGCGTCTGTTCGTGGAGCTCACGAAACCCGTGACCTTCGAAACCCGCAAGACGCGCAACCTAGTGACGTACGTCCTCAAGAACACCCACGTGTCGCGCGCAAACAACCGCAACCCCTTGGTCACAGTCCACTTCAAGACTCCGGTCACGTCGGCGCGCTTGGTCGCCCACGGCCACGACCTATGGTTTGTCATCCACCTGCGGGCGGACGTCGAGCCCACGGCTTCGATGGAGCGGGCGAACGGCGGGATGTCGGTCCTGCGCGTCACATTTGCCAAGGGCGACTATGGTGCGGCGTCGTCATCGCCCCCGCACTCGCCCGAAGCCCCCACCAAGCCTTCGCGACCGCATGTCCGACGCGCGGTCGCCCGCGACGCGGCGGCCTCGCCGCAATAGGCTTTGCTGCCGCCGCGGCTTGGCCCGCCCGCGCGCACGCACAATTCGACGAGGGGGGCGCTTCGCGGCCCCCTTCGGGCTCCCCCGTCGCGGAGGCGCTGCCCATGTCCTTTGGTGCCGACAGCGTGTCGGTCGACCCGAGGACGCAGACGCTCGAGACTTCGGGCCATGTTCGGGTCGACGAGCCGCCCTTCCATCTCGCCAGCGACGCCCTCTGGCTTCGCCGCACGCGGTCGGGCGTGCTCGTCGACGGTACGGGCCGGCTGGCGTTCTGTCCGTGCCTCGGCACCCCGCTGGCGATTCGGTTCACGGGGGCGACGATCGCTCCACCTCACGACATCGTCGTGCGAAACCCCGTCGTCGAAATCTTCGGCATGCCCGTCGCATGGGCGCCGGCCTGGTGGCTGCGGTCTCCGGGGCGCGCTGGCCTGCTGGCACCGGACGTGGCCTGGAGGGGGTCCGACGGCCTGCGGCTCGGGACCGGAGTCCACGTGCCGTGGGCAGACAGCGACCAAGAGCGGGGGATTGACCTGCGCGCGAGCGGGTATGTCGACGGTGGAGCTCTCGTCGATGCAGCGCTCAGGACGACCCGCTGGGACGCGCGGATTCAGTGGGACCGGCTGCACGCCGAGGACGGGCTCGTGGTCTTCAGCCACGGCTCGACGCAAGCCGCGTGGGGGCCCGATGCGCCGCTCGTCGTCTGGGACGTGGACGCCATGCGCGGAGACCGCGCGGTTCGAAGCGCGTCCGACGTAGAAGCGGCCAGCCGGCCCTTCGATCGGGCCGAGGCTGCGGCAGCGTGGAGCTCGCACGAAACCCTCTGGGTGTCCGGTCTGCGCTCCGTGGCGCTGCGCGGCGGTCCGCTCGGGGCATTCGGCGCGACCGGGCCTTATGTCGCCGTGCGAAAAGCCGGAGCGCTCGGAACTTCCGGAGACTTCGACGCCAGCTTCGAAGCCGGCTTCCTTGCCGAAGGCGAACACTCGATGACCCGCTATGCACGAGCGGAGTCGGACGCGTTGCTCGCGCGGTCCTTCGGACCGTTCGACGGTGCGGTCGCGCTGCGCGCCCTCGGAGCGATCGCCGACGACGGCTTCGGCAACGAGGTCGACGGAGCGGCCCACGCTCGCGTCTCGGTCGCACTGCCTTTGGGACGCGAGTTCGCGTCGCGGGACCCCGGCGATCCGTGGCTCCACGTCACGGAGCCGCGGTTCGAGGCCGCTGCGATCGCCACCGACCCCGGCAGCGAGCGGCTCTCGGTGCCGGACCGCGGGCTGGCGGCCCCCCGCGGGGCCGCGGGGGTCGTGGCGGCCACGTGGAATAACGCGCTCTCACGCTGGGGAGCGCGGTCCGCACTGGCCGCCGACGTCTCCGTCGGGGCCTTGACGAACGCCGAGCGCACGACGCCTGTCGCGCGCGCCCACCTCGCCGCCCACGACGCCTGGTTCGGAGGCGACGGAGAGCTGGCGCGAGTCCTCGGTGGGACAAGCCCCGGAGGCGCACTGCTCGGGGGCCTGAGGGCAGGTCCCGAGGCCGGACTGCACTTCGGCGTCCACGTGGCGGAGCGTGACAGGGTGGACCCCGTGTCGGCACGAGCCCTCGTCGATCCGCTGCTCGAAGCAGCGGGTGGCTTTCTCGCGGCCGCAGGTTGGTCCGGCGGCGTGCTCGCGGAGATTCCGTTGGGGGCGCGCCTCGCCGTCCGCGGTGGGGCCGACGCGGATCTCGACCGACGTACGCTCGTCGCCACGATGGGCACGCTCGAAGCCCACGACTCGTGTCGGTGCCTCGTGGCTCGGCTCACGGCTTCGCGGCGCCTCGGACGCGAGGGCGTGGACGTCTGGCTGACGGTCGATCTGGCGCGGTGATGCTCTCGAGCACTTCTCCCTTCTGACAAACCCGTGCTCCGTTGGGCCCAGTGACGACGAGTCGTCGTTGTGACGACGAACCGTCGTCGCTTCGCGTCTGCGCGACCGCGCATCGCCTCCAAATCGCATATTGTTCTGTTCGGCACCGCTATTGCTAATAGGGCTTCCCGTCAGGTTGGGCACTGGCGGCAAGACGTTTCCACCGACGCGTCCACCGCTAGGCCGTCCAACACCCTAAACCAACAGGTGAGCTCCATGACTACACACCAGACTTACTCAGTAACCACACTTCCGTTAGAGACGCTCGAACGGTCATTCCACACTCCACCC
Organism: Polyangiaceae bacterium; assembly: GCA_049512415.1. Taxonomy (GTDB): domain Bacteria; phylum Myxococcota_A; class Polyangia; order Polyangiales; family Polyangiaceae; genus Palsa-1150. Next base: position 3,626 of record JBEKXD010000026.1, read on the forward strand.
AAACCCATGAACGCCGCTCGCTTGACGCATTGTCTCGCTCGCGTCCTCCCCGTATTCCTCATCAGCTCTCTCGCGGTAGGATGCGGCTCCACGACGAACGGCGTCAGTCGCGATATGCCGCGCGAGGATAACGCGTCCAGCTCCCAATCGCTCATATGGAGCTTTCCAACTTCCGCTCGACTCTTGATCATCACCTCAGATCTTCTGGCGCCCTCCCTTACGCCTCTTGCCACCCACAAGAACGCAACCGGAATGCCTACGCAGGTACTGACAGTGACGCAGATCCGCTCGCTCTCCACCGGGGCAGACGATCCCGAGCGCATCAAGCGTCTCATCGCGCTCTATGTTCAAGACTACGGAACCCATTACGTCCTTCTCGCCGGCGACCCGACACAGGTTCCCACGAGACATCGTGCGGTCCTAAACACGATGGCCGACCCGACCGAAGTCTCGTGGAATTTTACTGATTACTACTACGCCAACCTCTTCACGAATCACACCTCCAACGGAACCAACTCCGGAGTCGTAGATACCTGGGACGGCAATGGCGACGGCTACTTCAACAACGAGTACTGGTACGACGGTACCGCCGCCGAGAATCCTGACAACGTCGATGGCTACCCCGACGTGGCGGTCGGTCGCGTACCGGTCGCCACGACCGCTGCCATGAGCGCCTATGTTTCCAAGGTCATCGCCTACGAGAGCCCCGGGTGGTGGGCGCAGTCGTCGCACACGTACCCGGCGGTGTTCGTCGCCGACGATGTGTATCCCGGAGAGCCGTATGCTGCGTCCATTGAATCGAACTTAGCGTGGAACATCCCTATTGCAAGCGATCTCCACCTGGAACTCGAGCCCCAAAGTGCGATGTCATCGCCATGGACCCTAGGAAGCGCGAGCAACATCGAGTCCGCGGCCGGCACAACCCCACTCATGTTCTACATGGGACACGGTGGGGCGTACTGCTGGGACCATAGTTGCACCGTCACTAATACTGAGCTCGATACGCTTGCGAATACGAATCAATATCCTGTGGTCTGGGCAGCAGCGTGTGATACTGCGCAGTTCTCTCCGTCTCTGCAACCGGGGGGTCCGAACGATTACGACTGGATTGCTCAACCGGGTTCGATGGGCGCCACGTGGCTCACCCCGAGCGGTGGAGGGGGAGCCATCGCCTATGTCGGCTCGTCCATCGTCCAGGAGTACCTGTTGCCGATGGCCTTCCCGTTCGCTCGGTACGTGTCGTCCGGTGCGCAGGTGCTCGGCGACGCGTGGCACCTCGCCGAAGTCACCTACTGGCAGGCGCAGGTGTCGGCATCAGCCGCTGACCTGCTCATGGCACCGCGCGTCTTCCTATCCGACGAGGTCCTTCTGGGGGATCCGTCCTTGCGCCTTCAAGTCGTGCATCGCAATCGCGCCGCCATGGCTCGCGCGGACTTCGACGGGGACGGCGAATCGGACCTCGCCGCGTTCGTCAACGTCGGCGGCGGGTGGCAAATTCAAAACAGTTCGGGGTTGAACGGTCCGGGCAGCGCAGCCGGTCAGACCACTGTCCAAGCCGGCACCACCAGCGATATTCCCGTCACCGGCGATTTCGACGGCGACGGCATCACCGACATCGCGTACTTCAGGCCCAGCACGGGGTTGTGGACCATTCAAAACAGCAGCGGTTTGAGCGGTCAGGGTGGAGCGAACGGTCAGACGCAAGTCCAGTTCGGCACGTCCGGTGACATTCCCATCACCGGCGATTTCGACGGCGACGGCATCACCGACATCGCGTACTTCAGGCCGAGCACGGGATTCTGGACCATTCAAAACAGCAGCGGCCTGAACGGTCCAGGACCCGTTCCCGGCCAGACGCAGCTCCAATACGGCACGTCCGGTGATATTCCTGTAGCGGGGGACTTCGACGGCGACGGAGCGACCGACATCGCCGTGTTCAAACCCACTGGTTACTGGTTCATTCGGAACAGCTCCGGTGGGACCGGACGCCAGACCAAAGTCAAGTATGGCAATCCCGGCGATATTCCCGTGGCAGGTGATTTCGATGGCGATGGGATGTCCGACATCGCTGTGTTCAGGCCCACCACTGGATACTGGCTCATCAAGAATAGCAGCGGCATCACGGGCGGCGAGAGCACGTCTCCCGGTGAAACGTGGACCCAGTACGGCGCGTCCGGCGATATTCCTGTGGCCGGCGACTTCGATGGCGATGGCCAGTCTGATCTGGCCCGTTTCCAACCGGGTGGACAGGCGGAAGGCCAAGCGCCCAACCAGAACTACTGGATGATCAAGAACAGCAGCGGCTACACCGGGGCCGGCGGGACTGCGGGCGAGACGCGCGTCTCGTTCGGAGTCGGCCAAAACACGCCCATTTCGTCCGATGTGCGCTCTCCCTACGTCGCGCCGCCTACGAAGGGCGATATCAATGCCGACAAGCGCGCCGACCTCGTGATGGTAGGCAACTCCGCGTGGAACACAGTTCCCGTGGCGTTTTCGAACGGCGATGGCAGTTTCAACATTACGAATACAGTGAATACGTTTCTTGCGAGCAATGCCGCGCTGCCAGGCGTGAAGGACGTGATCGGTGACTTTGACGGCGACGGCGCTGCCGATGTGCTTCTCACCGGGAACCCGAACTGGGGCACCGTGCCGGTCGGGTTTTCGAACCATGACGGGTCGTTCCGGGTCACCAACCTAGCCAACGGATTCATCGCGTCCAACGCTTCGCTCCCGGGCGTCAAGCTGATCGCTGGCGATTTCGACGGCGACGGTCGGAGCGATATCGCCCTCATGGGCAACCCCACGTGGATCACCGTTCCCGTCGCGTTCTCCAACGGCGACGGCACGTTCAACGTAACCAATGGGGGCAATTCCTTCTGGGCCTCCAACGCGGCTGCGGCCAACGTGAAGGTCGTGACGGGCGACTTCGACGGCGACGGCAGGACGGACATCGCCATGATGGGCAATGCCGGGTGGAACACCGTTCCCGTGGCGTTCTCCAACGGCGACGGCTCGTTTCGCGTCACCAATGCGACCAATGCGTTCTGGGCCTCCAACGCGGCCTCGGGCAACGTGAAGGTCGTGACGGGCGACTTCGATGGCGATGGCAAGACGGACATCGCCATGATGGGCAACGCGACGTGGAGCACCGTTCCCGTCGCGTTCTCCAACGGCGACGGTTCGTTTCGCGTCACCAATACGACCAATGCGTTCTGGGCCTCCAACGCAGGCTCGGCCAATGTCCAAGTAGTCACGGGTGACTTCGATGGTGATGGCAAGACGGACATTGCCATGATGGGCAACCCCGTATGGAATACGGTCCCCGTCGCGTTTTCCAACGGCGACGGCTCGTTTCGCATCACCAATACGCCCAATGCGTTCTGGGCCTCCAACGCGGCCTTGAACAACGTGAAGGTCGTGAATCAGTACTGAGTCCACGAGAGTGGTCTTCTGACCCTCGCGGAGTCTTGTCGCCCTCTCGGACCCGCACCGGGTTCGAGGGGGCGGTTTGTCTTTCTCTTACTCATTTTCGACAGGTCAGCGAGGCCCTTCGCGTCGTCTAGATGGCGCGCGCCGCGACGACGGAAGTCTCTCGTCACCCCAGCCCGGCCAATCCCAGGCGCTGCATCCGCGATCGCTCGTTCGGCAGAAACAGTCTCCCGCCCAGCCACCGCAATCCCTCGCCGAGCGGACCGGATCCTCGGCCGGGCGATCGCAATCTCCTGTCCAGCGAAGACGATCTCTCGCCGAGCAAACGCTCATCGCAGGCCCGTCCACGCACATTGCGCGCCCTCCAAGGCGCTTCGCCGCCCTGCCATCGCGCCCCTCGCTCCTGCAAACGCACTTCGCAGCGATCGCACCCCGAGCGCGCCGAGCCCCGTCCCGAACGCCGCCCATCGCATTCTCGCGGCCCGCCATCGTCATCGTTTGGCCGGAGAACGCGGTCTCTGAGCCCCTGGCCGCGATGGCAGCGCCCACGAAGGCGTTTGCACCTCAGCGAACCGCGCTTGCTCCTCTGCGAATCGCGTTCGCTCCTCTGCGAATCGCGTCTTCAGTGCTGCGATGTCCGGTGGCTCCCCGGCAACGAGCCTTCACCCCATTGCGATGCGCGATCTGACGGAAATGCCGGTCAGTCGATCGACACGAGCTCCACGTCGAAGATCAAGCCCGCGTTGGGAGGGATGTTCGGCGGGCTCCCGTTGGCGCCGTAGCCGAGGTCCGCTGGAATGCGCAGCTTGCGCTTGCCTCCGACCTTCATTCCGACGACGCCCTGGTCCCAACCTTTGATGACCTCTCCCTTGCCGAGCGTGAACTTGAATGGCGTGTCGCCGTGGTCGTACGAGCTATCGAACTTGGTCCCGTTCGTCAGCGTCCCGGTGTACTGCACGTGCACGGTGTCTCCGGTCTTGGCGGCGCGTCCCGAGCCGGGGGTCACGTCTTCGGTCTCGAGCCGGGTCGGCCCGGGCGGAGGAGGCGGCGCCTCGGACGGCTTGTAGTCGCTCGCAATCTCGCCGGGGGCTTTGGAACAGGCCACCCCGGCTGCCGAGGGCACGAGGCTCAAGACGAGCCCCACAATGGGTCGGTAATTCATGGCGGGCGCATAGTACTCGAGCGTGGGCTGTCAGCGTGGCCTGTTCGATCGCGCCGGCGCAGAATCCGGAGAGTCGGGCTGGACTCCGAGAAGGCTGCTGACCAGGTCGAGGACGCGCTCGAGGTCTGCCCGCGTGACGGTCAGGTGCGCGTGCACGCCGCGAGAATCGTTTTCGACGCGGACCCGGTCGAGCAGTCCCCCCGTGGCCAGCGACGTCAGCATGTCGTTGTGTCGACGGATCGCCCTGCGGACCTCCGCCGCCGCCTGCGCCGCGTCCTCGGTCGCCGTGTCCGCGTCAATCCAGAGGTCGACTCCCTGGTCCGGGCGCGGCACGACGCGCAGGCGCACTTCTTCGATCGTCTTGGGAAGTTCCGGCAAGGCCCTGTACGGCGTCACCATCCGGAAGTAGAGCGCCTCGTTCGGCCGGACGTGCGCGGGCACGTGCGCGCGCGCGAGGGAACGCGCCACTTTCTCCGAGACTGCCGGGGGCACGACCGCGAGCACGTGCGACTGAGGCCGCAAGAACACCCTCTCGGCGCGATCGGCGAGAGCCAGCGACGCTCGCATGCCAGCAACGCCCGCATCGATGCGCCCCCCCTTACCATACCGGTGGGCTACCGCGTCGACCGCACGGTCCACCACGGCATCCGGAGCCGAATAGTGAATGAGCACGACGTCACGAGAGGTGTTGACGAGAGACGGACCGCTGATGAGGAGCCAGTCGGTCTGCCGCACCGGGTCCACGTTCGTGCCGTTCATGAAGGAATCCCATTGAGGGATCGAGCGGAGCAAAAACCCCATCGTCGCGCCGACTGGATTCGATCGAATCACCTCGGCATTGACGAGCACCATGACGAGGACCTTGTCCGCCTGGACCTCGCCGGCCACGCCAACGATCGCCTGCGGGTCGCGGGGACCTGCATCGAATTCGGTTGTCGCTACGGCCCCGGCGTCGGAAAGCGCATCGGACACGCCGGCGTCGATCGGACCTTCGGCGTCACCCTCGGCGGGTTGCGCGTCGCGTGCGCTCGCGTCCCGTGGGACCCCAGCGTCGCGGCGCGGGGGCTTGGGGTCGGGGACCGGGGCGGCCGCCGGCTCTTCGGGCGGCGCCACAGCCGGAGGCGGAGGTGGCGGCGGAGGCGGCGGCAGAGATTCCGTGAACATGTCGACGGGAATCGCGGCCTCTCCCTCGACTTCGCGCACTTCGAGAAAGAAGCGCGGCCACTCGACGGGCATGGCCGGCAAGAGGTGCACCCCGCCGGACACGAGACACGAAATCGTGAGCGCCGCTATGGGCCTGCGCTGAGACCAAAAGCGCTCGGGGCCGGTGCTCGGCGCCCCCGCGAGCCTCGGCGTTGCATGCGGAGCCGTGGGGGCGCTCGAGGCCGCACCCGCTCCCAAGGACACCCGAAAAGGCGCTGGAGATCGAGGGGGTTCTTTCAATCGCTACCCTACCCGGCCGGAGTTTTTAGCACCCGGACCCCGGGGTGGAGAGTTTCATCGGTCGGGCGTCGGCGAGCGTGTCCTCGCCCCGGCGTCGGGACCACCGGCGACCGCGGCGCCTCCACACGAGTCCCCGATGCTCGGCGCGAGGTATTTGCGAGCGGCCTCGTGGACCAACATAATCGGGTGGCAATGGAGCCACATTCGTCTCCTAGATGGGGTCGTGCATTCCTCTTGACAGTCGGGTGCGTGGCCTGTGGCGCAAGGTCGAAGCTCGGGGATGTCCGTTTCTCCGCGGACGCAGCCGTACCGCTCGAAGCCGCCACTCCCGCGGACGCAGCCACTCCCGCGGACGCCGAAGCCGCAACCGCGGACTCCGAAACCGCGACCGCCTGGAGTCCGGGCATGCTCGGCTCCAGGCTCGCGTTCTGGTTCGACCCCACATCGATGGTTCAGTTTGACGGGTACGTCACGCGGTGGGCCGACCTGTCCGGAAATGGAAACGACGCGATCCAGGCGACCACCGCGTATGCCCCTCTCTATACGGCCGTCGGAATCGACGGGTTGCCGTCGGCCACGTTTACGGGACCGATCACGTTCTTTGCGGTCGCCGACAGCGCCACGATGCAGTGGGGCATGGGGGACTTCGTTGTCCTGGGGGTCGCTCGGGCAGCGGTGGGAACCGCGGCCGACGGCATGCTCTATGCGAAGGTCGGGCCGTACCCTTGGGACGGTGTGAACCTGTACGTCAACGCGGACAAGCCCGGGCCTACGTCGCGTGCGGCCGCCCAGGTCTCGGGCACGCTCTACGTGGTGAGCACCCCCCCTCCTTACACGTTCGTCGATTCGACCGTGCACTTGCTCGGCGCTCGGCGGTCGGGCGCGACTCTCGAAGTTCGCGTCGACGGCGTGGTTTCCACCTCGATGACGTCCGACTCCATCGCAACCGTCGACGTGAGCGCCGTCGGCTGGCAAGCCGTGATCGGCCAGAACGGCTACGCGCCGACCCCCGAATTCCAGCAGATTCAGGGCGACGTCGCCGAAATGCTCGGAGTTCAAGGGTCCGTGACGCCATCGGAGCTCGCTGAGCTCGAGCAGTACTTGAAAGGGCGATACGCGATTCCCTGAGGCGCCTGCGACCGCCGACACCGCGCGCGGGCCAGCGGCTCTCGAAGCCCCCCCCAGGACGCCATCGGCGGCTACTATGCGCCGCACATGCTCATCCTTCCGGACGCGGTACGCCGCGTCGTCACAAGCGTACCCTTCCGACTCGCTGTGGCTGCGTCTATCGTCGTGTGGCACGTGGCGACGACGATATCGTTCGCCCACGAGCGTTGGGACGGCCACCCGTTCAACTCGGCGCCAGACCAGGTGCCGACGTTCCCCAATCCAGCGCGCGACAACTATCCGGTCAACGGCAAGCGTCTCATCGTATCCCGCTGGGACGCCGAGCACTATCTCGGGTTATCCATGCGCGGATACTCGCAGTGCCCCAATCGCAAACTCGTGCCAGACGACATGCGGGGCCCAGTGTGCGACGTCGCTTTCTTTCCTGGATATCCGTTTCTCGGTTACCTCGTTCGACGGGTGACAGGGATACCGGCCGACTACGCACTCTGGTCGGTGTCCCTCGTAGCCGCCTTCGCGCTCCTCTTCTTGTGGACCGACCCGGTGATCGTCCACGCGCTCGGTCTTGCAGGGGCCTACGCTTCCCTATTCTGTTTCAGTCTCTTCCCACCCGCTTGCTACCTGGTTTTGATGATGGCGGAGGCGTGCACGGCGCTCGGCATGATGGGAGCGTTCGTCGCTCTCGCGCGCAAGGAGTACTTGTGGGCTGCCCTCGCGGCGGGGTTCGCGGGTGCGATGCGCCTGAGCGGCGTGGCGGCGGAGGCCGGCTGCGTCTTGGCGCTTGCCTTTTCGGCCTGGGTCGACCCGCCGCAATCCAAGTGGGCCTGGGTACGTCGGGCAGCGCTCGCGGCCGTGGCCGTGTGGGGTTCACTCGCGGTGTGCGGATATCACGCCTGGCGATTCGGCGACCCCCTTCTCTACGTTCACGGTCATCGGGCGTCGTTCCAGCACGAAGGTGGCTTGGAGCTGCTCCTGCACCCCCGCACCGAAAGTCTCATCCATGGCATGGACAACATCGTCCACGACCTCGTCTGGGCTGGCGCCCTTCTGCTTCTATTTCTTCTGGGACACCGGCTGGCGCTCCGCAAGTTCCTTCTGCCCGCTCAGCTCTATGCCTATGCGCTCATCGCCATCACGTACGCCGTGTCCGCGGCCGGATCGATGGACCTCTTCTACATGCTAGGCATGTCGCGATACGTGTTCGTGGCCGGCCCCGCTTTTCTCGCGCTCGGCGCCCTATTCGCGAGTCGTCCCGTCGCCCTCGGCGCCTGGCTCCTGGCGACATCTTGGCACCTGCGCGAGGTCGACCGGTGCGTCTACCTGGGGGACATCGGCGCGGAAACTCTGCGACGGTGCAATCTGACGCAGTGGATCGACCGCTGATGGGGTCCGAAGGCTCGCCTGGAGCACCGCTCGCAGAACGGGAAAGCTCACAGAACTGGTCAGAGAGCCACGCTGCGCGTAAGGAGAAGCCTTGCGAGCGCCCCATGTCGCGTAGCTGGTCCACGGCCGCCTGTGCACTGATTCTGGGCCTGCCCTCTGCGCTCCTGCTCGCCCAGTGCCAACAACCGCGCGGCGGCGTAGCTGCGGGCTCGCGGCCCACTCCTTCCGCGGCTCCGTCCGCCTCTGGCTCCGCGGTGGCGACTGCGCCGTCATCCAGCCCGATCGACGCGGGCCCCTACGAGGGACCGTGGCTCGCCGCCACGGTGCTGACGGCGCCGATCGTCAGCGATATGGAGTTCTGGACCGACAAGAGGAGCGAGCGCGATCCCAAGGTCGTGCGCCTAGGATACTTCAGGCTGGGAGAGAAAATTCCCGTCCTTCCCGGAGTCCACCGGAAGCCGAACTGCCCGGAAGGCTGGTACGAGCTCGTGACTGGAGGATTCGTATGCGGCAAGTACGCGACCCTCGACGGCGAGCACGCGAAATACCGAACCGTGCGCGCGCCGAGCCTCGACGGGCCAGTGCCTTATCCCTACGGCTACAACAGTGCCAACGGCACCCCGCTCTATCGCCAGGCACCCTCCTACAAAGATCGGGTGAAATTCGAGCCATGGCTCTTGCGGCCGAAGAAGCCCAAGACGGACGACGACGGATCGGCACCCGCGCAAGGGCCGAGCGATGCCAGTGCAATCGATCCGGCGTCTTCTGCGATCGCGAGCGGTGACCCGGGCGCGCCGGACGCGGACGTGCCGTGGTGGGACAAAGAGGTCCCGGAGGGTGGCGCGGTACAGGTCACGCTCGGAGATCTCCAGGAGAACGAGGGGCCGATTGCGCGAAGGATGGTCCGCGGTTTCATCCTCTCGCTCGACCATCAGTTTGGCTACGGCGGAACGCTCTGGTGGAAGACGATCGGCGGCCTGTCGGCGCCAGCGGACCGCCTCATGATGACGCGCCCGGCGACCGAGTTCCATGGCGTGTGGATGAATCAGGACGGGGGCACGTTCGCCACGAAGAACTGCCCCGCACATCGCATCGATAGCCTTCCCATCGGATTCGTTCTGATGCCGAGCGCGAGGCGCTGGTCGATCGATGCCGAGCACAGACACGCCTCGATCGCGGAAGGCGCGTTGGACCGCTTCGACGCGTTTGGGCTGACGGGAGAACAGGCGACCGTCGGGGGGGCTCAGTACTGGGAAACTGTCGACGGTTGGTGGCTTCGTGCGAGCGACGGCACGAAGACCGAGCCGAATCCCGCACCGGACGGGCTGGGCGAGCACGAGCGGTGGATCGACGTCAACCTCAGACGGCAAACCCTCGTGGCGTTCGACGGCAAGACCCCCGTATTCGCGACCCTCGTCTCCAGTGGCAGAAACGAGCATGAGACTCCGACGGGAAGCTTCCGAGTTCGCGAGAAACACATCACCGCGACCATGGATGGGGACTCCGAGATCGCATCCGACGGTCCCTATTCCATCGAAGATGTCCCCTACATCCAATATTTCTACGGCGGATACGCCCTGCACGGTGCGTTCTGGCACGCATCCTTCGGCCACGTGAAGAGTCACGGATGCATCAATTTGGCACCTTGGGATGCTCGTGCGCTGTTCAGCTGGACAGACCCCCCTTTGCCCGCGGGATGGCACGGCACGTTCGCGAACAAGGACAGTCAGGGGACGCGCGTCATCGTCCACGAACATGGTCCCGGAACCTGCCAGGCCGCGGGGGAGCCCGCGCCCCAGTGTCTGGACCACTCACTGACCGCAGAGCGATAGAAGGTCGGCGTCTTTCGGCCGATCCCTTCGCGATCCCGGCGGCGAGCGTGCTCGCGCACAGGAAGTACGCTCCGCGCGACTCGCCGCTGGCCTCGCTCGGGTTCGACCGAAATACACCGACCTTCTCGGCGACACGCCTCCGGGGGCGCTTCGGCCGCAGCTTTGGAAGCCTCCCTTCTGCCACTTGACGGCATCGCCGCAGTCCGGCAGACATTTGCGTCCGTTTCGCCCCGACGGTTGCGTTGCATGGAAGATCAGCTCACGGCTCATCTCGACCACGGGTGGGATCTCGCCCAGAAGGGAGATGCCGCCGGCGCCGCAGCATGCGCGAAACAGGCCCTTTTGCTGGATCCGGAGTCCCCCGAAGTCCACAACCTCATGGGCTTCGCAGCGGCGCTCGACGGCGACGCGGACCGGGCGCTCGAACACTACCGACGAGCGATCGCCCTCGATGAAGCGTATTTCGAGGCGATGCTGAACGCGGCGGAGGTGATGATCGCGCCACTGTCGGACTTTGACGCGGCGCTCGACCAGCTCGACGATGCGCTCGCCTTGGCCGAAACTGGCGAGGAGGTTGCCGACTGCGTCTTGCTTAAAGTCGATGCACTTCTGTCGAAGGGAGACTACGAAGGTGCCAAGCGAGCGATGAAGATGCTGCCCGACGGTCCCTTCGACAGCCCAAGTTACCTGTTTCTGATAGGGCGCGCGTGGTACGAGCTCGGTCACATGGACAAGGCCGCTCCGTTCATCGAACAGGCCGCCATCGCCGATCCCTCGAGCGCCGACGCCCAGTACTACCTTGGCCTCGTGCGCGACGAACAGGGCGATGCGAGAGCCGCCACCGAGGCTCTCTTGCGCTCGCGTACGCTTGAACTCGAGCACTCCCCGCCTTCGTGGGCCCCGAGCCCGGAGACGTTCGCGACGGTCGTCCGGGGCAGCGTGGACAAGCTCGATGTCGTTCTGGGTCGATACGTCCGCGGCGCCGAGATCTACGTCACGGATCTGCCCGGCGCGGAACTCATCGTCGACGGAGTCGACCCGCGAGCCCCGCTCGTCCTCGACACTCCGCCATTCGAGGAAGGAACTCCGTCGCGCGTTCGCTTGTTCGTGTACCAGAGGAACGTGGAGCGTATGGCCGGATCCGTGGAGCGCCTCGGCGTTGAGCTTGTTTCTGCGCTCGAACGCGAAGTGTCGGCCGTCTTTCTCGAAGGCCAGAAACCCGACAAGAACCACCTCAACTGAGACTGCGTGCAGCTCGCCGACGTCATCGGCCGCGTGATCGGCAAGGTCGAAATCGTGCTGGCCGGCGCGGAGGCAGACCTTCGCGACGGCCAAGATGCGCTCGCCGACGGGGACGCGCTCGGAGCTCGCGCCGCCGCGCGACGGGTCCTTACGAAGGCTCCGAATTCCGCGCTTGGATTGGCACTCCTGGCCGACGCCTGCGATGCGGCCCATCTCGACGCCGAGCTCGCGATGGTGCTGGAAGACCTGGCACGGGGAGCCCCCTCGCGGGCCGAAGTCTGGGTGCGGCTGGCGCGAGCGCGCCGCGGCACGGGTGCCCCGGACACCGAGATACAAGACGCCCTGTCGCGCGCTCTGTCGGTTGCCGAACCGGGCAGCGAGGAGCGAACGGACGCCCTCCTGGCGCTCGCAGACATCGATCTGGCGCGGAGCGACGGGCCGCGCGCCGAGCTGTGGCTCGAGAGGCTGGTGCCCACGTCGGCCATGGCCCCGGCAGTCGCTGTCCGGCGTGCGGAGGCCAAGGTCCTCGCGGGCGACGCGCGCGCGGCGCTCAGGATTCTCGAACCGATCGAGTGGGCGCCGGTCGACGGGCGAGCCGCGCTTGCTCGAGGGCGCGCGCTTGCGGCCGTGGACGATCCATCCGCGATCCCCGCGCTCCTCCGCGCAATGATCGTCGGCGTGGCGGGCGCCAGCGAGGCTCTGGCCTCGGCGTTCGCTCGACTCCCGACAGATCCTGAGGAGCGAAGCCGCGTCGCTCGGGTCGTAGAAGCCGCGGGAGAGCGGGAGTTGCCCCGGTGGCGCGCCGCATTCGCCGACGCGATGGGCCAGCGCGATGTCGCGAGGGCAGCGTTAGCCAGTGCGCTGCGAGAGGGAGACCCGTCCGCGGCTCTCGCTCTCCTCGAAGCGGCACTCGACGACCGAGACGCGGCCTCGCTCAGTACAGCGCTCGGCGCACTGGCCCGAGACGCGAACGAGCGGATGGTGAGCGACGCTCGCCGCATTCAAGAAGCCCTTTCTGCTGAGCTAACCCGACCCGCCGCCGCCCTCGATGCGCTGGCAGCGGTGTCGCATCCGCGAGCGCTTGGATGGGCCGGGGAGGTGTGTCTCGCCGCCGTGCATCAGTGGATTCCCGGTCCGCGCAGCCCAGTCGACTACACTTCGGTGCTAGAGCGCCTGTCTACTCACGCTCGCGCGCAGTCCGATCTCGACGCAGTGTCCTCGATCGCCGACGTCGAAGCCCGGCGTCATCACCCCGTTCGACTGGCTGTGGTCGGGGAGTTCAATGCGGGCAAGAGCACGCTCATCAACGCGCTGATCGGGGCAGACGTGGCGCCCACGGGTGTGCTCCCGACGACCGCGTCGATCCACCACCTCCAATGGGCACCCGACCCCTTTGCACGCTTGAAACTCGCGCCTGGGCAGTCGCCGTCGGAACGGGTCGTGCCTCTGGGCAGTCTGCGCGACGCGCTACGCGTTCTCGACCCCGCATCCGTCGAGCGAGTCGAAATCCTGCTGCCGCTCGATTTGCTGCGACGTATCGAGATCATCGACACGCCGGGATTCAACGCGGACGACCCTCATCATGCTGACGTCGCCCGGGCGGCATTCGAGCAAGCCGATATCGCGCTCTGGGTCGTGGACGCTACGCAAGCGGCTAAGAATACCGAGCGCCGTATTTTGGAGGAGGCGCGCCTCGCGGGGCTCCCGGTGCAGCTCTTGGTGAACAAGGCCGACCGAGTGAGGCCGGACGATCTGCCTGGCGTGATGGGCATCGTCGTGGAGGCCTTCCACCAAGGCGAAATGCTTTCGTGGGCCGCTCCACTGCCCGTTTCGGCCAAGAAAGCGCTCGCCGGGAAGCTCGGGGACCCGGTCGCGCTCGTCGAGTCCGGATGGCCCGCGGTCCAGACGCTTCTCGATGGGGAGATTGCGTCCCGTGGTGGGGAGCTCAAGGATCGCGCCCTGCGCCGAAGATTGCGCCACGTGGTGAAGACGCTCTTGGCTCGGGCCGTCAAGGACGACACGCGCCAACAGGACGAAGCGGCAGCCCTGGGCGAGAGACTCCACGCAGTCGCGCTCGCCGGGGCCGCGCTAGAGCGCGACCCCGACGCAGGCGTGTCCCTCCTTAGGGAAGCACTTACAGACCGAGCAGCGGCACTGCGCCAGGACCTCGCGCAGGTCCTCATTGGGCGAGCCAAGTCGACCGACGCGCAGGATCCCACGACCCAGCGCTACGTCGCGCTCCGCACATTGGAGGCGTTGTCCGGACCCCTGGCCGGGGCACTCGCATCGCTGTCGGGTCCCGCGCGGTTCAGACCGGAGGACCTTCGGCCGGCTGTTCGGGCTCTCATCCGCGGTTCGCTGGCCTCGACCAGGGAGCCGAACCCCGAGATCGACGTCCTTGGCCTCGCCCGAGCGGCGACTGCCATGCTCGTCGAGCACTTGTTCGCGCTGGCGGCGAGCGGTTCTCCGACAGGGGCGAGTCCGGCGCTCTTGCGCGAGCTTTCCGCATTCGCCGCGGCGCTCGAATGAACTGTTGCGCGCTACAATGCCGACCGTGGCAAGGGCGCATCTCATTCTGCTCGTCGGACTGCCGTGGCTGGCGCAAGCCTCCACGGTCCACGCCGAGATTCCAAGCGGGGCGGGAGATACGGTCTCGCTGCAGGCCGATCGACTCGACGTCGACATCCTGATGGCCGAGGCGACGCTCACTGGAAACGTGACTCTGACCAAGGGTGAGGTCACCGTGAGTTGTCCCCGCATCGACGTGCGCTTCGATCAGACGCCTCGGGTGACCTGGGCTCGCGGCTCCGGCGGCGTGAGCGCCGACGTTCGAGGCGTGCATGCCGAAGCACCCGCGGTCGAGGTGGATCTGGTTTCCCAAGTCCTCGAGCTCCGCGGTGGTGTCAAGCTTGCGCGCGGCCAAGGCTGGATGACCGCTGACAGTGCCCGCATCGAGCTCCCAACGGGCAAGGTGTCCCTGACCCAGGTCAAGGGAGCCATGCCCGTCGCCAAGGGTCCGTGAGACCGTGACGGCGCCCGCCGCCCCGGACGGGGACCGTTCAGCGCCTGGCGACACACCCGTGCTCGCCGCAATTGGCTTGTGCGTCCAGCTGGGAGGCAAAGATGTGCTTCGAAGCATCGACCTGGCCGTCGGCGCCGGCGAGGTTCTTAGTGTGCTGGGCCCATCCGGAGCGGGCAAGTCCACTCTGTTTGGAACCCTCGTGGGCGAGGTTTCGCCCGAGCGGGGAAGAGTCACGATGGGGGGTCGGGACATCACGCGATGGCCGTTGTGGCGCCGAGCTCGGGCCGGAGTCGGGTACGTGCCTCAGGGACCGAGCGTCTTCTGGGACCTCACCGTGCGGGAGAATTTGTCCGCATTCAGCCGGATCGCTGGCGCTGTGCCCGATGACGTACAACTCGCCGCTGCCCGCGTAGGGCTGAATGCGCAAATGGACGTTATCGCAGGACAACTGTCCGGCGGCGAGCGGAGGCGCCTCGAGCTGGCCCGAGCGATGACACGTCGGCCCAAGGTCCTCGTGTGCGACGAGCCTTTCGCCGGCGTCGACCCTGCGGCGACCGACCGCCTGGGAGATCTCTTGCGCGACGTCGCCCGCGACGGAGCTGCCGTCCTCTTGGCTGACCACCACGTCGCCGGGGCGCTCCGCGTCTGCGATCGGGCGGTGCTTCTCCTCGATGGGACTATTTCCGCGGACGCGCGCGCCACCGAATTCGCCCAGCTTCCCTTGGTCCGCGAACGATATCTGGGACGCTGACCGGCGCGCACACCGCTAGGGGGACCCTTCGATGAAAGGAGCGAGCCGACTCGGCAGCCGGGAACTATACACCTTTCTCGGGCTTCTTTGGAAATTCACTCTCCTGGCACGAAAATAGCTCGAAACACCTGCCCGCCCTAGTCAGGGGGTGATATTTCTTTGCTCTGTCCGGTGAGGTTCGTCCCGCTCCGCTCTGGGGGTCGGATCCAGTTTTTGGCTTCCTTGGTTCGGGTTCCTCTCGCTCGTGAATCCCCGCCAGCGGAGCGACCCTTCGGTCGCGGTCCCCCCGACTTGGCCGCGTTCCTGCCCAGCAATGCCCGAGACCCTGTGAAGCGATGGAGATCAAGCAACAGCTCAGGCTCAGTCAGCAGCTCGTAATGACGCCCCAGTTGCAGCAGGCGATCCGCCTTCTGCAACTATCGCGCCTCGAGCTCATCGACGAGATCCGCAAGGAGCTCGACGCAAATCCCGTGCTCGCTGACGAGGAAGTGGACCCGCGAACCCGGTCGAAGAGCGAAAACGGGGACTCCGGTGCCGAGCGCGAACCTCCGCCTCCCGATTCGCCGGCCCTGGCGGCCGAGAAACTCGCGGTCTCGGACATCGACAAGCGCTCGGAAGACAAGAGGGTCGAGGATATCGATTGGGAGCAGTTCCTCGAGAACAGAACCCTCCAGCAGCCACTGCCCAGCGCCCGCGGAGGCTTCGAGGACCTGCCTCCTATCGACCAGAACCTGACCAAGGGCGTGTCGCTCGTGGACCACCTGCGGTGGCAGCTTCACATGAGCGACTTCTCGGCGTCCGAACGGCAATTCGCGGAGCTTGTCATCGGAAACCTGGACGACAACGGGTTTCTCGACCTCAAGGGCACCGAGCGCGAGGGCGGCGAGAAGACTCCCGACCTGGTGCTCTCCGATCTCGCTCGAGAAGCTTCGCTCGATCCGGAGGATGCCGAATGCGTGCTGCGGGAAATGCAGGAATGGGATCCGGTGGGGGTTTGCACGCGATCGCTCCAGGAGTGCCTGCGCGTGCAGGCCGATGTCTACGGATGCGACGACATGGAGCTCCAGATCATCGACCGGCATCTCCACAATCTTGAGAAGCACAACTACGCCGCCATTGCGCGCGATCTCAAGGCTCCCATCGAAGAGGTCTACGAGGCGATCAAGCAGATTCAGAAGCTCGAGAGTCGCCCCGCCCGCAATTTCAGCGAAGCCGACGACAAGTCGATCGCGATCACGCCGGACGTGTACGTTCTGAAAGATGGCGACCGCTTCGTCGTGTCCGATAACGACCGTGGAGTGCAGCGCCTCTACATCAACGAAGGCCTGACAAAGACTCTTCTGCGCGACCCGCAGGCCAAGGAATTCATCGGCGAGAAGCTTCGCAACGCGCAGTGGCTGATCCGGGCGATCGAACAGAGGCGCAAGACGATCATTCGCGTGACCGAGTGCATCGTCGAGAAGCAGCGCGAATTCTTCGACAAGGGGGTGTCCTATCTGAAACCCATGATCCTGCGCGACGTCGCCGAGGCCGTCGGAATGCACGAGTCGACGATCAGTCGAGTGACGACGAACAAATACGTCCACACCACTCAAGGCCTGTTCGAACTCAAGTATTTCTTCAATTCGTCCATTCGAAGGTCATCGGAAGACGACATCGCGAGCGAGAGCGTCAAGCAGGCGATCAAGAAGATCATCGACGACGAGGACAAAGCGAACCCGATGTCGGACCAGCAGATCGTCGAACTTCTGTCGCGGCGGGATGGCATCCAGATTGCTCGACGCACAGTTGCCAAGTACCGCGAGATGCTGGGCATCCTGTCGTCGAGCAAGAGGCGGAAGGTCTTCTGACCGGCCCCGTCCGTCGCTTTCTGGGGAAATAGAGAAGCGACCTGAGGAGCGCGGCAGCGCCGGCTCCAGGTAGCAGGCCGCCACCTAGGAAACGGCCGACGCACGCGCGCTCCGCGGCAACGGCCGCCTTCGTGGTGGACGCTTGATCGTCCTCGATGCGCGGAAACCTCCCACCTTTGCTACAGGCACGAACATCGCCCCGTTGCGCCATCGACGCCGAAGCGAAACAATGTGGGAACAGCGCGTTGCCCATGGCGGTAGATCATGGAGAGACACGCTAGATGCAGGAGAGAGCCCTCTCATGAATATATCGATCACGTTTCGGCACATGGACGCGACCGAGGCAGTCAAGGGCTACGCGACCGAGAAAGTAGCGCGAATGCAGCGCTTTCTCCGATCGCCAATGAAAGGACAGGTGACGCTCATTTGTCAGCACGATCGGCTGCACACGGCGGAGGTCGACCTCCAAGCGGGCCCGGCCCGATTTCACGCGAGCGAGACGAGTCCAGACATGTACGCCTCGATCGACAAGGTGATCGATAAGCTCGAGCGCCAGATTGGCTCCGCCAAGGACTCCGAGAATGCGAGGAAGAAGGGCGCCGAAAAGGCGGTGGTTCGCCTCTCGGAAGCGCCGCCCGAAGACTGAGCGGCGGATCGACTCGTGCCATCCGGCGGAGATCCCGCCAGGGGCCCTGAGGTGCCGCGGCGAGGGCACGACCACGAATCACTATCGCGTACGCTGGCGTCGATGGGCTCGTGGTCGTCCACCGTTCTCCTTCTCGTTCGCGTGCGCGGTCTGTTCGCGCGACAGCGCGGCGGATGTTCCGTCCTTTGTCCCCAAAGAGGTCATCGCCTGACCGCGTCCGGCTGGGAATCGAGTGACGGCGAGCTACAAGGCGGCTCGAAGGGTGTGCGGTCCGCATGGATCTGGATGTAGAGTTCAGACCGAGCTTCCATGCGTCTTACCGAACTGCTCTCCGCCGAACAGATCCACGTCCGCCACGGTCCTCCCAAGGGGCCCGTGATCGACAAGATCGCCGCAATCCACATTCTTGCCGGCATGCTCGCCACGGCAGGACACGTGGACTCATCAGTGATCGAACGCGTGCTTTGTGAGCGCGAGCAGCTTCAGTCGACCGGAATTGGCGAAGGGGTTGCGATTCCGCACGGCGCCCTGGTGGAGCTCGAAACACAGCACGCCTGCCTTCTGGTCGTTCCGGAGGGCGTGGAGTTTGCTGCTATCGACGGACAGCGTGTGACGATATTCTTTGCGGTCATCGGCCCCAAGAGGGCCACCGGGGAGCATTTGAAGACCTTGGCGCGAGTATCCCGAGTTCTCCGCAACAGGGCCTTTCGCGATCGGCTTGTCGCGGCCTCCGGGCCGGACGAAGGGTACGCACTGATCGCGGCCGAGGAGAACGAGCGACGATGAACCCCGTTCTTGCCAGAGTCCGGGAGGACTGATCCGATGGTGGACAAGTTCCGCGAGACCGACGAAATCCGCGACGTCGGCGCAAACGCCGAGACCATTGAGGCCGCTCCGGACTACACGGTGGCGCAGCTCGTTTCCGACCGGACGCTGACCATTCGATTGCGCCGCATCGCGGGCGAAGCTGGGCTCTGCCGTCCCCTCCGCCATCCGCGCGTCCAGAAGAATGGCCTGCCCCTCGCCGGTCATTTCCATGGCGTCGTCCCAACACGAGTCCAGGTCCTAGGTCAGACGGAATTGTCGTTTCTCGACGCCATGTCCGAGTCGAGCCAGCTCGAAGGAGCTCGCGGGTTCTTCTCCCTCGGTCTGTCGTGCGTCATCATCACGGGCGGCATCGACCCGCCGAAACCGCTCATCTTGGCCGCCGAAGCGACCGGCACCCCCCTATTCGTCAGCGAGTCGCGGACGAGCCGGACGATCAACGCTTTACACGCCGTGCTGGACGACCGGCTGGCACCCCAGGTGCAGCTCCATGGGGTCCTCGTCGAAGTCCACGGCGTCGGCATCTTGCTCGTTGGCAAGAGCGGAGTTGGCAAGAGCGAGTGCGCTCTTGAGCTCGTGATGCGCGGCCATCGCCTGGTGGCCGACGACGTGGTCCGCTGCGATTGGAGCCCGCCGGGAATCATCTTTGGACAGGCGGCGGAACTCTTGCGCCACCACATCGAGATCCGGGGCCTCGGGGTGCTCGACCTGCGAGCGCTTTTCGGTATCACCGCGGTGCGCGGACGAAAGCGTATCGATCTGGTCGTGCACTTGTGCGAATGGAATGACAAGGAAGAGTTCGACCGACTTGGCCTTCAGGAGCGATTCTATTCGATTCTTGGCACGCCAGTGCGCGAACTCCGGGTGCCCGTCCGTCCGGGTCGAAACATGAGTAGCCTCATCGAAATGGCCGCGCGCAACGAGCTGCTCCGCTACGACGGACACCACACGGCCAACGAGTTTCTTGAGCGGATTGAAGCGCATCTCATCTCGCGGCCAGCCGTCGAGAAGGAGCCCGTCACGCAAGGCCCCGCGAGGGGCCCCGACGAGGCACGGCTTGAACTCCAGACGGTCCGCCCGAGCGACGCGGTCGAAGAAACGACCATCACGGATCGGCCGTCGCCGCTTTCGTGGACTTCCATCTCGCCACAAGCCAGTACGACCGAGAGCTCGGCGTGGGTTCGTGCGGTCCGGCCGCCGGGGGAGGCCAAGGGGTGAGTGAAGCCGCGCTTCGCCCGACCGTGGTCGTGGTCACCGGGCTTTCCGGATCCGGAAAGTCTCAGGCGCTGCACACCCTCGAGGATCTTGGCTTCTTCTGTGTGGACAATCTGCCGACGCTGCTAGCCCCGGAAGCGGTATTGCTCTGCGAGCGCGGTGGAATGACGCGCGTGGCACTGGGGATCGACGTGAGAGTTCGCGAATTCCTCGGCGGGACTCAGAACGTGTTGCAGCTGCTGGAGGCGAACGGACAGCGAGACGTCGAAGTGCTCTTCCTGGATGCGAGCGATCAGACGCTTCTCCGACGCTTCAGCGAAAGCCGGCGTCCACACCCCCTGGCGGCCGAGAGCGGACAGGAGGGCGCCCTCGCCGTGCTCGACGGGGTTCGCATCGAGCGCGAGCGGCTCGCTCCTCTGCGAGCAAGCGCCACGCGCGTCATCGACTCGACGGACACGAGCGTCCACGACCTTCGGCGGATTCTCGTCGCGCACTTCGGTCCCGCCGCCGGTGGGACTCGCCGAATGGCGACACGCATCGTGTCGTTCGGATTCAAGTACGGCATGCCGCTCGACGCCGATGTCGTCCTCGACGTCCGGTTCCTCGAAAATCCCTTTTTCGTTCCCGAACTGCGACCGCTCACCGGGCTGGACGAGGCGGTCATCTCCTACGTCCTAGCGGCTCCGGAAACCCAGGAGTTTCTCGCGCGGGGGCGAGCGCTTCTCGAGTTTGTCCTACCCGGATGCGAACGGGAGGGAAAGAGCTACTTGACGATCGCCATCGGGTGCACGGGGGGACGCCATCGCTCCGTCGTCGTCGCCGAGTCGCTCGCGGGCGAGTTGCGAGCCACGACCGGCTTCCCTATCGCAGTCGTTCATCGCGATGCGAATCGAGGGCACGCGTCGCCGACCACCGCGGCATCTGCCCCTCCCGATGGAGACCGAGCATGACCGGCGTGTCCGACGTGTCCGCGGCGCGCTTCACGATCGTGAATCAGTTGGGGCTTCACGCGCGCGCGGCGACCAAACTCGTGCAGCTGGCATCCAAGTTCCCGTGCGAGGTCGAGGTCGGTCACGACGACCAAATGGTCAATGGCAAGAGTGTGATGGGCGTACTGCTCCTCTGCGGTGCAAAGGGCACGGCGATCGAAGTCAGGGCTCGCGGAGAGCGGTCGGACGAGTGCGTTCGGGCCATTGGCGAGCTCATTGCTAATCGCTTTGGGGAGCCCCGATGAGCGACGGGGCGTCGTCGTCGGCCTCGACAGGGCGGACCAGGCCGCCTGCCGGCGACGGGAGCGGCACGCGGACGTGCCTCATAAAGGGTATAGCTGGGAGTCCAGGAGTCGCGATCGGTACGGCACTCGTACTGGGCGACACCAAGGCCGCCTACGCGCGTCGACACATTGCGGCCGCTCAGGTGGCAGCCGAGATTGAGCGGTTTCGGACCGCGGTGTCCGACGCCAAGCAGCGCATTCGCGACGTGAGCGCGCGCTTGCCAGCAGGGCCGCTGGAGACGAACGCGATTCTCGATGCGTACATGACGATGATCGGAGATCCCATGCTCATCGAGCGGGTCGAGATCCAGATTGACGCAGAGAAGAGATGTGCGGAGTGGGCTGTTGCCCAAGCGTGCGACGACATTGGACGCATGTTCGCCCCTTCGGAGCCGGCGGACCGCGACGCTTACATTCTCGAGCGGCGCCACGACATCGAGTTCGTCTGCGATCGCCTCCTGCGGGAGCTCACCGGGGAGCCCCACCCTATCATTCCGCGACTCGACGGACCGGTAGTCGTCGTGGCTCGCGACCTCTCCCCCGCAGACACTGCGAGCATGGTTCGCGAACCCGTCATGGCGTTCGCCACCGAGATTGGCACGCGCACGAGCCATACCGCCATCATGGCGCGTGCCCTGGAGATCCCTGCGGTCGTGGGCACCGGGGATGCGCTGTCGATTGTCCGCACCGGAGACACCGTGATCGTCGACGGACTGCGGGGCGAGGTCACCGTGGCTCCGAGCGAGGTCCTTGTGGAAGAAGCTCTGGGCCGGGGAGCTCGCCATCTGGCGTTCGCGCGCGGACTGCTCAGCGCGAGAAATGAGCCCTGCGTGACGCGTGACGGCGAGCCCGTGGGTCTCCTGGCGAATGTCGAGCTCCCGGCGGAGGCGATCTTCGCCCTCGACCATGGCGCAGAGGGCATCGGGCTCTACCGAACCGAGTTCATATACATCGACCGGGCCACGATGCCGACCGAGGACGAACAGTTCGCCCTCTATCGAGCGGTCGTGGAAGCCGTCGCGCCCCGAACGGTCACGCTTCGAACCTTTGACATCGGCGGCGACAAGTTCGCGTCGAGCTTCCAGCTGCCATCGGAGATGAACCCAGCCCTGGGACTTCGAGCCGTGCGGCTCGCCCTATCGCGCCCTGACGTGTTCATGACTCAGCTTCGCGCCATGTTGCGGGCGAGCGCTCATGGCGACCTGCGGATCATGGTTCCGATGGTGGCGAGCGTGCAGGAACTGCGAGACGTCCGGCAGCTATTGGCTCAAGCCACCAAAGACGTAGACAAGGCAGGCCAGAGAAGGGCCAAGCATATCCCCCTCGGGATCATGATTGAGGTTCCCTCCGCCGTCATCATGGCGGACGTTTTGGCGCGAGAGGCCGAGTTCTTCAGCATCGGCACGAACGATCTGATTCAATACACGCTGGCGATCGACCGCGGGAATCGCTCCCTCGCACCCTTGGCGTCCCCGTTTCACCCCGCGATCTTGCGCATGATTCGGCAAGTCGTTCGCGCTGCTGCTGCGAATGGCATACCGGTCAGCCTCTGCGGGGCCATGGCGAGTGACCCGTTGGCGGCACTCGTTTTGGTAGGGCTCGGAGTGAGGCAGCTCTCGATGGAAGCCGCGGCGATTCCCGAGATCAAGGAGGCGCTCCGGCGGGTGTTGGCAACCGATTGCGAGCGAGTCACCGAGGCGGCTCTGACCCTCGACACTGCGGCTGCCGTCGAGGAGCTCATCGCCGGTCAATTCGCTCCCGGCCTCTATGATTTGCTCACGGGGTCGACCGACGAGCCGACCGTGGTGCGCGCACCGCTGGGGACCGTCGAGCGGGTGCGTCCGACCTACAGCGCGTCGGATCCCTAGCGGGCGGGTTAGACTTCGGATAGCGGGCTTATCTCATGCGCTTCCTGTGCATCTCCGACATACACGCCCATCTCGACGCCCTGCGAGCCGTCTTGGCCACGGCCGAACAGCGAAGCTTCCACAGGCTCCTCGTGGCGGGTGACATAGTATTTCCCGGACCGGAACCGCTCGAAACCTGGCGTCGCCTGGTCGGAGCCGGCGCCGTCATGGTCCAGGGGCTCGTCGACAAAGCGGTTGTATCGCTGGATCCGGATACGCTCACTGTACGGAGCGACGAGCAGCGCGAACGCGTGGAACGCCTCCGGCGCGCTCGTGAGTCCCTCGGAGAGCTTGTAATGCAGCGAATCCGCCGACTTCCCACGCATGTTCGGCTGCCCCTCGAAGACGGTGGCGAGCTCCTCTTGGTCCATGGTTGCCCGATGGATGCGGGCGAAGCGCTGACACACGACATGTCGGACGAAGAGATCATGGCTCTGGTGGGAGACGATCCGGCAGATCTCATCATATGCGGGGCGAGTCATGTTCCGTTTGAGCGAAGCCTCGATGGGGTTCGAGTCGTCAACGTGGGAAGCGTGGGAGAGGCGCCCGGAACGGGACAGCGCGTGGCTCACGCGACCTGGATCGAATCGTCTCCTCGCGGCCTTTCGGTCGAGTCTATTTCCGTTCCAGTCGAAGACGGCGCCGGCCCAACCCGCAACAAGTCATGCGCCGACGCACATTAACTGGATCGTCTGGCCTTCCGCCTGCGACGATCGAGGTCGTGAACCGACCTGGTCTCGCCAAGGCAGGCGCTCTGCCGCCCGTTCTATCGCGAAGTACGACGAAGCTTGCGGTGCCAGACTCTCATTGGCGCTCCCTGTTCGAGCAAGCCGATATCGTCAGCGAAGGGGGCGTCAGGCAGGAAGGAGGCGAGCCCGTGTGGTACGGTACGACCAGCCTGATCCTGCCGACCTTGGGCGAAACGGCGAGACTCGCCGTTCTGGCCCTCTATGACATCCATGCGCGGACGAGAGCGCTGCGCGCTGCGCGGAGGGAGGCGTGCTCGCGCGCACCTGGTTGCCTGGGGCGATTCGCCTGCGAGATCCATTTCTCGGGCGACCGCCGGGGTGTCAGGATTGACGTCGACGTCCGGGCGCCGTTGGTAGATAGAACGATGACGCGCAAGGCGACGCGGTGATTGGCCCGACTCCATGCCCAGCACGACGGACGACAAGCTCGGATCTCGAAGGACGAAACGCAGACGACGCAAGGGTGGCGAAGTCATCCATGTCTCGTTCGGCGCCACCCAGCCCATCCCGGAGTCTGCCACTTCCAGGGAGCCCGCGCAGCGTGGAGGAGCCGGCACTGCGCACGAGCCCTTGACCGACGTCTTCACGCAGCGAGAGGTGGCCAGACTGCTCGGAGTCTCCGAGGGACGCCTGCGGTCGCTCGACAAGGCATGCGTGGTCTCGCCGTCGGGCCGCCGCGGTCGGCAGCGTGCCTACACGTTCCAGGACCTCATCGCCCTGCGGGCGACTCGCGAGCTCCTCGCTCACAAGGTGCGACTGCGAGAAGTCGCCCGGGTGATCGGGGCGCTTCGCAGCGCCCTTCCCCGCGTAACGAGACCGCTGCAGGAGCTACGCATCGTTGGCGACGGGCGGCGCGTCGTCGTTCGCGCGGAAGAAGGAAGCTTCGAGCCTCTCACCGGGCAAATGGTGCTCGACTTTCAAGTCCAGGCACTAAAAGATGATGTCGTTCGTGTACTTCGGCCTTCCGCCGGCTCCGGGCGGGCTCGAACAGCCTACGACCTTTACGTGCGAGCGAGCGCACTCGACGAAGACCCGGCCACATACGACGAGGCTGAGGAGCTGTACGAGCGAGCGATCCGGCTCGATCCGGCGCTCGCCATCGCCTACACAAACCTCGGCAACATAAGGTTTCGTCGCGGCGACGAGATCGGCGCGGAGAAACTGTATCGGCAGGCCATCTCCATCGATCAGCGGCAGCCGGAGGCCCACTACAATCTTGGATACGTGATGTTGGAGCGAAGTGACGCTCGCGCTGCCACAGCCCACTTCGAACGAGCGATCGAGGGAGACCCGCGGTTTGCAGACGCCCACTTCAACCTCGCGATGGCGTGGGAGCAGATCGGGGACGCGCAGCAGGCGCGAACTCATTGGGAGAAATATCTCGCGCTCGAGCCCTCCGGAACCTGGTCGGACGTGGCTCGCGAGCACCTGGGTCAGGTGGCCCCTCTGCCCGACCCGTGAATCGTCGAGTGCTCACATGCTGCTCGCACCAGACCGGAACCTCGTGAGCTCACACCCCTCGACGAAGCAGGAATGCATGAAGCACGCGAGGAGCTCGCCGCCGGCTTCGCCGCTTTGCTTGAGCGTGGCGACGACTGGCCCGCAGTCTTTCAGCGGCTTCCGACCAAAGCATTCCGCGAAAGAGGCAAATGCAGCGAAACAACCAGGCTCCGACGCGCAGGCTCCGTACGGTGCGATCCCCGACTCGGGTGGATCGCAGTCTCTGAGGAGACACGATTGGCACTCTTTGGGCAGCGACCAGGTCGGGCCGCCTCCGTCGACCCCAGCCGACCTCCTATCCAGGGCGCGTCCCGAATGCGAACACCCACCGGTCATCACCGCTAGGCCAATCACCAGGGCCCCCATGGCCCAACGGCTTGCAGCGCGACTCACGAAGCTCCTTGCACTCGGTCAGGGAGCCGAAAAGAGCCGCGTATTGTACTTGGCGCGGTAGGCTCGGTGCACGTCGTCGTCTGGATAGGAGGCGGGGAAGTCATACGGATAGTCCTTCATCCCCATGAATGGCAGAGGCTCCGTACTCCGGTCAAAGGTCGGGTGCATGGGGTCCGGGACGGCACCCGGCACAATATTCTTGTAGTACGCATGGCCCCTTAGCATGACCTCGCGCGTCCAGCCGACCGGCGGGGGCACGGCGCCCGGATAGGTCACCGTGATCTGGTCGCCGTGGCGCATGACAACGAATTGGTCGTCGGCGCGCGTCAGAAGGTCGCGCACGTCGCCGTAGCGAGTAAAGGCCCCGCAGCCTAGCGCGGTCGGGTCTTCGCGACCCTCGTCGTCCAGCGCCTCGAGCGGATTCTGGAACGTCGACGCGTGGGTCGTCGCGCGTCCACGGTACTCGAGACTCGCGGACACCGGATCCAAAACGGTCAGTTTGACCGGCGCAGGCTTCGAATCGTCCAGGCGAATCCTGTCGACCACCCAGCGCATACTCGGTCCACGCATGCCGAGTGCCACTCGCAGCCGGCGCGTCCCCTTGGGCAGTCGCTTCGAGAGATCGACGACCACCGTTTTGCGATCCCCTCTCGGCGGGCCGAACCTTCGCACGGTGACCCAGCGCCCGTCTCCGCCCTCCGCGTCGACGTGCGGTTCGACGACGATGGGCTCGCCGGCAGTCGCGTAGATCGCCCAGGCATCGAGGAGCAGCTTCGCGTACTCTGGATGTTGGATTGGGCCGAAATCGAGCGTATATTCTGCGACTTCGTTGAGGCCTAGCGCCGCGGGATGGGCGTCGAGGACCGAGAGCGCCGGGAGCACGTCGCGGCCATGGCCGTCGAATGCCGTCCGCGGAACGCGAGCATTTCGGCTCGTGTACATCTTGAAGGGAACGTCGTAGGCCCCATCCCACGTGGATTCAGCGTCCGAGGTCCACGCATCGAAGCCCGCGGGATGGTCCACGAGGACGAGTTCGGCCAGATCGAAGTACGTGTTCTCCGGAAGGGTCTCGCGCAGCCGAAGGGTGATTCCGCGGTCATCATCGTATCGGGCCGTAGGCAGCTTGACGTTCGTCGACCGGAAAAACGGGATTCCCTGGTTGAAAATCGAATACGACGGAAGGCCCAACACCTCGCCCTCGAGGTCCGTCTGATACTCGAACGAGGAACCATTCCACGCGTAGATATAGGGGCAGCTGCTGGTCGCTCCCTGACTGCCCGTGCCTTTCGTAGTCTTCTTCACAGAGCCCGCATCGACCAAAGCCGAACCGGCTTCATTGACCGTCGCCTCTACGCACGCCACGACCTCGTTGGCGGGGCACTTCCAGACTCCGTCGGTGCAGAAACAGCTCGTGGCAATGGTCGTGACGCTCTTGTCGCAATGGGTCACGGACACGTCGTACCCGCATTGCAGTCCGGCGCTCGCGCAGACCACACCCGTCGCCACATCCCCGGGACACGGATCGATGGCCCCGCCGCACCCGGCCAAAGCGGCCGACAGTCCGACCCACACCCAAGCGGTTGCACCTGTTCTTCTCATGGCACTCCCGTTCCCTCTCTCATTGTCTCATTCGGTTGCCGCGTCGCCGCCTTCATCCACAGATCCGTCGTCCGTCGACGTCTCGTCCGTGGAACCGTCGTCCGTCGACCCGTCGTCGCCTCCAGAGGTTGCGGGGGGCTCGCACGCGTACGCATTCGGACACTTCCATAGGCCCTGGTCGCACACGCAGCTCGTCTGAATCGTCAGGGTCGTCCCGTCGCAGTTGGGGCTCGCGGTCACCAGGTCCCACGCGCACTCCATCTGTCCGGAGCACGCACCCCACGGTTGAAGATCGCGTTTCGACGGGCAATCGACGATCCCGTTGACATCCGCAAGCCCGGTGCAGCCCGCCCCGCCCACCAAGAGCCCGAGCGCCAGGACACCGCACGCGCGCACGAACCGAGCTGTCTTCATGGTCGGCTCTCGACGGTCACGGCGTGACCGTCAGGACTCCCTTCATCATCATGTAGTGTCCGGGCACGGTGCAGATGTACGGATACTTGCCGGGCTCGGGGGCGACAAACGTCGTTTCCACGGACTCGCCCGGCTTCGCCATCGGGGAATGGACCAGAACGTTCGAGTCACTCGCGTCGAGGTATCCTGCTCGTTCACCGACCTTCAGGCCGGCGGCCGCCACGCTCGCCTCCGTGCCTGGCTTTACCAGTGCCCAGTTGTGAGGGAGCGTCGCCATCGTCGCGTTGTTCTTGAGCGTGAGATGGACCTCGGCGCCCGTCGGAGCCGTCATCGCGATCTTGTCGTAGGTCATCGTGTTCGCGACGGTCGCGAGCTCCAGATCGACGCGAATTGCCGCCTTCGGAGCCACAATGGGCTGGGGCTCTGCAATGGGCGTCGGTGCAGGAAGAACCGCCGGAGCCGTCGGCTGGAGCATGGTGGGCGACCCATTGTCGCCAGCGTTCGCCTTGCTGCAAGCGACGAGACCTGCGGTCATCAAGGCCGCCATCAGGCACGTGTAGGCACCCATTCGAATCCACCTTCCTCTCAGCGATGCAGGTCGAAGTCAGCGTGGACCTCGGCCTCGTGAACCATGACATCGATCGTCGTCGGCAGGTGCCGCGGGGCCCACGCCCCAACTCGATACGACCCCATCGGCACGTCCTTGATCGCGTACTTGCCCTTGGAATCCGTACGAACGAAATACGGAGTTGGAGCGACGAATACGTAGCCGAGCATGCCGGGGTGCAAATTGCAGAGTAGCGAATACGCCCCCGCGTGGTCGAACACTCGGGACGCGGATCCGTACTGAGCGATATTCCCCATGTTGAACTTTTCGCCGTCGGGCGAGAATACGTTGTGCGGGAAGGGATCGCTGTTGGTGAAAGTGACCTTGCCTCCGACTGGAATGGTCGCGACGAAAGGAATGAAGTTCATCTGTCGATTGTCGACTCGGGCCGCGCTCGGCATCGCGGCCATGGCCTGGGCGGGCGGGTCTTCCAGGTAGACGATCGCGTGAGCGGCCACGCCGGGCGGCTTCGTGGTCACGACACCCACAATCGAACCGCGCATCGGCGCAGCGTCCCTCTCCGACTCGGCCGCATCGACATCGGCACCCGTGTCGAGACCCGCATCACCGCCCGCCTTCTCCTCCGTGATCGCGCCGGAATCCGCTACAGAAGGCGGCTGCGAAGCGGTTTCGGCGGGGGACGGCGGTGGGGCAGCGACGGGCGCGAGCGATACTGGCGACTGGACGGGTGGCTCGCCCTCGCACGCGCCGAGCAGTCCGATCGACCCGGCGACGACGAGGAGGGAGACGAGGACGACACGCTTCATGAATGGAGTCTCCGCTCAGTACGCAAACGACATCGTGGCGTTGATCTGTTCGGCCTCGATCTTCGAGAACTGCGCCCGGCCGGGAGCGACGACGAAGCCGTTCGCCGCTGCCCAGGAACCGGACGGTGGCATGCCATACGCCACGTCGAATTCGGCAGCGACGACGACCTTGATGTTCGGACGGGGCAGCAGAGCCACTCCGGGGATGACTCGAAGTAGGCTCGCGGGACTCGTGTTGGTGATCGTGACCCGCGTGTACTCCGAGCGGACCGCCGGAACCAGCCACGGCCAAACAACGTACGCGACCTCGTCGAATTGGGCGACGCCGGTTCCGCGGTTGTAGCTCGGGACGCCCGGGAACGTGACCCCGTTCACGCCAGCCGTTCCTTCGGTTCCGGCATATGGCGCCAGGTGGTGCTCATACTGGGCGCCTGCGGTGACGATCAGAGAGTCGTACTGGGCTCGAATTGAGCCACCGAAAGCATTGATTCGATCGCCTTGCGCTATGGGCGTAGCCGCCCCCGAGATGATCCCCGTGCCGTTGTCGGCGATGTTGAGTCCATGATATCCGTACGCATCCGCCGTGATGGCCTTCTCAGCCCACGGCTTCTTTGGATCCGGTGCGTTTGGGCCGTACCTGCCCTCTCCGTCCAATGCAACCCCCCCAGTCTTGACGCCGAGGTGAGCGTACACGTCCTCCGAATTCGGAGCTGTGAGTCCGCTCGCGGCCCCGGACGCGATCCAACCCATCGAATACCCGACTCGGTGGCCTGCGATGCCCGATAGCTCAGCGCCTTCCGTATCGCCCTGACCGAGCGCGAACGTCGCGCTGGGATTGTAGAGGCCCGCGATCGAGGTGAGCGGCAGGAGACTGGTCGTCAAATACGAACTTCGCGACCCGAAGCTCGTTAGCTGCGGTCCTTGCAGTCGCCCGACCCAGAGGTTGACGAGATGCCTGGGTCCAATGATGTCGTTCCACAACAGGTAGGCGCTCCGGACATCGATCGTGCCAGAGGTCGTCACGAAGACGTGCATGAAATAGGTGAGCGAGTCGTTGAAAGCTCCCGCGCCGAGGATGTGAAACTCGTTAACAATGTTCTTCCAGCTGAAGGTTTGCCCTTCGTCCGCATGCGCGTCCGAGTTCGGAATGTTGACCCCAACCGTGCCTCGGATCATGACGGACAGCGGAACGGCCTCGGGAATTCGTGCCGGCCACACGGAATTGGGAAAAGTCTTTGTGTACTCTTCCTGTCCGAGCGCGATCATGGGGGACTTCTCTGCATCACTGTCCACGCTCCCGTTCTGACTCGGAAAGCGATACCCATCGCGACGAAAGGCCTCTCCGAACGGATTGAGAACGGGGTACACCGTGTGGCAAGTAAGGCAGCTAGTCTGGTACTTGCGCGCGAAGCTCGGCAGCGCTGAGGCATCACGAACCGCGGCGAAGTAGGCGACGACCCCTATCCAGGCCGCGACGACTGCCGGCAGCCACCGCTTGAGACGCATCTGCAACTCCTTCGAGAAACACACGCTTGACCACAACGAGCCCGCGCCGCGGCATGCTCGCACGTGCTTAGACGGGCGCTTCCTTAGCAGGAGTTAGGGGAACGCAGGCGAACAATCGTCTGCCCGTGGGGGTTGCGTACCCCTCGCACGGGAGCGTTTCGCAAGCCCGTTGCTCAATTGTTTCAAAAGCGTTGGCGAGGGGTTGTTTCGCCACGTTCAATCGTCGAGCCAATGGCGTCGGCCAATTCGTTCCCCGAATGAGGCGCGGGGGGTCTCCCGCGCCACGCCGATTCGAGCGGCACTATCTCAGCGGCGGTAATGGCCCCTGCCGCCCAGTCGCACCACGACGTGAGGGCGGGCGACCCACCCGGCGCGCCAACCGCGGGGATACCAGGGATGGCGCACCCAAATGCCGTAATGATACGGACCCCAACCCCACGGCGATACGTACCAAGTCCATCCGTAAGGTCGCGTGTAGAGGTACACGTAGGGCACACCATCCATCTCGGTCGTCGCGGCACCAGCCGGAACCCACATCCAACCGTAGCCCGACGCGTAGACCCACTGACCCTGCGGATAGCTGGTGACCCACTGGGCTTGGGGCGGCGGCTGGTCCGCACTCGGAGCAGCAGCGTACTGAGCTGGCAGCGCCGCCGCGGGCGGTGGCTGAGTTGACTGCGGTTGGCTCTGCGGCGGTGGCGCCTGCGGGGCATCCGGCACTGCGGACTGAGCCGTCTGGGCGGGGGGAACCTCACCGGGCGGCGGAGCTGAAGGCGGGGTTGGCAGGGCCGGGGGCGGGTCTGATTCCAAATCGGCTCCGCACCCGGCGAGCGGAAAGATCAATGTCAACCCAACATAGAGCCTAGATCGCGCGAGGAGTCCGCGCATCGACATCAACCCGCCCGCTCCGCAGTGAAATCGCCGCTCGCTTTCCATGGTCGGAGAGTCAGCCTTTCACGAGGAGAGACGTACCCGTCCCGTCGCTTATTCCCGCGCCTCCAACCCCCGCGCAAGCGCCAACCGGCCTGATATGGGCGCGCACCAACGTCCGCATGGGCTGTCAATGCGCCCGCCGGGGCAACGGCGGGACTGTCACACGAAACTGGCCTGGACCCCCATGACCGAGCATAAGGGTCGTGTGCGCTCTCCGCGGCTCCGCACCCAACGTCCGCCCAGACCGAGAACCGGCCATGTGCCCCTTGCGATGGCAGCGATTGTCGTCGCAATCGCTAGTTCACTGGGGACGAGATGGGGCGAGGGCGCGCGAGTGCTCAGCGTGCCGCGCTCCGCCTTGCCTTCGACGTCCGCGTCCTCGTCCCCTGCCACGGCGGGCACGTCGACTCGGTCTCGGGCTACGAGCGACACGTGCGGCAGTGGGCGGTGGATGACCGTGCACTTCTATGACGTCGGTCAAGGGCTCTCCGTGCTCGTCGACTTGCCCGATGGGCGACGCGTTCTGGTCGATACGGGCGACAGTCCGAGGCGCTCGGGATGCGGCGAAGCGTGCGCGGACGCGGACCAGCACCTCATGGACTCATTGCGTGCCGACCTGGGCGGGGCACCCATCTCGCTGCTTTGGATTACGCACCAGCACTCGGACCACATCGGAGGCGCGCCGGCTATCCTCGAAACGTTCCACGTGGAGACGTACGTCGACAATGGGTGCGATCCTCGCAAGCCTGAGGTTCTTCGGGCGCGCCGGACGGCAGAGAAACGTGGCGCCGCAGTCTTCGCGGTCGACCCGGCGCACCCTCGCGTGCCGATCGCGGGTGGCCCCGATCTGACCCTGTCGGCCATCGTTCCGCGCGCGTGGCCCTCGTCGTGCGCTTCAGACCCGAACGACTGCTCGATCGGCCTGCGCATTGACTTCTGCTCCTCGTCCGTCCTATTCACCGGCGATACCGAACACGGCGAGGAACCACTGTTCGATCCCGGTGGCCCAGTAACGCTTCTTCAGGTTGCGCACCACGGGAGCGACACCTCGACGACTCCAGCCTTCTTGACGAAGGCACGACCCAAGTACGCGGTGATCTCGGCCGGCAAGCCGGGTCAGGGGACGAACCGCGAATACTGCCATCCGCGCGCGCTCGTCGTGGAACGACTATCGCGCCTTCTCGGAGCGGGCAACTCGCAAATTCTGGAAGCGTTTGACGGCGAACGGTGCGACCGAGCGAAGGCGGACGACTGGGTGCCGGTTGCCGCCAGCGACCGACTATGGGCGACCGAACGGGATGGCGATGTTGTCCTCACTACCGCTGGCGACGGGAATTTTTCGAAGCTCTAGCGAACAGCACGCTCTGACTTGCTCGACCGCGCTCTCGACGCAGCCGGGCGTGCAGAGTCTCGGGGCCGTCCGCACGTCGTGTTCCAGCGAGGAGTTTGCCGCGCATCATGACAGCCATTCACCACCCACCGTCCTCGCATCAGAAAACTCTCTGGTCGACCTTGATGGTGTCCCCAGCTTGGAGCAAGACATCCGCGAGCTTGCCGTCCGTGATGTCGTCGATGTTCACGGTAACGCTGACGGTCTTTCCGGCGGAGGTTTGCCTCGTGATTCGCACGTGACTGGCGTCCGCGATCGACGACAATCCGCCGGCAGCCGACACCGCGTCGATGAGCTTCATTCCCTCTGTCCAGTTCAGATTCCCGGGCTTCTGAACTGCGCCAATAATGCTCACCTTCTTCGAATTGTACTGCTTGACGACGAGCGTAATCTGGGGCGCGATTAGTATCTTTTTTTCTATGAGATATTGCTTGAGCAGGTCTTCAATCTGCTGGGGCTCGAGACCCGCAACCGTCACGCGATCGAGGTACGGAAAATCAATGGTGCCGTCCGGCTGCACTCGATACTCGTGGGCGAGCTCCTTCTCGCCCAGGACCGTCACGTCGAAGAGATCGCCCGGACCGACTACCGTACTTTGTTGAGGGGCGGGGAGGCTGAGGACGACCGCTCGCCCGCGCGCACACGCCGTCGCTCCTGCCCAGATTAGAACTAGCCCCGCCGCCGCCACCATCCCGCGAAAGCCCAGAACGCTGAGGCGGTCGGTCGTCACATGAACCACCGAAGTCCGAGGAACGCCTCGAATCGGTTCCACGCCATGTCGAGGCCAACCGTATCCCCTTCCGTATCCGGAACGTTGTGTACGTTGCTGAAGTTCGCCGTTTCACGCACGGTCGCATTGAGACCGATCGTGTCGGTGAACCGGTACTCACCGAACAATGTGGCGTCCGCCCGGATATCCGTGAAACTTTTGTGGCGCAATGTCGTGTCGATCCAGTACATGGTTGGATATTCGACCGCCCCTACTCCACCGTCCAGCGTGAGGAGTACCCGCCCCGCGAAGAAATACGCGAATCGTACGTAGCCGCGATCGCTTCCGTAGAAGTTCGAAAGATAGCTATTTTGGAAGTCTCTATTGTACCCAATGGCGATCGACGAGAGTGTGAGTCCGACGTCCCCAGGGTTCGCGGTTCCCGGGTTGGCCGAGAGAAACCACCGGACCTCCGCTTGACCGATCACGCTGTCGTACTGCTTGATCTGCGGAATGACCGTGTCGAAGAAGCTCGCTCCCCAGCCGACCATGGCGAGCACGGCAACTCGGTCCGAGACGAGGCCGTTGAGGCCAATGCGCGTTCGAACGGGTGTCGAGGTGACGAGCCCTTCCTGCGCAGCTCGATTGGGATCGGCATAGGAAATGAATCGAACGGTCGTTTCGTGGAGCAACGCTGTCTTCGGACCGAACTTCCAGCGGCCCCGCGTGAACACATCGTTCGACATGTTGTCGAACGGAGCCCCCACCGTATTCTCAAATAGAGAATCATGGAATTGGTAGCCAAAGTGCCAATCGAGCATTCCGCCACCGGGCTGGATGGCGAGCTCGGCACCCGCGCTCACGTCATCATGGGTGAACGACAGATCGGGATCCGCCGCGGCGGAATTCGGTAGGATGAAGCGCCCATAGCTCGCAGACAACGACCCGCCGAGAGGTCGCTCGGGCGCAATGTCGAGGTGCGCATCCGCCATCAAGCTGATGTTCCGCTGATCGGAGATGTCCGCCGAACCGGGATCATTCGAGATTCCAACGAATTCGCGATAGGTTCCATTGATTCCCCCGCGAAACGCAACGTCCGGCACCGCCGCACCCGAGTCGCCCTCTCTTCTCTGCGGGCCGAGGGTACTGAGCGCAAGAGACGGCGTAACCCTGAACTCCAGGGCTGGCAGGACCGGCGGCCCGTTGAGTACGCCGACACGACTCGAACGCAGAAACCAGTTCGAGTCGTATCCCGTCTCGGCAGCTATGCCGGGATGCAGCTCGAAGTCTCCCGTTCGCACGCCGATGCCCTCACCGTACCGGCGATCCTTGAGCCACTGAGGTGAGTCCCCGGCAGCCAGGCCCTCCGTCTGCGCCGTCGCGAAACGAGGGAACGTGACCAAGGCGACAATAAGTGTCGCGTAAGCAAGGGACCGATGGATCATCGACAAGGCGCGAAGGTACACGAGACGTGGAACTGTGTAGCAGCGAAAAGTTGCCTTCTACTGTCCCGTCCCCGTGCATGATACGCACTGGGGCGCCCCGGTGACGAGAGAGGGGTCCGCTGGAGGAAACTGCGCGCCCTCTTCGACAGGAAGGTTTGGATTCACGCTGGCGACGACGCTGGTCTGCCCGACGAACGCCACTTCAGCGCCGATGCATTGCTGCGCTTCCGCACCCAGCTGCTCGGCCCTCTGGCGAAGCACAGTCAGAATCGTAAACTCGTGGTTGGACAGCTCGACGTCCGAGCGCTGAACGGAAGCGCTCAGGTCAGAGCGGCGGTCGCGCGCCGATCGATAGGCGACGTCTAGCTGAGACAGCTTGTCGTTCAAACAAAGCGTCTTGACACTGTCGTGCTCCACGGCACGAGCGACCTCGAGCTGCTTTCGTACCGAGTTCGCCGCAGCGTCGATGCGCGCGACGACGACGTCTGCTTGCGTAACTTCTTCCTGCGGAGTGAGCTTCGGTCGACTCTCGAAACCTACTTCCGCGTCGGGAGTCGCTGCCTGCCGTGGAAGCGCCTGCTGCGCCGTGGCCACCCCGGACATGACTGCTACCAAGATAGCTACCGCCCCTCCCGTCCAAGAACCGCGAACCGGCAACAGCAATCGGTGGGTCGACATTCGAACGCCTTCGCTTACGGTATCGTCCTCAGGAAATGAAGTCAACAAACGCCTCTTCCGTGCGGGAGTCTCCAGGCGCTTCAAACGAGCTACAAGGGTTGCCGCGCCCGCACAGCGACTCGCTGACAATCGGTTGCCTGGAGGGCGAGCGACATTCATTCGTTTGGTCGGCCGCGTACCAGATGCCGAGCCCTCGCCTGGGGCGCGCGCCGCGTCATCCTCCTTGCTTCACGAAGTTGAACGGGACGCTGATGGTAGACCCCGTCGCACCCGGTGCGTCGAACTTCGCCCTGCGCGCTGCGGACACGATGCAGCTCGCAACCCCCGGAGTCAGCCCGGTATTGCTGACGACGCTTGCCGAGTCGACCTCTCCGTTCGGTGCGACCTTGATCAGGACCACGATCTTGCCCGACTGCGTCGGATCCACTTCCAAGCCCTTCTGATAACAACGCTTGGCGCCCGGATGGATATCTCGCCGAATGACTGCCTCCGCGTTGGACACGGGTACGCTCATCGACGACGCGCCGAGGTCGACCTTGCCCACCGGCACCACCTTCGCCGCAGTGCCAGCGGACGTCGACGCCCCACCAGTCTGGCCGGCGCCCTGCAGGTTTTGAAGGCTGCCTGCGTTGCCACCCGGTTGAATGGGACCGCCGGCCCCCGCGGACAGATTGAGCCCGCCGCTGGTGTTCGCAATGCCACCTTGACGAGTGGCGAGACCGTTCAAATCGACCGGAGCGCCGTTGTCGTCCTTCATGACCCCCGCGATGTTCGGCCCGCCCCCGAGGGCAGCCAGGATCGCGATGTTTGTCTTCTCGAGCTCCCCGATCAACGAACTGATCTGTTTCGCATCCGGGGCCACGTTGGCTGGCCCCGACTTGGCCCCCGAGGCTTTGACCGTCGCCGTCGGTGCGGGACCCGTCGCCGTGGTCGCCGCGGTGGACGTGGACGAAGGAACTTCGATCGTCTCCGCCGGCGGGGGTGCAGCTCGCTGCACCATCTCGAGCAGGCCTGCGCTGAGATCGTCGCTGACGACCGGATCCATCCAGTCGCTGTACATGGCCCCCACGAATCCGAAGTGGACGAGAAAGCTGAACGCCGCAATGACGGTCAGATTCCAGTCGATCTGACTCGCCAGTCCGCCCTTTACCGACAGCGGAAGACGCGGCCTCGGTTGGCTGGGCGGCGGCGTCACGAACTGGAAGAGAACCGTCGTCTCTCCAATTACTATCTTGCCGCGCGCCTCCTCGGTCAAACGAACCTGATACGCCGCTCCGACTCGCCGCGCCTGCCCTTTCAATGCTTGCAGCTCGCTAATCCCAGTGGCGAGAGCGATCCGCCCGGTCATTCCCTCAATGAAATTGAGATAGTAGTCTCCCCCGCTGAGCTCAAAGAGCTTGAATTGGGGCGGCAGGTGGGCCTGCACGACGAACATCGCCTTCTCGCTCGACCCGATCGTGACACTCGTGCGCTGCTTGACGATACGTTCTTCGACAATGCGCCCCGCCGCCACGAGACCGATCCGAAGGACCTTCGGGCCGGCGCCCTGCTGCATCGCCCGCATCACCGCCGTCATTTGCCCCGGACGCAAGGACCCGCGCTGAGAGCCCATGCCCTGGTTCATCTGCGACATTCCAAGAACGCCTTTCTTGACGAATGGGATCCGACGCTGCCACGAAATAAGCGAGGGACACAAGTCCCGGAACCCTGATGAGGGTACACGAACCGGGGCGGGCGGAAAAGCGAGAGCCCTACGTGAAGAGCCGAGATTCGCGACACGGTCCTCAGAACGGCTCCTTGCGCACGGCCTCCTCGATGCGATCGACAAACGGCTGACGCAGCTCGGCCAGGGTCAACTTAGGCTGAATCTTCGCAACGTCGACAACGGCTACCGGTTTCTGAACGCGCCCGACAATCGTAATCTCGCCAATCTGCAGGACCCCCTGGGACTGCTTGACTGCGCGCTCGCCCTTGGAGGCGCCGGGCGTGCGCTCCTGCGCGCCCGCGTGGAGCGGCGCCAGGAGCGACGCCACCAGGACGAATGACACACAAACCTGTTTCATCGTCGACCTCCCGACGCCACCGCACGCGCTCACTTGGGCTCCTTCTGTGGACCGGCACCGCTGGGCGTCGTCTCCGTGGCGCCAGCCGACGGGGACGGGGCCGCGGACCCATCGGGGGATGCGTTGTCGGTGCTCGGAGCACTCTTCATCCGTAGCTCGCTTTGCTTGCGCCTGGCCGTGCTGAGGAGTTCGTCCACATCCTCCCCCCCGCCTTGCCCTTTTGGAGCCTTTGCAGTCCGCATCGACCGATACGTCTCCAGCTCACCGATCGCCTTGGTCAGCTGGTCGTCCGCACTGGCAACACCAGGAACGTTTTGGGAGAACAGGTAGAGGAGGCCGAAATCGTAGTGAACCCCCGCTAGCGTGGAGTCCAAACTCGTCGACTTGTCGAGTTCCCGCTTGGCGTCGGCAGCGCGTCCTAGCAGGCGATAACAGTCCCCCAGATCGAGTCGAGCGACGGCAAGATTCGGCGCGTACTTGACGGCCTTCTCGAGGGGTTCCAGGGCCTCGCCCGCGTTTCCGGCTTCGAGCTTCATCTCACCGAGATTGACGTGCGCTTCGACCAGGTCGGGCCGTCTCGCCGCTGCTGCGTCGAAATCACGAATCGCCTGTTTGCGTTGCCCTGGCGTTTCGCGCTCGATGAGCGCGCGCAGAAGCAGGGCCTCCGGATTGCCCGGGTCCCGCGGCGGGATGGCTCCATCCGGCGTGCCGTCAAGAATCGCCTGGAGCGCGTACCGAGCCAGATCCCATCGATGGGATCGATAGAAATCGCGGGCGACGACCAGCATGGCCTCTTTCGAATCCGGCTGCTTCGCGAGCGCCTCTTGCGCCAGCTGCTGGCAGTCTGCGCTGTCCCCTGCCATCGACTTGATCTCGGCGCGAACAGCCAAGAGCCGCGGCGAGTTGCCCGCGGCGCTCGCACTCTTGTCGAGGGCTCGCTCAGCCTCCTGCGCGTGGCCGGTGCGCGCCAATAGGATGGCATACGCGCACAGAGCCACATCGAACGCGGGGCTCACTCGGACCGCGTCCAGGTAGGCATCGAGCGCCCCCTGACTATCGCCCATGCGCTCGAGCACGCAGCCGAGGGAATATCTGGGAGCAGACGATCTCGATGCCTTGGACGCCGCCTCCGAAAACGCCTTCCTCGCGCCGGCAAGGTCACCCGCTACCCAAGCCTGGAATCCTTTGGCGTACGCCTCGGTCGCCTCGGCGGGCATGACCTCAGCCGCCGGCGCTGACGCGAGCCCGACTTGAACCCCAGCGTCGCCGGACGCCACCGCTGCAGGGGCAGGCGCTTGCGCGACAACGGGGTGCTTGGCCTCCGGAGCACTCTCACCGCATCCAGCGACTGTCCACGCGACGGCCGGGGTGACCACGGCGAGCCAACCGATCGCGCGTCTACGGATCATGGCATCACCGGAAGCGGAGCGGGCTCTCCGTCCGGCGTCGGCGCCGACACGACGCCGGACCGCCACTGGAGAAACTCCCCTGGTACATACGATAGCATCGTATTGGAACTCAGCGGGTCCGGAGTATTCTCAACGTATCTTTTCATCTTCTCGTCGCCGAGATAGTCGGTGAAGAACGCGAGTCGCGCCACGCCGCTTTGAACGGTCGCATTCTTCACGTTGTACTTGCGGGCGGTGAGGGCCGCTGTCACGTATCGCGACACCGACTTCTGATTGAAGGCATCCATATAGCGGTCTTCTGTGGCACGCCACTTGGTCCGCACGGCGTCCTTCGTATCGTCGATCCGCTGCCGGATTTCGTCGGCCTTGTCGCTCATGCCGGCCGCATCGAGCTTGTCCGCCGTGCTCGACAGCTTGTTCAACATCGCTTCCTGCTGCGGCGTGAAGTACTTCGGCGTCACTAGGTCTAGGCCCGAGCGGATCGAGTCGTAGAGCGATCCGACTCGCGCCGTCGCCGCCGCAGCCCATTCGAAAGACCCGTATTGGCTCGCCACGCGCTCCAGTTGTGGGCGCCAGGTCTTCTCCGCTTCCCCGAGGTCCTTGTCGACATCCTTCGCAATGTCGACCACGTTGCCCGCGTAGCGATGGTGACCGCTCGCGTAGTCGAATCCCGCTCGAACTTGCTCGTCGAGCAGCGTGAAGTCCGCTTCCGCTCCGTAGTCCGAGTACGGGGCATCGGTGGCGACAGTCGTCCCTTTGCGTCCAGGCGTCCCGGTGGTCACCGGATGGGCCCTGAAGTATTCCCAATCCGCGATCACGGTCTTCAGCCAACCGCGGTAAGCCCCGTCGTTCGCGGAGCGGAGCATCGCAGCGACGCGATAGGCGGCCTCGAGCGCATAGGGCGCCGATTCCGGCACGTTCTTCTGAGAAGAGTGAAACTGCGAGAGCGAGGCTACCGCTTGTCGACGGGCGCTCGTGTTCGCGCTCGAATCGCCACCGCTCGGGTTCCAGAGGCCGTACTCGAAGCTCGCCCTGAGATAGTCGATCTCGGCCCGCTGCTCGGGCGGCAGGCGCTGCTTCGGGTCCGTCAGCACCTGATACATTCTCGTCATTCCGGCGCCATCGCCGATGTTCGAATACAACGTCATCGCATTGTGGGCCGCGCTCACGCGCATCGCGTCGTCGAATCGACGATTCGACGCAATTCTTGCGAACGATTCGGCGGCCCGAGGGTACGCGAAGAACCCGTAGTATGTCGTCGACAGCGCTTCGTACGCCATGCCGAGATACTTCAGCCGTTCTTTGTATTCCGCGACATTGGGGCCGACCTTGACCTTCTTCTCCGGGTCCGTCCCGCCGTGTTCCAGGCGATCCATGATGTCGTCACCACCATACTGAGCGATGAACAGCTGGTAGAGATCGATCGCCTTGTTGAATTCGCTCACCTGCTTATAACAGAACGCGGAGTTGATCGCGGCGGCTGGTGCATCTGAATGCGACGGCGCTGCGCGCAAAGCGTCCTCGTACATCTTTCCGGCCTTGCGCCAGAGTGCGTCCTTGCCCGGGCCTGGAGGTGCGCTCTTCGCCTGTTCAAATACCTTGTTTGCGTCCGAGTACGCCGCG
Source organism: Polyangiaceae bacterium (assembly GCA_049512415.1). Lineage (GTDB taxonomy): Bacteria > Myxococcota_A > Polyangia > Polyangiales > Polyangiaceae > Palsa-1150. The sequence continues at coordinate 44,519 of JBEKXD010000026.1, forward strand.
TTCTGGAGCACGAGGTCGGTGAGCACCCCCTCGCTCTCCTCGATCTTCTCCTTTTCGGAATAGGCGCACGAATGGTTCTTCTCGGCCAGTGCCAGGTCACGCGAGCGCTCAGCGTCCTTGTTGAGGTTGCTCATCTGGATGAGCCGCTTCCAGGCCTCGTAACCCTTGTCGTCCTTGCCGCAGTGCTGTTCGTAGAGCGGGATGAATCGAGCCTCTGCTTCGCGAAAGTGACCGTATATGAAATATTGCTCCGCCGTGTAGAACGCATATTCGCTTGCGTTGTTCTGCTTGTCGCGTTCTACCGGTACCCGTTCCACGTACTCGTCGCGCGCACGCATGGACTTCTCGACGACGTCTGGCAACGATTCGACCACCACCTTTTGGTCGCCCTCGGGCCCCGAGAGCCGCGGCGCCGTCCGCGGCTCGACCCCTTGGCGCCCCGCCGAGCTCTCCCACCGCTGGAACGCGAGATCGCGGTCCACATCGGCCAGATCGACGACCATCAGACCGACCGAATCAATGTACTGATCATCCTCGTCGGAATCTCGGGCATCTGTCGCGGCCCTGGCAGCCGTCGCGATTTCGTCCGACGTCGGCTCGGGAGTTCTCGCCGGGTCGAGCCCGTGAAGACTGACCTCGAGACGCACTTGGTTGTGCAGCGAATCCGCTACGAGACACCGGCTCGTGTACGCGTCGGGCGCGTTCTCGTCCTGGCGGAGGTATCCCGCCCATCCGACCGCTGCGAGCTTGTACTCCTCGAGCGCCGTCCTCAGCAGGCGCAGCTTCTCGCCCGGGTCGGGCGCTTGAATCGCCTGATCGGTCGCCGCGCGAGCGTTGGCCGTATGCGCACTGGCCGCACTCTTGAGGCCCGTGCGCGCCAGTTCTTCAGCCCGGTGAATGGCCGCCGGATTGTCCTTGTTCGCATCGACCCAGGGAGTATTGCCAACGTACTTGGCGAGTGCCGTCCTGGCCTCGAGGACTCCTCGTTCGTACTCGCGCCGTTCTTCTCCGACTTTCGTCGCGCGAACGAGCATGTCGTACAGTCCCGCGACCGCGTCTTGAGTATCCGGGGCCGACGGGTCGAGCGGCCACTTGTCGAGCATGATCCGGTACACGGTCAGCGCGTTGTGAAACTGATTGATGGCCCGAAACTCGAGCGCCAAAGCTCGGTAGATGTCGATGGTCCAGCGCTGATCTTGGGGGATGATGCGAGGATCCTGGACGTTCCGAATCGCCTCTTCCAGCTTGGTTTCGGCTTCCGCTGGGCTCTTGGCGGTGGCCAGGATATCCGCGCGGGCGACGTACGGTTCATCCTCGGTAGGCCCCGAAAAGAAGTCCGTGATATCGAGGGACCCGGCGATGTACGTAAACGCCTCTTGGCGGAAATCGGCGCCGGGATCGCCCGTAAGCTTCTCCTGTTCGTCCGTGTAGCGCAGAAGGCGGACGAAGGCGGCGACCGCAGCGTCATAGCGCTGCTGCTTGAACAGAGTCCACGCATACTTATATAGCGCGACACCAAACAGCGGGGGACGGTTGAACTGCATGGAGTGCACGTACGCCGCCGCAGCGCGATTGTAGTCCCAGACCGCCGAAGGTTCGTATTCGATGACGCCGCCACCTATGTCCCTTTGATCGAACTCCCAGTCCCCGATACGCCACCAGACCTCGGCGACGTACTTCGGGTCTTGACCGGCCGCCACGTTCGGTTGCGCGAGCGCCGCGCAAGATTGCGGGTACGGGTTGACGAAGGTCGTGTCCTCCTTCGGGCCCTTCTTGAGAGCCTCGACCGACGGATATCGATTCCTCCAGGCTTTCCAATAGGCTACGTCGTGATCGCCGCGCATGGGCTGCACGACGTCGATGTCCGGGTCTTTCGGGCTCGTCGCGACGGGGTACGGATAGTGGTTGTGGCACACGAGTGAACGCCAGACCTGTTGCGACTCCTCGATCCGTCCACAATCGCTGAGCAAGTGGCCGAGGAAATAGTAGACGCCCGCGATCTCCTTGTAATGTGCAAACTCTCGAATGATGCGCTTGTAAAGCTGGATGGAGGGCCTGAGCGCAGCGGTCAGCTTGGTCCCGGCCTCCGGGTCGTTTGCGTCTTCCTGGCTGCGGGCACGCTCTTCGTACAGTGCCGCGAGGCGGTACATCGCATCGGGCGTGGCGTCTGGTTGGGCATTGGCCCCGCTGTATTTCGCCACGAACTCTTCGAGGCGTCCGATCGCCCTGTCTCTCGCTTTCCGGAGTTCGGTCTCTTCCGCCTCCACTTCGCGATCGAGCCCGCTCAAAATGGCCTTTTTCTTTTCCTCGTAGTGAAGCGAGATGATCGTAGAAACCGCATCCTTGTAGTCGCGCGCACCGCGCTCGTACGCTTGGGCCTGGCCGTGCATGACGTCGAACGCAGCCACTTCTCCGGGCGACGGCGGCGGGATCTGGGGAATGCGAGCCCTCGGTCGGGGCACACGCGCATCGAAACGGTCACTCGCGTAAGCGGTCGTGCTCGCATCCGCACCCACGAGTTGCGGCGCCGCGCCGCCTTCTACGTTCGACTGCAGGTCGGGGGTCCAGCTGCCGTCGCGTGGACTCGAGGCGCGCCCCGCGTCGGGACGTCCCGCGTCGCCAGCCGCCGTCGCCGCGGCACGACCTTGAGCGTCCTGTCCCGCGATCTGCGCCCTCGCAGGGTCCGTCGACGACACGAGAACGACACCCCACGACGCAATGACCAGCCCGGCGCAGAGTAGCCCTCTCATGGGGCGCCTTGGCCTGGTTCGACTCCGTCGTCCTTGACTTCCTTCAATTCGTCGTCGAGAAGCCGCTGCTGCCGGCCGCGCTCCGACAGCAGGCTCTGCACGCGGTCGGACTCCTCCTGACGGACCTCCCACGCTTGCTCGGTAACGCCCACGTCCGCGCGCAAGACAATCCCTTTTAGCTTGTCACGCACGAGACCGAAATTACGCTCGGCCACATGGCCGACGAGGTCCCGCGCCTCGCCGTCCAACACATCGAGACGCCGCTGATATCCTGCGATCAGTGCGCGCTCGCTGTCTATCTTGCGCTGGAGTTCGCCCGCGCGATCCTGAACCTGGGCCTCGAGCGCCTGGACGAGCGAACCGATGGTCGCTTCGAGCTGCCGCGCCTCCGCGAGGACGGTCCTGGCGGGACCGGAAATGCGCGCCGCGGAAGGTCCGGCTTCCCCGCCAGAGGTCAGGCGCACCTCTTCCTCGAGCGCGTCCCGGAACTGATCACGCGCCAGGGCATCGTTCTGAAAACGCGCATCGCCAAGTCCAATTTGGGAGCGCCCAAGATCGATGCTGCGCCTGAGTTCGGACACGAGCTCGGAGTAGTGCTTCAGATCGCGCTCGTCGACATCGAGCTCGGCCTGGAACCTGGCGACGCTACTTGGATCGCGGGCGATGCCCTGCTGCGGTCCGTCGGTCAACATGCGGTGCAGACCATTGATCGCCGCGTGAAGGGAATCGATTTCCATCGATCGGCGCGTGAGCTCCTGAGAAAGGGAGTTCCACTGGGCGAGCCCCTGTTGTTCGCGCTGCGCAAAATCGTCTGGAGTTACGGGCAGACCCTCGACCCACGCCATCGAGGTTCTCCGGCGCACCCGAGCCTCACCCGCCGCGCCGTTCAAGTCATGGGGTTCCTCGGCGTCGAGCGCCCTTGCAATCGCCAGGCGCGCGCGCGACAGGCGGTTTAGTAGGCTAAGCCCAGATTCCTCGCCCGCTTGGAGTTCCGAGAACGCTCGGACCCGAGTGGAAGCGCCCATGAGCGCGGACAGGCGCGCCACGAGCTGCGACGCTCCCGCGATGAGCTTCGCGCACTCGGCCACATCGTCGACAACTGCAAATGCCGTCGCTCCGTCCTCTCCCTCCCTAGCCCAGCGCACGGCGAGGGGAGGCAGCTTCGCGGCCTCGTCGAGCGCATCGCCCGAGAGGTCAGCCATCTTGTCATAGTACGCGCCGACGCCCTTGGCCGACGCCATGAACGCGTCCATCCGGGCGCGCATCGGCTCGTAGTCCTTGCGCACGGTTTCGTAGAGCGTCAGGGCCCGATCAAACGACCCGGCTCGAAGCAGAAGATCGGCCCTTAGCAGGGTTCCGTCCGCGATGAACTGGCTGTCCGGATCGCTGACCATCAGGACCTCGAGTGCACGTTCGGCTCGAGTCACGTCCCCGAGTGCTACGTACACCCACGCGAGCTCGTATAGCATTGCATCGAATTCTGGGCTGTCGCGCCCCACCTTCGAGTACGCCGCAGTGGCCGCACGGTATTGATCACTTTCGTAGAACAGTCGTCCGATGGCCATCCATGCGAGATCGATGACGTGGCGATGCTCGGGAGTGTCGGGCGGTAGCTCCGTCACCGCCCGAAATGCCTCGATCGCAGCCTTGAAGCCGCCCGTGGTCGACTCTGCCTTGCGCCCCGCAGCTTCGCCCGAGCGGCGGGCCCTGGCCGCCTTGAGAGAAATGAGCCCCTGGAAATACCCGGCCTGGTGTGCGTAGGGAGTGGCCCGACCCACCCGCGCGAACGCGCGCGCAGCGTCGTCGAAGAGGCCTCGGAAGTAATTGCCCTTTCCTTCCGCATAGAGCAGCCCCGCGTCCATCTGGTCAGCCGGCACCGAGCTAATCCTCTGCAAGATCGCCGCGAGGATGTCGGGCGGCTCATTCAGACTGAGAGCCACGTCGACGAGGCGCGCAACCGCCTTTCCGAAGTACGCACGGAATCGCGCTTCCGACCCGTGATCGACCAGCGTCTGATAGTCGCGGCGCGCCGCGAGGTAGTCGTGAGCCGAGAAGAAGGTCTCTCCACGGAGCCAAAGCGCATCCGCGTAGCTCGGAGTATCGGGATAGGCTTCCAGGATTTCGCTGAACACCACGACCGCTCGCCCCACGTCGTGGAGGCGATAGAGAAGCTCGCCGTCGGCCAGGCGCTGCTCGACGGTGGGCCGACCGGCTCGCGCCCGCGCCACCTCCGACTGAATCGATGGTATCGAATGAGACACTCGTACCAGCTCCTCGTGTGCCGCGCTCACCGCATCGCCACCGCCGTCGGCCCGAGCCCCGGGCGCCAACAGCACGGCCAGCGAGAAGGCGGTCGCTTCCAGCACTTGGGTCGCACGAGTCACTTCTTGAACCCTCCACCGAGCGAGACACTCGCAGCCGCCGAGACTCCGGCACCCGCGGTTGCCGACGGCACAGGCGGCACGAACGACCCGGAGGTAAACGGTCGAAGGACCTCGTGCCAATCAATCTGAGGCCGTTGTTCCAGGGGGGTGGTCACGCCGCCTTTCTCAAACGCCGTCGCGGTGATGACCAGGGTCTTTCCCTCGATCGCCGTGAACGAGTGGCTGGACTTGACCTCGAACTTGTAGCCCCGAAGATACGAGAAAATACCGTAGCCATTTCCCTGAAACGTCAGGGCCACCACGATGGTGTGGTCGCCTGGGGGAACGGTCCCGCTGTAGATTGGGATGTCCTTCTGGTCCGACAGAGCGCCGGACTCGTCTTGCCGATTCGCTTGGAGCTGGTTGTCGATGAGAAACTGCGCGCGTGTCAGCAGAAACGCGCTCGACATCTCGTTCTTGAACTCCACTTCAGAACGGCACCCGGCAGTCCCCCCCCCTAGAATCGTGTCGCTCAGCAGGGCCAGACGAGTGTGGCTGCGCCGGATCTGGTCCTTGAGCTCGTCCACGCGCTGTTCGAGGTCACGCAAGCGGATGGTATAGGTGGCGCCTGTGAGTGTGGCGCTCGGCGGCGACGTAGGAATGGCCGGAGCGGTTCCACTCGGTGCGCTAGCGGATCCCGTCGACGCGGACGCCACCGAACTCGTCGATCCGGCCGGCCCACCGCCAGGGACCGGCGCGGACTCCGGCTCGGAAGGTGCCCCCGCATCCGCCCGGGTCTGAGCGAGCGCCACGAGCGACGGAGCGGCTACAGTGGCGATAAGAGACAGGATAAGCGCTTGCCGTCGCATGGTGATTTCCCTCGCTGGATCCAACCCGTCCGCAGTCTGCACACTCGTCGCAATGCACGCGCCGTGGCCTGGACACATCCACCGACGAGACCGAAATGCCGACCCAAATTCGAAACGCTTGGGGCTTCGGAGACACGATTGTCCCCTAAACCAAGGACCTTGGAAGACCTGACCAGAGAATTCCGGCCAGGTTCGGAGTTTACGTGCGTTGGCGCCCCCTTTGCAACGGCAGACCGTACGTAAGTTTTCAGGCGTGGCACCCTTCGATTCCGCGGCAGAGGTCCGTCCGCGGAGTGTGTAACAATGGTACCGGTCGTAGTCTCAGCGAGTACGGTGCTGACAGTGGGCCGCCACCTATCCTTCGCAATCTCACTCGCCGGAAAGTGGGCGATGCGTCCTCAGACGGCCATGGCGACCGTATTTCTCGTCATGGTGGGAACGAGCATCCTATTCCTCCACGGCCGGCCACCCCATACCCCGGCGAGCGCCTCGGTGACCGTGACCGAGGAAGGCTCTCCAGCGCCCGTCTCGGTCACGCCTTTGATTCGTGGGCGGGCGGAGGCTCAAGCGACCGCGTCCGGCGTGTCCCAAGGGGCTCCCGATTCGCGGCTGCCGTCGCCTGGGGGCACTCCGGCACAAGAGCCGGGGCGCCGCGATCAAAGCTCCCCGACTTGGGCGAAGCCGTCGCAGGAGCGCAGTCCAATCGACGCGACCGCGTCCGTCAGTGACGACTCCAATCCTGGTCACGAAGACACCAGGCCGTTTGACGATGCGCTGCGCACGTATCAGGCTCGCCGCTTCGACGACGCGATGCGCGCCTTCGATGCCCTTGCGCCGCGCAACTTGAACGCGGAGCTCTGGGCGGCTCGTTCGATGCGCGAGGCCAGGGGGTGCCGCGCGGCCACGGCGCGATTCGACAAGGTTGCGCAACGGGCTGGGCAGACATCTCCCGGCTGGGACGCCCGGCTCGAGGGAGCCCTGTGCTACCGGGCGATTGGGGACGTTGGCGCAGCGCGATCGCGCTTGACTGCGTTGCTCGGCGTCGATTCGCACAAAGACCGCGCTCGCGTGGAGCTCGAGCGTTTGGGCGCCGTGCAGGAGTAGCCGCTGGAGCGGATTTCGATTGGACGGAGGCATTCCTCTGGCCGCCATCGTGGATGATCACGACGAGCATCGTTCCACGCGGTGAAGCGATGCTCTAGAGGGCGGGATCCGCGTATCGCTCCGCAAGCTTCGCGACCTCGCCCCGAAATGCCGGATATGCGGCGAGCTTCCGCAGGAGCTCCCACACCTTGGGGTCCGCCAGCGCCTTCATGGAATTGCCGCCCGCCGGCACCGCGGCTGTTCGTTTCCCCTGGGTCTTGAGAGCGGTCATCCGATGGACCCACGTCTTGGTCGGAAACAACTCCGACCTCTCCCAAGAGAGCACGGTGGCTTGATCGACACCCAGTGCGGCGGCAAGCTCCCGGGCCGACCACCCGAGGTCCTTGCGAAGGGCTTTTATTTCCTCGGATGTCACGTCACGCTCCCATGGAACCGCTCGTGTCGCCGACCGAAGGCTGGCGCCGCATCATCCCTCGGCGAGCCCACCGGCAACGGTCATCCTCGATACGCGCAGCGTAGGCGAAGCCATGGACGTGCGAAGGTCCAAATCGCTGCCGACCGCGTCGATACGCTGCCACAGCTCGTCGACGTTGAGGGAGATGGTCACTTCGCTTACGGGATACGCTAGTTCCCCGCCCTCGATCCAGAACCCGGATGCTCCGCGCGAGAAATCGCCGGTTATCGCATTGAACCCGAACCCCATCATCTCGGTGACGTAGAGACCGCGAGCCGTGCCTCGCACGATCGCCTCGTTGGAATCACGCCCCGGCTCCAATACGAAATTCGACGTCGCCGGTCCCACGCGAGCCCCCGAGCCCCGTCCCGCGCTCGCCGTGCTGGCTCTTCCAAGCTTGCGCGCCGCATAACTGTCGCACAAATACGTAAGGAGGACACCTCGTTCTACGACGACATTTCTTCGGCTGAGAACGCCCTCCCCATCGTAGGGACGCGACCCGGGCGCCCGAGCCATGAGCGGGTCGTCGACGATCGTGACCATGGGACTCGCGACGCGCGACCCCTCGCGGCCACATAGATAACTCGACTTGCGCCAGATCGAGCTGCCGAGCACGCACGTGGCCATCATGCTGAGGATGGATCGCGCTGCATCCGGATCGAACACCACGCATGCCTCACACGTTGCGATCGAACGAGCGCCCAACTTGCGCAGGGCACGGCGCGCCGCCTCCCTGCCCACACTCTCGGCCGAGTCGAGCTCCGCAAAGTGACGCTTCGCCGAGAAAAAGAATCCACGTCGGTTCTTCCCACCCTCGTCCGCGACGACGGGCACGACGCTCAGGGAGTGGTACGACCCCTTGTAGGCCCCTCGAAATCCGCTGGACAGCACCATCGCCAGGACCCCGGACACGCGACCCAATGTGGCTCCCTCGCTCTGCGCGATCCTCGCGTCATGGGCGAACGCGGCCGCTTCCGCTTCCTTGGCGATGGCGATCGCACGAGCCGCGTCCACGGCGCCGCCCGCGGCATCGAAAATGTCGACGTCTGGCGCGGTCTTCGGATCGCAGAGCAAGCTCGGATCGGCGGGTCCGGCGAAGGGGTCTTCCTGAGCCAGGTCGCTCAACTCGAGCGCGTCTGAAACGAACCGCTCAATCCCCGCATCGGTGAGATCGCTCGTCGAGGTCGATGCCTCGCGGCGGCCCTTGATCACGCGCAAGCCCGCACCGCGCGTACCGGCCTCTTCGACCAGTTCCGGCTCCCCCTTTCGCACCTTCGCGGAGAGTTCCGCTCCGGAACTCAAGACGCACTCGGCTACGACAGCCGGCCCGCCGCGTTCGCGAGCCATGGCCACGATGCGGTCGCCAAGCTCGAGAAGCTCCGCAATTTCGCGGTCGATCGAATCGGGAGACGGCATTGAGTCGCAGGGTAGCCCAGACGCACCGAGGTGGCGATGTGCCTATTTGCCGGGCTGCTACGCGTCGGCTGAGCGAACCTGATAGCCTCCATGGCGATGCCCGCGTCGATGCCCGGTGCACGCGCAACGCTTACGCTCGAGTTTCTCTGCGACGTCGCTCTGCGCGCCGGCCTGCTCACGCAAGAGCAGGTGGGCGACGCGCTGTCTCGGGGCCCCTCGGTCCACGCACGGCTCCTGCGACAGCGCAGCGTGGGGGCACGCAAGCGGAGCTACGGGGCCGACGATGGGGTGCACCCCGCCGAGGTCCTCGCAGGTCTAGGTTTGACCCTGGCGGGCGACCCGCGCGTACCGCTCGACGAGCGCTGCGTCATGCAGGCGCTGGCGGCGAACGTACGCTTGCCCTTCGTCGATCTCGACCCGCTCAAAATTGACGCCAAACTCGCGCCTCAGCTGTTGTCTCGGCCGTTCGCGCGAAGGCACTGCGCACTCGTCATCGAGGCCGACGAGAGGACTGCGAAGGTCGCGGTCAGCAATCCGCTCGACCACGCCCTTGTCGAAGCCTTGCGAGCCGACGTGAAACGCGAGCCGCGCCTGGTCGTCGCCACGCCGAGCGATATCCAGCGGCTGATCACCGACTTCTACGGATTTCGAGGCGCCGTCGCGGCTGCTGAGCAGCAGGCTTCCGCGGGCGTGGACATTGGTAACCTCGAACGATACGTCAAACTCAAGCGCGTCGAGGACATCGAGGCCAGCGACAGCCACGTGGTGTCGGCCGTGGAGTACCTGCTCCACTACGCGCTCGATCAGCGCGCCAGCGACATTCACGTAGAGCCCCGTCGCGAGCACTCGGTCGTGCGAATGCGCATCGACGGAGTATTGCACAACGTGCACACGCTGCCGAAGGTCGTCCACGCTGCGGTAGTGTCGCGCATCAAGACTCTCGCACGCCTCGACATCGCAGAGAAGCGCCGCCCCCAGGACGGCCGCATCAAGACAGCTCGCGGAGACCGTGAAGTCGAAATGCGCGTGTCGACGCTGGCCGTTGCATTCGGTGAGAAGCTGGTAATTCGGGTGTTCGACCCGAGCGCCCTGCTGCTCGATCTGCCGGATCTCGGGATGTTCGACACGCAGCAGGCCTTGGCGGAGAAGTTTCTGGCGCGACCTTATGGGCTGATCTTGGTCACGGGGCCCACCGGTAGCGGCAAGACGACGACCCTCTACGCGGCACTTCGCTTGATCGCGGCGCCCGAGGTCAATGTCGTCACCATCGAGGACCCGATCGAGATCGTCGTCGACCAGTTCAATCAGGTCGCGGTACAGCCCAAGATCGCTTTGACTTTCGCCGAGGCTCTCCGCCACGTCCTTCGTCAAGACCCCGACGTGATCATGATCGGCGAGGTGCGCGACACCGAGACCGCTGAGATCGCACTCCAATCCGCGCTCACCGGACACATGGTCCTGGCCACTCTTCACACCAACGACGCGGCCACCGCGGTCACGCGCCTGCTCGAACTGGGCGTCGATCCGTTCGTGCTGTCGTCCACACTCGTCGGCGTCATCGCCCAGCGACTCGTGCGCACGGTATGCGCGTCCTGTCGCGTCGAGACATTCCTCACATCCGACCAGATGTCGCTCCTGGGGCTCGACATTCACGAGCTGCGCGCGCAGCGGAGCGAACCCGACCTCATGGTCGCGGTGGGCGAAGGATGTCCAGCGTGTCGCTCGACAGGCCTTCTCGGCCGCACCGGAGTCTTCGAGGTCCTCGAAGTCGACGACAAGCTGCGAAAGCTCATCGTCGGCCGAGCCACGACGCGCGACGTTCAGACCCAAGCCCGCCATGACGGCCTTCTCACGCTTCGCGAGGCAGCCATCAAAAAGCTCGCCCGCGGGATCACGAGCTTCGAGGAGGTTCTGCGAGTGACCACGGACTCGTAGAGCGGTTTCACTGGCCGTGGCGCCGCGCGTATACTCAGAGAGGTGACCGAGTCTTCCCGAAGCGACGCTTTCGTCCGCGAGCTCGGTTCCCTGGCTGCGGCCCACGTGCCGATCGTCTGCGTCGTAACGCACGAAGAACGCCGTGCTCTCGCGCTCGTCCGGCAGGCCTTTCGATCGGCACGGCTCCTCGAGTGGTCCGTAACGACTGGGTATGCAGACGACCAGAACCTGAAAGATCCCGCGGCCGCCGTTACGCGTGCCGTCCGGGCGACGGACCCGTCCGTGGGGTATGTCCTGTGCGATCTCCATCCCTGGCTGACGGACCCGCGGATCGTGCGCACGCTCCGCGACGCAACGGTCCAAGCCCGCGACTTGCCTCTCGTCCTCATCATGCCGGTCGAGATCATGCCGCCCGAGCTCGACCGCGACGCGCGTGTGGTGTCGTTGCCCCTGCCCGATGCAGCGATTCTCGGGGACGCGTTCGATCGCGTCCTCACGAGCGGCTGGTCCCGTGATTCATTTGTCAGGGCGGCGGCGGGGCTCACCCTCGACGAAGCCGCACGCGCGTTTTTCTTGGCGCGAGCGGAGTCGGATCCCGCCGTTGCGCTTCGGCGTTTGGTCGCCGAAAAGCGAGGAGTTTTGCGTCGAAGTGCTTGTCTGGAGCTCGTCGACACGGACATTGGACTCGACGATGTGGGTGGACTCGACGTACTCAAGGCGTGGCTGCAGGCCCGTGTCGTAGCCTTCGACGCGCCGGCTCGCGCGTTCGGATTGACCGATCCGCGTGGGATGCTCGTCTGCGGCGTACAAGGATGTGGGAAATCGCTCGTGAGCAAGGCGGCCGCCCGGGTCCTGTCGATTCCCCTGGTGCGGCTCGACTTCGCCGAGGTGTTCGCGGCGCCCTCGCCGGAGCATGCTGTTCGCGAAGCTACGCGCGCTGTCGAAGCCGTTTCTCCGTCGGTCCTGTGGATCGACGAGATCGAAAAGGGGCTCGGTGCGGACGCGAACGACGCGCGTCAGGCACGCGTCTTCGGGGCATTTCTCACCTGGCTTCAGGAACGGCGCGCGCCCGTATTCGTCGCAGCGACGGCCAACGACGTCGACCGACTTCCACCCGAGCTCGCAAGACGCGGGCGGTTCGATGAGGTGTTTTTCGTCGACTTGCCCTCCCCCGGCGAGCGTTCGCAGATCCTGGCGGTCCACTTGCGGCGTCGGGGGCGGGATCCAAGGCAGTTCCCGATCGCCGAGCTTGTGAAAGACCTCGAACACTGGTCGGGCGCGGAGCTCGAACAGATGGTGTCGAGCGCCCTTTTCCGTGCTTACACGGCGGGACAGGAGCTCTCGCGCGAACACTTGCGCGCGGCGGCCCGTGAGCTCGTGCCGCTCGCGACGCTGTACGAAGAGAAAGTGCAAGCCCTCCGCCAGTGGGGTCAGACGAGGGCGCGTCGAGCCTCCGCGGACCGGCGCACCATCGATCTCTTCGGAGGCTGAGATTCAGGCCCCGGCAGCGGGCACTCCAGCCGCCCACGCCGCCAAGTCCTCGAGCGCACGCTCGGCCAGCGCTTGAACCCGGTCGCGCTTGCGCAGTCTGCGGTCGGCGCACGGTGGAAGCCACGACCATGTCACGTTCGACGGTTGGAAGTCATCGGAGGGTCTGCCCAGATGCGTGAGCACGCCTCCGAGCGCGGTCGTCGACGGCGGCGGATTCGATGCCTCGCCAAGCAGGGTCTGCGCCAGAAGCCGCCCACATACGAATCCGGATGCCGCACTCTCCACGTATCCCTCGACGCCGGTGATCTGTCCGGCCAAATACACATGACTCCGCGCTCGAAGTTGAAACCGGGAGTCGAGCACTCGCGGCGCGTCGACGAACGTATTGCGATGAACGCTTCCGTACCGGTGGAACTCCGCATGACCAAGCCCTGGAATCGTGCGAAGCACTCGGGCCTGGTCCGCCTGCTTCATTCGCGTTTGGAAGCCCACCAGGTTGTAGGCCGTCGCGTCGGCGTCCTCGGCGCGGAGCTGCACCACCGCAAACGGCCGCCGCCCGGTTCGCGGATCGATGAGGCCGACCGGCTTCATGGGCCCGAACGCGAGCGTCATCTCGCCACGAGCCGCCATGACCTCAATCGGAAGACAGCCTTCGAAGTACCGAACATCCTCGAAGGCTCGCGGCTCCACCTTCTCGGCGCCCAGCAGGTCGGCGACGAAAGCTCTGTATTGGGCTTCGTCGAGAGGGCAGTTCACATAGGCCTGATCGTCTTGCCCTTCCGCACCCTTGCCATACCGTGATTGCCTGAACACACGCTCCCAGTCGATCGAATCCTCGCTCACCACGGGGGCAATGGCGTCGTAGTAGGCGAGGTGCGCAGCCCCGACGATTCGCTCCAGGTCCGCGGCCAACGCCGCCCCTGTCAGCGGTCCCGTCGCGAGCACCACGGGACACTCCGACGACGCTTCGGGCACCGCCTCCACCACGGCCGATTCGAGGCGAATGTTCGCGAGCGCCCCCAGACGCGTCCTGATCTGCTCCGAGAATGCTCGCCGATCCACCGCCAGGGCGCCCCCCGCGGGCACGCGGGTCGCGTCCGCAGCCGCAATCACCAGCGACCCAACCCTGCGCAGCTCCTCTTTGAGCAAGCCGACCGCGTTCGTGAGCGACGCGCTCCGAAGCGAGTTCGAACATACGAGCTCACAGACGTCGTCGGATGTCTGCGCCGGCGTGCGCGCGCAAGGCTTCTGATCGATCAAGCGAACCAGAATGCCTCGTTTTGCGAGTTGAAACGCCGCTTCACACCCCGCGAGACCCGCACCGACGACGAGAACCGTAGGCATGAGAGCCGTACGGATAGCACGAATCGAACGAGGTCAGCCTCTCTCGACCGTGGCAACCCCCCTCACCTTCTGCAGCGCTTTGATGACGTTCTTCAGCTGGTGCAGATCGCCGCAATAGAACGTAAACAGGCTAGTCGCTCGACCGTCATCGCCCGAGCGGCAGTTCGCCTCGCTGATGTTGATTCCGAGTTCCATGAATGCCTGTCCAACATCCGCTAGGATTCCGGGTTGATTGGCCGTCACGATCCGCAGCTGAACCTCGCGATTGATCCGCGCCTTGCTGTCCCAGGTGATCTCGACGCGGCGCTCCGGATCCGTATCGAATGCCTTCGTACATCCGCGACGGTGCACGGTCAGCCCTCGTCCCCGCGTGATGAATCCGAGAATCGCGTCGCCGGGGAGAGGGTTGCAGCACTTTGCGTACCGAACGAGGACGTCATCGATGCCGTTGAGTCGAATGCCCCCATCGTCGCGGCCGATGACACGCCGCACGAGCCCCTCGATAGGACCCTCGCGGAGCTTGGGCGGCGGGACGCTATCGTGGCCCTGCTCGTCGCCGGGCGCGACGATCTTGACCACGTCACCCGGATCGATCTTGCCGTAGCCAATCCCGATGAGAAGTTCCTCGATATTCTGAACCTTGAGGGTCTCGTAGACTTGCCGCAGTTCCCCCTCGTTCTTGAACAGCTTGCTCGCGCTGATGCCGGCTTTGCGAAGCTCGCGCTCGAGAAGCTCTTCGCCCAGACGACCGCTCTTCTCGCGCTCCTCCTGCCGCAACACGCTGCGGATCTTGGCCCGAGCCCGGGTCGTCCCTACGACGTCGAGCCAGTCCTTGCTCGGACGTTGATTCTGGCTCGTAAGGATCTCGATCACATCCCCATTTCGAAGCTTGTATCGGAGCGACTCCAGCTTGCCGTTCACCCGCGCGCCGGTCACGTGATTGCCGAGCTCAGTATGAATCTGGTACGCGAAATCCACGGGAGTCGCACCGCGGGGGAACACCCGCACGTCACCCTTGGGCGTAAAGACGTAGACCTCGTCCTGAAAGAGGTCGACCTTGACACCCTCCAAGAACTCAGCCGGATCCTTGAGTTCACGCTGCCACTCAAGGAGCTGCCTCAGCCACGAGAAGCGGGCGGCATCCTGTTCCGACACGCCGCCTCCGCGCTCCTTGTACTTCCAGTGGGCCGCGATTCCGCGCTCCGCGACCCTGTGCATTTCGCTGGTCCGAATCTGGATCTCGATGCGTTCGCGACCGGGTCCGATCACCGTCGTGTGAAGGGACTGGTACATGTTCGGCTTGGGCAGCGCGATGTAGTCTTTGAATCGCCCCGGCACCGGTGTCCACCGAGAATGGATGACCCCGAGAGTCGCGTAGCAGTCGCTCACGCTCTCGACGATCACTCGAAAGCCAATGAGATCGAATACGCCTTCGATCCCGGCCTCCAGCGACTTCATTTTGCGATACACGCTGTAGACGTGTTTCGCTCGTCCGTAGACTTCCGCCGCGAAACCCTGGTCGGCCAGCCGACTCGAGAGCGTGCGGCACACGTCGGCGATGTATCGGTCCCGCTCGCGCTTGCTCTGATGCATTTGCGACACGACGTGTGCAAACGCCTCGGGTTCCAAGTATCGAAAGCTCAGGTCCTCGAGCTCGCTCTTGAACGCTTGAATGCCCAATCGATTGGCGAGGGGCGAGTAGATGTCGAGGGTCTCGCGAGCGATACGTTCCTGAGCCTCGCGCGACATGTGCTCGAGCGTGCGCATGTTGTCGAGTCGGTCGCACAGCTTGATGAGCAAGACTCGGATGTCTCGCGCCATGGCGACGACCATCTTCCGGAAGTCCTCGGCCTGCCTGTCCTCTTTCGAAGTGAAGTTGATCTTCGAGAGTTTCGTGACGCCGTCGACGAGACCCGCGACCTCGGTTCCGAACGCCTTCGCCACGTCGTCGGTGGTGGCGAGCGTGTCTTCGACGACGTCGTGAAGCAAACCGGCGCACACGCTGGCGCCGTCGAGATGGAGGTCGGCGATGATCCCGGCGACCCCAACCGGATGGACAATGAACGGCTGACCGGACTTTCGTACCTGTCCGGCGTGCATGCGAAAGCTGTAGTCGTAGGCGCGCTCGATCAGGTCAGAATCGACCGATGGCTGATACGCCCTCACGCGCTCTACTAGCTGATCGACCCGAAGCATACAAAACCGCTGCCACGAAGACCGCGGACAGTGGTGCAAAGTAACACCTCGGTTGCGTCAGATCAACGCAGCGTGCCCCGTCGGACGGGCCAGCCTGACAGCAAGCCCAAAGCAAAGTGTCAGCGATGTCCTGTCCAGGTCCCGCCGACGTTGGCGTTTCCCCAGACGAGTTGGCGTTTCCCCAGACGAGGAGAGCGTCTACCTCGAGCGAGATGGCGTTTCCCCAGACGAGGAGAGCGTCCACCTCGCCCGAGTACCCGTCCACCTCGCCCGAGTACCCGTCCATCTCGCCCGAGTACCCGTCCGCCTCGCCCGAGTACCCGTCCACCTCGCCCGAGTACCCGTCCATCTCGCCCGAGTACCCGTCCACCTCGCTTGGGTACGCATCGAACCCGGCCGGGTACGCCCCCACCTCGACGAGGTTGGCGTGCACTCCGACGGAATGGGCGTGTTACCCCGACGGCATTGGCGTGTACCCCGACGAGGTTGGCGTGTGCCCCGACGGATATAGGCCTGTCCTCCGACGGCATGGGCGTGTACCTAGACGAGGTTGGCGTGTACCCCGACGAGGTTGGCGTGTCCTCCGACGAGGTCGGCGTGTCCTCCGACGAGGTCGGCGTGTCCTCCGACGAGGTCGGCGTGTCCTCCGACGAGGTCGGCGTGTCCTCCGACGAGGTCGGCGTGTCCTCCGACGACATAGGCCTGTACCCCGACGGCATTGGCGTGTCCTCCGACGGCATTGGCGTGTCCTCCGACGGCGTTGGCGTGTCCCCCGACGAGGTTGACGCGCCTCTCGAGAAGACGGGCGTCTCCCTGCGTCTAGTGAGGCCTTTGTCCGCGCTCCTTCAGGCCACCTCCGACCGGACAATGGCCACCCCGGAGTCGCGGTGGACGCTCCGTCTCGAGGGTCAGGCCGACCTGCGTCGAGCGAACCCGCCTCGCGGCGGCCGGGGCACCGTCGGAGCCGCACGGATCGGGCCTTCCGTGCAGCAAGTCACGGCGGAGAGTACCCTTGGATGGGAGCATGCCCACGCAACCGCATCCCGCGCCGCATGCTTCGCTGCCCTCGTCCGCGCGGCTAGGCGTCTACGTCCACTTCCCTTACTGTCTTTCCAAGTGTCCCTACTGTGACTTCGCGAGCTATGCGACCCGCCGCGCGGAGATCGACAGCAGGGCGTACGCGGACGCTGTACTTAGTGAACTGGCAGATCGGGCCTCGTGCGCAGCGGGACGAGTCGTAACGAGCATCTTCTTCGGGGGGGGTACGCCCAGCTTGTGGAGCGCAGCTGAGCTCGGCCGCGTCGTTCGCTCTGTTCGTTCGGCCTTTCCGGTTGCGCCGAGTGTCGAGGTCACGGTCGAGTGCAATCCGTCGTCGCTCGACGACGACACCGCGCAGCGCCTCGTCGACGCAGGCGTCGATCGATTGTCGGTGGGGGTCCAATCCCTTCGGGAAGACCACCTGAGCACCCTCGGCCGCCTGCACGACGCCGAGGGAGCTCGACGGGCCGTTCGCGCGGCCATGAGCTCTGGCGCGCAGCGCGTGTCGGCGGACTTCATTTTCGGCCTACCGGGTCAATCGCCCGAGGACGCACGCCGTGAGGCGCTCGAAATCGCCGAGATCGGCGTTACCCATCTCGCGTGCTACCAGCTCACCATTGAAGCGGGCACACGGTTCGGCGAGCTCGCGCGCCATGGACGACTGCCGCTCGCGGACGAAGGTGCGGTTGCGGAGAGCTACCTGGCCATCGAGGACGCGCTGGAAGCGGCGGGACTGCATCACTACGAGATCTCCAACTACGCTCGGAAGGGCGACGAATGCAGGCATAACCTCGGCTACTGGCGCGGCGACGAGTACCTGGGATTGGGTTGCGGCGCGGTCGGCTTCGTCAGGACGTCGCTGCTCGCCGAGTTGGAAGCCCGCGACCGCCGAGCCAAGGGCCTTCGCTGGCGCAACGCGGCGACCCCGAGGGTCTACCTCGAACAGGCACGACTCCGCGGGGTCGTGCGGGCGAGCGCGGAGGTAGAACCCCTGGACGCCGAAGCCCTGCTTCGGGAGCGCATCATGCTTGGGCTGCGGCTGGACACGGGCGTCGACCTCGATGAGGCGGAAGCGGACCTCGGAGCTACGGGTTGGTCGGAAGCGCGGATACGAGCGGCTGCCGAGCTCGAGAAGAGCGGGCGGCTGGTCCGCGACGGCGGTCGCATTCGCGTGCCGAGACAGGCGTGGCTATGGACGGACGCGACAGCTGCCCACCTTTTTTGACATGCGCTCCCTGTGGATAACCACTGAACAGTCCTCGCCGAGCCCTGTGCAAGGCTTGTGGGGAGCGGCTGTTCACTATCTGTCGGAAGTTCAGTGACGGCAGCGGCCGTCCGAGCCGCGCAGCCGGCCTGGAAAGACGCGTTTCGCGTCGCCTGGCGGGCTGGGGATACTGGCGTCGAGGGCGGGCGCTCCGGTCCCAGTTGGTCTCCAGATAGGGAGCGGTCGTGACCTCCGCCGCAAGGTTACAAATGTATGACAAAACATGACCAGGCTCGACATTTCTCTGGCTTTTTGAGCTAGACAGATGGCAATCCTTGAGGCTAAGGGTGGCTCTTCGAGGGCTCGATCTTCTGAGCCGGTAGCCAACGCTGTCCGCATGGTGCGGACGTCGTCGTACGCCGAGCACGCCGCAGGACAGCCAGGCCCCCGGCACGGCGCCCTTCACAAGTTGCGACTGAACGTCATAGCAGGGGCTCGTGATCTCATCCCAAGGCTGTTCAGGTCTGAACACACACTCACCACCGCTGGGGAATGCCCCTGACGCGATGGGCCTAACGGAGACCCAATGCGAGCTCGACCGAACAGGCGACCGCTGACCGACGAGAGGGAGGCCGAACATGGCCAGCACCGAAGAATTTGGTAAGGATGGGGCGCCGCGCTTGGCGGTCCAGGCCCATCCCATGCCCAAGAGCCGCCAGCAGGGATCGCGAAAGGTCCGCTCTCCTGACGCCGACGTCGCGCCTCAGCCGACTGCGGCCCAACGCGGTGCTCAGGAGATTGAGACCCCCAGGGTCGGCGGCGCACCGAGCAACGTGCCGGCGAGGTCCGGAGGCGTCCCGAGCGATCGAACTCGTGGCGTCAGCTCGCAGCAAGCGAGGAGCCGGCGCACGTCTCGAGGCCTGCACGTGCGGCGCCACTTCACCGAAGTCGGTGTCCACCCCCTCGACGCCGTCGTCTACGAGCGCCGATCGAGCACGATCACGAACCCCGACGGAAGCATCGTATTCAAGATGGACGGCGCTGAGGTGCCTGCATCCTGGAGCCAACTCGCGACGGATATCGTCATATCGAAGTACTTTCGAAAGGCTGGGATTCACGGGGACAAGGACGCGGGGGAGACGAGCGTTCGCCAGGTCGTTTCGCGGCTGGCGCGGACCGTGCGACGCGCAGCGGACGCGTTTGGAAGCTATTTCGCGAACCGAGCCGAGGCCGACACTTTCGAAGCCGAGCTTGGCTATCTGCTGGTGCACCAGTATGGGGCGTTCAACTCGCCCGTATGGTTCAATCTCGGTCTTTGGCACGAATACGGCATCGAGGGCTCGGGAGGCAACTTCGCATGGGACGAGCGCGCCCAAGCGATCGTCGAGACGAACACGGCCTACGAGCGCCCCCAGTGCTCCGCTTGCTTTATCCAGGCCGTCAAAGACGACCTCATGTCCATATACGAATTGGTGAAATCTGAGGCTCGTCTCTTCAAGTACGGCTCCGGAACCGGGTCCAATTTCAGCCCCATTCGGGGCAAACAGGAGAAGCTCTCGGGCGGAGGGACTTCGTCGGGTCTCATGTCGTTTCTCGAGGTCTTCGATCGCGCCGCTGGCGCGACGAAGAGTGGCGGCACGACGCGGCGCGCGGCCAAGATGGTGTGTCTCGACATGGACCATCCAGAGATTGTAGATTTCATTGGATGGAAGATGCGCGAAGAGAAGAAGGCACACGCCTTGATCGCCGCAGGCTTCAGCGCAGACTTCAACGGTGACGCCTATCACACCATAAGCGGTCAGAACTCCAATAACAGCGTGCGCGTGACAGATGACTTCGTTCGCGCGGCGCTCGCTGGAGGAAACTGGCAGACGCGCACGCGGACGACGGGCGAGGTGTGCGAAACGCTGAACGCCAAAGACTTGTGGCAGAGCCTCGGCGAGGCCGCATGGGCATGCGCAGACCCGGGCGTACAGTATGACTCGACGATCAACCGCTGGCACACGTGTCCGAACTCCGGACCGATCCGG
>JBEKXD010000027.1:0-81715 GCA_049512415.1 Polyangiaceae bacterium
GCGGCGAAGGTCGAGCTCCACCGGTATGTTGGGATCTTGGTGCGCCTCATTGATCCGCGTGCCGATGACGAAGTCGACGACATCGCTGTCGAGCATGAGCTCAACGAGTTCGCCGGCGGGATTCTTGGGTAGGGGCCCATTCTTGGCGCCGTCGAGAAGCTCCGCGGCGCGCGCCAGTGTCAGAGTCCCCTCCGTCACCAGGTCCACGCCCTCCATCGTCGCGCTCGGGGGTATTTCCGAGTCCAGACTCTCGATGCGTGAATGGATAGTACGGTGAAGCGCTCGTCCAATGATTCTCGCCGTGGTCCCCCCGCAGACGGCCGTTCGTCCCGCGTATCCCGCTACGAGATCCGCGAGCTCATCGTCACGCTCTCGCGCGAATGGAGGTCCGCTGGCGACGAGCAGGCGCCGCGGCATCCGATAGCTTAGCACCGCGCACGAAATATCGTCCTTTGCAAAGCCCCCGTCGTTCTCCATCGCACGGTCGATCGCCAGACGTGCGAGTCTGCGCGCCGAGATAGTGGGGTCACGCCGAACGGCGTCGACGATGAAACAGGCGGCAGCCTCGTCGCCCCAGCCGAGCGGCATTGACCGCTGGCCCATTCCGGATTGGGTAACTCCGTCCGACATGATGACGAGTCGATCGCCCAGCTCCAGTCGAAACCGACCGAACGCGATGGGACGGTCCGGCCAGCGCTCGAGGCCGATGCGCTCGGTCGGCACCGAGCAAATCGCCTCACGCCGAACCAGCGCGAAGGGTGGGTTGCCGTGTTCGATCACCCGCGTGTGCCCTTCCCCGTCGACGTCGACGATGGTGAACGTCGAGTAACTGATCTTGCGAACACTGCAGACGGGGAGTGTGCTCATGATCGTTTCGGCAGACTTGCGTACGTCCTGGAACGACGCCGCGTACTTGAGGCTCATCGTGGCCGTGAGCGTCGCGAGAACGTTGGCTTTGACCCCGCTGCCGAGACCGTCCGAGATCACCGATACGA
This sequence comes from Polyangiaceae bacterium, assembly GCA_049512415.1. Taxonomy (GTDB): domain Bacteria; phylum Myxococcota_A; class Polyangia; order Polyangiales; family Polyangiaceae; genus Palsa-1150. Next base: position 996 of record JBEKXD010000027.1, read on the forward strand.
TTCGATCTTCCTCCTTGATCCGGCGCGAGACGAACACATCGCCCGGCAAAATCTGGCCGTTCTTGGCATGCTGCTCGAACGCGACCTCGATATGGGCCCCGTCCGAAACGGCAGCAAGAATCCCGGAGGCTTCCGCGTGACCCACCGCTCGCGTCGGGCGCACGTTTCCCATTCGAGGCACTTCCGTTCTTCAGACTGAGGGGTCCGCGGACGCGGGCCGCCGTCCCGTGGCGGTCGGGTCGAGAGGCCCCTCGGCACCGCGCGTAGGCAGTCCATGCGGCGTGAAGGACGCGATGATTGAGTCGAGAATGATCTCGGATTCCGCCGCGTTCTCTCCCAGCAAGTAGGCGATCTGTTGGACCGTGGAGAGGTTCTTCTGGATGACCTCCCGCGCCTTTCGAACGATTTCCTCCTTGTGGATGGATGGAAGTGTGATGTCCTGAAGAATGGCACCGACGAACATGTGCTGCTCGATACTAAAGAGGGACCCGTGCACGATGGCCGCGCGGCAGCGAAGGTCGCGGTCGAGGATGTCCTCGCCGGTCTTGAGGACACTGTGAAAGAGGTCCGCAAAATCGACGAGGTGGTGGATCGAAGCGCCCTCGAGCGATGACGAGGGTTCGGCGACGTCGGCGGTCGTCACCATGCGCCGAAAGATTTCATTGTATTCGACCACTCGAAGATTTGCGTCCACGATGACAACGGCCGAGGGCATCTTGGAGAGAAGCGCGTTCGCCTTCTTCATGGCGAGCTTGCGCATGTACGTCACACACATCGAACGTTCTGCTTTGCCTGCGAGGAGAGCCTCGGCGAGCTTGCGACACGTCTCGTACCCGCAGCCCCCGCAATTCAGCTCGTCGTCCTTGCTCGACTTGCCGAGACCGCGCAGCACATCACGGATCTCGCCCTCGCGCCGGACCGGCGGGCGAGCCGTGTAAACGGAGACGAGCCGGACGATCGAAAGCAGCTCGCCGGAATCGCTCGGGGTTCGGACAGGTCGAGGCTGTTCGATGATTCGAAGGCGTTTGCAGGCAGTCCCCTCAGTGCGGGAAATCTTCGGACCGGCCACGCAGCCACCTTCGCACGCCAGGAGTTCGACAAAAAGGCCCGATTGCGGCGTGAGACGCTCGACTCCGCGCAAGCCCTGCTCGATCGCTTCGACCCCAGACAGCGTCATGCACTGCGGCTCGACGACGCCACACCGTTCCTTCACGCCGGCAATCATTCCGCCTTCGATGGGGTAGTAAGTTCCGAGCGAGGCCCGCGAAGGAACGAAAAACGGCGCGCCCTCGTCCGTTGGGACTGAGCGTGGGTCGATCCCAGCCTCCTCGAACCACCGATGAAGATCGTCAAATGTGAGAACGACGTCCAGAAGATCCGGATTGGCATCTGCTTCGCCCTTCTTGGCGATGCACGGTCCGATGAACACGATTGCAATGTCGTCACCGAATGAGCGCCGCAGAATTCGACAGTGGGCAAGCAGCGGCGACAGAAGAGGGGTCAAGAGGGCTGCGTGTTCCGCGTGGTGCCGTTCGAGCAGGCTGACGGCCGACGGGCACGCGGACGACAGGAAGACGCGCTGCGGCTGCTGTCGGAGCAAGTCGACGACGCAGGCTGACACGTGTTCGGCGCCGAGGGCTGTTTCGGACACGCCATAAAAACCGAGTTTTCCGAGACAGGCGACGACCTGGGACGGAGCGACGCCTCGGAACTCCGCTGCCCACGACGGCGCCAGGGAGACCAACACGCGTTTGTCGAGCGCGAGAAGTTGTTTGGCGCGCGGCAGGTCATCCCGAACGCGCTTGGCCTCGTTCGGACACGCCTCGACACAACGGCCGCACAGAATGCACGTCTCCGGGATGACCGTGGCGCATCCTCCTTGAACTTTGATTGCCTTCACCGGACAACGACGAACGCACTTGTAGCAATCCTGGCATTCTCGTTTCTCCGTGTAGATAGGATTGAGAAGATTCACTTCGGCTCGGCTCCGCGGCTGGCGGGGATGCCGACGTGCCGGTCAAGGATCGACGCAAGGCTAGACGCGGTCACTCCGTGGTACAGTTCGCCGTCAATCTCCAGATTCGGGCCCGAGCTGCAGTGCTCTTCGCAGAGAGCGCCCGAGAGCTCGATCTGTCCAGCGAGCCCCCGCGCTTGTAGGTACTCCTGCAGAAGCTTGGTTGTATGGCCGTTGCCGCGCGCGAAGCACGAACTCCCCATGCAGATACGGATGCGCATCCGGGTTACCTCCTGTCCGCGAGGGCATCCTCGGAGCGGCAGGCTTCGCCTTCGACGGAGTCGGGCTCGACGCCGCGCGCGCGCAAGAGGTCTTCGAGCTCGGCGCGAACGTGCTGCAGCGTCGCGCCCGACAGCAGCTTGTCTCCGATGGATACGGACGGACCCCCGCCGCAGTTCTCGAAGCAGAAGGACGCGCGCACATCGACCTCGTCCTCGAGACCGCGAGCGGCTACGTCTCGCAGTAGAGCAGTCAATGTCCCTTGCGAGCCGCGGAGGAAACAGTTCGTTCCGACGCACACTCGGACTTGGATGCGGTCCTGCCGTGGCCCGTTGGCGAACTCGATCTCCTGGTCGGGCACGCGTCGTCGGCTTTGGTAGCGAGTGTGAAGTAGCTCGTGTGCCTCGTGGCCCCCGACAGCGCCCAGCCGTCGTGCGTAGAGGTCGCAGACGAACGCGTTTTGTTGCGAACGGTGGATGTCGAGCTGCTTATCGTTCGCGTAGATCCCAAGACTGCGCTTGCGGCGCGCGGCTTCCCGGTCACGAGCGACGGGCTGACCTGCACCTCCGATGCAGCCGCCGGGGCAGGCCATGACCTCAATGAGATCCCAGTGAGTCTCGCCACTTCGAACTCGCTCGGCCACTCTCCGCGCATTGGACAGGCCGTGAACCATGGCGAGACGAAGAGTCGTTCCGCCGAGTGCGACGTGCGCCTCCCGCAGTCCGTGTTCACCGCGCACGGCGTGAAAGTCGACGGGGCCCAATCGCTCGGGAGAAACGTGGGCTGCGGCGTAACGCAATACGGCTTCGGTGACGCCGCCCGAGGTCCCAAAGAGCACCCCCGCGCCGGACTTGCTTCCGAGCGGCAGGTCGAACGATTCTGGAGCAAGCTCGCGGAAGCGAAGACCGGATTCTTTGATCATCCGCGCGAGCTCCTGGGTGGTGAGAACGAAGTCGACGTCGGGCACCCCGTCGCGAGCCATCTCTGGGCGCCGGGCCTCGAATTTCTTGGCCGTGCACGGCATGATGGATACGACAACGGTCTTGGTGCCGCGGGTGTCCTGTTGATCGACTGCGCCCTCTTTGATAATGGCACCGAGCATCTGCTGCGGGGAGCGGCAGGTCGATAGGTTTGACAAGAGCTCCGGGAAGTACTGCTCGGCGAACTTGACCCACGCCGGGCAGCACGACGTGAACTGCGGAAGGCTCTTGCCGGAATTCATTCGCGCCAAGAACTCAGTCGCCTCCTCGAACACGGTGAGGTCCGCTGCGAATGCGGTATCGTACACTTCAGCGAACCCCATGGCCTTGAGGGCACCGACGCATTCGAGCGTCGACAGAGTCCCGGGCTCCAGGCCAAAGCACTCGCCGATGGCGACGCGCACGGCGGGCGCGACTTGCGCAACGACACGCTGGCTCACGTCTCCGAGAGCACGCCAAACGGCTTCGACATCGCTCTTCACCGTGAGCGCGCCCGTCGGACAAACGGCGGCGCACTGCCCGCAGTGGACGCACTCGCCTTCGGCCAAGGACCGCCCGAACCCCGGCGCAACGACAACGTCGGCTCCGCGGTGGGCGAAGTCAATGGCGCCGATACTCTGGGTCTCGCCGCACACGCGGACGCAGTCTCCGCATAGAACGCAGCGATTGGGGTCCCGCACCAGAGACGGTGACGAACGATCCACGTCGGAGGGCTTGAGGACGGGCTTGAACCGAACGTCGCGAATGCCGAGCCTGAATGCGAGCGCCTGAAGCTGACAGTTTTCGCTCTTCGGACAGGTAGGGCACTTCTGGTCGTGATTCGCGAGCAGGAGCTCAACGGTCACACGCCGAACCCTGCGAAGCTCTTCGGTGTTCGTCCGCACATTCAGGCCCCGTTCGGGCGGCAGGGAACACGCTCCTTGCACGCCGCGCCCCTCGACGGCGACGAGGCAAAGGCGGCATGCTCCGTAGATGGATAAGTCCGAATGGTAGCAGAAGGTGGGAAGGTCCACCCCTGCCTTGCGAATGATCTCGAGCACATTTCGCTCGCCGTCGATGCGAACAGGCCGGCCGTCGACAAACATGCAGTCAGCGTTGGGTTCGTTCATGGCACTCACTCTCAGGCAGCGACTACGGCGCCCAGCTTGCAAGCGGTCACGCAGGTGCCGCAATTCGTGCAGATCGTCTGGTCGATTGCGTGCGGCTGTTTCTTCTCACCCCGGATCGCATGAACCGGGCACTTCTTCATGCACACCAGGCACCCTTTGCACTTGGCGGCGTCGATGACGGGCTTCTTCAGTCTCTTACACTGCCCGGCTGGGCAATATTTGTGGATGACGTGGGCCTCGTATTCGTCGCGGAAATGGCGCATGGTCGACAGAACCGGGTTGGGAGCCGTTTTACCAAGGCCGCAGAGAGATCCGATTTGTACTGCTTGGGCCAGCTCCATGAGAAGGTCCAGCGTGGCCGGCGTCCCCCTCCCGTCGATGATGTCATCGAGCAGTGCGAGAAGCTGGCGCGTGCCTTCGCGACAAAGCACGCATTTGCCGCAGCTCTCACGACAAGTGAATTCCATGAAGTAACGGGCTATCGACACCATACAGGTGTCCCGGTTCATGACGACCAGGCCACCGGACCCGACCATGGCTCCGACGCCTTTGAGGGAATCGAAGTCGAGAGGCAAGTCCAGGTGGTCGCGCGTAAGGCACCCACCGGAGGGACCCCCTATCTGCACGGCCTTGAACAATTCCGCGCTCGGCGCTCCGTCCTTGCCGACGACGCCACCGCCAATGTCCGTGACGACATGACGAAGGGTGGCTCCGAAGGGCACTTCGATGAGTCCCGTATTCACGACGTGCCCCGTCAGGGCAAATGTCTTCGTTCCCGGCGAGGTCGCGGTGCCAAGCCTCCGGAACGCGTCCGCCCCTTCTCGCACGACGCGAACGGCGTGGACGAGCGTTTCGACATTGTTGATGACGGTCGGCTGCCCCCAAAGTCCGCGAATCGCCGGAAATGGCGGCTTAGGGGAAGGCATCCCGCGTCCTCCCTCGATGGAGGCGATCATGGCGGTTTCCTCGCCACAGACGAAGGCGCCGGCGCCCTCCATCACGTCGCATGTCAGAGCTCGTCCTGAACCGAAGACATCGTCGCCGAGAAGCCCTCGTGCGTGAGCATCGCGCACAGCCCTTCGCATGCGGGATACGGCGAGCGGATACTCCGTGCGCACGTAGATGAGTCCGCGACCGGCTCCAATGGCACGGCACGCAATCATCAGTCCTTCGATCACTGAGTGGGGATTGCCCTCCATGACCGAGCGGTTCATGAACGCGCCGGGATCTCCCTCGTCGGCGTTGCAGATGACGAACTTCTGCTCGGATGTTTGCGTTCGGGCTGTGTCCCACTTTCGACCTGTCGGAAACCCCCCACCACCGCGACCGCGAAGGCCTGATAGGGTTACCCGGCGACAGAGCTCTTCGGCCGACAGCTCCGTGTACGCCACACGCGCAGCTTCGTAACCGCCGTGGCGGACGTACTCGTCGAGATCCTCCGGGTCTAGGGTCCCGCACATCCGCAAAACGTGGCGTGTCTGGAGACGGTAAAATGGGATATCAATCGTTCCCTTGCAGCAATCACCGGATTTCGGGTCCAGATACAAGAGTCGCTCCACGGTCTCGCCATGAACGAGCGTTCTGTCAACGATCTCCGGTACGTCGCTCGCTTTGACCTTCGTGTAGAGGATTCCGTCGGGAAGAACCGTCACGAGCGGTCCCATTTGGCAGAAACCTTGGCAGCCGCTCTTGGTGAGCGCCAGGTCCGCCGCGGAATCCTCGGCGTGCATGGATAGAGTCACGGTGAGTCCACTGTGGCTGCATGCGGCTTCGAACGCCGCTCGAACGTCCCACGCCCCGTTCGCCACGCAGCCGGTTCCCGCGCAGACGACGACCCTACGCGCCGCGCCCTGTTCGCATTTTGCGGCGGTCACGACTTAGTCTCCGATTCGACGCGACGAATCTCATCGACCAGTCCTACCGCCGCTGCCGGGGTCATGGTCCCATGCACGATATCGTCCACGACGACTACGGGAGCGAGCCCGCAGGCTCCCAGGCATGCGACGGTCTCGACCGTAAACGCCATGTCGCTCGTGGTCGTCTTCGTCCCGCTGAGGCCAAGCGTGGATCGCAAGGCGTCGAGGATCGGGAGTGAATCCCTCACGTGGCAGGCCGTGCCGTCGCATAGGCGTATGACGTGGCGTCCCTTCGGCTCAAGCGCAAAGTGCGTATAGAACGTGGCCACTCCATACACCTTCGACGGGGACAGCCCGAGCGATACGGCGACGTATGTCAAGACCTCTCCGGGTAAATATCTATATTCATCCTGGACGGCCTGAAGAATCGGAATGAGTTTCGACGGTTCTCGACCGAGCGAGTCGACGATGTCACAAATCTTTTCGAATCGTCGACCTGCCGAGACGGCGCCTTCAGAGAGATGCATGACGGATTCCTTTCTCGATGGAGGCGTCCTTGCGCAGCACATCGGCCAGACGGTGCGACAAGGACGCAAGGCCGGTATACAGGTCTTCGTTCTGCACGATGATGTCCTTTGGTATCGTGAGAGCGACGGGCGCAAAGTTCCAGATGGCCCGAATTCCACCGAAGAGCATGTGCTCGGCAACCGTCTGAGCCTGCTCGGCAGGAACGGTGATGATTCCGACGATCACGTGCATCCGCTGGGCGAGGTTCTCGAACTTGTCGAACGGAAGCACCTTCTTGCCGTGGATCTCTTTGCCGACCTTCTTTGGGTCGCTGTCGAAGGCCGCGACGATATCGAGTCCGCTTTCCTCGAAGCGAGGATAGCCAAGCAGTGCGCGACCGAGGTTCCCGGCGCCGACGAGAAAGGCCTGCCGCGGATTGTTCCACCCGAGCAGAGTTTCGATGGCATCGATCAGCGCAGGGACGGAGTAGCCGGTCTTCGGACGCCCGACGATGGTCGTGCACTCGATGTCCTTGCGAACCTGGACTGGCTCGAGGCCGAGAGCGTCCCCTATGTGAGTCGTCGAGATCCATTCCCGCTGACCGCGCAGTGTGCGCAGCAGGTGCAGATAGCGAGGCAGGCGACGAAGCGTCGGCTCGGGCACGACGCGCAGTTCGCTCGTAGGGTCGGTCATGGGGCGAGGAACCTTTTCATATCGATAACAGTGGATCGATATAATCGGAACGATTGCGTCCGTCAATCGCCAAGCGCACCCACGGATGCGGGCGAGTTGAGGAACTGTGTGTCGCGGTGCGTTACCGCTCGCCCCGATGCCGCTTCAGGCGCACGACGGTTTCCACGACGGTCTCGTGCACTTGATCCTGTTCGATCGCGTGGAGGTACTCGTCGTATTCAAGGAGCCGATCGCGAAAACGCCCCCCAGCAGCGACGCCGCCGCCCTCGAGGATGCGAGCCGAGTCGATGTCCTTGTCGGAAACGTCGAAGTTGATAAAGCCTCTGCATTGGGGCGACCCGCAGCGACAAGGGTCGCGCTGCGGATCGTTGTGGCTCACCCACCCGTAGAAGACGGTTACTTCCTCGCCCGCGGCGATGGCCCTCGTGGCCTGGATCCGTCCTGTTCCGCTCGCGTAGATGGCTGCGTTGGGCGCACAGCTGTGGTTGCAGAGCCAGCCGCCCGGGACGCGCGTGTCGGGAATGATGACTGACCCATCTGTAGCCCTAAGCGACAGCTTCGTTTGGGCGGCGGCTACGGCGTCCGGGTGTGCGGCATCGACCTTGCGCTGCCTGGGGGCGTAGGCCACAACGAGGTCTCTGGGCTTGAGAGGTCGCCTGGCAAACACCCCCCGACCCTCGATGCTGCTCGTCCGGAACTCGACCGGCAACAGGCTGAACATCGGCTTGGTCGGTCTCGCTCGCTCCTTCACGCGGATTCGCTCGGCGCTGTCGAGCCCCCGAGGCTCACTACCCGCTCGACGACGACCGCGAACAGTGCGACGGCACAGGCCAAGTGCGCAGCGCTCACGATGGGTGGAATCCGAAGCCAGATGTTCAATCCGCCCAGCATGATTTGAACCGAAACTCCCAACACCAGGCCCGTGGCAATCGTCGTTTCGCGAGCCGTGGCGCCCTCGAGGCGCGCGACGACGAGAAGTGCGACCGAACCAAGCAATACCACGTACCCGACCGTTCTATGAGCGATCTGCCACGCAATGGGTTCGGTCCAGTACAACGGGATGGGGAAGCCGTTGCATAGCGGGAAGTCGGCACATGCAAGACCGATCGAGCGTGAACTGACCACTCCGCCGAGGAGAAGCTGAACTACCACGGCAACGGCCAAGGCCTTGTAGCCACGCGCCAAGTACCGAGGTGGCGCCTGAGGCGACAACTGGACTCCGAAGGCTCGCAGGGACGTGATCAGCACAGCCAGGAAGCTCAGCGCGAGCGCCAGGTGAATGACTACCGTGAATGGCGCGTTGCGAAGCCATACGGTGACCGCACCCATCGCAATCTGAACGCCGAGTGTCGCGCTCAACGCTGCAGCGATCCCACGCATCCCTCTCCGCCACTCGATGGTGATCAGGCCGGCCGCTCCCGCGGCCAACACTCCGGCGAGGACCCGATGAAGGAACTCGAAATAGACGCGGTAGACCGCATAGCGCGGATCGGCAGGGTAAAACCCAGCGTCGATAGGCGGGATGATGTGCCCGTGGCACAGCGGCCAGTCGGGGCACGAGACCCCAGCCTGAGCTGCTCGAGTCAAGGCTCCAAGCGCCATCAACAACCACGTCCAGACGACGAGCACGCCGCCTAGCCAGCGCGGCAACGATTTCGCGGACACTTCGCTCTTGCTCATAGCACCCTCGGGCGAACCGCCAGGCTTCAACGCAGTCGGCCGTCCGCGCGGCGACTAATGTCTCGTGTGGTCGAAGAGTTCGATGCCGAAGACGAGTCGCCACTCCGGTGCCCCGAAGTGCTGGCTGAGACCGGCACCGGCGCCGAGTTTGATCCGCAGCTGAGGTCCTCGGTCGTCCGTGCCTTCGAGGCGCCCAGTCAGCAGACCTTCGAGCGCGGTAGTGTTCGAGCCCAAGAACGAACGAAACGCGGTCGCCCCGAAGACTTCAGGCCCGACGACCAGCGATTTGGCCGCGCCAGCCCAATCGAGGACTTTCGCGCCGCCCGCCGCGCCGACGAGGAGTTCGCTGCCCTGCGGGCTTCCTGGGGCTGGCGAGTCGTCGAGCGGGCGGATGTGTATGCCAACGTGCCCTGCGTACGTGAATCGCCCGACGTCGCCGGCGAGGAGCACGCGCCCCATCGCCCGATACGTGCCGTCGGTGTTGAAGTCAGCTCGATCGCCTCCCGCAATGTCGCCATTCGGCACGAACAGCTGAGCACCGATGCCGAGGCGAAACGGGCTTGTCTCCGTACCGAAAAGGCGACCGTCGAACCCGATGCGCACGTCGGACATCGTGTCGGGATTCACCCCGAGGTCGACCGACGGTCCGGCAAACTGATAAGCACCCGCCGTACCGCTCTGGCCCTCGATGACGAGCGGCGCGTCGAAGTTGACGTAGAGGCGCCAGCGCTGGAGCGTCACCGCGAATCCGAAGTCAGCGAATGCCTCGTCCGACACGACGGCGAGGTGCTGCGAGCCGTCCGTGACTCGCAGCGGGTCGTGCGCATACCCCACCGTCAACGCCATCACCCCGCCCAGGCCCCCGTGAATTCGAAGGTCGTCCATGACGAACCAGCCGGCCCCGGGCGCCGACGGATAAAGGCGCTCCACCGCAAAGCCTTGCGCTTGCCCCTGGGCTCGCGCGGACTGCGCCAGGGAGAGTGCGGTCACCAACGCGGCGGACAAGGACACCGCACGGCGGTTAGAACTCCGCATGGAACCTCCCGCCGAAAATGTGGACCGGGCCTCGGTCCGCGTTGAATCCCGGATTCCACAGGAACTGGTAGTCCGCGGAGAGCCAGATGGCCTTGAGCAGATTCACGCTGTAGAAGCACTCGACAACACCCTCCGCAGCCTGACGAAGAGCCCCGTCTCCGATGAAGCCATCGACGCCTCCCATGGCCAGGTACCGGGCGTGTTCGGAAGAGATCCAGCTCATGCCGAGCCCGGCGCCGGCGACGTCAAAGGGGCGGCGCCAGGCCGAGCCTTTGGCGACGGAACCGAAGGAGATGGATCGATCGGCCGGGTTGTACGCGTCGACCTCGGTGTTGCCATCCGAGTACATTCCCCGAAAGAAGACGCCGACGTCATCGGTGATGAACTGTTCGAGATTGATCCCAATGCCCAGCTTCACGTTGGTCTTGCGTGCCCAGCAAAGGTCAGGGGCCGTCGCGTTTCCCGAGCCGTAGTTGAAACCCGTGCACGTCGTGGCGTTGTACAGGACCGGACTGGCGTCGTAGGCCCCAATGGCGTCCGCGAATCGCCCGGTATCGACTTGATTTCGATAGCCCAGGATGCGCACGGCCCCGGGTTTGCCCAATAACACGTGGTCGTGCTCGAACTCCGTCTGATCACCGAAGTACTTCCAGATTCTGAATTCGACGGGCAGCTGATTGGGGTTCTGCGGTGGCGTAATCCGCCCAATCCGCCAGGCCCAATCGTCCCAGTAGAGCTCCGCGGTGCCGCCCCACGAATACCCTCGCGCATCGGACGGGAAGTCCCACGAGGAGTACGTCATGAACGCCATGTTGAAGAACGTCTGCCGGGGATCCCAGGTGACTGAATTTCTGTCGAAAAAATCGAGGATCGTGAAGTTTCCCGCGCTCACGACGAGCCGCCGCTTGTCGACCACGGCCGCGAGCTGCATCGGGTCCGAAGTCTTCTCGACGTGGTCTCCGCCGAAGCCGATGGTCTGCCGGACGTACGTCCGCGAGCGATAGAGCTGAGGCGTCTCGGAGCCAGTCTTTTGGAGCTCGAAGTTCTGGATCGATCCCCCAATGCCGCGCAGTTGGGAAAGGGGGCGTTCAAAGATGACTTCCGGCACGAGATAGGCTTCGGCCCCGGGCCAGAGGCGCACGCCGAAGAACAGCGTGGTCGTGCTCGTGTAGCTGCGCTCGGAGTCCGGTACGAGCGAATTGGTGCTCCCGTTCGCGTTCGTGTATGGCGCGCTGAACGGCAGCTTCCAGCTCGAGAGGTACGTGGACTGCCCATAGACGTTCCAGCTCTCGTTCTTGATGTCGTGCAGGCGATGGTCCGACAGGAGGTTCATGAAGTCGAACGCCGTCTCGTCATGGCCTGCTGGAGGCGCGGCCTGAGCCATTGCGAGTGCGGGGACCAGGATCGTGCTCGCGACGGCGCCGAGGCCGAGCAGGCGCGCTCTTGCGGCGTCCACGGGATGGCGAGCGGAGAGGAGAGGCGGGTTCAAGTTAGAGTGGGGGTGGCGGAACGTGGTGGACACGGGTGCGTCGGCCGTGGATCAGCGCGCAACGGCGTCGCCGATAGGCGTCGTCGTACAGGTCGCGGCGTCGTATGCCCAGGACGCGAAGTCGGCGGCAAACACGCGCTGAGTGATGAAGTCGGCCTGGTCTTGGGACAGGGTGTTCCCGGAGCCGCAATTGCCGAGGAACGTCGTGTCATCGACCGGAATGTGAAGCGTTTCGTTCAGGTGGACTTCGAACCCATTTCTCGACTGCAGGACGACGAAAGAGGTCGGCGCCGAGGAACTCGTAGGGTCCCATCCGGGGGCCAGAATGACGTACGCCGTGTTGGCCGAAGCCGGCAAGGTGGCCAGCGGGTCCGAGGACGACCCCGGTGAGACAGCGGCGTCAAACCAAACCGCCTGCCACTGCGCGCGGTACACGACCATCGGTGTCTCGGTCGACGCGGGGTAGTCATTGTCGATCACGACCGCGGTTTCGGGCTTGTCGCAGCCTGCGAAGCCCAGCGCAAAGATGCCGGCGCATGCGACCGCCCTCAAGGCGGCTGATGTTCGAAATTCGGTCCACGTAGACACGGTCGGAAGGTCTGCTGATGGCGGCGGGTCTGCCAAGCGGGGAAACCGTCAGACGGCCCGCCCGCGCATGGTCGTCGAGTGAGCGCTCCCTCTACCAGCAAACGAGGAGCGGTTCGAGCCAGGAACTGGTTCACCAGGCGGTGCGGCGTGGATCGGTCGGTCATTTCGGCTCGCCGGTGCATGCGCGTCATTGAACTACTACTCGGCCTGAGCTTCTCCCATCGCGGGGTTACCTGGTAGGCTTCCCCAGATGAAATGGGGCGCGCGGCTCGTTGCGACGACGGTCGCATGGGCCATCGCGGTCGACGCGGAGGGGCCCGCCAGGGCGGAGACCCCGGTGGAGCCGATTCGCCTGGAGTACCAGGCCGACGCGGGGTGTCCAAACGAGGCGGCGTTTCGGGGAAGCGTTCGTGCGAGGACTGGGAATGTCCGCTTTGCCGGGTCGAGCGATGCGCCTCGGACCTTCTCCGTGGAGGTCCGCGCGGGCCGGCCGGCGAGCGGTCGTGTTGCCGTGACCGACAAGGCTGGGGCCACGCTGACTCGCAGTGTCCAGGGGGGCACCTGCGACGAGGTGGCCGATGCGCTCGGCCTCATGGTTGCGCTGGCGGTCGACCCGCGCGCTTCGATATTCGCAACCCCCGTCTCTGCTGCGTCTGCGCCCAGTTCCTCCGCCGGGGCGTCCGGGCTCGATGATGAACTCGCTACCGGCGATTCTGCGGTCAGTCCCTCGACGCCTGCCGTGGCCCCGCCGACGCCGCCGCCCGACGCCGGCTCGACCGGTGCCGCGATGCCCACAACGGCGCAGCCGGGTGATGGTCCACCGTGGACTCCCGCATCGGCAATGCGATCGGAGTCCTCCCCGTCGCGGGCCCCGGAGAATTTGTTCGCTGGAGCCGATCTGGTCGTGGTAACTGGAGTTGCTCCGAATCCGCTCGTCGCCGCGTCCGTGGTTGCGGGCTGGACGATCGCAATCACGCACCTCTGGGGCCTGAGCGTGCGTGCCGCGTTTCTTCGAGCGGAATCGGGCAAGCTCGAGGTTCCCGGAGGCGCTGCGGACTTCACCTGGAGCGTCGGTCGAGTCGACGCGTGCGCAATGCTCTGGCCCAAGAACCGCGTGCGGCTCAGTGCGTGCGGGCGCTTCGAGACGGGGGTGCTGGAGGTGGCGGGGAGCGATGTCGCGGGTGGGCAGGAAAGGCAGGCCGCGTGGTTCGCCGCGGGTCCTGTCGCGCGCGTCGAATCCCAGCTTCTGGACCCTATTTCCGTCGAAGGCGCCTTCGGCCCTGCGTTCCGTGCGCGGCCGGAGCGCGTCTACTTCCTCCCCAATATCACGGCCTACGCGGAGCCGAGGGTGGGCTTCGATGCGGAGGTCGGCCTAGCGGTTCACTTTCTGTGATCGACGGCCCCGAAGCGGGCCATGGATGCTCTGCGTTGGCGAGTCTGATGAACGAGCGGCCCCAACCCATTGCGGCTTCTGACACGTCGCCGGTGGGCATCCGGTCAGACGCATCCAACCAGCGAATTCGGCACGTGGTCGACCGCTATTACGACTTCGTGTGGCGCGCCCTGCGGTTCCAGGGAGTCCCCGATGCTCATGTCGAAGATAGCGCGCAGCTCGTCTTCTGCGTTCTTGCGCGCAAGATCGGGGATGTGGCGCCCGGGGCTGAGTCGGCGTTTCTTTTCTCGACAGCCGCGCGGGTTGCATCCGAGGCTCGTCGCGCCGCTCAGCGTCGTCCGGTCGCTTCGGACGCCGACGTGGACCTGCTCGCGATTCCTCTTCCTTCGCCGGATGAGCTGCTCGATCAGCGGCGTGCTCGGCAGACGCTGGACGAGGTGCTCGCCGCGATGCCGGTCGACCTCCGGGCCGTCTTCGTGCTCTTCGAGATCGAGGAGCTCACCATCCCCGAGATCGCTGCGGTCGTCGGGGTCCGCGTGGGGACTGCTGCGTCTCGCCTTCGGCGAGCGCGTGAAGAGTTTCAGGCGATCTTGAGGCGTCGCTTCGCGGCGCGAAGTCATGTAGGGCGCGGAGGTCGACCATGAGGAATCCGGAACGCTGCGACGATCCTGCGCTCGAGGAAGTCGAGCGGTTGCTCCTGAAAGCCGGCAGAGCCGGTGCGCCCGCTGGATCCAAGCAGCGAGCGCTCGCCGCGATGACCGGCGTCGTGGCCGCGTCGGCGATCTCCGGCGGGCAAGCCGCTGCGGCGAGCCTTGTCGCCAAGTCTGTCCTGGTCTCGTCCAAGTGGCTTGCGGTGGTCAGCCTCACGGGCGTTGTGGCGGTTTCTGGAACCCTCGTGGTGCAGCATATTCATGGCACGCCGGTCACTGCCGGTGTGCCGGCAAGAAGCGCATCCACGAGCCGAGCCCCGGCGAGAGTCGTCTCCGTCCGAAGCCCGGAAATTCCGCCAGCGCCGGCCACGATGTTCGTCGCCACGCCCAGTGCGCCGTCCCTCGCCGTGCCGTCAGCTCCGGCTTCGCCTACCGTCGAGGCTGCGGGGCCGGTCGTTCGCGCGACCGCACCGGCCGCGCCGTCGTTCGCCTTGGAGCTTTCCACGCTCGACCAGGCGCGCGCTGCGGTCGCGGACGGGGAGCCAGCAAGAGCGCTTTCGATTCTCGGCGAATACTCGGCGCAGTTCCCGCGTGGAGCCATGGGCCCGGAGGCGGCGGTTCTCCGAGTGGAGGCGCTGCTGAGCGCAGGGGACCGCGCGGCGGCTGAGCGCGTTGCTCGCGCCTTCCTACAGAACAATCCGACGAGCCCGTATGGACCGCGGGTCAAGTCGCTCCTCGGGGCGAATCCGTGATCGGTTCCCCGACGCCGGACCATTGACGGGTGAACTTGAGACGAACAAGCGAGAGGAGAAACCAGATGAGGCTTATGGCGGGTAGCTTCGCATGCGTGGTATTCGCGACCGGAGTGTTCGGTTGTCCAACCGGTCAACTCTTGATTGGAGGGCTCGACGACGGCGGTGGACCGGAATTGGATGGGCAAACGTGGCCAGAGGTTGACTCGGCGTACGCGGGCGACGCAGCGGTCAATGATGCCGCCGCCCCCGATGGATACGTCGGAGCCTGCATCATCTCCGCATCGAATTACGACCAATCGTGCTCGGTCGACACCGACTGCGTTGAAGTCACATCCGGCGACTATTGCGTTACCACGACGTGCGACTGCGGAGGGTCCGTGATCGCCGCAGCGGTCCAGGCGCAGTTCAACGACGATGTGGCCAGAACGCCGCTTGGGTCGGGAGCCATCGGGTGGGCGGAGTGTGGCTGCCCGTACAACAATCCTCCGTGTTGCAGCCAGGGAATCTGCCAATTGGGTTCCGCGCCGGCATGCGCGCCGCCGGACACGTTGCCGGCGTGCGCCGACGCAGGCGGGACGTGCAGGCGCGGCGTTGTTTACTGCGGCCAAGCGGGACCGCCCAACTCGTGCGCCTACGCCGACGAGGCATGCTGCATCGACACCGACTCGGGGTCGCGGGCCAGCGACGGAGCCGCCCCGGACAGCGCGGGCGGCTTGGACGGAGGCACGGACGCCGACGCTGCAAGCTGCATGATCTCCGCCTCGAATTACGATCAGTCCTGTACGGCGGATACGGATTGCGAGATGGTGTGGTCCGGCGACTATTGCAGTTTGAATTGTCTTTGCGGCGGCTCCGCCAGCTCCGCGATCAACAACGGGGCATCGGCGCAATTCGCTCTGGACGTCTCGGAGACGCCTCTCGGGTCGGGCGCCCTTGGGACCGTCGACTGCAACTGCCCGGCGATCCTTGGCCCGTGTTGTCGTAGCGGGAAGTGCGAAGCGAATTCGGCTTGCTTGTCCTCGCCGCAGGACACTCTGCCCGCTTGCGCCGACGCGGGCGGGACATGCGTGGCGGAGGATGTCACTCCGTGCAGCACCGTAGCCGGTCCGCCCAACTCCTGCGCCTACGCCAACGAGACCTGCTGCCTTCCGGCCGAATCCGACGGAGGCGGCTGCGTGGACATAGAGGTTTCGGCCGTCGAGCTCCAGTGCGCAACGGACCAGGATTGCGCGGCCGTCGTGACGGGTCCGGTGTGTCCTGGATATGCGGTTTCGCCCTCGCTAAGGCCTCGCGCGTAAATTATCTTGCCAGGTTGAGTGAATGGGTGTTCACGCTTCCGCATGAGGCGAAACGAGGGAAGTGAAGCCGCCATCGTGACGAAGTACGCGGTTGTGGGGCCGTTGCTGTACGCGGTTGTGGGGCCGTTGCTCGACGAACGAGGACGTCGACTGTGGGCGGCAACGGAGTCTCGCGCGATCGGGTACGGTGGGGATGCGCTGGTGTCTGCGGCGACGGGCTTGGCGCGAGAGACAATTCGTAACGGTCGACGTGACATCGAGCGCGGCATCGACGCGACCGGGCGCGTGCGTCGGGAGGGGGCCGGGCGACCTGGAATCCAGAAGACCCAGCCGGGCGTGAAGGAGGCTCTCGAGCAACTGGTTGATCCGCTCACGCGTGGTGATCCGATGTCGCCCTTGCGATGGACGTGCAAGAGCCGGGCGAAGCTCGCAGCGGCACTATCGAGCGACGGATGGAGTGTGAGTTCCACGACGGTGGGGCGCCTGCTGCACGAGCTGCGCTACAGCCTTCAGTCCGTGCGCAAGAGCCGCGAGGGGACGTCACATCCCGATCGCAACGAACAGTTTGAGCACATTAATGCGACCGCAATCTCGTTTCTGCGCCGCAAGCAGCCGGTGATCTCGGTCGACACGAAGAAAAAGGAACTTGTCGGCGATTTCAAGAACAACGGCCGGGAATGGCAGCAGCGGGCCATGCCCGACAAGGTCTTGGTACACGACTTCCCCAATGACGCGATAGGCAAGGCGATCCCGTACGGGGTCTACGATATGGCACGCAACGAGGCGTGGGTCAGCGTGGGCCGAGATCACGACACGGCCGAATTCGCCGTCGCCTCAATCCGCCAATGGTGGAAGATGATGGGCAAGCGAGCGTACCCGGATGCCGACCATCTATTCATCACTGCGGATGCGGGGGGAAGCAACGGGTATCGCACGCGCGCATGGAAACTCGAACTTCAGCGCTTCGCGGACGAAGTGGGGTTGTGCATCGTCGTTAGCCACTTCCCGCCCGGTACGAGCAAGTGGAACAAGATCGAGCATCGGCTCTTCTGCCATATCACGCAAAACTGGAGGGGGAAGCCTCTGCGAACCTTCGAGACGATCGTCGACCTGATCGGACACACAAAGACCGCCGCGGGACTGCGCGTCAGAGCCAGGCTGGACCGGCGGAAATACAAGACGGGCGTTGAGATCACCAACGCACAGATGCGCGGACTGACCTTGCTACCTCACGTCTTCCACGGTGAGTGGAACTACCAACTGCAACCTCGCGAGATGACAAGTTAATATCGATCAAATGCCTAAGCTTCAACTCCCTATGTTACGCGGGCGCGGCGAACAGATCGGGCGCGGCCAGGATTGAGGCTCAGATTGCCGCCGTCCCCCACGTGGTGGACGCGGGGCACATCGTTTGTGACATCGCAGGGAGTGCGCCGCGCTGTGTCGCAGGGCAGTGCACGCCGTGCATTCTATCTGCCGATGAATCCCCCGCTTGCTTCGATGCCGGCGTCGCGTTGACCGACGCCGGTGCAGAGGAATGAGGTCGGCGAGACCTTGGGTATCCACGGACAATACCAGCTATGGCCCGCCGCCCGGACCCGTGCCCGCAAGTTGCTTGCGTCGGTACGCGTCCAGGTGGCGGGCGATCCCCGGGTCGCCGGGCTGCAGCTGCAAGGCCTTTTCCGCATAGGAAATGGCCAAGTCCAGCCGATCCTGTTTGGCGTAGACAAGGGACAGGTTGTCCATGGCCGTGCCGTAATCAGGTCGCAGCTTGATGGCCTCCAAGAAGGAGTGCTCCGCCTCGGGATAGCGCGCCAACTTGTAATAACAGAGCCCTATGTTGTTGAGGAGCGACGGGTCGGGCGTGTCTCGCGCCTTCGCCTGCGATAGGGCAACATCGAGAGCCTCCTCGTACTTCCGCTCGCGCAGGGCCGCGATGAACGCGGCATCCTGGTCAGAGGACGGAGCCTCGGACGGCGGAGCCTTTCCGATCGCCTCCGATTGCACGCGCCGCAGCTCCTCGAGCAGCGGACCGTTGCCTTTGCGGCGCCCGGCCTGTTCGATCGCTGCGGTGAGCAACGTCGCGGCTTTCTCGCGCTCGCCCGTCTGGACGTAGATCCTCGCCAACAACCCTTCCGCTTCGACGTTGTTCGGGGTGAGCGTCAAGGCCGTGTCCAGCAGCGCCTCGGCCTCGCTCGGGCGACCGAGGCGAAACAGAGCCAGCGCCGCATTCTGATGGGCCTGGACCAAAAGAGGCAAGCGATCGATGCTCATCCGGTAGCACTCGAGCGCCTTTTCCTGGGCCGCGCGGAAGGCAATCTGGTCTCGCGGGCTTAGCTTCGTATCTGCGAGCTTGTCATACGCCAGGCCCATCTGAAAGTAGTATTCCGCCGTCCGATAGGCCTCGCGGCCCGTATCCGGTATCCCCAAAATGGCCTCTTCGTGCAGAGCGATCGCGCGCTCGTAGTGGCCGGATTCCCGTTGAGCGATGCCGAGTTCGTTTCGTAGTTCAGATAGATTGTAGCGCTCGAAGTCCAAGAGAGACGCATTTGTGAGCCTCGCGATGCGGACCTCGGTGAGCGCGATGGTACGCTCGAGGAGCGGTACGCCCTTATCCGGGGACGACAACGTGATTGAGTAGTAACGCCCCAGGGTCCTCGCAGCAAATATGTTTCGCGGCTCCTGGCGAAGCGTATCCGTGAAGAGCGCTTCAGTATCGTGCCAGAGGCGCACTCGGTGCCACGTCACTGCGGCGAAAAGCGATAGGAATAGGGTACAGAGCACCCAGGGAACCATAGGTGCCCTTGCCTGGAGCCGGGGCGTCCACAGGCCGCCGTCGGTCACCGGGGATAGAAGCCCCGCCGCGGCGACGACGAGTCCGAAGGACGCGAGGAAAACGTAGCGATCGGCCATCCCCGTGGCGTTCTTCCAGACCGTGACGGTGGGGACTATCGCGCTTAAGAACCAGAGCACTCCAAAGGCAGCCAGCCGGTGGCGAGTTCTCATCCACCCCAGGGCAGCCGCCGCGAGCAGAAGGAGAATCAAGCCGGCGATCCAGCGGGGATCGCTTGGCGAGTCGACATAGCCTTCGTAGGGAGTGCGCAATCCCAGAGGGATGACCAGAAAGCGCACTGTCGTCAAGAAGTTGGCGAGCCAGCTACGAGCCGCCACGCTTGTATCGAAAAAGGCCCGCGCATAGCGCTGCGGAAAGACGACGAAGTTCAAGTACGCGACGACCGCGGCGACCGCCGACATCCAGCCCACGTTTGCATATCGTCGTCTCTGCTCCTGGGTTTCGCCCGAGGGGAGAACCATCATGTGTCCCAGAGCGAGTGCCGGCACGACGATCGCGGGCGGATTCGTCAGCGCCGCGGCGGCAAAAGTCAGCGTGCTGGCCCACGTCTTGCGCGACATGTATAGAGCAAAGGACAGGAGGGCCAAGCCTCCCGCGATCGTGTATCCACCGGCCATGATCCAGGCCACCGGCTCCACGTGGATTGGATGGAAGGCGAAGAGAAGGGCTCCGCCGAGTGCGACCCACGGCCGCGACAAGAGTCTGCGCAGGATCCAATACGCGGACGCCACAGCCAGTAAGTAAAATAGCAGACTTGTGACGTGGTACCCCGCGGGCGCAACGCCATGGAGACGATAGTCGATGGACCGCACCAATGTGTACAGGGGTCGGTAGTAGTCGTGGAGCATCTCCTGTTTTGAAATTCCACTGAACATTTGCGCGAGGCCCGCGAGGTCGAGAGGCCGATCGTAGTGGCCGTATTGAACGATGTACGCATAATCGTCCGCGAGGCTGAGCTGGCCAGACAATACTCCAGCGGCTACGTAGAGGCCTGCCACGGCAGTCAATAGGACTACGAACGGCAGTGGACTGTCGAAACGCGATCGGGCCCCTTGCGCCGAGGATCGAGCACTCCTTGGCTTTGATGGTTTTCTGAGCGTCATGGCCATTGGCTTACCGTCGTTCTGGACCGGCGGATCGTTGGACCGGAGCTTCCATGTCGGCGTCGATCTTCCGTCGAATAAGGTAGATTGGTCGGCGCTTGACCTCCTCGAAGATTCTTCCGACATACTCTCCGACGAGGCCGAGACACATGAGAACGAGGCTCGAGAAGAAAATGTTGAGAATCACGAGCGAGGTCCATCCCGGAACCGCCTGTCCAAGTCGGTAACGGACGTAGATGGCGTCCACGGCATAGGCGACTCCGGCGAGCAACCCGGCCGCGCCCATCAGAGTGGCCATGCGTAGCGGAGCCGCCGAGAAGCTCGTCAGAGCGTCGACGCTCAATCGCAGCATCTTGAGAAAAGGATATTTCGTTTTCCCCGCAGCCCGCCCCGGCCGGACGAATCCTATCGTGGTTTGCGAGAACCCGACCCACGACACCAGGCCTCGCACGAGGCGGTGACGCTCATGAAATTGGCCGAGCGCCACGACGACGGCGCGACTCATGAGACGAAATTCCCCCACATTGGCCTGGATCTCGGTCTTCGTCAGCAGCCCCATGATTCTGTAGAAGAGCCAGGCCGTACCACGTTTGAAGGGGGACTCCGATTCCCTGCCCAATCGCCGTGCGTGGACGACGTCGAACCCACGCAGGTACAGACCGACCATATCCGGAATGATCTCCGGCGGATCTTGCAGGTCTGCATCCATCAGGACGACTGCGTCTCCAGCGGCGCAATCGAGACCTGCAGTGATCGCCGCCGCGTGACCGAAGTTGCGCGAGAGCTGCACGAGCTTGATGCGCGGATCGTCGGCATGGGCCTGTTCGATCCATTTCGCGGTCGCGTCGCGGCTCCCGTCGTCCACAAACCAGACATCCGCTCCGTTGGGCAACGCGTCCATGACGGCCCGAAGGCGCGGCAACAGCAGCGGCAGGACCGCCTCCTCGTCGAACACCGGGATTACGATCGAGACGTGGGGAGCGGGGCGTGCGGCGGTGTCGTTCACAAAGGCCTCTGGGCGTAGACTACCATTGTCGATCGCGCTCAGATCGACATAGCGTGGTGGCCTTACCCGCTCGCAGGCGATGCCGAGCCGCATCCAGGTTCGACCACCGTATACGTTGACGTCCACGGCTGCTCGCGCAGGCGCGCCATCGGGCGGTGAGAGATGCGGCCTCGGTGTTCGAATGTCTCGAGATCCCCCACGGCGGGTGGCGACGATCCTCGCGAGTGCCCGACGGACAACGGGCTTCCGAGGTCACAGTTACTCGACCCGAGGGCGAGAGTGCTCGCCGCTTCAGTCGAGCCTTGAGCTACAGTGGGGCGTCCGATGAGGGAGATCGAGTAAGATGGATGTCTCGGTCCATGTACTGCGGCAGATCGACGTCGCGGATTCTATCGATCTGACCCGCTTGTCAGAGGCTTTGCGCGAGCTCGAACCGACGCGCGGTGCAGCGGTCGTGCGTGGCCCCGAACGACCGACGGGCGCGGGCGTCGTGCTGCGCAACGAGCCGCTCGACTTGCAAATGAGACAGAGGACCGTCGGGGGTTTTGCGTCGAGTGTGCGCTTGCGGGTCTTTGATTTCGGTGTCGTCGGCGTGCGCTTCACGTTGGTTGCACGCACCCCAGCGGTGGCCGACCTGATCGGTCTTGCCGCGAGCATAGCCGCGGAGTCGGGAGCCTTTGACCGCGAAGCGCGCAATCTCTGGAAGGACATCTCGGTGCACGCTCGTGACGCCGTGTCGCCTTGGGAAGAGGCGCCGGCCGTGCCACTCATTGAGGACTACACGGTGTTCGTCCTTCCCAAGGCCCCCGACGCGGAAGACGCGGACGACGCGCTGGCGCACGTGTTGTTCAACGAACCCGCCCGCCGGCGTCTCTCTCGGTCTCTCGTCAAGGAGGTCGGACGGCGCGCGATCCGCTACTACGAGGAAGATCTCGTGATCGTAGACTACGATACGGCGATTCTCGTCGACGAAACCGGCGGTGCCCCGCTGGTCGACATCTTCGAGATCGCGTCCGCCCAGCTCTTGGAGTTTCGCTACTACGACGCCCTGCTCAGTCGGGCATTGGGCGCGCTCGCGGCCGACGTGCGCCAAGCGCGAACCGCCGCGTCGCTCATCATCCGAAGCCCATACAGTCGAGTGTCGCGTCGGGCGGCGAGCCTCGCGCTTGAGGTGAGCGAACTGAACGACCGGCTCGAGAGGGCCATTACGCTCGTTGGCGATACGTACACTGTCCAGGTATACCGAGAGGCGAGCCTTCGGTTCCGTCTCGCCGAGGCCGGCAACGCCGTGCGCGAGAAGATCGGGATGATTGGCCGAGCGGCCGACGTCGTCGGGCGCGAAGTGCAAACACGACGCGATACAGCGCTCGAGCTACTCGTCGTGTTTCTCATCCTCCTCGAGATCATCATTGCGATCAAGTGGCCTTCCCACTGATTCTCGGAGCCATCTGCCTCGCCCCGCCCGCCACACAGGGGTGGAGCCCACTTCTGTCGACACGTTACCGCTCGGGCGCCGGTCAAGGACGGAGAGATGTGCTCTTGACGCCGGTGGTCAGGCCAGTAGAGTATATTGTCAATCGCCACGGGAGACGTTTTTGATGAAAAGAACGAATCGAAATATCGCATTCGCAATTCCCCTGGCTCTTGCGGGCTGCGGGCCGTCGTCGAACGACACGCCCGAATTGTCCGACGCATCGCTCGGCCCCTGGCACGACGGCAGCTCGTCAGCCAGCGAGGCTTCGCAGGGGGTGGGCGACGGTACCGCAGGCATCGGCGATGCTGTCGATGGCGCGACGGACGTCGGTGGTCAGCCCGAAACGGGTCTGACGATGGCCGATTCCGCGTGGCTGGACGCAAGTCCAGACGGTCTCGACGCCGCGGAGCCGCCTCTGGACGGCAGCTCGCATCCACTGGACGCCAGTTCGCATCCGTCGGACGCTGCGTCGTCGTTGGATGCGACTTCGCCTGGAGCGGATGCCGTTTCGGAGGACGCGGTTGCCACCGACGAGGATGCCAGCGCGCCCCCGCTCGATGCGGGCGTGCCTCCGGATGCCGTCGGGAGCCAGGTCGATGCGCAGTGGCTCGCCGCGGATGCGGCGACCGGCTGGAACACGGTTCCCACCCTATTGGGTCGCATCGTCGAACCGACCTTTCCAAGTGTCGATTGCGACATCACGAACTACGGCGGGGTGGGGGACGGAGTAACGGACAATACGGGCGCGTTCGCGGCTGCGATCTCAGCCTGTGCCAGCAGCGGTGGCGGCAAGGTCGTCGTTCCCGCGGGCACGTTCTTCACGGGTCCAATCGAGCTGAAGAGCAATATCAATCTCTATGTCTCTGCGGGGGCTACGATCAAGTTTACCACGGATCCCACCAAGTACCTTCCCGTCGTCGAGGTGTCTTGGGAAGGCAGTCTTGCGTACAATTATCGCCCACTCATCTCAGCGCATGACGCGACGAATGTCGGCATATCCGGTCCAGGGACGATCGACGGCAACGCGACGGCGAACGACTGGTATGCTTGGGCGGCCAAGGAAACGGCGGACCAAACTCTCATTCGTCAGGACAATGCGAACGGGGTACCTCCCGCCCAGCGGATTTTTGGGGCGGGGCACTATTTGAGACCGTCGCTCATCGAATTCATGAATTGCACGAACGTCTTGTTCGCCGACTTCACTGCGGAGAACTCACCGTTTTGGACGATCCACCCCGTCTTCTGCACGAACGTCACGGCTCGCGGCTTCACTAGCCTCGGCTCGGTGGGCAATACGGACGGGTTCGATCCGGAGTCCTGTGTCGACGTGCTCATCGACAGTGCGACGATTCGGGTCGGCGACGACTCGATTGCAATCAAAGCGGGGCGCGACCGTGACGGATGGACCTATTACACGCCCAGCGAGAATATCGTCATCGAGAATTGCACCCTGACCAGCAAGGTGGGCGGAGTCGCGGTGGGCAGCGAGATGTCCGCTGGGGTTCGAAACGTGTACATTGAGAACGATACGTTTTCGAATGCGACCGGGAGTCTTCAATACGCCTTGTATCTCAAGGCTGCCGTTACCCGCGGCGGATTCATTAGCGACGTATACGCTGAACAGCTCACGGTCGCGACCGTGAGTCAGTTCTTCTATCTGACGGGGCACTACGTGAGCGGAACGGTCGTGGGAACTCCCGTATATACGAGCTTCAATAACATCAACGTGGACGGAGCCACCGTTGCCAAGACGACTCTGTCCCCATTTCTCGTGGCCGGCTCGGATGCCACGCAGATTGCGACGGAGATTCACTTGAGCAACGTGACGGTAACGACGGCACCTACGCCGGCTTTGGACACGGGGTCTGACCATTACTCCGCCCTGACGACGACCAACGTCGTCGTCGACGGTGTGGCATTCAATCCTCCTGGGTCTGCCCCGTAACTTTGCGATTGTCGGAGCACACGATATACTGAATGGGTGTGGCGTATCCGCGTTGTCCTAGCCAGCGCCTTGGCGGTGTCGCTAGCCGGGTGCAGTGTCATCACGTCACTCGGTGACCTCGAGGCGACCGGAATCGGCGATGCGGGCGAAGAGGCGACGCTACCTGCCTCGGATGGGGCAGGAGAAGATGCGAGCGGAGTGGATGCTGACGCGGACGGGGCCTTCGACGACGGACAGCCCGCTTCCGATGGGGCGGAGGTCGGGGACGACGGCACGGTGTTTGTCGGCGACGACGCAACCCGAGGAAACGACGGAAGCGGTGACGTTGGCGCGTTCGATGGCACGACGATTGGGGATGCGAGCACGGGCGATCGGATAGCCGCGGATGTCGTGTTCGTAGGCGACGCGAGTCCGGCGGACGTCACGCAGGGGCTGGACTCGGGTCCCGCAGACGCGCCGCCCGTGGTGGACGCGAGCGCGGATGGGGGTGGGAGGGTCGTCGACGCCACCGCCGACGATGTGTCGCCAGCCGACGCTGCGCCGTCCAGTGACTCCTCGACCGGACCCATGGATGCGGGCGACGCGTGTACCCCGGACGCGAACAGCGACCCGAACAATTGCGGAGCTTGCGGTCATAGCTGCCAGGGCGGGCCGTGCTCAGGAGGGCTTTGCGGTCCGGTCACTCTGGCGACCACGCACGGCTCGGTCGGCATCGCACTGGACTCAACATATCTGTATTGGGCGGACTACGATGGGGGCGCGGACGGAGGGGGCGTCATCAACAAGGTCAGTAAGGCGCTTACACACGCGGGAACCCCGTCCGCTGTCGTCTCCGGAACGGTTGCACAGGGGGTGCAGGGAATCGCGACCGACGGGAACTTCGTCTACTGGACGAATAAGACCGCAGGTCAAGTTCACCGAGCCCTGCCGACCGGCGGGTCCCTGACGACGCTGGCCACGGGGCAGCAGACACCGGATTGGATCGCTTCGAACGGCTCGGTCGTGGCATGGACCAACCAAGGAGCGAACCAAGTGATGGCACTCGTCGCAGCGGCAGACGGAGGGGTCGCGCCCACGCAGCTCAATACGGTCGACGAACAGGGGACCACGCCTGCGGGCATCGCAATCGATCCCCTGGCCGTCTACTACGCTACCAAGATTACGGGAGGCGGTCTTGCCGAGACCGCGGGCCTCGATGGCGGCTCGGTCGTGGAGCTTGGAACCGGGACCTATGTCGGCATCGCGGTGGACACTAACAACGTGTATTGGACCGGTGGCGCCACGAACCCTGTCGTCTATCAGAACTCCAAGTCGGGGACGCCCTCCTCCGTGGTATCGATTGCGTCCGGAGCTCTCACGTGCCCGCTCGCAGTGGCTTCCGACGGGACGAACGTCTACTTTCTAGACCAAGGAACGAGCACGTGCGGTCCGCCCGGGACCGCGACCGGGGCCCTCTATCGGGTCCCCGTGGGCAACACCGCTGCGCTGCCTGAGCCTCTCGTCAGCGGCCTCACGGATCCGCAAGGGCTCGTGGTTGACGCTCAGGCCGTTTATTGGATTACAGGCGGTACTTCGGGAGTCGTGATGAAGCTCGCGAAGTAGGCCGCGCCGTCAGAAGGGCCCCCACGCGGACACGAACGCTCCGCCGGGCACGGCCGAAGCATCGACCCGCAACGCTGTGGTCCCCTGTGTGGGGTCATCGTGATGTCCGCCGCCGCGAGCGAAGATGAGGATCGCGCCCGTCACCACGCCGACCACGGAGACACCCAAGAAAATGTCGCCGACGACGAGCTGGGTTCGGTCCGAGTCCACGCGGCTGGCCGGACATCCCGCGCCGCCCGCGGAAGGCGCACACGTGTCCTTCATCTGGTGAATGTCGCCCGTGCCCGAGAGCCACAGAATGGTCATCGGAACGGTTGCAGCGACCCCAATGGCGCCAGCGATGAGGCCGGGAATCGACAGTCCCCGACCGCTCGCGTCCGTGGGCGGCTCGCTGGGCACGGTGGCGGCTGACGGCTCGGCGGGGCCGATGCTCGTGGACGGTTCGGTACCTGGCACCTCCGTGCGTGGAGGAGCCGCCTCGCGCGGGGCTTCTCCAACCACGAGCCGGTTTTTCTCTCCCTCTCCGACGACCACTTTGCGTTCGAACGGCGCGATCCCCGTGATTTCGAATCGGAACGTGTGGGCACCCGGATTGACGGGACGTGCTTTTCCGTCGAGCTGCGCCGCGAGAACCGTGCCATCACAGGACACCTTGACATCGACCGCGTCCTCGCCGCGACCGTCCTTCGCCCTGAGGACTACGGTCGGAATCGCGGCATCCACTTCGGTACGTTGCTGCATGCAGTCGACCCGAACGGGGCGTGGGCACACGTCCCGCGAACAGGCGGCGAACTTCTCGCGAGCCTCGAGCAACTCCCGCCGGTCCCGCATGGACTGACCAGCCTCCGACGCTGCGATGCACGCGGAGGTATCGTCCGCCGCTGCTGCGCGCACGACCGCCAAGCAACCGAAGATTGCTACCAGAGCGAGCGAGCGCACGGCTAAGGCCCCTGCTTTCGGAAACACTCGTCTTTCCAGTGCTTGTGACCTTGGTCGTCGAGGGAGTAGGGAGGGTCGCAGTCCACTTCCGAGGTCGGGCGCGCGGTCGGCGCGGGTGTAGGTCGCGGCACTGCACCGTGAGTGCCCATCGGGGTGGCCGGCGCGCTGCGCGGCACGGCAGCGGTCATGGCCGCGCGTGGCGCGAGGGCAGAAGCTGCGATTGGCACGGGGACCGTGGTCGGCGCCAACGGGTTGGGCGCCGGCAAGAGGTTCGATTGGCTCGACGGAGGAAGCGGTGGTGACGAAGCCGGGGCAACGGCCGCGGACGAAACCGGCGCCGCCATCGGACTCGCATGTTGAACGATCAAGAGGAATCCAGCGCCGGCGGCGATGGCGCTCGCGCAGAGAAGTCCAACGACGACGCGACGCGTTCGTCGGCGCGAGGGATCGAACATCACGGGAATCGAGTCGTTTGCCGGTCGCGGAGGGCCGAGTCCGAAGTTCGATGACAGTCCGCTCGCTAACGGACTCGCGGCCAATCGCGGTGACACTCCCGACTCAGGTGGCGTGGATTCGAGCTGCGCGAGCTCTGTGACGTCCACAACGGTCGAGGACGAGCTCTCTATTTCAGCGATCGCAGCCGCCCTCAGAGAGAGCGCGCTGCCCGCCAACGACTCAACCCACGTGCCCACCTGCGATGGCGATGCGAGACCTAGGCACGCTTCGAGATCGAGCGCCATCTCGCGCGCGGTGGCGTAGCGCTTCGCTGTGTCACGATCCAGGCTGCGCATGACGATCTTGTCGATGCCGGCCGGCAATCGCGACGCCAGTCTCCCAGGTGGAACGATCTCACCGGACAAAATGTTGCCGAGGACCTGCCGCGGGTCGTCACCGGGGAACAGCCGTCTGCCGGTGAGAACTTCCCACAAAACCACTCCCGTTGCGAATACGTCGCTCTGCCGACTTACGCGGCCCTGAATCTGCTCGGGCGCCATGTAGCCGAACTTGCCTTTTATCTTACCTTGACCCGTCGTCTGTGCGCGCCCGGCGGCGACTGCGACCCCGAAGTCTAGCACTCGCGAAATACCATCAATGCCGACCAGCACGTTCTGCGGACTCATGTCGCGGTGGACGAGTCCCAGTGGCTGGCCGTGCTCGTCGGTCGCCTCATGCGCGGCATGAAGGCCGTGCAAGGCTCCGCACACAATCGCCGAAGCCACGCGCACGGGAACCGGTCCCACGGTTCGCGTGGCGCGCAGGAGCCTCGACAGCGACTCGCCTTGCACATAGTCCATCACCAGAAAGAGTTCCCCTTCGGTCGCGACGACATCCAGGGTCTGCACCACGTTCGGGTGGCGGATCCGCGCGGCGAGTCGTGCTTCGTCGATGAACATCGCGACGAACTCGGGATCTCTCGCATATTGAGGATGCAGGCGCTTGACCGCGACCGTACGCGAGAACCCGAGGGGCCCGCGTAGACGACCGAAATGGACCGTCGCCATGCCGCCCGAGGCAATCTCGTCGTAGAGGGCGTAGCGTCCGATGACTCTCGGCTGCTCTTGCTTGTGCGGCTCCAAATTCAACATCATATGCTAGCAGCCGGGCGCCCGCGCTGGGAGCGCTTATCGCGCCTTGGCGAGCGGCGAGGGATTGGCTTCTTACCGACAGCCGGCCCCAAAGTGGGAGAACAGAATCTCGAGCGCAACCTTTTCGTCGTCCGAGGCGCGAGCTCCGCGGGACTTGCGCCCGATGACGCATGCCGTGCGGACGGAAGGTTCCGCGATGGAAAGACCGCGTGCAAGCGAGGCGGCGTCGGTCGACTCGGCACTTGCCGATCGCCCCTGCCCCCGCGCTTGCACGCGTGGACCCGCGTGGGTCAATTCACAATGGCGCTCGTGACGGCAATTACGCTCGAGGCGGCTGGGGGCGTGACGCAGAACATCCGGGGAACGGTCACTGCGTCGGCGCAGTCGGAGTCGCTCGAGCACCCGACGGGCTCGCAGGCGCCGTTCACGCACACGCTGCCGATAAACTTTCCGGAGATCGCGCCCGGACTGCAATCGTGGTCGGTCGCACAGGGAAGAATGCACGCTCCCGAGACACACGTGGCTCGCACGTCACCCAAGGAGGTGGCGCACTCGCCGTCGGACGAGCATCCTGTCTCGGAGCACAAGCTGGTGTTCGGGTCGCACGTGTAGCTTGTCGGACAGTCGACGCTCTCCTTGCACCTGACGTAGCAAGTTCCCGCTCGGCACGTGCAATCGGCGGCCGTCACGCACCCGTCGAGCAGACCGATGCAGTCGGACGCCGTTGCGCAGCCTGTCGTTGCGGACGTGGCGCACTTGCCGCTTGCACTGCACGTCGTCGCGGTGAGCGTGCCCGCGCGACTCTTCGTTGGGCAACCTCCCCACGTGTCCGCCGTGGTTCCGGGCGTGCACGATCCGGAATACATGCATCGGTTGGCCGTGCAGGTCCACGTTCCGGCGGCGCACTGCTTGCCCTCGGCGGAGCCGCAGTAGGTCACGTAGTCGAAGCAGAGTTCGAGTTCGCTCGTGGGAGGACCACCGGCGGCTGCGCAGTCCGCCACGCTCGCAAGCTGATTGGCTATGACCTGGCAGAACTCGCCCAACAGGTTGCCGGCGGGCAGCTCGCAGCAGTCGGCCGCTGTCTCACACTCCCCGGTGCAGCTCTTGCCGGTCGGTGTCAGTCCGTACGACACCAGATCGCACGTACCCAAAGCGCTCGCACTCGCCGCTATGCACTCCAGACCGGCTGCGCAATCGGAGGTGCGCTGGCACGCGTCGCCGAGTTGTCCTGCGGCTGCCGCGGTCACTGTACTCGCCTCGGGAACTCCCGAGTCCAGCGCGGTGCTGGAGTCCGGCGCAGTGCTGGAGTCCGGCGCAGTGCTGGAGTCCGGCGCAGTGCTGGAGTCCGGCACGGTGCCGGAGTCCGGCACGGTGCTGGAGTCCGGCGCGGTGCCGGTGTCCGGCGCGGCGCTGGAGTCCGCGGCGCTCGTGCCGGTGTCCGGCATCGTGCCGGAGTCCTGCGTGGTGCCGGCGTCGCCGACGACGACGCACGCGTTGGCCCTGCAGACGAGCGGGCTCGCACAATCATCCGTGCGGGTGCACGATTCTCCAAGGCCGCTGCCCCGCACACTGCTGCCGTTGTCGCTGCTGTTGCAGCCGGGCGTGCCCAGCATCCCCGTGGCGCCCAGAACGAAAACCAAGAACAACCCCGATTTCTTCATGTTTGTGTCCCTTTCGCGCGATGTTCGCGACGTGGGCTGCGACCTTAGCGAAGGACCGCAATTGCAGGAAGGGCGTTTCCTTGCACTTCCGAATAAGGAATCGTGGGTGTTTCACCTACGGAAGCGACAACAAGACCGCGCCGAAAGCGATGAATGCGCTCCCGAGCGCGGCCTTCAGCGTTAGCGTCTCCCGGAGAAAGGCGAGAGCCAGGACGACGGCGATGACGACGCTGAGTTTGTCGAGCGGAGCGACGCGCGAGGCTGGACCGAGCTGTAGCGCGCGGTAGTAGCAAAGCCAGGAGGCCCCCGTGGAGATGCCGGACAGCACCAAGAATACTAAGCTGCGCCGTGGCAGAGACTGCGGCGGTTGCCACTCTCCGCGCGAAGCCACGATGCCGCAAATGAAGGCCAGAATGACCACGGTGCGGAGCAGAGTGGCCAGATTGCTGTTGATTCCAGAGACGCCGACTTTTCCGAGAACCGTCGTCAATCCCGCAAAGAGCGCGGATCCGAGCGTAAAGAGTTGCCAGGTTCCTTGGGGCTTCATGCGGTCCTCCGGGTGGCGCCTCGTTTCAAGTGAGTGGACCCCGTGCAGGCGACCGAAGCAGCATGACGGATCGTGGCCGACCCTAGGGCGTGGAGCGCCCCCGCGCGGCTCGTGCGAAAACTTGAATTTTCGGTCGGAAACACTAAAGCGAGCCTTCGTGTTGAGCAACACTGGCGTTGCTCGGTCTGCCCGGAGGTTGACATGGTCCTGTCCGTAACACGCTCGCGCATATGGGCGTCATCGCTGTCGCTCGCGGCACTTTTTGCCGCCGGTTGCTATGTGGAAGAAGTCAGGCGCCGCCCACCGGAGTATGTCGCAAGTCCGGCTCCGCAAGCGCAGGAGGTCGTTGTGGAGAGTCCGCCGCCACCGCCGCCGCCCGTCGTCGAGCCGGCACCGCCCGCGCCCGCGAGCGCAGACGACGTATGGGTCGCTGGGTACTATGGGTGGAGCGGCCAACGTTACGAATGGCGCCGTGGCCACTATGAGCGCCGCCCACGACCGGGCGCCCGGTACTCGGCGGGGCACTGGGAGCCGCGCGCCCGCGGCAAAGTGTGGGTGGAGGCTCGCTGGCAGTAGGACGAGAATGTCCTTGAGCGGCACCGAGACGCCTGCGGGGTTTCACCTCACGGGCTATCTGCGCGCTGCACTGTTTCGGACTCAAGTTCTGTTCACGGGTGCCGTTCCCCGTGCGTGAGGCCCATGCATCGGATGGGAGCGCCATGACTATCTCAGGACCGCTAGGTCAGAACTCGCCGAGTCTCGTGCCGGAATCCTTGAGTCCGGGGCCGATACGACCCACGACGAGCACTGCAGGCCCGCCGCAACTAGTTGGCCTTGCATGTCAAACGACCATTTCGCCATGGGGCGAGCTCATGGCGAAGCTCCACACGCTTTCGCAGCGAGACCCGAACGCCCTGCGACAGGTCACCGGCGCGATGTCGCAGTCGGTGGCCGTCGAGGCGCAGAAGGCGACCGGCGAGGTGGCAAACTCACTCAAAGCGTTAGGCTCGCAATTGGCGCAAGTTGCGCAGACTGGTGACCTGTCCGTGATGAAGCACGCGAGGCACCACCGGACCGCCACGCCCGTCGAGAAGGGCGGAACCGGTGCGCTGCTGAACAACCTCCTCGCTATGGTGGACCACGTTCTCGGACCGCAGGCCACGTCGGCTTGGCCAACATTCTCCGACCTGATGTCGGGTTGATGGTTTTCTTCCCCCGGGAGGTCCTTCGCCGAGAAGGCCATCGTCTTTTGCCGAATCCCCCTGCGCGATCGCGGCGTCGATCGCAGCTCACGTACGGGCAAGCACGCTCCGCGCGCTTGCCACCGGCGCATGGGTGGATAGGGTTGGCGGGCCAACTGGGACCGCCGGCTCATGCCGGGCTGGGCTCGCCCATGGGCTGATGTCCTTGCCAGGCCTTGGAACATCGAGGAAGCCACGGCTCGCTTCCGAGTGAGACTCAATCGCACGGTGACCCTCCAGCATGGAACGTGCCGACCATCCAACCCTTTCGAGCGCTGATTCACCGCTCCTTGAGGATGGCATTTCGCCCGCGGCGCTTCGCGGATTGCAACCGGACGGCTATCGAGGTGTCGCCCGGTCGCCTCCGGCCGGTGGAATTGGGCGCTCCTCGACCGGTCCGCTGGTTTGCGAGTCCCTCGGTACGCTTCAGTTCGCGACTGGCGGACCGGGACTTGCACCCATTCCCCAGCATGAAGCATAGTCGATCGTATCGTGCGTTGTATTGTGTGAGCGGCCTTGCCGGCCTCGCCGGCTCTAGCTTCTCTGGTGTCGCTCGCGCGGATGACGCCGATCGGGCAGGGTCATCGGAGGAGCAAGAGGGTCGCGGCGGCCATAGCTCCCTGGACCTCGCCTTCGATGGCGAGGGCGCGGTCCCGCTTATGGACAGGCACTTTCAGAATGGCAACGATCTGTCTGGCGGCGGAGGATTCAAAGTCCGGTTAGGCGACCAGTTTCGGTTCGCCGGGATGCGATTTACTCCCGAGGTCGGCTACGGATACGACCACCTGTTCGCGACAGACGATGCCAGCACATCGTACGCCTGGGACATGCATCGCGTTTTCGCAGGAGCCCGCCTGGGGTTCGGACGCTTCATCGTCCCGACGGTTTATGCGCACGCGGGCTACGGCTGGCGCGACACCGGGGATCCCACCGTCGGGGAGGCGGACGGCCTGGCGCTCGACTTTGGATTCGCGCTGGACCTCCACCTCATTCCCCACGTAGGGATCGGAGCTCACATCGAATACGCTTCGATCGACGCCCAGCCGAATACGCCCGAGTGGCTCGCGCTGGGTCTCCACGCGGACATCGCGTTTTGAAGGCACGGGGGCCACGAGGATGAATCCCGACCCCCAACTTCTCCGAGCGCGAGCCCGAGTCGGCAGCACCGTCCGTGACAAGTGGCAGCTAGACGGGCTGCTCGGCGTGGGGGGCACGGCGAGCGTATATGCCGCAACCCACCGGAATGGAAGCCGGGCGGCTGTCAAGATTCTCCACGAAGAGATGTCGACGAACGAGGTGGCGCGAGAGCGATTCCTATGGGAGGGCTACGTCGCCAACGCCGTGCGACACGACGGAGTGGTCAAAGTCATCGACGACGATACGGACGAAGATGGGACGCTATACTTGGTCACGGAACTGCTCGACGGGGAGACCTTGGAAGAGCGGCGCCTGCGCCTGGGCGGGCGGATTGCGGAAGACGAATGCCTCCTGGTGATGGACCAGCTCCTTGATGTGCTGACGGCAGCGCACGCGGCTGGAATCGTGCACCGGGACATCAAGCCCGACAACTTGTTTCTGACACGTGAAGGGCAAGTCAAGGTGCTCGACTTCGGCATTGCAAAGTTGCGGGAGCCCTCCACATCCAAGCGCCTGACGCAGATTGGACTCACGTTAGGAACGCCAGGGTACATGTCCCCCGAGCAGGCGCGCGGCCTCTCGGACGAGGTCGACGAGCGGAGCGACATTTGGGCCTGCGGGGCCACGATGGTTTGCTTGCTCTCGGGCAAGACCGTTCACGATGGCTCCACAACCATCGAGCAACTCGGGAACGCCATGACCAAGGCCGCGTACCCGCTTCGGTCATTTGCGCCTGACGTTCGTCTCTCGATCGCAGACGTCGTGGACCGTGCGCTCGAGTTTTCCAAGAACGATCGATGGCCCACCGCGGCCGCGATGCAGGAGGCCGTGCACGGGGCGTACGAAGATCTTTGCGGCATCCCCATCGGGACCGCACCCAGGCTCGCGCTCGGCGGGGGCGTTCCCGACCGCACCCCGCACCAACGGTCTGCGAACAGACCGTCACCGGACCAGCGAAACGCGTCGACCTCGCGGTCGGACATCCCGTCGACCAGGCCCATGGCCCATTCCGTTGCGCCGCGGGCGATACCTAGTCCCGCGGCGGTCGGAGCTGCCATCGGGCTCGGCGCGGCGGCGCTTGGCGTCGCGTTCGTGATTGGCTTTGGCTATCGCGGGTCACGCGTGCACCGGATGCTGGGCGCCGCAGCGAGCGACGTGTCTCCGACCGAGGCCTCAAGGGCCAGCGGACGGCCGTCCGCCCCTCCAGAAGTGTCGGTCACGGACCTTCCGATCGCGGAGACTGCGAAGTCCGAGGGCGAGCGTCTCCGGGCGCCTTCGCGCGACACGCGGTCTGCGCCGATGGCTCGTTCCACCTGTCGGCCTCCTTATGTCGTCGATCCGACGACGGAAAAGAAGCGCTGGAAGCTCGAGTGTCTGTGAGACTGAGGCAATTGCATCCTCACGGTCCCGCAATGTCGCAAAATGCAAATCGATGCGCAAATTCAGAAACAGCGTCATCCCCGAGCGCGTCCCAGAAAGTACGGTCCCCATAGTGCGCACACGGCAAGACCGCCGACTATCGCTGACTTCAGCCATCGGGCGGGTGCCTTTGCTGCGTGAACCAGCTTGCTGCCGGCGGACAAGGGTGCGGCCGTCGGCGCGAGCGGAGGCGTGGGCGATGCCGCGGGAGGCAAACCGCGCAGCACGTCGACGTAGAATTCGATAGCGAGCGCCAGCGACCCGCCCGAAGCCTTCACGCGCGCGCCGCCGACGGTTAGCTTGAGGCGCTCGACGGGCTTCAGCAGGTCGGGCAGATCGAACTGGTGATTGAGGGTGGCGGCATAATCCCACGAGAGCTCGACGTGTTTGGCCTCAAGCTCGTGGTTTACGATGTCGGTGATGCGGCTGTCGACGCCCGTTGGGAGGCCGGCGATATCGGCCTCCTCGATCTCAAGTCGGAACACCAGCACGTCAACGTCCCCACGCTTGACGATGGCCGGGAGGAGCAAGATAGCGAGCGAGTCGAGAGTCACCGGCACCTTGAACCCCAGAAACGTCCAGCGAAGCTTCGCCTTGCAGACGACGCGAAGGCCCACGTCGGCAACGATGGTGACATCGCTCGGGTCGTGGACCTGCAATTCGCCGTCTTCGCCGAGACGGATAGTGACGGGGGCGAACTGCCCCACCAACATCGACAGTTCCTCTGTGAGCAAGACCGCTTCTATCCACATGACGCCCGGTCAAGCAATCACTGGGCCGGCTGCGCGGGGCCGCCTAGAGGTTTGCGAACCCCGCCCCTTCGTCGGCCCCGCCGTCAGCGCGACGCGACGACGGGCTGTACCACGATCTCGACCCGTCGATTGTTGGCGCGCCCCTCGGGAGACGCGTTGTCCGCGATGGGTCGGGTGAGTCCGAAGCCCGCTGCGGTCACGCGATCGGCGGCGATGCCTCGCGAGATGAGATAGTCGCGGACAGACTGAGCTCGCCTTTGCGACAGTTCCTGATTGTACGATGCGTCGCCCTGGGAGTCCGTATGACCCTCGACGACTATCTTCGACTCGGCGTCCTGCTTGGTGAGTGCGGTTGCCACGTCGTTCAGCTTCGCCTGCGCGCTCGGAAGAAGATCCGACCGGTTCGACGCGAAGAGAACGCTTCCCGAAAGGGTGATCACCATGCCTCGCGGCTCCTGCTTGACCGACGCAAAGGCCGCAAGATCGGCCGCCGCCTGTGCCGCGCGCTTCTCCGCCTCCCCTGCCCGTTCCCGCTCGGTTTGCAGCTGCTGGTTCTGGGTCTGCAGCGCCTGTCCTTGCAACGCGAGCTGCATGTTCGCGCGACCTAGCTGTGCAGAAGTCGCCTGCACCTGCACTGTCTCCGCATCATGCATTCGCCCCAGCGTCTGCTGTTGCTGCTGGGCGGCTTGCATGGCGATTCCACGCGCCTCCGCAGTTTGGGCGCGTCTGTCTGCGACATACGCCAGGTCCACGGTCTCGGGACTGGCCCCGTGGTCTGCGAACGACCGCTCGGCAGCGGCCAGCGACTCATTGGCAGCGTGAACGTCCGCCGGGTCGAAGCCAGCAGCAGGGCCTTCGCTCGCACGGGCGTAGGAAGCGCGTGCGGTGACGAGGTCCTGCGGCGGCAACGCGGTGGCGCAGCCCCCCATGCTCGCGAGAGCAACAATCAGAATAAAATTGCGATTCGTGTTCACGGCTGCACTCCTTGGTTCGCGTTGACGGACCGCTGGTTGTTCGATTGAACCGACGCTCCTTGTGCCCCAGCCTTGGCGCCTTCCTCCCGAGTGAGCGCAATGGCAAGCTCGGCGTCGGACTTCGCACGAACGAGCATCCGATCCGCTTTCTCGTTGTCGCCATCTCGGATGGACGCGTTCGCCATCCCGATCTGTTCGCGAGCGAGCTGAAGGTGCAGCTGCGCCCTGGGCTGGGACGCTGCGCCCAGCTCCGCGGCGCTTCGCTCGGCAGACTGCGCGTCTGCGAGGTGTTGCGTAGGAGCCGGATAGCTGCCGGCGCATCCGAGAGCGACCGTGGCCGTCGCGACGAGCACCCGTGTAGTCTTAGTCATGATGGATGTCCCATGGATTCGTAATTGTCTTTCGGACTGAGCGCTGCGTTGCCGATCTCCGGCAAGATTCCGGTCGAGCCATTGCCAGCCCATGATCAGGCGAGCTTTGGCTCGATCCCAACGAGTTTCGTTCGAAGTGCACTTCATGATCAATCCTCTTTCCGTTCGTATCGAACATAGTATGCTCGGTCGACGAGTGCCGATAGCCGTCATGGCTGCGGCGCCTCGGCGTCCTGACCACGGCCCCAGAGCCGTGAACGATGTCGCCAACCTCCTAAGCATTTCAGTGAAGCAGAATATCGACCCGACGATCGCGCTGCCATCCAAGTTCGTCGGTTCCCGTGGCATCGAGGTCTCCGCGCGAGTTCTCGACGAGCTTGGCATCGTCGACGCCGAGGCTAGCCAGATAGGCGCGCACGCTGTTCGCGCGGCGATCGCCGAGAGCCATGTTGTAGTCGCTGTCGCCGCGCGAGTCGGCGCGACCCACGAGGTCGAGACTGCGGCCCGCGAGCGGTCCAGTCGTAACGCACTTGGCGATTTGAGAAAGCACGTTGTCGTCCTGCGACCACAACGCACTCTTGTCGAAGGAGAACTTCGGTGCGTAGTCGATGTCATTGAAATTGAGCTTGCACGCGGCCGTCACCTCGTCCGACACGCTGACTCCGGTGGGAACAGCTGGGGTCGGCGGCGTGGGCGCAGCTTGCACTTCCGCAGTCGCGAAGACCGGAGCCTGTACCGCAGGCGCAGTCTTCTGATCCGCGCAGCCAGTTGCACCGACCAGAAGCGCCGCAGTCAGCAGGGGCCCTGCGAAACACGAGTAACACGATGGATTCGTCATGACGACCGTACATGCAGTCGGCGCGCCAACTCAACTTCACAGGGGCCAAGTGCGTGTTATCCCTTGCGAGTGACTGAAGCGAATGACATCCGATCGTGGCACGCATCGTGCGTAACGGCGCCCCGGAGGCGTTCGCGCGAACGCCCGGCTATGTCTTAGATGACACTCACGGGGATCAGGAGCACGACATGAACAAGACAGATATTCAGTTGAAACAACAGATCGAAGACGAATTGCGTTGGGACCCGAGGATCAACGCAGCCCACATTGGAGTCACCGTCGACAAGGGGGCGGTTACCCTTCTTGGGGCGGTCGACACGTATCCCGAAAAATGGGCGGCAGAGGAAGCCACCAAGCGCGTGAGCGGTGTTCGAGTCGTGGCAGAGGACCTCAAAGTCATGGTCCTCGCGGACCACAAGCGAAGCGACTCGGATATAGCGAGCGCAGTGCAGAGCGCCCTTCGATGGGACGTGTTCGTACCGAAAGCCGTGACCGCTACGGTCAACCATGGATGGGTCACCCTCGAGGGGCCGGCAACGTGGAACTACCAGCGAGACGCGGCGGAACGAGCTATCCAGTACCTTGCTGGAGTCGCGGGGGTGTCGAACACCATCAGCCTGACGCCGCAGGCCTCGGCGGCGCAGGTGAAGGATAAGATCCAGTCTGCGCTCGAGCGCCAGGCGACGACCGACGCCAAGTCAATCCACGTGGAAGCCTTGGGTGGCAAGGTGACGCTCACCGGTCATGCGTCGTCTTGGCAATCCATCGAGGACGCCGCCAATGCCGCTTGGGCAGCTCCCGGAGTCACAGAAGTTGTCGATCACCTGAAGATGTCGATGAACGGTTACTGACACGCGCACAGACGTGCCCATCCGCTGCGGCACGCCGTCGAGCTCTTGTAGTGGAGAGAGCTCGACGGCATGTTGCGGCGTTGCGCTATTGACGCCTATGGGGTTCTGGGCCCAATGCGTGAGGCGTAAGGATCCACCTGCCGGTTGTCGTGAGAAGGGCAGCGGTCATGCTCGATTGGGTCGACGGTGGCGCACTGGGAGGGAGCGACCCTGGTGAGGCGGATAGAGGTAGGCCTCACCACACATGTTTCCGACGACGTAGCGCTGGCCCTGGTTGCGGTGAGCGCTGCATACGCGCGCTCGTAGTGAAACCATATCGATTCGACTTGATTCTGGACCATGGCCGTCTCCATTCCGTAGTCGATGGATCGCCTAGCGCGGCGGCGGGAGCGTTCTGGGGATGGTGGGCGGCGCCTCGCCGCCTGGAGCGTGGGCCTTGCGGGCATCGCCGTTGCTCCGCGGCAGCGGCAGTACGCCCGCCATGTCGCCGATGATGTTGACGAGCTCAGTGTTCGACGGGACAACAATTTTTGTGTTGTCCGAGAGAGCCCGCTCCACCGTGATCAGTCTGCGAAGGAGCTGCGCATTGCCGACGAAGTACTTCTCGGCGGCTTCGTTGACGAGCTGAATCGCCTGCGCCTCGCCCTCGGCTTCGAGGATCTTCGCCTGCTTGATTCCTTCAGCCTTCTTGATCTCGGCTCGACGCGCTCCGTCCGCCATTGTTTCGGTGGCTGTCGCGAAATCGACGGCCGCGACCTTTTCGTTTTCTGCCTTGACGACCTTGTTCATCGTCTCCTGGACGTCGGCGGGCGGGTCGATCTCCTTCAGCTCGGTGCGGACGATCTCGATGCCCCAGTGGGTCGTTTCGTCGCGCATCGTCCGCTGGAGCTCCGTGTTGATCTTGCCGCGCTCGCTATTGGCCGACTTGAGCGTCAATGTGCCGATGATATTTCGAAGCGTCGACCGGGCTAGATTGACCATCTGATACTGGTAGTTGAAGACATTGTACTGGGAGTTCTTGACGCTTTCTTCGTCGCTCTTGACCTTGAAATACACCTGCGCGTCGACTCTTGCGTTCAGCTTGTCGCTCGTGATGATCTCCTGAGGGTCCGCGTTCACCATGACCTCGGTGATGTTGACGAGAAACATCCGGTCGATGCCGGGAACGATCCAGTTGAAGCCGGGCATGGCCAGATGCCGGTACTTGCCCCAGCGCTCGACGAGACCTCTGCCGGTGGGTCGAACCACGCGGACGCCGGCTACGAATACGATCGCCAAGACAACTCCGACCAGAGTGACGATTTCGAGTAGATACATGGACGTGCTCCGATCGAGAGCACGGATCGCGCCATCGCCGTGCGAGCACGGGTTGGTTCGATCGGCGTGCGCGGCTTCGCAATGTGCAAAGAACCCGCGTGCACGATCTAGCGTCGCTTGGCCGCACGAGGACTCCCCGCTGCGGAGAACCTTTGCCGTCCCCCCGGGAGCACGGCGTCCTGCCCGCGGGAGAAGGAAGAAGCAGAGGACAAGCTCGCCGCTAACCTCGAGCGGGGAAACCCTGGCACCAACCGTGCACCCCTTTCGCCTTGAGGTGAGACCATGCTGCGAAGTCTGAAAGATCTCGAGGGATACACGGTGACCGCCACGGACGGGGATATTGGGAGCGTCGTGGACTTCTTTCTGGACGACCAGCGGCACACGGTCCGTTATCTCGTCGTCCAGACCGGAGGCGTATTCTCTGGGCGTCGTGTGCTCATCTCGCCCGTCTCCTTCCGCGATGCGGACTGGACGACCCACCGATTCAACGTCGCGCTCACGGTCGACAAGGTCAAACACAGTCCAAACGTCGACGTGGACAAGCCCGTGAGCCGCCAGAATGAACTCGAGTACCACCGCTACTATGGATACCCCTACTACTGGGGCGACTCGGGTGTCTGGGGAGCTGGTGCGAGCCCGAATGGGCTCATGACGGGGGGATGGACCGAGCCTTCCCGCGTGCATTCCGAAGAGCCAGCTGAGGACACGCACTTGCGCAGCGCTCGCGAGGTCCGCGGATACCACATTCAGGGGCGAGACGAAGCCATCGGCCACGTGGAGGACTTCGTCGTCGACGACCTCACGTGGCAAATTCGCTATCTCGTGGTCGATACGAGCAACTGGTGGGTCGGCAAGAAGGTCCTCGTCGCGCCGAAATGGGCCAGCTACATCAGCTGGCCGGAGCGCAAGGTCTACGTGGACCTGTCTCGACAGGCCATCAAGGACAGCCCCGAATGGGACGCGGCCGCTGCGGTCAACCGCGAATACGAAGCGCGGCTCTATGACTACTATGGACGCCCTGTTTACTGGGGGAGTGAGGATCGACCGGTCGCGACGCACCGTTCCAACTACTCGGCGTTGGACGAGGCGAATGTGGGCGCCCAAACAATCCGATCCGCGGCGACGGCTGCTGGGGGCCACTGGCGCCCGCAGGGATGACGGAGAGGGCACGGGAGTCTCGTTCGTCGAGTCGGACTCGAGGATCGAGTATTGCATCGAGCTACGGGCATGAACACCCAAGTGCAAGGTTTCGTGCGAGCAGGGTCACCCGAGACGAGTAAGCTGGCCGTCGGCGGTATGAATCTCTGTGCCGTCGTCGGTCTCGATTTTACGGACGCCGACGGTCCCGCTTTCGACGAAGCCGCGCGCATCGTCGCGCGGGTTCCCGGGAGCGAGCTCCACCTTCTTCATGTCTTCCGCACGGCGCCCTCTGGAGAGCGCACTCGCGAACTTGCCGATCACCTTCGGCTCTATGTCAACGAGAAGGCCGCGATGACCAAAGGCCTTTCCGGCGTTGCAGTGGGCATCCATATCCGGGGAGGCCGGGCCGTGCGCGAGTTGATCCAGCTCGCGACCGACGTCCGCGCCGACTTCATCGTCCTGGGTTCCCATCGCGGCATTCACGCCGAGAACTGGCTGGGCGGTTCCACCGTAGAGAGGCTCGTAGGCGCCGCGCAGTTTCCCGTGCTCGTTGCAAGCCCCTGGCCGAAGGAGCCGATTGAGCACGACCCAGTCATCGAGGCGCCGTGCCCGCAGTGTGTGCAAGCGCGGGTGTCGAGCGGGGGCAAGACCTGGTGGTGTGATCGTCACTCGCAGGCCATGCTGGGGGGGCACGAGTATTCGTACCAGAGCGAGCTCCCTATGTCGTCGCACGACTCGGCCGTCAGCCTTACCGGCGTAGACAGCTGAAACGAAAGACGGCAACAGCGAACGGCGAGGGCCGCGCTCTGTGTTGGGATGCCGTGGACCGCTTTGATCCTATTTGCCGGAAAAGGCATTTACGCCATCCATGACTCCGCGAGACCGGTGCTCACATTTCGCCCAACGCGCTCCTCACCTTTTTCAGGAACAGGGCGGGGTTGATCGGCTTGGAAAGGTACCCGAACGGGACGACCGCCAGCCCAGCGAGGATGCTTTGGACCGACATTTGGCCGGACATGAAGATGACTCGCACCTGCCTCATCCGGTCGTCTTCCCTGATGCGATGGACCATCGCAATGCCGTCGAGCCGTGGCATGAAGATGTCGGCGATAATGAGGTCGGGCGCCGGTCGATCCTTCGACTTGTCGACCCCGTCGACGCCGTCGACGGCTAGAATTACACGATATCTAGGAGAGAGCACACCGTAGATCGCCGAGCGCATTGGCTCGTAATCGTCGACCACAAGAATGGACCTCTTCAACGGCAGGTCGTCTTGCGCGTGGGCACTCATCGACCGCGATAGTAGCAAGTCCCGGACCCAATCAAGTGTCCGCGCTTGTCTGTTTATCGACGAAGATATCGGTCTCAAGCGCGATCCGTGCCTAGGGGCCAGCTCGGGCTTGCCTACGCAATCGCGCCCGATGGCGGCACCTGGTCTTTCGGCAGCGTGGAAGGCCACCTGCTGATTCGTGCGGAATATTATGCGCATCCCATCGGCCCAGAACTTGCTCCTTGTTGCGCGATGAGCCCCAGCGTCCAGAGCGTCGCGCCTTCGTCTAAGTCTGTGCTCGTCGTCGACGACGACCCTGACATGCTCGCCGCGCTCTTCGCAATGCTCTCCCCAAAGTATCATGTGACGCTGGCCGTCGACGGGGTCGATGGCTTGGAGAAATCCCGCGAGTTGCCCATTCCGGATCTCATCATCGCCGACATCGCGATGCCCGGGCTGGACGGCATCGCATTGGCCGTAGCCGTCCGGGCAACGCCCTCCATGCTAACCGTCCCCATCATCTTTCTATCCGGCCACATGTTCGTCGCCAGCATGCTCTCGCGGCTGGGCGCAGGCCCATTCACTTACGTTGCAAAGACAGCCGACCCCGAATTGCTGGCGCGCAGAGTGCATCGTGCGCTGGGGGAAGCGTGACCGCACCCTTGACCCGCCGCCGATTCGCGAAATACTGACCCGCTGGCAAGTCGAGACTCGGTTTGGCTCACCAAGGCGCCGCGCGGCACACGGCCAACCTGCCCGATCAGTCCCGCGGTCCGCGCTGCCAGCGGTAGAGCGTCGACAGATCGATGCCTAGAATCTCCGCGGCCCGCGGCTTGTCGCCCCCTGTCTGCTCGAGCACCCAGGCCGTGTAGGCGCGATTGAGGCGCAGCACGGTCCAGGGTGTGCCCTCGGCGGGCGGCCACGCGAGGTTCGGCGCGCGAACCGGAATGGCCGCCTGGAAGTGCTCTGGAGTCAGGACTTCGCCAGAGCAGAATACGACGGCTCGCTCGACGGCGCTCGCGAGTTCGCGGACATTGCCAGGCCACGCCGAATCCGACAGGACTCGAAGGGCGTCCTCGTGAATGGTCCGAACGGGGGAGTGCGGGGCGCGTTGAACGGCCTGCGAAACAAAGTGCCGGGCGAGAGCCGGAATGTCCTCCGGATGCAGCCGCAGCGGGGGCACGACGATCGGGAGAACGTTGAGCCGGAAGTAGAGATCCTCGCGAAAGCGGCCGTCGCGGACGAAAGCGGCAAGGTCACGGTGCGTCGCGGCCAGGACGCGCACGTCGACGCGATGTGGGCGATCGCTGCCGACCGGTCGGACCTCGCCGAACTGAAGGACGCGCAAGAGCTTCGCCTGCATGCCCGCGGGCATATCGCCGATTTCATCGAGAAAGAGCGTTCCTGTGTCGGCTTCGGTGAGTAGGCCGGCGCGCGCCTGCGCCGCGCCGGTAAACGCACCACGGACGTGGCCGAACACCTCGCTCTCGAAGAGGCTCTCCGATACTGCGGAAGTATTCACCGCGACAAATGGGCGATTTCGCCTATCTCCCTTTTCGTGGATGGCGCGCGCCACGAGTTCCTTGCCGACGCCGGTCTCGCCTGTGATGAGCACGGGCGCGGTCGACATCGCGACCCGATCGATGGACGAATGGAGAGAGCGCATCGCCGGTCCATCCCCGATGAGCTTCGAGGGCGCGGGCGCCAGCGGCTGACTTCGCCGAGGTCCGGGAGCGAGCTCGTGCGACCGGCTGCGAATGGCCTCGACGACCATCGCGCGCAACCGCTCGGCGTCACAGGGCTTGGTGAAGTATTGAAAGGCGCCCCGTTTGATCGCGTCGACGGCACCGGAGATCTGCCCCGCGCCGGTGATGAGAATGACCGGCATGAGCGGTTGCAGTTTCCGGATGCGGTCAAGGAGCTCGAGTCCGCTCATCCCCTCCATGAGTACGTCGGAGACTACGGCGTCGAAGGTGCGAAGACCGAGGAGCTCTAGCGCATCTTGCGCGTTCGCCGCCACGTCGCACGTGCTCCCCTCCCGGGAGAAGACGGTCCGCAGTGCCTCGCGTGTGTCGAGATCGTCGTCTACGACGAGCACGCGATTGCGCGTCGCACTGACTCGGTTGTTCACGTGGACCGTCCCCGAACCAGGACCCCATCGCGTCGCACCAGCGACCGCTGGGCGATGAGGTACGGCTCATAGTAGTCGCGATAAAAGTCAGCGCGATTGTCGCGGCATCGCGCGATGCCTCCCAACCAGCCATAGGCTCGAATAGCCAGCCACGCGAGGTCGAGCTGATGGGGAAGGAATCCGGACCGCGCGCTCGTCGGGTAGAGGTGATGGTTATTGTGCCATTCGCCAGCGAGGTACCCGGGCCACAGCTGATTGACCGAGAGGTCGTTTCGGTCGAAGTCGTACCCCTCCCGCCGGACGT
The DNA here is from genome assembly GCA_049512415.1 of Polyangiaceae bacterium. Taxonomy (GTDB): domain Bacteria; phylum Myxococcota_A; class Polyangia; order Polyangiales; family Polyangiaceae; genus Palsa-1150. Next base: position 45,724 of record JBEKXD010000027.1, read on the forward strand.
CTCGCCCCCGGCCGTGTCCGTTGAAGTTGAACGTTCGGATGCCGAAAGCCCATAGAAACGAGGCCCCGAAGATCGCCGTCGCGAGCGCGTGTCCCCCGATCAGGAAGAACACTCCGTACCAGAACATCCAATTGAGGACAGTCATGCCGATGGTCCGCGCGGGATCGGTGAGTGAGCCCCACCGGACGTAAGCCTCGTACGAGTTCAGCCGTAGACCCGTGTGTGCGAGGAGCCTGCTGACGCGGTGATACTCGCCGTCCGTCAGATTCGTCGCGATGGGCTGATGGTTGACGTCCGCCAGAAAGCAGTAGAGCCAGCCGCACTGCGCATTGTAGGGATCCCCCGGCTTGTCCGCGAACCGATGATGGACGTGATGCGAAACGACGTAGAGTTCCTCGCTCACGATCTTGATGACCAAGTGACGCCACACGAACAGCCACGCCGGACCGCGGAAAGCGAAGGCCCGGTGGGTGCAGTATCGATGGAGATAGACCGTACCATGCGTGCCCAGAACGACAAGGCTATAGACGAGCCCGAGCGCCAGCGGCCAAAATCCAAAATTGTATCGCAGGAAGACAACGAGGAACGGGAGGAGCGCCAGGCTCGAGACCCAGCTCCACAGAGGTAGCCACTGCCGTTTGGAACGCATGATGTTGAGCCGCCGCAACAACTCGCGCCACAGTTGACCTTGGGTCGGACTGTAGAGTGTTCCTCCGCGGAGGAAACCGTAGGACGGGGGCTCGAGCACGCGCCCCAGGAATGACGCGGACGATTCGTGGCGAGGTTCGGCCGCCACGGGGATGTCGCGCAGTTCCGTCACGAGCTCTTCCCACGGAATTTGCCACACCGACAGCCGTGGACGCAGTTCTCCACGCAGAATCGACCGAAGCGCATGGCGATACCCGCATGTGAGGCCATGGCGAGTAGCCTGCGCACGAAACTGGACTCTGTCGAATCGATACTTCGCATGGTGCGTATCACGGCCATCGATACGCGGGCCATTCCCGCGCGTAGCCGCACCCCCCGCCCCTCTGCGCCTCATATTCGGCGGAGACGCCGACCTCATATTCCGCGCAGGCATCGAAGTGAATCGTGCGCGCGCACAAGCCCTGTCCGAGCGAGCCCCGACAGCCGTCGTCGCCGCCGAAGGTCTTCTCATGCGCATGCAGCGCCCCCATGACCGCAGAGGTCAAGTCGTGCTCGCCGTCGATGCAGCGCGAGTCGCCACACGGCACCAGAAAAAGAGCAGGGGCCCGACCGATGACCACTCGCCGGGTGTGACGGATCGCTCCGCCGTCTGACCGTTCCTCGATGGAGAGCTGGAGACTCAGGAGCTCGGGGACCTCCGCGCAGAGCCTCGGCGCCTCGTCCTCGCGTCGGCGTCGTTCGGCGAATCGAAGGGCGCCGGGGCTGTTTCGGCCTTGCCTCATCCTCATCATCACCAACCAAGCTTAAGCACGCTGCCCCGGCTTCGCTCGGTAGTCGCTACGCGAGAGCCACCTCGCGCGTTCTCGGGAAATGGCAGTGCTCGATAGAATCCATGCTTGCGACAAATAGGCGTCTTTCTGGTGGCGAGCTGGCGTTCCCGCATGGGGAGGCGCACTATGGCGGGTGGCGAGGCTGGGCGCGGGGCCTACCGACGAAAAGAGAACACCATGGAAGACACAAGACGACGTTCGAGCCAAGAGGCCGGGATTGCGCGCTGGAAGGAATGGAAGTCGTTTCAGCGCGGCGCGTCCCTCGTCTCCAGTTGGGTAGAAGCGTGGTCACTCGGCGCGCATGGCCCCAAGACCGGGACGCCGGGGAGCAGCTTCTACACGAACTTGCTCTATTTCGTTCGATACGACAGCATTCCGCTCGGCGCCGACGGCGCCCAGTTGGCGATCTACGACGCGCTCGTCAGCCGGCTTGGGCGGCCGCCGCGCGGCATGGTCGAACCGTCTTGAGGCAGACGCGGGGACCCCGGTCCTTCACCCCATCAGGATGACCTTCCCCCCCGCGCCGTTCTCCGCGAGCTCCTGCGCATCGCGCGCCTGCGAAAGAGGGAATCTCTTGGCGATAGGAATGACAAGTGCGCCGTCCGCGACTGCCTGTGCGAGCTCCGCAAGGCGCGCGGAGTCGGTGTGAGCCCAGAGCCCGCGGACCACGAGACCTCGCTCCTTCGCTCCAATCGGTTCGCCCACGACGCTTCCGATCACACCTCCCGGCCTCACCTTGACGATGAGTCTCCGGATCGTTTCGCCGCCGACCGTGTCCGCGATGCTGTCTAGCTGAGAGAGCTTGCCGATCTCGGCTTCGTCATCGAGTGCCACGACGCCCTCCGCGCCGAGCTTCTCCGCATTCCGCACCTGCGTTCGTCGGACGCCGGCCCAAACCTCGGCGCCGCGCGCCTTGGCCTCAAAGACAGCAGCTCGGCCGACGCTTCCGACGGCGCCAGTGACGAGCACCACGTCGCCTGCGTGTGAGCCGAGCGCCTCGTCCACGAGCTGGGCACCTGTGAGCAGCACGAGGGGAAGCGCTCCCGCATCGACCAAGTCCATCTTGGCCGGAACTTCGGTCCAAGCGTCCGTCGATGCGACAACGAATTCGGCGTAGCCCCCCCTTACCAGGCCCATCACGCGCTCGCCGAGCTTGAACGCAGTCACCCCGAAGCCAATCTCGACGACCACTCCAGACGCGTCCCTTCCGAGGATGGCTGGGAAGGTGAGCGGCATCATCGCGTGATAAGCTCCGCTCCGGAGTTTCCAATCGATGGGATTGATGCTCGCGCCGGCCATTCTCACGCGAATCTCGTTGGGTCCCGCCTTGACGTCGGGCACTTCTCGGACCTCGAGCTTGTCGACGCCACCATAGGCAATCACAACGACGGCTTTCATTGGTTTCTCCTTTCGTGTGGGGCGCCCTGCAGAGCGCGTGCATCCGTCCCGCCGTCAAAGGCCCGGATCGAAATCATCCGCTACGAAGAATCCGCTCGGTGTCCGGCCCCTGGGTCCGGGGCTCCTCGGGCACCGCCGGTCCGTCCGTCGAAGGGAACGCGGGACGCGGCGGTGAACACGCCGCTGTCGTCCTCGATGTGGAGCGATCCTCGCGCTTGTCCCGCCGATTGCAGGAGTAGAGAGCCCAGTCGCTCCATTTCTTCGATGGTCTGAGCGCCAAGCCCGTCTGAGTCTTCAGGTCGCGCCAGGTGTTCGATGTAATCGGCGAGACTTCGAAGGACCGCCGCCTGGGTTCGCAGACGGGCGAGCCGAAGCTCCGCGGCGAGTTGTCCCTCGTCCTCGGACTGGAGCGCGGCCAGAGACGGTATGTAGGTCAGCATCGTGCAGCAGCTCGTTGCAATTGAGGAGCCAGGACCCATTCCAATCCAAGAGGGGCAGCAACCTCTTTCGCTGGGTGCGTCAGCTTCGTCGAGGGTGCGGTCTGCGCCCGACCGGGTACCCGGTCCCCACCCGTGTCTCTTCGCGGCGCGGGGCAGTGCGCGAGCCTGGGATGGGGACCAAGGGTCACGCCAGGGCTGACTCGCGCCTCCTTGCAAAATGCGAATGCGTCCGGACGGTGCGCGCCCTTTCACGGCGAGGCGCCCGAGGCGCCTCGGCGACGCAGCCGGCGGGACGCCCGCGGGAACTCACCGAATCGTCATCACGGTGGATGGCCTCAATCGTGCAGCTGGACGCGCCGAAGAGAGGTCAGGCGATGTTGAATCTTCTCTGGACTGCTGCGCTACTCTTGGTCGTCTTGTGGATGCTCGGGTTCGCACTCCACTTTATGGGAGGGCTCATCCATTTGTTGCTGGTCCTGGCTGCCATCGCGATTCTGGTTCGCGTCGTCCTGGGTCGCAAGCCCGCGTGAGGGCGTTCGGGGCACCGAGGCCGTGAGGTAGGGTGCCCCCCGTCGCGCGGCGGTGGAGTCGCGCGCCAGGACGTGCCGGGTCACCACGTAGCTCGGCAGAGGCGCGAGGACGGCCACAGCGATATCGAAGTCAGACTCGTCGCGGTCGCGGCAGAGCTCCGCCCGAAACTAGGACATGTTCCGGAAAGGTACTGCGTTGAGCTCGAGTCCGTCGCCGGCGTCGACCCCAGGTCGGTCGAGTTCGCCACGAAACTCGTTCTCGGACCACAGGCCGGGATCTGGCCGCGGAGGACTTCTCCCTGCCGCGAACCGCTCCGCTCGCAGGCGTCTTGGCCGTTTGCGATCACGTCGGACACGCGGCTCTCGGGGGTCGTGCCTCCGAGTCCGGGAGCGTTGGCCAATCCGACCTGCAAGGTTGAGCCACAACCGGCCGAGAAGGCAAAGGCGAGAATCGAAAGTCGGGTCAGATCCATGGTCAGCCGCTCCTCGCGGCCCGAGAGCGCCGCCGTGCTCCCCAGCGCCTCGCACATCAACGTAAGACTGAAATACGTTATTGGGTGTGAGCGGCACGCATTCGCCGGCAATGAGGCCATCGCCTGGGACGGGTCGGTGCGCGCATGGGCTCGTCGCGGGTAGCCTGCGTGCCGACGATCGCAGCGGTGACGGCGTCGGCTGGGGGCACGGCGGGGACAGTCGCGGTGGGGTGGGAGGGAACGCCAAGGCTGGCCGCGGCGCCCGAAGCCGTCCGGTCGGAAAGGACCCAGTTTAGCTCGGCGCCAATGAGAAGCGCCAAACACAAGAGATACAGGGACATCATGGTCACCCCGATGATCCCGAGGCCTGCCTGGTACGCATTGCCAGTTCCGACCAAGCGGACGTAGAGACCATATGCGAGACCGCTCGTAGCTTGGAGTGCGACCGCGAGGACTGCACCGGGGACGATCGCAGAGTGCCTCTTGCTGGTGCGGGGTGTGCCTGCCGCATAAAGGCCCACGACAAGCCCGAACGCCGTCAACGCTCCAAGCGAGGCGCGTGCGAGAGCCATGAGTCGGCTGCCCTCCCAAGACAACAGTGCGTGTGGCTGGTCGGTCCCGAGGAGGCGGAAGAGCCACCCCACACCCGTGCCCAGCAGGGCGAGTACTGCGGCGCCGACGGACAGTACGGCGCAGGCGCCCAGCGCCATGAGGCGTTTTTTCCACCAAGGGCGCTCGACCCCGCTCGGGACTTCCAGCGCATCGAACACGGCATGGATTCCACTCGAACCCAGCCACACGAACACGACTACGGCCAGCGGAGCCACGGCGCCGCCGTTCCATCGTGCGACTTTTCCGAGTTGAGCTGCGACCAGATCGCGCACCGCGGGAGCCATCGAGCCGAGCAGTGTCGCAGCGAGGTCTCCTCGCACGACGGCGATGCGCGCGAGGACGAGTCCCCCAACGGCGGCCAAAGGCAGCAGCGCGAGGAAAAGCCAGAAAGCCATCTGCGCGGCCAGTCCGAACGCTCGCGTCTCGTTCACGCCGCGCCACAGGATCGTGGCCCCGCCCACGACGAGACGCAGGCCGCGGTGTTGCTCCGGCCGGGCAGGAGGCACGTGTCACGCTTCGACGAGAGGACTCACCAGCCCCACCAGAGCGCCGACCCTGCCCACAGCGCGCCGACGAACAGTGACAGCCAGACGAAGTCGCCGCCCCACCCCCACGCCCCAGGCTTGGAAGTCGCGCCGCCGCCAGCCACTGCTTGTTGTCCGCGACGCCTCTGGAAGTATCTCGGATAGGGCGGCCCCCATCCACGGTAGCCCCACCCATAGGCAAGCGAAGGCGCGAGACACAAGAACATGAAACCCATCCACACTAACCACCATGAGCTAACCACTGGGTTCACGGATTCCTTCTCGCCGAGGATTACGGATGGGAGCACGACCCTACGTCGGTCCTGGTTCCAAGCCATCGCGGGACGGCCGAGCGGAGCTACCTCCGCCCGCGTGGGCATCCGCCCGGATCGCAGAGCAGCGATCATGCCAAGAGTCCGCAGCGCGCCGTTTCTAGCCGTACGCTGCGTGCCCCCACGACGACGGTGTGCACCGTGCGGATGGACTTTGCGTTTTGCCTCGACGCCCGGCGCGCGAGGAGGCTGAGGTTCGTCGGTTGGCGCCATCGCTCTGCTATGCGCGCTCGCTTCGGGCACGCCACATCGAGGCAAGAATGTTCCGGCCGCGGCTCCGAACTTGCAGCGCCTGACCGTGACGTCCGAGCGTATCCGCCTCGAACGATCGACCCAACGCACAGGAGCAACATACCCAATGGGCGAGATCATCGATAAGGTTAAGGGCAAGATCAAGCGGGCCGCAGGCATCCTGGTCGGCAACAAGAAGCTCGAGCGCGCCGGCAAAGTGGATGAATTCAAGGGCGAGGTGAAGGGTGCGGCCGAGCAAATGAAGCGCGCGGTCAAAGACGCAGTACAGAAGTGACGGACTCGCAGGCAGCGGGGCGCAATATGTGGCTCGCTCCTTGCGTGATGCGCTTCCCATGACGCATTTATCCTGTCGTTGGATTCGCAGCAGCATCTTGGGCAGTCTCTCGGTCGCCACGGCCTTCGTCGCAATCTCAGCGAAGGCCCAGGACCGGGCTCCAACCTCTCTTTCCGAACGCGACGAACCGAGCGCGTACCCGATTGAGATCGAGCCTCACGCCGTGTTTGGGGCCGAGAATGTCTACGGCGCGACGGGATTCGGTGCCGGGTTGAGGGTGTCGATTCCGGTGGTCCTCAGCCTTCTCAAGCGAATCCCCGACAATCTGGCAATCAGTTTCGGCGGAGACATTCTCCACTACGACAACTGCTATTACGGCGACTACTGCGGCGCCAATTATCTCATGTTGCCGGTCGCCGCGCAGTGGAACATCTTCCTCGCGCGTCGGGTGAGCGTCTTTGGCGAGGCAGGAGTCTTCGTCTACAAGGGCTTCTTCGACGGATGTGGCCCCACCGACGGACCGGGGTGCTCGGCGCCATCGGACTTCGGCCTGCTTCCAACACTAGCCGTTGGCGGACGCCTTCACCTGGGAGATAATGTCTCGCTGGTGGCGCGCATTGGGTACCCGACGATCACTTTCGGAGTATCGTTTCTCTAGTAGGACGCCGTGAGGTCCACCCTGGATCCGTCCGACGTCGCACCCGCGCGCCCGCCCGCCCCATCGGAAGGGCCTGTCGAGGTTGTTACTCCGGCGCGCATCCAGGAGCGGCGGGCTTTCGGCCTCCTAGCGCTCCTCGCTTTGGCTGCCCTGGTCCGCCTTGCAATGCCCGTGGGGGTCGGGCTGTTTCTCGGGGCACTTCTCGCGTTCGCCTTGGAGCCCGTCTACGGGTGGTTTCTGAGAAGGAAGGTGAACTCGGCCGCCGCCGCGCTGCTCTGCGCCCTCGGTTCGACGGTCGTTGTTTCGTCGACGGTCGTCGCGACGACGACGCTCCTCGTCACGCGCGGCCTAGCCCTCCTGACCGTCCTTAGGGCGCATCTGGCGCCCGGCGGCGCGGTACGGGTATTCGCCGAGCACACCCTGATGCGGCTCACCGCGGTACACCTCAACGTGGCCGACGTCTCCCAGCGCCTTGAGAGCGAGGCGATTTCCCTCGGATCACGAGCGGCCGGCGTTGCCGCTGAAGTAGCAGGCCTGACCGTCAGCGGACTCCTGACGATCTTTTTCATGACGCTTGCGTCCTACTACGTCCTTCGGGGCTGGGACGACATCGTGACCCGGAGCGAGCGGGTGCTTCCCTTCGAGCGACGCCACACGCGTGCCCTTTTGGGACAGTTTCGAAGCGTCGGCCGTGACGTCCTCTTGGGAACACTCGTGACCGGCATCATCCAAGGCGTCTTGGCTGGCCTCGGGTATTGGATCACGGGGGTGCCAGAGCCGGCGTTCTTCGGCGCCCTGACCGCGGTTGCGTCGCTGGTCCCGGGAGTCGGAACCATCCTCGTCTGGCTGCCCATCGGAGTCGCCCGCATGGTCGGAGGTCACCCGGGGGCCGGACTGATCGAACTTATCTATAGCGCTATGACGGTTGGAATTGCAGCGGATTACGTGATTCGTCCACGGCTCGTCGGGCGCGGAAAAGGCGTTCCATCGGTCTTCATGTTCATCGGGCTATTCGGTGGCGTCAGCGTCTTCGGCATCATCGGCCTGATCCTGGGACCGGTCGCCGTTTCGTTGGCGCTGGCCGTCTTGAGAACGTACGAGCGTGAGGTTGCGGGGTGAGCTGCGGCGACCCCTCCGGCTGCGGCTGCGTTGAGGCGAGCCCGCACGGCGAAATGGCTGAACCGCGGAGATCGCGCGCGGGCTCGGGCAAGCGTGCGCTAGAATTCAGCTTTGGGGCGCAATGAGACTGTCAGGTATCGACGCGAATCTTCTCTCCTCTCTCGATGCTCTCTTGCAGGAGAAGAGCGTGACGCGCGCGGCGAGGCGACTCGGCGTCGGCCAGCCGGCCGTGAGCCACGCCCTCGCGCGCTTGCGGGAGCACTTTCGCGACCCGCTGCTCGTTCTGAGGGGCCGCGCCTACGTTCTCACGCCCAGGGCTCAGCAGCTTGTCGGCGTCGTGGCGAATGCGACGCGCGCGCTGGCTGATGTCTTCGAGGAGCCGCCGACCTTCGTCGCCGCGACTTCCTCGCAGCATTTCGTCGTCGCCTGCTCGGACCTGATCGGCACGATTCTCGTTCCCGAGCTGCTCCACGTGATCGGCCACGAAGCCGCCAACGTCCAGTTCGAGCTCCGTCCGCTCCTCGAGCGCTCAGCCGCTTCGGTCCTAAGTGAAGATGTCGACCTCGGTGTGGGCCTGTTCGACGATGTCCCTCCGGGCATCAACCAACAGGCGCTCTACGACGACCCCGCGGTCTGCGTTGTTCGCGCCAGCCATCAGCGTGTTGGCCGAAGGCTCACGCTCGAAACGTATGTGAAGCTCCCTCACCTCGACGTCGCACACTCCAGCGACCCGGCTCCTGATCTGCGGATCGACCGCGCTCTCGCTGCCGTTGGCAAGCATCGGCGTGTGACTGTGCGCGTTCCCTACTTTCTGCTCGCGCCTCGGGTTCTGGAGCGCACGGACTTCGTCGCGACGATGCCCGCTCGAGCCGGGAGTATTCTTGCGCGTATGGCTCGTCTGCGGATCGTCGAGCCGCCGATCGCACTTCCGTCCTATCGCATCTCCCAAGTCTGGAAGGCGGACCGCACCCACGACGGCGCGCACGCATGGCTGCGACAGCGCATCGCCCGCATCTGCGACACCGCCGGAGTGGAAGAGGCGTACGACTGAGCGCGACCGATTCGCGCATTCGCGACCTGTCACGAAGGTAACCATGCTTGCGGTCCCGCGCTGAAAGGGATGCAGCCGAACGTCCGATGGTCGTGGACGGACGCACCTATCGAGCTTACAGTGCCTCCTCGGAAGTGGGCCGCGTAGGCATGCTGCACGAGTTCCTTTTCGCCAACAGAGCCGCCATCATCGCCCGAACGCGCGCCAAGGTCGCCGCCAGGGTCGCGCCGTGCGCGACCGACGAGGAACTGGGAAGCGGGATTCCACTCTTTCTGGATCAGCTCGTTGAAACCCTTCGATCGCCAAACCGTGACAACGACGCCATCGCAGAGCGTGCCGCCAAACACGGCCTCGGTCTCCTCAAGAGGGGCTTCACCGTGGGCCAAGTCGTGCATGACTATGGTGGCCTCTGCCAGGCCGTCACCGAGCTGGCTGACGAGATGAAGGCACCGATTACGGCCGAGGAGTTTCACACGTTCAACGGGTGCCTCGACAACGCCATCGCCGCCGCCGTCTCCGAACATGGGCGCACGAGGGAGCAAGCGATCACCGCCGCCGGAACCGAGCGATTGGGGAGCCTTGCGCACGAGCTCCGCAACGCGCTCGGGGCGGCGATGTTGTCGTTCCAGAGTCTCAAGGCTGGAAACTTCGGAATCGGCGGCAGCACCGCGGCCCTGCTCGGCCGCAGCTTGAGGAGGCTGTCGGTGCTCATCGATTCCTCCATTGCCAGAGTCCGGCTAGAAACATCGAGCCTCGCCATCGAGCGGGTCTCAATGTACGACTTTATCGAAGAGATTGAGGTCGGGGCGACGATGGAAGCCAACGCGCGGAGCGTGGCCCTTTTCGTTGCGCCTGTGCTCCCTGGTGTCGACGTCGCGGTTGACCGTCAGCTTCTCGCAGGAGCAGTGGTCAATATTTTGCAAAATGCCTTCAAGTTCACGCGCGCCAACGGCCGAGTTTCACTGAATACGTCCGCGACGAAGGATCGCGTCCTCATCGCGGTGGAGGACGAATGCGGTGGGTTGGCTCCGGGAAAGGCAGAGGAGCTCTTTCTCCCGTTCGAGAAGCGCGGGGACGACCGGACGGGGCTGGGTCTCGGCCTGTCTATCAGCCGCAGGAGTGTCGAAGCGATCGGGGGCCAGATCCGTCTGCGCGACGTGCCTGGCGTCGGGTGCGTCTTTACCATCGATTTGCCGCGGGCCTGATCGACCGATTTCGCACACTCCGCGAAGCGCGCGGACCGGTCACACGGCGGCGTTTCGCGACGACCCGGTACCTGGGCCTCTCTTGCGCGGACGCGGTGATTCACGCGAGCGTGAGGCTGCACGAGCTTGAGCGAGCTCGGAAGCCCACTGGCAAACGGCACGCTTCGTGCTGCGCCAGGTGCCCACTCGTCGAGAATGCGAAGAGTGCAAGGAGACGCCATGACTCAAATCCCGCTGGAACACTCCGTGGTAGCGATCTACGATTCACACGCTGACGCGGAATCCGGCGTCAAAGCGCTTCAGCAAGCAGGACTCGACATGAAGCGACTGTCGATAGTCGGTAAGGATTTCCACACCGAGGAACACGCGCTGGGGTTTTATACCGCGGGCGACCGAATGAAGTTCTGGGGAACGCGCGGTGCGTTCTGGGGAACCCTCTGGGGCATGCTGTTCGGCAGCGCCTTCTTCTTCATTCCGACCATCGGACCGATCGTAGTCATGGGGCCCCTCGTCGGTTGGGTCGTCGGTGCGCTCGAAGTAGCGGCTTTGGGCGGGGCCGCGGGCGTTCTCGGGGCTGCATTGACGAGCATCGGGATCCCGAAAGACAGCGTGGTCAAGTACGAGCTCGCCGTGAAGGGCGGGAAATTCCTCGTCCTCGTGCGGGGCACGGCCGACGTGGTCGAACACGCCCGCTCCGTGCTCGGGTCCACGGCCCCGTGGCAGTTGACGGCGCACGCCGTGTGACAGGAGGAGCTACTCGACGCACGAAGGCTACGGGGGTCGCAAGGCGGCAACCTCCTCTCTCAAATCGCCAAATGCGTATGCATGCTGGCTGCTGCATGGGTCGCCGCGGGAAGGTGGCGCAGACCTATAACAGCTATTGACGGACTTGCGGCCCCCTTGACGCGCAACCGGCTCTGAGCGATCCCTCGAGGCACGTATGGCCACAAACCACTCCGCGGTCCTTCCCAGGAATCTGCTCGGCGCCAAACGTCGAGCGATCCACGTCTCGCCATTCGTGGCGGAGGCTGCGACGAAAGACACCGCGGGACTCTATGCGCTGCTGAACACGCGCCCCGAGGGCCTGCACGCCGACGAGGCCGCGGCCCGTTTGGACGAGCATGGCCCCAATGTACTGGTCAAAGACCAGCGAGTCGGAGTCTGGACGCTGCTGTGGCACGCGCTACTCAACCCGCTCGTCGTCCTGCTGGCGGTCCTCGCCGCGATTTCATTCGCGACTGGAGATGCGCCCGCCGGCGCAGTGATGCTCATCATGATCCTGCTTAGCGTCGGCCTGAAGCTGATTCAAGAGGCCAGGGCCGACAACGCTGCGGCCAAGCTCAAGGCGATGATTTCGGTCACGGCCACTGCTCGGCGCGACGGCAATCCGCTCGAGATCCCCGTGTCGCACTTGGTTCCAGGTGACGTGATTCAGCTCGCCGCAGGCGACATGGTCCCCGGGGACATCAGAATTGTTCAGGCCAAAGATCTCTTCGTAAACCAAGGATCGCTCACCGGCGAGAGCTTTCCCGTCGAGAAGTTCGCAGTGGAGAAGAGTCTCGCCACAACGACGTTGGCCGACTTGACATGCATTGCGTTCTTGGGGACGAGCGTCGAGAGTGGATCGGCCACCGCGGTCGTGGTCGTGACCGGCAAGGAAACGTATCTCGGAGGCATGGCTGGGGCCATCCAAGAACAACCGCCGCCGACGGCGTTCGACAGAGGAATCATGGGCTTCACGTGGCTCATGATGCGATTTATGGCCGTAATGGTTCCTCTGGTCTTCGTCGTCAATGGCCTGACGAGACATCACTGGGGGGAGGCATTCTTCTTCGCATTGGCCGTGGCGGTCGGCCTCACACCCGAGATGCTGCCCATGATTGTGACGGTGTGCCTGTCGACCGGCGCCGTCGCACTGGGCCGCAAGAAGGTCATCGTCAAGCGACTCGAGTCGATCCAGAACCTCGGCGCGATGGACGTGCTCTGCACTGACAAGACCGGGACTCTGACGATGGACCGAGTGACCCTCGAGCGGTACTGCGACGTCCGGCTCCGTGACGACGACCATGTTCTCGCCCTGGCGTACGTCAATAGTCACTTCCAAACGGGACTAAGAAGCGTCCTGGACCGAGCCGTGCTCGCGCACGAGGAGAGCCACGCGCCTGCTCGCATCCCGGAGCTCGTCAAGGTCGATGAGATCCCCTTCGACTTCGAGCGGCGCATCATGTCGGTCGTCGTGCGCACTCCCGACGGAAACGATCGGATCATTGCCAAGGGGGCACCCGAAGCCATCTTCCCCAAGTGTACGCACTGCCAACTCGAAGGCGCGCAGTTGCCTATGGACCGCGCGCGCATCGACGAGCTGCAGCAGGAATACGCGCGCTTGAGCGCCGACGGCTTTCGCGTCCTGGCGCTGGCCACCAAAGACGCCCCCCCGCATTCGACTGCGTCCGGGGCCGAAGTCCCCTACGGCAAGGCCGACGAGTGTGACCTCGTGCTCCGAGGCTACGTGGCGTTCCTCGACCCGCCGAAGGAGACCGCAGCGGCCGCGATCAAAGCACTGCAAGGCCATGGCGTCTCGGTCAAGGTCGTGACGGGGGATAACGATGTTGTCGCCCGCAAAGTGTGCAAGGAAGTTGGATTGTCGACCGAAACGGTGATGCTCGGCGACGACATCGAAAACCTGACCGACGACCAACTCGCCGACGCCGCCGAAGAGACGACACTTTTCGCGCGAGTCTCGCCCGCGCACAAACAGCGAGTCATCCGAGCGTTGCAATCGCGCAAACACACGGTCGGCTTCATGGGCGACGGTATCAACGACGCGCCTGCACTCCACGCGGCCGACGTGGGAATCAGCGTGGATACGGCCGTCGACATCGCCAAGGAATCGGCCGACATGATTCTGCTCGAGAAGTCGCTTCTCGTGCTGGACGAAGGCGTCGTCGAGGGACGCAAGGTCTTCGCCAACATCATCAAATACGTGCGCATGGGCGCCTCGAGCAATTTCGGCGGGATGTTCAGCGTACTCGGGGCGAGTCTCTTTCTTCCCTACCTGCCTATGCTACCCATCCAAATCCTGACGAATAACCTCCTCTATGACATCGGTCAGACCGCCGTCCCCACGGACACGGTCGATCCCGAGCGAGTCCAGATGCCGCGATCGTGGGACCTCAAAGAACTCACCCGGTTCATCGTCTTCATCGGCCCCTGTTCGTCTCTCTTCGACTACACGACGTACTTTCTCATGCTCTACGTCTTCCACTGCCGGGATATCTCGACACCGGCCGTTGCAGCGCACAGCCAGAGCCTTTTTCAGACCGGATGGTTCGTCGAGAGCCTCCTCACTCAGACGCTCATCATCCACATCATCCGAACGAACAAGATCCCCTTCCTCCAGAGCCGTCCGTCTCGAACCATGGTACTGACGAGCCTTCTCATCATGGCGATTGGAGTCGCTATCCCCTTTTCCCCGTTGGGACGCTACCTCGGACTCTCTACTCTGCCACTGCTCTACTGGCCGCTCTTGGGCCTGACGCTCGTGTGCTATGTGGCGCTCACGCAGACGGTCAAGATGACACTTCTGCGATGGAGGTGGATCTGACGCGGGCCTCGGACCGAACTGTGGACCCAGCGCTCCTCATTGCGTGCGGTCGCTCCGCACGAAGTACTTCGTTGCAAACGCGGCGAGCTGGCGATCCGTGGGGTGGTCCACCGTCTCGACGCCCACGACTCTCGGCTCGAGAGCGCGGTCGTGCTCGTGGACGTACTTGACCAGTTCGTGCTTAGCCGATCCGGGCCCCAGGACGAGGACCTCTCCAGCCCCGTCGAGTGCCTGTGCGACTTCATGAAAGAATCGCTTGGCGTCCTCGGGATGCTCGTGGACCCCTTCCGGTCCTACCGGATGTTTGTGGTGAATATTATGCAGGGGCGCCAGAACCGTCTTCTCATCGATCGTGTAAGGATCGATATGGAAAATGCGGGCTTCCCTGTGATCGAGCCAAACGGCCACATATTTGGGCATGACATTCCTCCGAGGAACCAAGAAAGGTGACCGCTCGCGACCCCGGCGGCTCGGCTCGAGCTAGGTGTGCATGTGCAGGTTTCCTGTAAACCATAGAACCGCCAGAACGAGCAGAATCAGCCCCGCCGGCGACCAGCCCGCGTAACCGTAGCTAGAGTGCGCCCAGACACCTCCGGCGAGTGCGAACAGAAGAAACACGACAAGAATGACCATCAACATCGACTTCCTCCAGGAAATGGGGGACCCCGGTGCATGGATGCATGCGCCGCGCCGTGGCCCGAGCCTCGGATTCCGTCCGTATCCGCGAGAGAGGATTCGCAAAGTGCACTTGCGCCTGCCAGTTTTCCGCGACTCCACACGCGCGACCGAACCGGCCACGTGCGCTGCATCGTGTTGTGTTCCCGCCTTTCCGCCCGGCATGCCGCTTGCGTTTACATCGGGAAGAGACGCGTGGACGCCACGTTGGCGACAGCGCTTCGCTCCAAGAGGTATTCATGGTTCGCTCGTTGATCCCAGCTACCCTTCTCCTCGTGACCCTCGCCTTCGCATGCAATACGGCCTCGGACGAACAGCGGAAGGTCAACAGCGCTCGAACCGAGGCTGACAACACCATCGACGCAGCCATCCAGGAGGCGGAACACAAGATGAGGGATGCGCAGCAGGAGGCGGACAGGAAGGTCGCCGAAGCTCAAGCGGGCTTCATGAAACTGCGCGAAGACTATCGTCACACCACGACAGAGAATCTCGTCGACCTCGACCACAAGGTGGACGACCTGGAGGGAAAGGCGCGGCAGTCCTTCGGCAAATCCCGTGCGGGGCTCGACGCGAACTTGAAACAGATACACGCGTACCGCGACGCCTTCCAGATCGATTTCAAGAGGCTGGAGGCCGTGACCGCGCTCACGTGGGACGCAGAGAAGGCGCGCCTCGACAAGGAGTGGACGCAGCTACAGACGCTCGTCGACAAGGCCTGAGCGTCCAGCCGGGTGGCCCCATGACGCGAATGGGTCGTTGGCTGTGGCGGGGTGAGCTGCCAGGCAACGCAGCGCTCGCGATCAGGCAATGGCGAGACGCCGGAATAATGTCACTTTCACCGTATCCAGACACACCGCGAGGACGATGGCCGCGCCGAATACGCACGCCACGGCGACCACGGGGAGGGCAGCCATGAGAATTCCTCGAGTCGCTAGCGCGCCAAAGAGCGTGATGTCGACGACAGATGACGCGATCAACCAGGACCCGGGCCGTGAGCTCCACAAGCGCCGGCGCTCGCGCGAGACATAAAAGATGGCTTGGCCGCTGTATACGAGCGTAACGACCGTCAGCGTCCGCAAGGAATTGCTGTCGAGGGAGAACGCCCAACGCCCGACCACGAGGCTGGCGACGCAGAATGCGAGGTCGAAGAACCCGAGGACCAACGCGGCGATTGTGAGGTTGCCGATTCGCCATACATTCGGGAGCGCCGACGGCCGAACGTGGTCCGTGGCCGAGGACAGGGCGAGGAAGTCACCGGCCACCATGATGAGGACCATCTGAAGCGGTGACAGCACGGCGGTGCCCGAGATCACCAGACCGACCAGCAAGAAGAGGGGTTGGGCCATCTTGTGGATGAGGGATCGAAACGTGTACGAGAGGATTCTCTGGAATGTGGTCCGCCCTTCCTTGACGGCGGCGACGACGCCGCCGAGGCCGGGGTCGGTCAGCACGATACCGGCCGCAGACTTTGCGACATCGGTCGCGCTGAAGACTGCGATGCCCATCTGTGCCTGGCGCAGCGCCGGTGCGTCATTGGCTCCGTCGCCGCACATGCCGACGACATGGCCGCCACGCTGAAATGCCTGGACGAGTGCGTACTTGTCCTCGGGCAATACACTTGCAAAGATGCCGTAGTCTTCGGCTCCAATGACGTGTGGCAGGGGCACGGTTCCCCAGGTCGGACCGCTGATCCCGACGGCGTCCGCAACGACTCGCGCCGTCCGCTCCGCATCCCCGGTCACCATCACCGTGCGCACGCCGAGCCCGTGCAATGCCCCGACGAGCTCCGCCGAATCGTCGCGAGGCGGGTCGCTGAGCGCGATCAATCCCGCGATTCGCAGCGGACCGCTCGCGCCAACCGCGACGGCAAGAACGCGGAACCCTTTGGCCTGGAGTTGCTCCGCCATCGCCGCGGTAGCAGGGGAGGACTCGGCACTCGCGGACACCACGGCAAAGGCGCCTTTGACAATCGTCATTGGCTTGCCGTGGGCGTCGAGCGCGGTAGCTTGCGACATCTTCTTCGCTGGATCGAAAGGCGTGAAGGTGACGAGCTTCCAACGCGCATTCTGCGCCGGGTCGGACGCCGCACGGATCGCGGCATCCAAGGGATCGGCGCCTCCGTCGGAACTGGCCAGCGTCGCCATGGCCAGGACTTGCGCCTCGTCGAACCCCGGCAGTGCGCGACAGGCGCTGACCGCGAGTTCGTTTCGTGTGAGCGTGCCCGTCTTGTCGGCGCAGAGAATGTCCATTCCGGCCGCTTCGTCGAGCGCCGAAAGGCGCGTGGGCAAGACGCCGTGCCGAGCTACGGCCCGAGCGCCGACGGTCGCGGCAAGCGTAAACATCGCCGGCAGCGCAACGGGAATCGACGCCAGGATCGCGACGAGCGCTAGGGGCGCGATTTGCGCAATCGGCATGGCCAGATACACCGCGTAGGCAATCATCACAATCGTCACGCCGCCGTTGAAGACGGCGAGATTGCGCACGACTCGAAAAATTGCCTTCTGCTCGGTGCTCTGGACGTGGGCGGTGCGAATGAGCTCGGCGCCATGCCCGAATTTCGTTCGCTCACCGGTCGCAACGACTTCGGCAATGGCCTCGCCCCGCCGGATGAGCGCGCCGGCGTACGTCTCGAATCCAGGTCCGGCGTCGATCGGCACCGACTCGCCGGTGAGCAGGGATTGATCCACGAGCACGGACCCGTCGATCAACCGCACGTCGGCCGGGACGACCGCCCCGAGCGAGAGCTTGACCACGTCGCCAACGACCAGTTCTGGGGCCGCAAGCGCCTTCCAAACGCCGTCGCGCCGCGTTGACGCCGTGACGGCGAGCCGCGATTTCAAGGCTTCGAGAGTCGCCTGAGCGCGACCTTCCTGGACGAATCCCAAGCCCGCATTGAGCAGAAGGAGAAGTGCGATGGCCGCGCTTTCGACGTATTCCCCGAGCGCCAGTTGCAGGAGGACGGCGGCCTCGAGCATCCACGGCACGGGCGCCCACAGCTTCGTCAGAGCCCGCCGGATCGGTTCTCGGCCGACCTCCTGAACGGCATTCGGTCCTTCGGCGGCGAGGCGACGCCGCGCTTGCTCGCTCGTCAATCCTGACGCGCCCGCAACTGCACTCATCGGTTCCGGCTCCAGCGTCCAGCGTACAGGGTACGGCAAGAAGAGGCCAAGACTGGACCGGGCGCATGCAGCGCAGCCTTAGGGCAGTGACTGGCGTCGCCGCCCGGAGACTGATGCGTCTATGACTTATGGTCTCCCCGAACTGCCGGCGACGTTTCCCGAAGATACGCGCGCCCGAGCTCGATGACCGCGTAGGAAGCGGCACTGCTAATTACGGTTCGAAGAATTCGCGACCGGAAGAGGATTCCCGCGCCCGTGCCCACCGCGAGCGCAATGCCAACCGCCGCGTATGGCCGGCTCTTCATCTGGGCGTCGAGGTTCGCCGGAAATTGGGATATCGTGGTTAACGTCCTGCGAGCGAAATCCTGAGGTTGCGCTTGCGCTCGGACGTCCGGTACGTGTGCGGGCTGGTCGTTTGATCTGCTGGGTGTTTCGGTCTGTGTGCCGTTCATGAGGTCCGAAGCACCGCAATACGCGTGCCGCGGCTCGACTCAGGGGCGAGGCTGAGCCTACCGCCACGCTGCGGCGTTCGTCGTACGGAACGTGGCGGCCCGCCTTCGGGCAATTTCCGAACGAATTAGCATTAAGCGAAACGCGCGCCCTTCGGGCCGGATGCGCGCGGGGATCGAGACGGGCATCCGCGAGGGCACGATCCGTGCGATCGACGAAATCCCGTGCTCTTCGTCCTGAAGCGCGTTCCCTGGCGAAGGTGGGCCGCTGCCGTCCTTGGCAGTGTGGCGATCGTCACCGTTTCGTACCTGCTGGCGGCCAACGTGGCCCTGCGAACCGGTCTGCTTCGCAACGCCATCAGTGGCTCCAACTTGGGTTTCGCGTTCAGCGGGAGCATCACGGCGCTACGGCTCGACTACGAGAACGCATACTCGCTCATGCCAGGCCGTGTTCACGTCGACGGCCTGTCAATACGCGGTCGTGAACGAGACCTGGAGTGGAGCGTCTTGCTCGACCACGCCGACGCGGATGTCTCGATGATGGCCCTTTTCCACCGCACATTCCAGGCGACCAGCGTACGAGCGAGCGGACTGGCGGTTCGGGCTCGCTTGCGACTCAAGCGCGCGCAAGCGACCGAAGACGTGATCTCCGCGCTGCCCTCGATTGACGGCTTCGACGATCCGCCTCTTTTGGACGACGAACTGCCCGCGCCGCCTCCGCTGACGGACGCACAATACAACCTGTGGACGCTGGACCTCGAAGACGTCGATGTGGAGCACGTGCGCGAGGTCTGGATCCACACCGTACGATCGGAGGGGGATACGCGCGTCCGTGGGCGGTGGCTGTTCCGGCCGCAGCGATGGCTCGACATAGGACCGGCGACCGTGGACTCCAACGGCGTCGAAATCTCTTATGGAAATCGTCCGCTCGTCGGCGGGCTGCGCGGCTCGATTCGAGCGACCGTTCAAGCATTCGACATTCGCAGGATGCGGGGACTCGCCGCCTTCGATAGCGTCTCGTTCACGGGGGCGCTCTGCGGCAACGTGGACGTCGCCCATGCGGTGCGCGCGCTCATGCCCGCGAGCGGCATGGAGATCGAGAGATGCGAGGGGCCGTTCGAGGCTCGCATGGCCGTAGATCACGGAATGATCGTCCCCGGTACGCGCATCGGGACCGAAACGATGAAATGCGAGGTCGAGGCCGGCGGTTTGGCCCTCGAAGCGCCGATGAACATGGCTCTGGGCATCGACGCGGATGTTGCGACGGCAGAAGCCTTCGTCTCGGATCTCCTCGTGTCAGACAGCGGCGAGGAACTGGCGCGCGCCGCGTCGATCGAGGCGCGGCTGACGACCCACCACTTGCACCTTGCCCATATCTTCGACGACGCTCGCTTCAGTCTCGTCGTCGGTGACGCCGTGGCCGAGGACGTCGGAGTCTGGAAACTGCCTCTCGCGAAGGCCTTCGTCCTCCGATCGGGAAGTCTCACAGCGGACGCCCACGCCGAAGGATCGTTCGCCGAACGCCGCGGCAACGTCGCGTTGCGATGGTCGGCTCGGCGTCTGATTGTGGAGCACAGCCACGGTCGAGTGACCGCCGACATCGCCGGCGACGCCCAGCTCACCGATGTGTCGCTTGCCGGCGCGTGGGGCTCAGGGAGGGCGACCCTCTCGGCGGACCACGTGACGGCTCGGCTCGGACCCGCCGTGGTCGAGGGCGCCGGGGTCATGCACTTCAAGCTTGGGCGCGGTGCGTGGGAAAGCCGAGCATTCGACTTCTCCGGCAGCCGCGGGGTTCTCCGCGCGGTGTCCGTCCGGTCCGCACGCACGGGAGCGGTGCTTTTCGTCGTTCCCGCCCTCAGCGCCATCACCCCGCGCTTCGCGCTCGCGCCTTCCGGTTTGAGCGGGCGCCTCACCCTCGATCTCCCCGGCGCAGAGTTCGCTGACCTCGGCGGGCTGCGCGACCTGCTCCCCTTGCCCGCGGGATTCGCGATCGAGAACGGAAAGGGCCGAGCCGCTATGCAAGCCGAACTCGACTTGGGCACAGGCAGTCTTCGTGGCGCCGCCAGGGTTGTCGCGCAAGGGCTTCGGGCTCGCGCGGGCGCAACGGAGCTCTTCGGAGACCTCGATCTGAGTGTGCGCACCCGACGTGGAAGCGGTGTCGGAGCCTCGACCGACTTCTCGGCAAGCGCGCTCGCGATCGCGAATGCTGGCACGGGGACCCCCGTGCCGACCGCCAGTCCGTGGTGGGCCAACGTGACGCTACGGCAAGCCACCCTGAGAACGAGCGGAGGGGTCTATGTCGACGCCATGGTTCATGTGCGAGCCAAGGACGCGATGCCTGCCACGGTGCTTTTTTCGCAGAACGCAGGAGTTCCCGTCTGGGCTGCCAACATCTTTCGAATGCCCGCGCTCGATGCGGACGCAGAGCTGCGGATATCTCCTTCATCCGTCGAGATCTGCTCGCTCACGGCGCGCGGAGGGACCACGATGCTTCGTGCGGAGTACACCAAGCGCAATGGGCACCAGGACGGAGCCGTGCTCATGGACCTGGGTTGGATCGGCTTGGGGTACGGCCTCGCCGACGGTGCTACAGGCCTCGTGCTCGTTGGTGCCGACCGATGGTTCGAGCAAAAGGTGGCGGCCATGTGCAACCCTGCAAGCGCCCCTGCGCACGAGGCCGACGTCGCCAAGGCGGAGCTCCGATCCGAACGCTGACGAGGCAAGGCCGAGCCCGCAGCGCGCCCACGCCATGGGATTCGTTCCGTCGGCTTGACACGGCGTGAGCGGATGCGGTCCATTGCGAGCCCTCTCGGTGCCGCAAACGTCGCGGCTGCGCATCGCGCCGGCAAGGACCCCAATGCTTTATATTCCCACCATTCCGGGACGAGACGAATCGGTCGCGCTGCGCATGCAGCAAACGCTCGATCGGAAGACGAAGCCGCTCGGATCTCTCGGACGCCTCGAGGAGATCGCGGTTGCCATTGCAGCCATGACCGGTCGTGAGGACTGGACCATGCAAAGAAAGGCGGTGCTGGTGGCCGCCGCAGACCACGGTGTCAGCGCTCGCGGCGTCAGCCTCTATCCGTCGGAGGTCACGCGTCAGATGGTGCTAAACTTCCGAGCGGGTGGGGCCGCCGTCAACGTGCTCGGGCGTCTTGCGGGGGCCGAGGTCGTGGTCGTCGATGCCGGCGTACGCGGCGAGCCATTCGCGCCGGCCGGCGGATTCTGGGATTGTCGGCAGGGGCCGGGGACTCGGGACATGACCACCGGGCCCGCCATGACCCGGACACAGGCCGAGGCTTGCTTGACCTCCGGGTCCGAGGTGTTCCGCAGCCTGCATGCAGCCGGGTGTCAGATCCTCGCCACCGGAGACATGGGCATCGGCAACACGACCGCGAGCAGCGCGATCGCTGCGGCTGTAACGGGTCGCTCGGTCGACGAGCTCACCGGACCGGGCACCGGACTTGGAGAATCTGCCCGCGTGCAGAAGGTTGCGGTTATCGAGCAAGCACTTGCGCTAAACCGACCGGACGGCACGGACGGGCTGGACACACTTGCCAAAGTCGGTGGCTTCGAAATAGGGGTCCTAGCAGGGGCGATGCTGGAAGCCGCCAGTCGCCGCGTGCCGGTGATGCTCGACGGCTTCATCAGCGGAGCGGCCGCCCTGATCGCGGCTCGCGTCGCGCCCGCATGCAAGAGCTATTTTCTCGCCGGTCACCAGAGTGCGGAAGGGGGTCATCGATACGTTCTCGAGCACCTCGGTCTGCGCCCGCTGCTCCAGCTCGACATGCGCCTTGGCGAAGGCACCGGAGCCGTGCTTGCACTGCACCTGGTCGACGCTGCTGAGCGAATCGTTCGGGAAATGGCGACGTTCGAATCTGCCGGCGTCAGCGATGCAAGCTCAAAGCGTTGACGGCAACCTCACAAGTAGGTACAAGCGGAGGTGCGTCCGTCGCGAGCCGCGTGGCTCGCATTAGGGAATCCGGTGTGAATCCGGAGCTGTCTCGCAGCGGTTAAAGGGAACGAATGTTGCCCGGAAAGCACTGGCTCGAATGGTCGAGCCGGGAAGCGGCAACGAGTAGGTTCGAGGTTCGCCTCGTTAGCCCTTGAGCCCGAAGACCTGACGGGCGTCGTCGTGCGAAAGCCGAACGACTGGACGAGCGACGCGCCTCGAGGGTGGGCCGTTGCATAAGCGAAACGGGCGAAGCGATGTTGTGGGTCGAGCGAATTTCGCTCGGTGCTGTGGCCGTAGGGATTCTGCCATCGGCCGCCAGAGCTTCTGAGCCGTCCGGATCCGGAACGCCGGCGGACACGGCGTCGGATGCGAACGCTTCGGCCGACAACGTCGTCGTGCGCGGCCTGCCCGGCGACCCGCTGCGCGCTCCCAAGGACCCGACGGTAGCGGGCGCGGTCCTCTCGCGCGATGAGACGGCTTCGCCCGGCGTGCGTCCCGCCGAGCTGTTGCGAACGCAACTGGGCATTCAGGTCAGTGAGAGCGGTGGAGCGGCTGCTCCCGCCACGGCGTCCGTTCGTGGTGCGACCGCCGCCCAGCTACCCGTGTATCTCGCGGGCGTGAGCCTCAACGAAGACGTGGCCGGCACCGCGGACCTGTCGCGAATTCCCTTATGGTTGGTCAATCGCGTCGAGGTGTATCGGGGGGGCGCGCCGATCGAAGCGGACCGTCTAGGCATCGGCGGGGCCATTTTTTTCGAACCACGCTGGCCGAGGCGCTCGGAGGCCGGGGCGGGGGTCACCCTCGGCAGCTTCGGCACGCGCGAGACGTGGGCTTTTGCGTCGGTCGCGCAGCAAGGGTCGGCCGTGCTCGCCGGGTTCGGCGTGCAGGCCGCCACCAACGACTACCCTTTTCGCAACGATCACGGAACGCTGCTCGCCCCCGGCCCGACGTCGGTCGACGTCATGAGCAACGCGGACACGACGACGTACGACGGGTGGATTCTCGGCCACTTTCGCGTCGGGACTCGAACCTCGATCGACGCCTTCGCCAACGCGACGACTCGCGAGCAGGGCGTTCCCACACTTGCACTCGTTCCGACGCGCGAAGCGCGCGGGCAGTTCGATCGCTGGGTCTCGGGCGTGCGCGCGGTCGTTGCGCTGAACGCTGCGGAATCGGCGCAACTCGAGGCGCGCTCCTCCGTCTCCATAGCGCGAAGCATCTACGAGGATCCCCTGAGCGAGCTCGCACTGCTCACGACGAGATTGTCCCTGACGGGGGCACGGTTGGACCAGCGAATCGCGCTCCGGGTGCACCCGACCGACGACTTGACCTTGCAGGGAGCCGTGGACATGGAAGAAGAGACGCTTGCGCGCTCGGACGCCCAGGGCTCCGAGCAGAGTGCGCACCTCTTCGCATCCCGAGTGGCCGTGGCGGCCCGTCAATGGCTCGCAAGCAATCTGTCCATGCAGGCGTTCGGAGCGCTCGAATGCAACGCGGCCAAGCTGGGCGGCTCCGCCTCGTGCGGTGACGTGACTCCGACGGGCCGGGTCGGCGCCATGTGGAGCGAACGGCAGTGGGAGGTGTTCGCCAATTTCGGTCGATATCTCCGCCCGCCCACGTTGGGGGAGCTTTACGGTATGTCGGTTATCGTTCGCGGCAACCCCGCCCTCGTCCCGGAGTCGGCCGTCACCGCGGACGTCGGGGTTCGCTGGCGACCGCGAGCGCGAGGTCGTACGCTCGCGCCCTGGGGCACGGTCGACGCGTTCGCGCGCTGGTCTACCGACTTGGTGGCCTTCGTGCGCTCCTCGGAAGGATACGTCGAGCCGTTCAACGTCGACAGCGCGCGCGTATCCGGTGTCGAAGCCCAGGTCGGGACGGGTCTTCTGCCTTGGCTTCGAACGGACGTTACGACGACCCTGCTCGACCCGCGAAACACTACGCCGAGCCGTCTCGTCAACACGATCTTGCCATTCCAGTCGCGCCTCGTCGGGGCCGCGCGTCTGACCGTGGACTGTCCCGTGCTCGGCGCTGAGCCGCTCAGCCGGGTGCGCGCCGAGCTGCGAGGTCTGTACGAATCGAGCCGCTTTGCGGACGCCGCGGGTCTTGCGGTCATTCCCGATCAGACGAGCGTGGAACTCGAGGTCGCGGCGTTCCTCCACCGGGACGCGTGGGCCGTTCGCGTGCGGGCGGCCGATCTACTCGACACCCCGCACTTCGACATCGTGGGCTTTCCCCTTCCGGGTCGCTCGTTTTTCGTCTCTGCGGAGGTCATCGAATGAATTCCGTTCATACAGCAGTCGCCGTATCCGTCTTCGCTCTCGCTTCCTGCAACGTCTCCCCGACGATTCCGAAAACGACCGGTGGAGTCGTTCTGCCCGATGCGGGTCCCGATGCCAACGTTGCGGGCGATGGCGCGACCGCGTGCGACCGGGGAACGACCATCCTTTTGACCGACTACACGTCGACTCAGATCGCCCTCGCGGCGCCCGACGGGACGCCCCTGTCGCCCGCGTTCCTGTCGACGGCCTCGACGACCGCGAGCGGTCTTGCCTACGCCTTGTCGGGAGACGTCGCACTGCCCAATACCACTCCGATGTCCGGTCGGGTTGTGCTCATCGACAGCTACGGGACGAACGTGATCACGTGGGCCGATCCACAGAGCGCCGACGTGCTTGCCCAGCTACCGGTCGGGACCGGATTCGAGTCCAATCCCCAGGATTACCTGGAGCTCGATTCCCTGCACGCATATGTGAGCCGCTTCGGCGACAACGAAGCTCCGGGCGCTCAAGCCTTCGATAGCGGGAGTGATGTGTTGGTCCTGAGCTTGCAAATGCCCAATCCGTCGATCATCGGCAGTATTGCCATGCCGGTGGAAGAGGGTCTCCCTCCGCGACCTTCGGGCATGGTGCGCGTGGGCGCAATCGTCATCGTCGTTCTTCAGCGGATCTCAGACGACTTTTCCACCTATGGAGAGAGCGCCCTCGTGGGCCTTTCGAACGACGCCATTGCCTGGGAAATGCACGTGACCGGCCTGAAGAACTGCGGTCGTCCAGCGATCTCCCCTTCGGGCGCACGCATGGCGCTTCCATGCGTTGGCGCCCTCGATTCGTCAGGAGCGCCGTCGGACCTTGCTTCGGCAGGGATCGCCATCCTCGATGTGACCAACAGCCCACCCACGATCCTTCAAGAGTTCAAGGTGTCGGATCAGCTAGGCTCGCCGCCAGACAGCCAAGCCAGCTGGATGAGCGAAACCGTGATCGTCGGAAAGACCCAAACGCCGCTCGGAGCCAGCACCAACAACCAGGCGTTTGCTCTCGACACCACAAGTGGTCTAGCCACGGTCCTCTTGACGGCTCAACCGGGGTCCAACGGGCAGGGCGAGGGAGTCGTCTACGGAGACGTGCGCTGCTCGCCCGGCTGCGGCAATGTCTGCATGCTCGCAGACTCCGAGACCGGTCTTTTGCACCGCTGGCAGATCGCGGCCGGCGGGCTGCAGGCGCTTTCCGACATTGACGTCGATCCCGATACGGGCCTGCCCCCAGTGGGACTTTCAGGGTACTGAACGTGCGCCCGAGCGCCATCGGATTCGCGCTTGCGGCCTTGCTGTCGTCGCCGATGTGGACGGCCGCCGTGCCGTCGGCTGCCCTGGGCCTCAATACGGTTCCCATTTCGCGCGTCGCCTCGGGACCTTTTCCGAAGACGGCGATCGGCGCGTTCGGGCACGCCGCGGTGCTGGCCGCCCCACCCCAGCGGATCGTATCTCTGGCTCTGTCCGCCGACGAAGACTTGCTCGAACTCGTAGCGCCCGATCGGGTGGTGGGACTCACGCGCTTCATCGACAATCCGACGCTGACGCTCAGCGCGTCGCGCGCCCCTGTCGGCGCGGCGCGGCTGACCGAGAACGACCCGGAATCCATCCTTCGCCTCGACCCAGACCTCGTGGTCGCGGCGGCCTACACACGCATTGAGACGATCGGGCTGCTGCAGGCTGCCGGAATCCCGGTGATTCAAATCGGCGAACTCGCGACGCTCGACGACATCGTCTCGGCGATGGCGTCCCTGGGCGAGGCAGTCGGCGAGTCGCTCCGCGCCCACACGCTGATCGACGCGATGCGCGCACGCGAAGCTCGCGTCGCCTCGAGGCCTCGCCCCGATCGCCCTGCCCGGATCCTGGTTTGGGACCACGGGTACACGCGCGGCGCGGGAACGCTCACCGACGACATCCTGCATCGGATCGGCGCCGTCAACGCAGCTGCGCAGCTCGGTCTCAAAGGATACGCGGCCATTGTCGGGGAATCGGCGCTGGCGCTCGCGCCCGACGTAGTCCTGGTTCCTAGCGCCGAGCCCGCCGTCCGATTTCGCGCGGTCGACCTCGTCGCAACGGACCCCGTGTGGTCGCTCGTGCCGGCCGTGCAAGCAGGACGCGTCGTGGGAGTTCCACGGGTGAGGCTCGACAGCGTGTCGGTCCACGCGTTCGCGGCCCTCGAGACGATCGCCGAGGTGGTGGACGGTCAGGAGCCATGAAACGTTCGCACTCCAGAGTGGCGCACGGACTCGTGGTCGCAGCGGGGCTGTTGTCCATCTTGATCGCCGCGTGTGTCGGAGCCGCACGGATTCCGCTTACGCATGCAGTGCTGACGCTCCTGCATCCGAGCGCCTCACCTCGGTGGGAAGCCCTCGTGATCTGGCGGGTGCGGCTGCCGCGAGCCCTAGCGGCGTACCTAGTCGGGGGCGCGCTTGCCGCGAGCGGAGGCGCGCTTCAGGCCCTGTTTCGCAACGCCCTCGCGGAGCCCGGGGTGCTCGGAGTCTCGAACGGGGCTGCGCTCGGCGCGGTACTCGCGATCTTCGGAGGTCTGGCAGCGCGCAGTCCCATCGCCGTCCCGGCCGCCGCTTGCCTCGGATCCGTTGCCGTGACTCTCGGGCTCGTCGCGCTCACCGGGGCCAGGCGCGCCTCGAATTCTCAATCGTTGCTGCTCGCGGGCCTCGCTCTTGCCAATCTCGCGGCCGCGGGGACGACGCTCACGATATCGTTTGCGCTTGCAAACTACGACGTGGGGCGCCAAGTCCTGGCGTGGCTGCTCGGAGGTCTGGACGGACGAACATGGAACCATGTGGCCATGGCATCCGCGCCGATTCTTGGGGGCACGGCCGTGCTGCTCGGCCATGCCAGCAGTCTCGACGCGATGTTGATGGGGGATGTGACGGCGGCGGCCGTAGGCGTGAATCCTCGACGGGTGCGCTTGCATCTGGTGTTGGCGACCGCAGCGATGACCGGGATTTCGGTCGCGGTGGGAGGCGCAATAGGGTTCGTCGGCCTTCTCGTTCCCCACGTCGCCCGGAGGATGGTGGGCGCGCATCATGCGGAGCTGCTTCCGGCGTGCTTCTTCGGAGGCGGTGCGTTTCTGGTCGTCGCGGACATCCTCGCTCGCACCGTGATTGCTCCAGAGGAACTCCGCCTAGGAGTCGTGACCGCCGTCATCGGAAGCCCATTTTTTCTGTTTCTCGTGATGCGAACTCACCAGGCGGCGGAGCGATGACGGTGCGACTGTCGGCGCGCGGCGTTCGCGTCACTTATGGGAAATTCGTGGCGATCGATGGAGTCGACCTCGATGTCCGTGCCGGGGAATTGCTTTGTTTGATCGGTCCCAACGGCAGTGGGAAGAGCACGCTGCTTCGGGCGCTGCTCGGCGCGGAGCGCCTCGCATCGGGGACCGTGTGGATCGATGGTCGTCCGCTTGCGTCGTTGCACCCTCGAACACGCGCACGGATACTCACGCTCGTCGTCCTGGCAAGCCCAGTCGACTTCCAGCTGCGGGTACGCGACCTCGTGGCTCTCGGCCGCTTGCCGTACGAAGCTGCTTTCGAAGGTCACTCGTCGTTGGATCGAGATGCGATCGATAGCGCATTGCGGAATGCCAACCTGTTCGCGATGCAGCAGCGCACCCTCGACTCGCTCTCGACCGGGGAACTCCAACGCGCCCATCTCGCCAGAGCCATCGCCCAGCGCACGAGCATCCTGATGCTCGATGAGCCAACTGCGTATTTGGACCTGGTGCATCAGATGGCCACCCTTCGATTCGTCCGACAGTTCGTCAGTCGGGGAGGCGCCGCGATCATTGCGCTGCACGACTTGAACCTGGCTGCCCGTTACGCTGATCGCCTTGCCGTGCTGCAATCGGGCCGACTGATGGCCGAGGGACCTCCTCGCGGGCTGTTGGAAAGTGAGGTCATCCGGTCAGTATTTCAGGTTTCGGTGCGGCGGCTGCGCGACGACGTCGACGGAGTCGATCACGTGGTAGCGGTCGATCTACAGACTACGACGCAGGGAGAGTCAGGCGAATGATGGCGCTCGTGCTCGGTGGCGTGCGCTCCGGCAAGAGCCGATTCGCGCAGCGCGTGGCTCTGGAGCTGTCGAACGCGCCCGTGTATCTCGCCACGTCGCGGGCGTGGGACGAGGACCACGCCGCCCGAATTGCCCGCCACCGCTCCGACCGTGGCCCCGAGTGGATGACCATCGAAGAGGAGCGCAGCATCGCGCGCCCGGAGCTGGCAGGCCGCGTCGTCGTCGTCGATTGCGTGACGCTCTGGCTGACGAACCTCTTCGCCGATTCGTCGTGGCGCCCGAGCGTTGCGTGGGACCTCGCCAGGATGGAGCTCGAGCGTCTGATGTTGGTCGACGCCACCTGGATCCTCGTTTCGAACGAGCTCGGATCGGGTCCCCACGCGTCCACCCATGAGGGCCGTGCGTTCGTCGACACTCATGGTTTCCTGAATCAAGCGATCGCCGCGCAGGCCGTCGCGGTGACATGGATGGTTGCGGGCATTGCCGTAGCCATCAAGGGCGAAACGTTGCCTGGCGCGCTGAGGACCGCAACCCCGTGACCCAGGGCACGCTTCTTCGCTCGGCTCGGGCGGCATTCGTATTTTTCACGAGAATCCCTGTCGGTGGACTCCCATACACCGCGGACGAGTGGCGCTGGTGCTCGGCACACCTTCCGCTCGTCGGGGCTGTTGTAGGCGTGGCGGCGGGTCTCGTGTCGCACGTCTGTCTTCCGGCCGGAAACCTAGCCGCGGCGGTTCTTGCAGTCGGTGTCGCGATGGCCTTGACCGGCGCCCTGCACGAAGACGGACTCGCCGACACGGCCGACGCGCTCGGCGGAGCGTTCGACCGCGATGGCATCTTCCGCATCCTGAAAGACAGCCGCATTGGAACGTTCGGGGCATGCGCTGTTGTCCTTTCCCTCGTGTTGCGCGCAGCGCTCGTCGTGCGCCTGGGGGGCGACGCGACGTGGATGCTCCCGCTCGTTGGGGCGACCGCTCGTGTCGGTCCGGTCTGGCAGATGGCCCTGATGCCCTACGTGACGCCATCAGGACAAAGCCGCAGCGCGGCGGTTGCCCAGGCTCGCTTGCCCCAGGCAGTCGTGGCAACGGGTTGGGCTCTTGCGATTACGTCGGTCCTGGTCTCCTGTCGAGTTCTACCGTTGGGTCGTGCGCTTGCACTGGTCGGCGCGACAGCGTCCGCGGCCGTGATCACGGCGGGGATTTATCGGCGACGCCTGGGAGGCGTCACCGGTGACTTCCTTGGCACCACGGAGCAGGTGGGGGAGCTCGGCGCGCTGATGGTCATGGCATGGGGCCGATCCTGAGCGCAGGTGCGATCCTGGTCGCCCGTCACGCCCCAACGGCCGTTCGGGGCGTGTGCTACGGCCAGAGCGACGTTCCGACTGTCGTCGATGTGGACGAGGCCGCGAAGCGACTCTTGATTCAGGTCCGAAGGTTGGAGCTAGGGGGCGGATTTGTCGTGTGGAGTTCACCGTGGCATCGGACGCGCGGACCCGCCGAACGGGTGGCAAACGAGCTTGGGGCACCCCTTGTCATCGATCCTAGACTGTCCGAGCTCGCGTTCGGAGCGTGGGAAGGTCGAAGCTATGCCGAGCTGCAGGGCGAACCCGCGTTCACCCAGTGGATGCTCGATTGGCGGCGAACCGCACCGCCCGGCGGCGAGCTGCTGACCGACTTTCTACAGAGAGTCCAACAATGGCACGCGGTCGTCCGACGTTCGGGGACAACTGTCTTGGCGATCACACATGCCGGAGTCATTCGCGCCTTGCGTGCCGAGCTGCGGTGCGTGAATTTCGATGCGGTCATCGGCGAAGCCGTCGAGCCGCTGCTCATCGAGCGAATGGGGACCATTTGAGCGCACTCCTCGCGAAGGCCACGCCCGTAGGTCCAATGGTTAGCTTGTCAGCATGCCCATGAGCAGACTTGTACAACGCCTCGTCTGGCTCGCATCCGCCGTTGGAGCAGTCTTGCTCTTGGCCCATGATCGCGGTGCATCCAATCTCGAGCTCGAATCGATGATCGGCGAGCCGACACTTTCCCATCCGTGGGTGCTCATCGAAGGCAAAAGCTGGCAGATCGAGTCGACCGAGATCCAGGACATTGCGATCACCGACGAGGCCGAGGGTACGCGGAAGAATTGCGCACCAGGCATGGTCGAGGTGCAAGGCGCGATGAAGATCGACAGCGAACGCGGCAGCGTCGAGTGGCTGCAGGACAGCACGTGCATTCGCTGGCTCAATCGAGATTTTCCCGAGCGGTGCGCTTCATTCGACAGGGACAGGTGGCTCGCGCTCTCGCGGGACCTTCCCGCGCGAACGGCGCACTTCTGCATCGACCGCTTCGAGCACCCGAATCGCAAAGGGGCCTATCCGGTCATCGCCGTCACATGGTACGAGGCCAAAGGCGAATGTGAATCGCAGGCCAAGCGCCTTTGCACCGAAGACGAATGGACCTTTGCGTGCGAAGGCGAGGAGGCCGCCCCCTACCCCACCGGGTATCTTCGAGACGAGCAGGCTTGCGTCATCGATCGTCCGTGGAAGATCTTTGATGCGGCTCGCCTCGGCGCGCGCGACAGCACACTCGCCAAAATGGAGGTCGACTATCTGTGGCAGGGGGAGGCTTCGGGGGCTAGGGCAGCTTGTCGGAGTCCGTTTGGCGTCTACGACATGACGGGGAACGTCGATGAGTGGACGAGTTCGGTCCAGTCTGAGGGGTTCCGGTCGATTCTCAAAGGAGGGTACTGGGGACCGGTGCGCGCGCGCTGTCGCCCGTCCACCCGCGCTCACAACGAGGACTTCTACTTCTATCAGCAGGGATTCCGCTGCTGCGCCGATGGCCCAGCGGCGGAGAACTAATCTTTGCGAGGTCTCTCTCGCACGCATGGCACGACACCTGCATAATGAATCGCGCGGAAACCGGCTCGACAGCGACGGCGCGCGCCGAGCACGATGCCCACTCGAGGTTGAAACCTCCTGTTCGAACCGATAGGTCTTTGTAGGCATGCAAAGGAGTGAAATGCGTGTTCTCGTTGCGACCGACCTGAGCGCCGCTGCCGACGAAGCCATCCGACAGGGGGCGGCGATCGCAGGGACAGACGGCGCGATGGCCGCCGTACACGTCGTGCCCTTCCTTCAAGACGTCAGCATGTTGTTCCCTCAACTGCACGCGCGGGAGGTGCTCGCCGAGTCTCAGATCACGGCTCGCGTTGCAGACGTCGTGACGGAGAGGGTTACCCGCATTGCCGAAAGAGCCGCGGAGATCTTCATAGAGCAAGGGACTGACTACGCAGAAATCGTGCGGCGTGCCGAAACCTGGGGGGCGGACGTCGTCGTAGTCGGGAGCCACGGACATTCGGAAATCCCGCAGGGGCTCAGCGATGTCGCCGAGCGCGTCGTGCGTCACGTGCACTGTCGAGCTCTCGTCGCACGTGCGACGAGAGCGCGCAGCGGCGTCTTGGCGGCCACCGATCTCTCCGAAGCTTCGCTGCCGGCCGTCGCTGCCGCAGTCGAGGAGGCGCGGCGGCTTGGTGTTGCGTTGACGGTTGCGCACGCTGTGAATTTCCCGCAAATAGAGGCATTGCTCTCGATGGGGCTTGCAACGCCGCCACCGATCGATCCTGCGAGTTTTCGCAACGCCGCGCGCGACCGGCTCGCCAGCATGATGCGGGAAGCGGGCGTGATGGCCAAAGAGGAGATTCTCGACGGCCCCGCCGTCGAATCGATCGTCGCAGAGGCCGATCGAATGGGCGCGCAGGTGATCGTCGTCGGCTCGCACGGATCGACGGGCTTCGCGCGACTCCTCCTCGGAAGCGTGGCCGAACAGATCGTCCGCACAGCGGCTTGCTCGGTATTGGTCGTTCGCACGAGCGCCTGACGTCGCGCCGTGCGGACTCTTCTCGCCCATACGCGCTTCCCGTCGTTTTCGAAAAGCGCGACGCATCGAGCACGGTCGCCCCGATCGGATGGAGCGTCGCAGTGGGTTGGAGATCCCTTGGAACGCCAGCGGACGCGAAAGCAACGTTATTGCCCGTTGGCAAGAACGCGACGAAGTGACGAATATGACGATGCACACTCCGGTTCTAGTAGAAGGGCTATTGCCAATAATGAACCGCGGGTCGCGCCCATTTATCTCTTGCGCCGACGCTCGATCCATGGCCTTATCGTACATTGAGCAGACGCTTGATTGGAATAGGACCCCATGTCCGATTGGAGAGCACATGAGCAGCAGTGATGGGCGGAACCTCGTTCTCGGGTCTCTGGGCGTGTGGGCCGTGATGACCGGTTGTGCGTGCAGCTCCACATCGTCGACGGGTGGGGCGCCGGGGTCCAGCTCTTCGGGTAGCTCGACGTCGTCCGGCAGCTCGGCTTCGTCCGGTAGCTCGACGTCGTCCGGCAGCTCGACGTCGTCCGGCAGCTCGGCTTCGTCCGGCAGCTCGGCTTCGTCCGGCAGCTCGGCTTCGTCCGGCAGCTCGGCTTCGTCCGGCAGCTCGGCTTCGTCCGGCAGCTCGGCTTCGTCGTCGGGAGGGCCCTCCAGCACATCGTCTTCGTCAGGCGGAAGCTCGGGCTCCAGCGCTTCGAGTTCGGGGAGCAGCAGCAGCGGAGGCCCGAACGATGGCGGTTCGGTCGACGGAGCTCCGGAGAGCGACGGCGGACCGGTTTGCACGGCTACCACGGCCACCGGCACCAACGTCATCAAGGTGGACGGATCGAGCGCCGGAAGGACGTTCGACTGCATCGGAGGCTTGAGCGGCGGAGGCGGGACGTCACGTCTGCTCTATGACTACCCGGCGCAACAACAGGGGGAAATCCTCGACTACCTGTTCAAGCCCAATTACGGCGCCTCGCTCCAGATCCTCAAAGTCGAGATCGGAGCGGATACCGACACGACGAACGGCGCCGAGGCGAGCCACCAACGCACGTCGACCGATGCGAATTACCACCGTGGATACGAGTGGTGGCTGATGAAGCAGGCCAAGGCCCGAAATCCGAATATCAAGCTTTACGCGCTGCAGTGGGGAACGCCAGGGTGGGTCAATGGCGGCTACGCCACCGCGTACAACTGGTACAGCACGGCCGACATCCCCTACATCACGGATTGGCTCACGAACGCCCAATCCGTCTATGGCCTCACGATCGATTACGTCGGCGGTCTCAACGAGCAGGATGGCGTCGGATACGGCCCGTTTTTTGAGGCTCTCCAGGCGGCGATCGCCGCCGCCGGGCTCAAGACGAAGATCGTCACCACGGATGCGTTCGACAGTTGGGCGATGGCTCCAGTGATCAACACCACACCGGCTTACGCGGCTGCGGTAGACGTTCTGGGGACCCATTACCCGTGCGGCTACCCGCCCGGATCCCAGTGCGGGAGTACTGCCGACGCCATTGCGACGGGCAAGCCGCTCTGGGCAAGCGAGGAAGGCTCCCAGCCCTACAATACGGGCGCTGTCGAGATGGCCCGCTACCTCAACAACCATTACATCCAGGCAAAGATCACGGGGAGCATCAACTGGTCGCTCATCGGCGCGTGGTACACGAATCTGCCTTACGGCGGTGTCGACGGGTTGATGGCGGCGAATCAGCCCTGGTCTGGCAACTACGTGGTCGACAAGTCGATCTGGGCCAATGCGCATACGACGCAGTTCGTGCAGCCCGGGTGGCAATACCTCGACACGGGCAGTGCCGACGTCAACGGCGTTGGGAGCTACGTGTCGCTCAAGGCGCCGAACGGCCAGGATTGGAGCGTCATTCTCGAGACGATGGACGCCACCTCTGCGACACCGTTTACGTTCGTCGAGACGGGAGGCATCTTCCAAGGGCCCGTGCACGTGTGGGCCTCGAACTTCGGCAGCGGGAGTACCTCGGCCGATTGGTTCGTGAAGCAGCCCGACATCACCCCGACGGGGTGCACCTTCGCGTTCACCGCGCAACCCAACTACATCTACACCTTCACGTCCACGACCGGACAAGCCAAGGGCTCGACGACGCCGCCTGCATCGGCCGCGATGGGTATCCCCTACACAGACAACTTCGAGAGTTACACGGTCGACGCGATGCCCAACATTCCGAAATACTTCTCGACGGTCGAGGGGGCATTCGAGGTCGAGAACTGCGTTGGGGGCCGGACCGGCCAGTGCCTCCAGCAGGAGATTGTTGCGGCTCCCGTCCCCTGGGGGGGGCTGCCGACAACGCTCAATCCCGTCACTATCGTGGGCGACCCAGGTTGGACCAACTACAAGGTTTCCGTCGACGCCCTTCTGCAGGCGGCGGGTTCGGTCGACCTGATTGGGCGCATCAGCCAGCAGCTCGAGTTTGCCGGCGCCGTCGAAGGCTACCACCTCATCATCACCGACACGGGCGCGTGGACGTTGGCCACTCAATCGGGGAACGACAACGCGAAGACGATGAGCAACACGACGTTGGCCTCGGGCACGACTACGTTCGGAACCGGTACGTGGCATACTCTCTCGCTAGACTTCAATGCGGGAAAGATCGTCGCGGCGCTCGACGGCACCCCCCTCGCGACCATCACCGATAGCACGTACGCCACGGGCAACGCAGGTCTGTCGACGAGCCAGTGGAACAATGCCCAGTTCGACAACTTCAGCGTTACGACTCCGTAAGGCGTTTCGAGACACAGGGCCTCGACATCGGATTCGACCAGGCCCCCGAGCGTGTGCTGCGGGGGCGTCGACCTCGGCGCGCGCGGTGGGCGGCTCCCAGGGTCCCGGCTTTGGCAGCCCTCGGGCCGGTTGGCGGCTTGGTCACACCGTCTGAAGGGGCAGGACCTGCACGCCGAGCGCGCCCAGACGAGGCGGGTTGACCGCGAAGGGCCGAGTCGTGGGCGATGCCGAGTCGGCCGCGCGTCCTGGCACGGCGCCCGGCATCATGCATGATTGTGGCGCATTCGGTCCGTGTCACAAATATCCATGGTTTCACCACACAGTGAAACTGCAAACTTGTATCCAATCGAATAGGTCCGGCAAAGGCTTGCTGAGCACGCCAATTGTCGAAGTTTGGATCGATCTCACTGTCCGGCGGACGGACGACGAGGCATACTATCGAGTGACGATTCGATAGGTCCCGTTCAAGAGATGTTCGGTTGCTCTCTTGTGCTTTGATAACCAAGGAGATTCTTACATGCGCGCTCGGACACTTTTTCACACACTTTTGGTCATCGCCGCGACCCCAGCGGCTCTCTGCGCTTGCGGCTCCGACAACAGCTCGACGGAGACCTCGTCCGATGCGAGCCCAGGGGCAAGCAGTAGCGGTTCCGGTTCGAGCTCCGGCTCGACCGCGAGCTCCAGCTCCAGTTCGGGCTCCAGTTCCAGCGGTACCGGTTCGAGCTCCGGCTCGAGTTCGAGCAGCGGTTCCGCTTCGAGCAGCGGTTCCGGTGGCAAGGCCGGTTCGAGCGGCGGTGGCTCTTCGAGCGGCACCTCCAGTTCGAGCGGCACCTCCAGTTCGAGCGGCATCTCCAGTTCGAGCGGCATCTCCAGTTCGAGCGGC